>JBHICC010000018.1:0-48977 GCA_046759385.1 Acidiferrobacterales bacterium | reverse complement strand
CTTGCATGTGTTAAGCATGCCGCCAGCGTTCAATCTGAGCCAGGATCAAACTCTCTGGTTTAAAAGAGCCGTCCCTTTCGGGACAAATCATTATCTGGCTGCGACCGCGGCTTCGCCGCTGAAGCAACCCGAGTCCGATGGACCAGATCAACAAGAGCGCCCACACGAATTACTTGATCCGAATTGTAAAAGAACGAGATAGCACCTAGGCCAGGCAGGCGGCGCATTATACGCCCATGGCCTTAAGGGTCAACGTTGTATTTTAGCTGTCTCTGAGCCCTTCAGGCAAGACGACAAACGAATAGAAAGCTGCTTCTATCGAGCTTTTCCGTGGGGAACCCTCAGTATCGGGTCGTTTTCGCAACTCCACAGACGTTAAGCCGTCGCTTAAGATCCTTAGCCATCTTTATTGCCACCCGTGTGAAGCGACGCTCTCCTGCCCCTCATCCCCTGAGCTTGGTGCGGGAGGAGTAAACAACAAATCAGCTCGATGTACCCGGGACGATCGTTATGCGAGCAAACTTTCGCCTTCCAACCTGAAAGACGTGGGTTCCGCCAGCCGCGATCTCACGCTTAGGATCTTCCACGCGCTCACCATCCATGCGTACACCGCCTTGCTTAATTAGGCGCATGGCCTCCGAAGTGCTCTTCGTCAACCCAGACGCTTTAAGGATGACCGATACTGAGAGGCTTGCTGATTCTGTGCGCAGCTCCTTTTCGGGAACATTTTCCGGAATCTCTTGGCGCTGGAACTTCATTACGAAGTCGCTGTGTGCACGTTCCGCCGCTTTGGCTGCGTGGAAGCGGGTGACGATCTCTTTCGCCATCCGCACCTTTACATCGCGCGGATTGAGTCCCTGCTCGACCTCATGACGCCAGCGCTGAATCGTCTCCAAGCTCTCGGCGGACAACAGCTCCAGATATCGCCACATCAATTCATCGGAGATGGACATGAGTTTGCCAAACTGCTCTTCTGGCGGCTCGCTAATGCCGACATAATTGCTGAGCGACTTCGACATCTTGTTAACACCGTCCGTGCCTTCCAGAATCGGCAGCGTGATCACAATCTGTGGCGGCTGACCATAGTGTTTCTGCAGCTCACGGGCGACCAACATGTTGAACTTTTGATCCGTCCCGCCTAGCTCGATATCGGCGCCCATAGCAACCGAGTCGTAGCCCTGTACAAGGGGATACAAAAACTCGTGGATGGCGATTGGCTGACCGTTGCTGTAGCGCTGTTGGAAATCGTCGCGTTCCAACATTCGCGCAACCGTATGGTGGGAAGCAAGCCTGATCAGATCAGCAGCGTTCATCTCGTTCATCCAGCTCGAGTTGAACATCACTGTCGTCTTGTCACGGTCTAGGATCTTGAAGATCTGTTCCTCATACGTCCGCGCGTTCTCCGCAATTTCTTCGGCAGTCAGCGGCGGTCGGGTCGTAACCTTGCCGCTGGGGTCACCAATCAAACCAGTAAAATCGCCGATCAGAAACAGTACATCGTGATCTAGATCCTGAAAATGGCGCATTTTATTGATCAACACCGTATGTCCGAGATGCAGATCGGGGGCGGTTGGGTCGAAACCAGCCTTGACGCGTAACCGCTTGCCCGAGGCGAGCCGCTCAGTGAGTTCCTTCTCCAACAGGATCTCCTCCACTCCTCGCGCAAGCAGTGCTAGTTGCTCCTTAACATTACGCATCGTGTGCTCGGGCAGATGTTCAAGCTAGGGCTACGCAAGTATTCCAATCACGACTGGGCTGTTCAGCGAAGCGCGCAAAGGGTAACACAAGCACGTGGTGCGCCCTACTCGTGCGTCGTAAACGCGGTTCCTACTCAAACGTACTTGGTCGTACATGCTTCAAGCCTGAAACTCGCACTGTGTATAACATCGGTTTGTTGTCGGGGACTCGCATCGATGCGGTGGATGCGGCCATTGTAGTAAGGCTGAACTACAAAGCGTAAAACGCGAAATAAACGAACGGGGGCGATGCCTCCCTTCCGGTTCCTTCTACTTATGATTCGATGGCTTGGATTACGTGTTCAAGGCAGACGCCTTAAACACTGAACGACGATCCACAACCGCACGTGGTCTTAGCGTTGGGATTCTTGAGGATGAACTGGGCGCCCTGTAACCCTTCCTGGTAGTCGATCTCTGCACCGATGAGATACGGAAAGCTTAATGGGTCGATCAAGACTGTAATCCCGTGCCTTTGCACACAGGTGTCGTCATCGTTAACTGTGTCGTCGAACGTGAAGCCGTACTGAAAACCGGAACAACCGCCGCCTTCAATATATATGCGCAGCTTGAGGTCAGGGTTGTCTTCCTGCTCAACCAACTCCTTGACCTTGTTGGCTGCGCCCTCGGTGAGAGCGAGAGGTGCTGGCATCTGTGGTGTTGTGCCTGTCATAAAACCGCTTGTATCAGAAAATACTTATATATCGAGTATGCGGACCGAAGCGAACAAAATCAACGCATCGCAGATCTCTAGCGGTCGCCTTCGATGGTGGCATCACCACCACCCGATGACGTCGCCACGGGTTTGAGCTTGGTCACCCCGCCCTTCTCCGTCGCCTCTCCCGAGTCGCGCACGAGGTTGCCATTAATCGTTGCCCCAAGCGCCATCTCAATTACCTTATAATGGATGTCACCAATAACTTCCGCCTTAGACTGCAGCTCTATCCGCTCTGAACAGTGTACGTTCCCCCTGATTCTGCCATTGACAATCATATGGGGCACAATCACGTCCCCAACAATCTCTGCGTTCTCACTCAGTACTAGGGTACTGTTGCCCGCCCCTTTGGCGGTGACGTTACCCTTTTGCTTGCCGTCGATCCGGAGGCCGCCGGAAAAAACGACATCACCCTTGAGCTCCGCCTTGGCACCAACCAAAGTATCAATGGTATTGCAGGGTTTTTCGTTCGACTTCCCTAACATTCTTCACCTCCGACCGCTTTTATAGTCGCCGCCTTTCCCTTATCTCTATAACCAGATAGTCCGCTAGGCTGCGACGATCAAGTCTGGGCTCATCAGGCTGTTCGCCGGGAAACACGATTTTTCGTGTTCCAGCTCGTGTCGGCCGCCCAAAAACGCTGGAATCACCTAAGATAGGAATGTCTTCCGACGGTAGCTAAGCCGCGCGCGACCGATCGGCCGAGGATGCCGCTACCCGCCGCCCTCAGCCGTGGGGTCTGACGGGCGAGTGGTAGCTGCCGGCCTGAGCCTAGCCACTACCCCTTTGTCGGCGCGCTCTTCCGCTTCGTGTAACAGGCTCCCGCGTATGGTGGCACCCCGCGCTATCTCGATTGTCTTATAACGCACGTCACCAGCGATCTCGGCTGTACGTTGCACTTCGATGCACTCAGAACTCCTCACGTTTCCCTTGATACGGCCTTGAAGAATGACATGGGGAACCGTTACGTTTCCGTTCACTTCAGCCCGTTCGCTCAAAACCACTGTGCTGTTATCGTGACTTCGCGCTGTAATATTGCCCTTCATCTTGCCATCGACCCGCAACCCACCTGAGAACACAAGGGTTCCCTTCACTTCGGTCTTCGACCCGATCAAGGTATCGATGGAATCGCACGGCTTTCCATTTGCCTTCTTCTCTCGTGCGTCTGACATAATTCACCCCCGGTATAATCAATCGCCGCGAGGCCGCGACGAACTTAGCAAACCGGTGACCCCGCCATCCTCCATGGCCTTACCCGTCGCTTGTTCGCACGCGGCAGCGGCTCAAGCATAACAACATCGTCCCCCCCGTGAAAGCGGGCGAATTCGCACTCGAGCCAGGCCGCAAACAAGGAGGAGCAATAGCGGCCAAACGATACCTCTGGGTGTGATCCACCAACGGATGCCGGTGCCCTGGGCTACTACAGATCGGATCCGGCGCTGGCATATTGGCCGGACAGTAGGCGGGAAAAGGTCAGAAACGGGTCAGACTTGCGGCCACGGATACGTCTGCTCGACCGTTTGTGCATTGCGGCCGCGACTCGTAACGTTGACCTTGATCCACTTAGGCTCGAAGTCCGCAGGCAACGCGAACTTGCCCTCGATATCCTGAAAGTACTTAAAGTCGAAGCGGATAGGATTATCGGTCGGTTGCGGATAGCGCAACACCGTGTTCTCACCTGCCCGTAAACCGCTGATCTCGAACCTGGCCCTCCCTCGGACCTTGCGGTCATGCTTGAGCGCCTGAATCAATACCATCTTATAGCGGTACATGTTTTTATTCTTATCGTCGATAGACACCTCGACCTTTAAGCTTTGAATGCGCAGACCGCTTTGCTTGTTTGGCGGAGAGATGATGTTGCGATAAAAATTTAGCTCCTCACGCAGCCTCACAATGGCCTGATTCGACACCTTCAAAGAGCGGTCGAGCTCTTGATAGGCGGTCTGATCCATCTGTAACGTTCGCTCGGCTCGCGCCAACGCTTCACGCAATGACTTATTATCTCCCTCCAGCTGCACGATGCGATTCCGCAACGCCTCCGCATGGCGTGTGGCAGACACGCGCTCGAAGCCAGCCATGCTAAGACCGTGGTTGTAGATCATACCGGCGGTCACTAGCAGCACGACGACAATCAGCCCCGTAATAAAGAGCTTCACCCGCGGCGAGTACCGCGGTTTGACCACCAATTCACCGGTCTTCTGGCGTTTAAGAATCAACGTCCTTGCAGGCCTTTTGGCTGTTCTACCGAAATTATAACTCGCTCTAGCGAGCTAACAATCAGGGGCTACGCTCATGGCGATATGGCGAGCTGGTCGAGCGTCAAAGTCTCATCTAGGCCGAATAGAATGTTCATATTTTGCACCGCCTGGCCCGCTGCGCCCTTTACCAGGTTGTCTATCACGGATAGCACCACCACGATATCGCCGCCCCCCGGGCGATGTACCGCCAAGCGGCAGGTGTTATTGCCGCGCACCGAGCGGGTTTCGGGATGGCTATCGGATGGTAGGACATCGACGAATGGCTCTTGCGCATAGCGCTGCTCGAACAGCGCCTGCAGATCGGCACTCCCGTCTGTCAGCCGCGCATATAAGGTCGCATGGATTCCTCTTATCATCGGCGTGAGATGCGGCACAAAGGTCAGGCCCACTGGCTGTCGGCAGGCTGCTTCCAGGCCTTGACGTATCTCAGGCAGATGACGGTGTCCGGAGACCGCATACGCTTTCATGTTGTCGGCAGCTTCGGTGAACAGACTATCGATCTTGGCGTTGCGGCCGGCGCCGCTCACACCGGACTTGGCATCAGCCACCAAGTGCCCTAAGTCGATTGCCCCCTGTTCCAGCAAAGGCAAGAAACCCAGAAGCACCGCCGTCGGATAACAACCCGGATTGGCGATCACGCGTGCATGACGGATGGCGTCGCGGTTTAACTCCGGCAAACCATAAACAGCTTCCGCCAGCAGTTCTGGGCAAGCATGCGCGCTGCCATACCATTGCTCCCACAGTGCAGGGTCTTTCAAACGGAAGTCGGCCGCGATATCGATTAGTTTGACCCCAGCTTTTATCAATTTCGGCGCGTGCGCCATCGCTACCCCATTCGGGGTCGCGGAGAACACAACGTCACATGTGCAAAGCGCGTCGTCATCGGGCTCGCTGAAATCAATTCCCACATGCCCGCGTAGACTCGGGAAAAGCTCGGCTACCTCGCGACCTGCTTCGGTCCGTGATGTTATAACCTGCAAGTCCGCCTTAGGGTGAGCCGCCAACAACCGCAGGAGCTCTACTCCCGTATAACCGGTCCCACCTATGATACCGACCTTTATCACAGCTACGCTTTCGCCGAACGATACTTCTTCTGTACGCTTTTACTCACCAGGAATTTGTCTTCCATAACCTGATATGCCTCGAGCCCAATGAATTGCGTGTAGTCCTCAAACGAGGAAAGCCATTGGGTCTGCCCCGGCAGGGTCCCCGTGGCCGACGCGCGCAGTGCGGTGAAGAAATCTCGCAGAGCTTTGTGCGCTACCATGATTGACGCCACCGGTATCGAGACTCGACTGACGCCCAATTTTGCGAGCTCTGGAATCGGGATAAGCTCCGTCTTTACGCCGCTAACACCGTCCATCAGGTTCACAGATAGCGGCCCCGCAACCTCCGTAAGTGCCCGCTCGATGTCCGTGCGAGTGGCAATAGCATCAATGAAAACTAGATCTGCGCCCGCTTCAAGATACAAGTTACAGCGTCGGATGGCCTCATCGAGACCGTGGACTGCTAGTGCATCGGTGCGCGCATTGATAACGAAGTTCGGATCGAGCCCAGCACGCACGTTCGTACAAGCCTTTACTTTACCCACCATTTCTTCGGCCGCAATGACCTCTTTCCCCGCCATGTGTCCACAGCGTTTCGGGAAAACCTGATCTTCGATGTTCATGCCCGCACAACCCATGGCGATCAGCCTTTCGGTCACCCAGGCCGCATTGATCGCATTACCGCCACCTGTATCGGCGTCGGCCATAACTGGTATGTCGACGGCCTGAACGATGTTCCAGGCAACTTCAAGAATGTCCTTCATTTGCACAAGGCCAACGTCGGGCTGACCCAGCAATGAGCCGGCGACGCCGAATCCCGATATCTGCGTGGCTTCGAATCCGCAGCTTTCGACGACGCGCGCGCTAAGGGCATCGTGACAACCGGGTACAACTACCGCACGTCGCTCCATGATGGCGTGACGTAGACGAGCACTCTTTTTCATAACGCCTCCCGATCTAGACAACGACCACTTTGCAGTGTGCGGCAACGCGTGGCTCCATACCCGGACTCGTTCGCAGAGGCCGGCGCGCCGCAAGGCACGCGGCGAGAAAGGCATTGTACCGCTACTCGCGGCGGCGAGTTACTTCTCACCGCGCTCTTCTGCGCGTGCATCAAGGAGTACTCGGTTGTAGGCCAGCACGAGATCGCTTCGCCGTAAGATGCCAAGGAGTCGCCGCTCGCCTGTGTCATCGACCACTGGTAGGTAATCGTCGTTATGGCGTGCCATCAGTTTGAGCGCCCGATCGAGGCTAGCATGCGGAAGTAGGACGGTTTCGACCGGCTGCGCGAGTTCCGCTGCCGTGGCTGTCAGCGCTTCCGCGTCAAACGCTGCTTTCACAACGTCACCAATCGCTAGCCGCCCGTAGAGCCGCTGCTGTTCGTCGACAACCAGCAGCGCCGTTGGGCACTGGCGCGCGAGCAAGTCAGCAATTGCACTTAGCGACATACTGTGTTCGACGGCTGCATAATCCTTGCTTACGAGGTCTTCGACCGTCGTGCCGAGTAATACCGCAGACTCTTGGGCAACTCTGAGATTGATGTCTCGACGCTCGAGCTGCCAGACGAAGAAAGACCGGCGCGCTAACTTGCTCGCGAGCATGCTGGCTAACACCGCCGTTATCATCACCGCGATCATCAGCTGGTAGTTATTGGTGAGCTCGAACATGATCAGTATTGTCGAGATCGGGGCACCGAGTACTGCCGCAGCGACACCGGCCATAGCGGCAACGGTGTAGGCGCCGTGGGCCGACACGTCCGGAAACAACAGCGCTACCAAGAGACCGAATGCGCCTCCGGTCATCGCACCGAGGAACAGCGCAGGACTAAATACACCGCCAGCAAATCCGCTACCCAGCGCGATCGATGTCGCCAGCAACTTAGCCACGACCAGCGCCGCCATCAGACCGAGCGGCAACGCTCCCTTCAGCGCCAGATCAGTGGCCTGATAACCCACGCCGAGCACCTCAGGAAAAGCAAGTGCGATTACGCCGATCACGAGCCCGCCGAAGGCGGGCTTTAGCCAAGGCGGCACTGGTATCTTGCCGATGAAGTCCTGGGCAAGAATGACGCTAGACATGAACACCGCGGCTACGACGGCACAGACGACCCCCAACAACATGAACAACGGCACTTCCAAGAATGAACCGATGAAATAGTCCGGCACGAAAAGGAAAGCGGGTGTATCGCCAAGATATATGCGAGTAACCACGGTAGCGGCCACGGATGAGACGACTATTGGCGCAAACACGTTTAACCCGTAGTGGCCCACGACGACTTCGAGCGCGAAGAGTACGCCAGCGATGGGCGCGTTGAACGACGCCGCGACCGCCGCCGCAGCACCGCAACCTACCAAAGTCAGCGAAAGACTGCGGCTTAGGCGCAAGCGTTCGGCGACCCAGGCGCTCATGCTCGCCCCAAGGTGAACCGCGGGGCCCTCTCGACCGACGGAAGCACCCATGCCGATCGACGCGGCTGAGGCCACCGCTGCTCCAATGCCAGCTCTGGCACTCATGCGTCCCCCGCGTAAGGCACAAGCTTCGATGATGTCTGCCACGCCGTGGTTGCGACGTCCTGGCATAATGAAATGAACAAAAAGCCCGATAAGAAGGCCGCCTGCTACAAGTACGAGTAATACGTGCCAGTGGGGTAACGTTTCGACGATGGTCGTGAAGTAGACTTCTGAATCGGAGCCGTAGAAGGCCTGTTGAAACAAACCGATCAAAAGGCGAAAGCCGATGACGCCAAACCCTGCGCCAACCCCGGTGAGCAAGGCAAGGGCAAACAGAATCGATTGCTCGTTTCGGATCGCCGTTCGTAGGCGGGACATCAGCTGTCTTGGGCTCTAGCTGATTATCAATGGGCGCGCTAGAAACGCAGCAAGCGGGGCGAGAAAAGCTATCGCTACCGTCGTCCTAGGTATGACGCAGAAGCCACACTGAACAGGGGGCCGTCTCTACTACCTTGTGCGCGCAAGACCCTAGCAGGACTGTCTCAACATGTTTTCTAACGTGGGCGTGCAACACGATCAGGTCCGACTTCCATTTCTTCGCTTCGGCGACGATCTCCTCGTATGGCGTACCTTCAGCAACGAAATGCGTTGCCGACACGTCATTCGGTACGGCTTTGGCGACGTAGTCTTGAAGCTCTTTTTTCATGCCGTCCACAGCTTTATTCATAAAGTCTCTTGGGAAAAATGACGCCACTAACGGTGACCCGAACCCCTGCAGGACAGTCATTATCCGCAGCTCCGCTTGTTGATGTCGCGCTACCTCTACAGCCGTTGCCACGGCCCTGTCAGCGTGGGCGCGTTCCTCCAGATCGATAGGCACCAGAATCTTCTTGAAGACCTTCAGCATGTCATTTCCTTAGTACTAGAGTACTAGCACTATTGATCGGTTATGGCATCAGCGCTCAGCGCTCGCTGCCACAACCCGACGGCCGCGTTGCAAGACACCGACGACGCCCAGAAGGAGCATGGCGGGAATAAACATGAACTCTTTCGGTAGCCGGTCTGATTCCAACGCGATGGCTTGAATTTGCCAATCAAAGTCGAGTCCCGCCTTTTCGGCTTCACTGCCGAACACCATATTATCGATAAAGACCTTGCCCTCCTCGACCCTCACTTCTATGCCCGCCTGCCCTAAGCGCTCGGTGCCGCCGGCTGGATCACCCAGTCGAAGCATAACAGTCTTTTTCACGTGATCTCCTTCGATGGTGTCGCCTTCGGCGGTCAGTCGCAGGAACCCATCGGGTGGCACCTGTTCGGCCAGTTCGACAATCCTCGTCGCATTTTCTTCCTTTAACGGCGGGAAGATCTGGTCCCACCAGAAGCCGGGCCGAAACAAAGTGAACGCCACCAGCAGTAATGCCATGGTCTCCCAAATCCGGTTTCTTACCAGCCAGAAGCCCTGGGTTGCGGCCGCGAACACAAGCATCGCGATCACCGCGCTCGTGACCGTCAACGTGAACCGCCACCACGTGTCAATGCCGATCATCAGCAGCTGCGTGTTGAAGATGAACATGAACGGCAAGATCGCGGTACGGATGTCGTAGGTGAAACCCTGAATACCCGTCCTAATTGGGTCACTGCGGGCGATGGCGGCCGCGGCAAAAGCCGCCAGGCCCACCGGGGGTGTATCGTCAGCCAGGATGCCGAAATAAAACACGAACATGTGCACCGCGATCAGCGGCACGATCAGGCCCGACTGTGCACCCAACGTCACGATCACCGGCGCCATCAACGTGGAAACGACAATGTAATTCGCGGTCGTGGGCAGCCCCATGCCTAGGATCAAGCTAATGATGGCGGTGAATATCAGCATCAACATGAGATTGCCACCGGAGATGAACTCGACGAACTCGGTCATCACCAAGCCGATACCCGTAATGGTTACGGTTCCGACTACTATGCCGGCGGCGGCAGTCGCCACACCGATACCGATCATGTTGCGTGCACCGGCCACGAGCCCGTCAAACAGGTCACCAAAGCCCCGGCGGGTAGCCCTCCCGAGGTCGCCCCGCTTTCGAAAGTACGCGATCAGCGGCCGCTGTGTGGCAACGATGAGAATCATGAAAACCGTGGCATAAAACGCGGACAGCCCCGGCGAAAAGCGCTCCACCGTCAGGCACCATACCAACACCACGACCGGGAGCAGAAAATACAGCCCCCCCTTGATCGTCGGGCCCGGCTCCGGCAACTGCATGACCGGTGCATTGGGGTCGTCCATTTCCAGCTCGGGGAACCGCGTCGCATACCAGAGCAACGCAACATAAGCGGCCAAGGTAAGGAGTATCACGATCGGCAGCGCTGCCGCACCGAACATGTCCCGCATCCAGCCGATGCCGTAGTAGACCGCGGCGGTCAGTGCCATCAGGCCAACAATCGTGCCCACGAACGCGGTGAGACTTTGTGCGAAGGTACGCTCGCGACGCCGCGGCAGCCCTTTCATGTCAGCCTTAAGCGCCTCCAGGTGAACGATGTAAACGAGGGCGATGTACGAGATGATGGCCGGCAGAAACGCGTGCTTGATCACCTCCACGTAGGAGATGCCTACATACTCGACCATCAGGAATGCGGCGGCACCCATGATTGGCGGGGTCAGCTGACCGTTCGTGGACGCAGCCACTTCGACTGCCCCGGCTTTGGTGCCGGGAAAACCGACCCGCTTCATCAAGGGAATCGTAAACGTACCCGTCGTCACGACGTTGGCGATCGATGATCCGGATATCAGGCCGGTCGAGCCGGATGCGACAACTGCGGCCTTCGTCGGGCCCCCGCGCATATGCCCGAGCAGCGAGAACGCAACCTTAATGAAGTAGTTGCCAGCGCCCGCTTTATCCAGCAGCGACCCAAAAAGCACAAATAGAAACACGAAGCTCGTCGACACACCGAGTGCGACACCGAACACGCCCTCCGTCGACAGCCACTGGTGCGCCATTAGCTTGTTCAGACTTGCGCCCTTGTGTGAAATCACCTCCGGCATGTATGGCCCACCCAAGGTGTAAATCAAAAAAACCGAGGCAACGATCATGAGCGGCGGTCCCAGCGCACGACGGGTCGCCTCGAGCAGCAGCAACATGCCGCAGACCGCGACGACCATATCGAAGGGGGTCGGGGCACCTTGCCGCTCCGCAAGCGCATCGTAGAAAAGAAAAAGATAAGCCGCGCTGAACGCGCCCACGAGCGCGAATATCCAATCTTGGATCGGTATGTAATGACGCGGCGAGCGCCTCAGTGCAGGATATCCCAGATAGGCAAGAAAGATAGCGAATGCGAGGTGAATGGACCGCGCTTCGGTATCATTCAACACACCGAAACTAAACCCGAACCACTCAGTAAACCAAAACGGTAATGGTGAGGCGTACCAGAGCTGGAATAACGACCACGCGAGCGGCACTGCTAAAAGGATCTTCGCCGGCAAACCGGGAGGCGTTCGTGCGCCCGTATCGGCCTCCGCGACCATCTCGTCTAGCGATTTGTCAGAAACCGCTTGGTTATTTTGATGCTCCTCGCTCATCTTGTCGTGCTCCTCATCGCCTCCCGCCAACGCATCGCCGTTGTCTCGATCTGTGGCACAAGAAGAATAACCCGCCAACAAGCCCGTGCGGCGGCTGCGTTACATTAATCCTTTCTCCTTAAAGTAACGCTGGGCGCCTTCATGCAGGGGCGCTGACAACCCTTCACGAACCATCTTTTTGGGATTGAGTCCGGCTAGCGCCGGATGCATCTTGCGGAACTGGCTCAAGTGGCCGAACACGGCCTTGACCACGGCGTAGACCAGATCCGCCGGCACGTCTGCAGACGTGACGACGGTAGCCTTCACGCCGAAGGTACGCACGGGATCGGGATTGCCGCTGTACATACCGCCAGGAATCGTCGTGTAGGCGTAAAACGGATTGTCGGCCACAAGCTTATCGATCTCGGTCCCGCTAACGTCAACGAGGATCGCATCGCACAGACCGGCCGCTTGACCGACCGAAGGGTTGGGATGACCCACTGTGTAGACCATGGCTTGTACGCGGTTATGACATAGTGCTAGCGACTGCTGCGCCGCTGGTAACTCCTCCGCGAGCAAGAAGTCGCTCTTGCTCCATCCCTTAGCCCGCATAACCACGTTCATAGTCTCGCGTTGACCCGAGCCGGGGTTGCCGATATTCACCCGTTTGCCCTTGAGATCATCGAAGGATTGAATCCGCGCATCACGGCGTGCGACAACGGTAAACGGCTCCGCATGTACCGAGAACATCGCTCTCAGGTTGCCGTAAGGGGTGTCGTCGAACTCGAATGGGCCTTTGCGATTGATTGCGTAATACTGCAGGTCGGACTGGACGAGACCGAGCTCGATGGCGCCGCCGCTGACATTGCTGAGGTTAAATCGGGAGCCCGCAGTGGGTTCGGCCTTACAGGTTAGGTCCTTCACATGGCGGCTAATCATGCGGCACAGCGCCCGACCCACTTGGTAATAGACGCCCGCCGTACTGCCGGTACCGATCAATATTTGATCGGCGGCGACCGCCGGGGCTACGGCCGCGCCCGTCACGCTCAGCAGCAGCGCGAATGCGGACGCAAACAATGGGGATCGTATCATAGGCACCTTCCCGAGCCGCGCTCGCTCACCCGCTCGTCATCGGACCTCGAAAGGAGACGCCAGTCATACAAGAGAAACTGGGGAACGGGCATTCGCCCGTTCCCCAGTCTTAAACTTCCCTACGGCAGTTACTTCTTAATTAGACCCGCTTCTACGTAATACCTGGACGCGCCCTCGTGCAATGGCGCCGACAGGCCGTCTTTCGCCATCTGTTTCTTCTGCAAGTTAGCGAATGCCGGGTGCAGCTTCTTGAACGAATCGAAGTTCTCAAAAACGGACTTCACTACCCAGTAGACGGTGTCTCCCTTGGTCCGTGTGGAGCTGACGAAGGTGGCACCAACGCCGAAGGTTTTCACATCGTTCGGGCTGCCGCGATACATCCCGCCCGGGATAGTCGCATGCCGGTAGTAGTCGTTTTCCTTCACCAGCTTGTTGATGGGTCTGCCCGTAACAGAGACGATGACGCTATCGCACGACGTCGTCGCTTCCTTGATCGAACCGCTCGGATGACCGACAGTGAACACCATAGCATCGATCTTGTTGTCGCACAGCGCCTTGGATTGCTCCGCTGACTTGAGCTCAGAGGCAAGCGAGAAGTTGCCCTTGGTCCAACCCATCGCGTTCATTACGACTTCCATCGTGCCACGCTGTCCCGAGCCCGGATTGCCGATGTTCACACGCCTACCCTTGAGGTCTTTGAACTTCTTGATGTTTGAATCCTTGCGAGCGACAACAGTGAAGGGTTCCGGGTGAACCGAGAACACCGCGCGCAACTCCCTGAAGGCACCCTTGTCTTTGAAACGGCTCGTCCCGTTATAGGCGTGATACTGCCAGTCGGACTGCACTACACCCATGTCTAGCTCGCCGGCACGAATGGTGTTCAGGTTATAGATGGACCCGCCGGTGCTCTCCACCGTGCAGCGGATGCCGTGCTGCTTGCGGCCCTTATTGACGAGGCGACAGATGGATCCGCCGGTGGGGTAATACACACCGGTGACACCGCCGGTGCCGATGGTAATGAACTCGGCGCCCAATGCGGTGGACGGTACCGACCATCCGACTAGGGCAACGGCAGCAACCAACAGCCCGGCGCAAACCGCGGTCGTCATTTTCTTGAGATAAGCTGACATAGCGATCCTCCTAACTTCAATGGGAATGAGCTTGGATTTATTCGAATGATTTTCTTCCTCAAACGATCCCTTTGAGGTCCCGTATCACGCACCTAGCGGCGCACAACGCGGGGCTCGCTCCATTAGCGAGTCACTGCACTATAACACTGTCGGATCGAAATTCAACAGTGTTTTTCGCGAATTTCCGCCTCCCCGTGCGGCCAAAAACCGCCAAAGCGACCCTGTCAGACTTTGCGTTAAGCGCTAGCGCACAATGCATACGCAGGTGTGTCGCAGTAGCGTGTTTAGTGCCCGTTCGCGACCAATACACCGGACCGCCATGGATTAATAACCATCGGGACGTTACCATTCGTGACGCAGCTGATTCCCTATCGTTGCCCGATCGTAATGAACCACGTATTCCATCGTCACACGCGGACGAGCTTGCCGTTTGTTGCCAGCGGGGATGGGCCTTACCTGATCGACCGCGACGGAAAACGCTACCTCGACGGATCCAGCGGCGCCGCCGTGTCCTGTCTCGGGCACAGTCATCCGGCCGTCATTCAAGCGATCAAAGAACAACTCGATCGCGTTCCCTATGCACATACCTCATTCTTTACTAATGATGCGCTGGAACAGCTGGCCGATATCTTGATTGAATCTGCCCCCGGTGCGCTCGACCGGGTGTACTTTGTATCGGGTGGCTCAGAGGCCATGGAGGCTGCGCTGAAACTCGCCCGCCAGTATTTTCTCGAAATCGGGGAGCCACAGCGGCGTCACTTCATCGCGCGGCGTCAAAGCTATCATGGAAACACATTGGGCGCGCTCGCTGTTGGCGGCAATAAATGGCGGCGGCGGAAGTTCGAGCCGCTGCTGATCGATTCGCATCACATATCGCCCTGCTACGCCTACCGGGGCCGCCGCAAAGACGAAACCGACGAGGAATACGGGCTGCGGGTGGCCAACGAGCTCGAGTCCAAGATCGAGGAGCTAGGCCCTTATTCGGTGCTGGCGTTCGTCGCTGAGCCAGTGGTCGGGGCAACGACGGGTGCGGTGCCGCCGGTGCCGGGTTACTTCAAACGCATCCGCGAGATCTGCGATCGCTACAACGTTCTGCTTATCCTGGATGAAGTCATGTGTGGCATGGGGCGTACTGGGACCTTGTTCGCCTACGAGCAAGAACATATTAGACCGGACATGGTTGCGGTCGCCAAAGGATTGGGAGCCGGCTACCAACCGATTGCCGCGTTATTCGTCAGCGGGCAGATTTACGACGCTGTCCGCGACGGCTCGGGTTTCTTCCAACATGGCCACACGTACATGGGACATGCCACCGCCTGTGCTGCGGCGCTCGCCGTACAGAAGACCATCCGCGAGGAAAATTTGCTCGATAACGTTCGCCGCCAGGGAACGCGGCTTATGGCGAAGCTTCAGGATCGCTTTGGTAATCACCCACATGTCGGCGACATTCGCGGGCGCGGCCTGTTCCGCGGCATGGAGTTCGTTGTGGACCGCGACACGAAGGACCCGTTCGATCCAGACCTCCACCTGTTCGCCGCGATCAAACGGCGGGCGATGAACCGAGGGCTGATGACCTATCCGATGAGCGGTACCATCGATGGGCGATTGGGCAATCATATCCTGCTGGCGCCCCCTTTTATCATCAACGAGAGCCACGTCGACGAACTCGTCGACAAGCTTGCCCCTTCGCTCGACGAGGCGATCGCGGACATTACTAAATGAGCCTCGATTGGTCGCCGCTGATCCTTGCGGTTGCGCCGAACGGTGCTCACAAGACCAAGTGTGACCACCCGGCATTGCCGATCACGCCCGACGAAATCGCCGCGACCGCAGCAGAATGCTGCGACGCTGGGGCTTCGATGATTCATCTTCATGTGCGTGACAGCACCGGCAAACACTCACTGGATCCCGAACTTTACGGTTTGGCTATTAAAGCGATAAGGCAGGCTGTGAGTGATCGCCTGGTAATTCAAGTTTCGAGTGAAGCGGTCGGCAAATATACGCCCGTAGAACAGATGGCCGTCGTGCGCGAACTGCGGCCAGAGTCTGTATCGATCGCGCTGCGTGAATTGATCCCAAATGCGGATGCCGAATCAGCCGCTGCGCAGTTTCTCGAATGGGTGATCACTGAGCGTATCATTCCGCAGTTCATCTTCTACTCGGTCGGCGACGTGTTACGATACAATGATTTCCACCGCCGCGGCATCGTACCACCCGGGCCGTACCTTTTGTTGTTTGTCTTGGGGCGCTACGCGGCCGACCAAACGTCACAACCCAATGATCTGCTAGTCTTTCTCTCCGCTTGTGATGGCATCTCTCCCTGGGGCGTTTGCGCGTTCGGAAAAAAGGAGCATGCCTGCGCGCTTGCCGCGGCAACCTTGGGCGGGCACGCGCGCGTGGGTTTTGAAAACAACCTTTATCTCAAAGATGGACGTGTCGCCGAAAACAACGCGATGTTAGTTGCTCAGGTTCGCGACGGCACGACCGCCTTGGGGCGGTCACTGGCGGACGCCAACGCCGTCCGACAAATGCTCGCAATTTAGTGCTTTGGGCTAGCTTCGACCACTCCTTCGGTGATCAAGGTATCTACTTCGTCCGAAGCATAACCGAGAAGATCCTCTAGAATCGCTCGCGTATGCTGACCGAGGTCGGGTGCCGGCTCGGCGGGCAAATCCGGCGTCGACGAAAGATGAGGTGTTGTACGCGCAAACTTGAAATCGCCTACCTTGGGGTCATGGACCTGCATTAACATACCGCGTGCTTTAACCTGCGGACACGCAAACACGTCCTCGGCGGTGTGAACCGGACCGGTCGGCACACCGGCATCGTTGAGTTGGTCTACGGCTTCGCCGCGCGTCAATCCAGCAAACCATTTTTCGATAACGTCATCGACGTACTCACGGTTCTGCGAGCGCGCGGTACCGCTGTTCGTACGCGGGTCGTTGACAAGCTCGGGGCGTCCCATGGTCTCACACCACCTGCTCCAGATACGTTCGTCGGGAACGTTGACGGCGACATAGCCGTCACGCGCCTTGTAGGCACCACGCGGATACGCGTTTCTGGGGCGGCCACGATGTGGCGACTGACCCGCTACCGAATGCAACACAACCATCGATTCGTTTAGCGAAAGCATGTTGTCATACATCGACGAATCAACAATCTGTCCGCGCCCGGTACGCTCGCGCATAAACAGTGCCAACATGATGCCGTAGGCGGTAACCATCCCCGAATAGATATCGGCCATCCCATAGATCGTCCAAGATGGCGGTTTGTCCTCGAAGCCGACGAGATGCATGATGCCGCTCATCGCCTCAGCGACGATGTCGAACGCGGGCCGATCACTGTATGGGCCCTCGTAACCCGGAAGGCGCCCAAAGCCAGAGATCACCGCATAGACTAAAGCCGGATTGAGCTCTTTCAGGGCTTCGTACCCCAAGCCGAGTCGATCCATGGAACCTGGACGGAGATTCTCCACGACCACATCGGCATGTGGCACCAGCTTGCGATAGACCGCCTTGCCTTGGTCGCTGCGTAGGTCGAGCGCCAGGCTCTTCTTGTTGCGGTTATAGCCCATAAAACCCGCCGCCTTTTTCCCGCCGTTGGTTTCTACAAACGGCGGCATAGCGCGGCGCGGGTCCCCGGTGTGGGGGCGTTCGATCTTGATGATCTCGGCACCGGCGTCCGCCAGCAGCATCGTGCAATACGGCCCTGCCATGTACTGCTCAAGGCCGACGACGCGGATACCGGAAAGCGGTCGGTCCATCAATCTAGTCGCCGATCCATTCCACGAGGGTGCTCACACCCATCCCCACACCGACACAGAGTGTGGCCAGACCGTAAAACGGGTGCGGCGCGTTCGATGCGCGCCGCTTCATCTCATGCAATAGGGTGACCAGAATGCGTGCGCCGGAACAACCGGTCGGATGTCCCAACGCGATAGCACCACCATTGACGTTCGTGATCTCGTGCCGCATGCCGAGCTGCCGCATACAGCCGAGCGTCTGTGCGGCAAACGCCTCGTTGATCTCAATGAGTCCAATGTCATCGAGTGTGAGATCGAAGCGTTGTAAAAGCTTTTGGGTCGCCGGCACGGGCCCATATCCCATTACCCCGGGGTCGACGCCGGCCACAGCCGAGCCGACCCAGCGAGCCATTGGCTTGATGCCGAGTTCCCCCGCTTTCTGACGATTCGTTAGAAGCAACGCCGCCGCACCGTCGTTAATACCGCTCGAGTTACCCGCGGTCACTGAACCGCCTTTCTTGAACGCCGCCGGTAACTTGGCTAAGTCCTCAAGGCTGGTGGCAAGCTCATAGCGCCCGTTGACCTTGCGGTAGCGCGGGTGCTCGTCAGTGTCCACGACGATAGCAGATCCTCTCCGCTGGGGCACCGTTACCGGCACAATCTCATCCTTAAACTTGCCCTCGTTGATGGCGTTGATCGCACGACGCTGGCTCTCGATTGCGAATGCGTCCTGATCCTCGCGAGTGACGCTCATTTCCTTAGCAATGTTTTCCGCTGTCACACCGAGGCTGACGATCGGATACATCTCGTCCATCTTCGGGTTATTGAAACGCCAACCGACGGTAGTATCGTGCACCATCGGCGGCCTGGTCGTTGGTACACGCTCAGGTTTAGGCATGCACCACGGTGCGCGGCTCATAGATTCGACCCCGCTACCAATGTACATATCGCCCTCACTGGCGAGAATGGATTTGGCAGCCTGATTTACTGCTTCGAGTGCCGACGAGCAGTTGCGGTTAACAGTAACGCCTGGTACAGACACTGGAAAACCAGCCAACAAGACTGCCATGCGTGCAACATCGCGATTATCTTCACCAGCTTGGTTGCCACAGCCTGCATACACATCGCTAAGCAATGCCGGATTGACCGCAGTACGCTCCATCAATGCCTTATAGGTATAAGAAAGAAGGTCGTCGGGTCTAACCGAGGCTAACGCGCCGCCGTGCTTGCCAATCGCAGTGCGAACACCGTCGATGATAAGGATTTCCGTCACGACTCAGTTCTCTGAAAGAGATGCAAGATGCGAGTGATCAGCGAGGCCATGTGGGGGGGCCGGCGAAAAGTATAATTGTGCGAAGACGGCATCACAAGGATAGCGCTCGCAGATGTCAGGGCTCATTTAACAGTTTATACACCTAGCACCAAGTGCAGGGCGGCGCTAATCTAAGTCAACTGCGTCTACGGTGAACGGCTTTGCTCCAGATTCGTCCCTACCAGGATTCAGACTTTGAGGCGCTCGTGACATTGTGGGAACGGTGCGGGCTGTTACGGTCCTGGAATCCTCCCGCTGAAGACATTGCGCTCTGTCGTAATACGCCCAGCAGCGAGTTGTTCGTGGGGCTGCTTGCGGGGAAGCGACCATCGAAGCCGCTGGTAGCGACGGTCATGACCGGCAGCGATGGCCATCGTGGTTGGTTGTATTACCTCGCGGTTGACCCAACAAGTCGTCGGGCTGGGCACGCGCGCCAGATGGTCCGTCATGCCGAGCGGTGGCTGGCAAACCAGGGCATACGCAAAGTCGAGCTCATGATTCGTGAAGACAACGACAGTGTGCGTAGCTTCTACGAACAGGTCGGCTATACGGTAGAGCCGCGCCTCGTGATGTCGCGTTGGCTCAGCAATGAAAAGTGACCAGAAAAAACGCAAAGACCGGACCGTGACACAATCGCGATGAGGCTCTGATGCGCACGCCATGACGCAACTCGAAGTCACCATCAGCTACCTAGAGATGAAAGCGTCTCCGGCGTTTACGCCCCATGAGGCACCGGGCGAACAGGTAGACGTCGTGCGAGTGCTAACCCCTACGGTTTCCTTTTACCGCTACTTGTACAACACGGTGGGTGAGCCATGGCTCTGGTACGAACGCCGTAGGATGAATGATGAAACCTTGCGCGCCATCGTTCAGAACCCGAAGGTTGAGCTGTTCGTGCTTTACGTTGCCAGCGTACCTGCTGGCTATGCGGAACTGGATCGGCGCGTTCAAAACGAAGTCGAACTCGCGTATTTTGGCTTGATTCCTGAGTTTATCGGCCGTGGGCTCGGAACTTACCTCCTTAACCGCGCGCTCGAGGAAGCTTGGCGCGGATCGCCGCGCCGCATTTGGGTACATACATGTACCCTTGATCACCCACAAGCTATTCAGGTTTATCAGCGTGCAGGCTTCGTGCTCTACAAGAACGAAACTGTGCTCATCGATGATCCCAGGTTAGATGGAACGATCTAGCGGGGCCGAGTGTGGAGTTTGCCGAGGAAAAACAAGTACCGAACGAAAGGTAATGTCAGACACGTTGAAAGGCTGGAGGTTAGATGATTTTATCCTCCAGACGTTTCTTGATGATCTCGATGTTACGCATGGAACTGATCAGATGCGGGTTGAAACTTAGTGCCTTTTTGAACGCTTCAAGCGCAGCTGTGTCGTTTTCGAGATTCATGTGGACCAGCCCAAGGCCTGACCAGGCCCCAAAGTGACGCGGCTCCAATGCCAGAGTGCGCTCGATGTCGGCGACGGAACCAGCATAGTCGCCCATCACGTAAAGCAGAGTTGCTCGTGCGTTCCAGCCTTCCGCGTAGTCAGGGGCAGTTTCGACCACCTTGTTGAACGCTGCCAACGCGTCCTCGTAGTGCTCCGACGCCATGTCGCGAAAACCGCGCCCCATGTAGGTGTTTGCAATCTCATTAGAAGTCTGGCGCCAGATGGCCCAGATCTTTGCCGTGATTTGCTGCCCTTCTCTTGCGTCGGGCGCGACGCGCAGACGCTCGAAGAGTACATCAAGACGCTCGTCCGTTTGATCGGAGATGGCTTGTGGCACCCATCCAATCACGACTACGAGCACACTAAGGAGTGCCGCACGAGACATGATAACCAGTATGAATGGAGCGAGTCCCGCTGCCAAGCATCCAAGGTTAGCGCGCTTGAGATTGCAGGAAAGCATATGGCAGCATGCAAAAATCTGCCGACCGCTTCTCGTCGCAGGTAACCGTAATCGTTTCTGGACAGACATGCACACGCCGATGAAAACCATTGATTTGCGCAGCGATACCGTGACGAAGCCGACGCCCGCCATGCGCACGGTGATGGCAGAGGCCGACGTCGGCGACGATGTCTATGGTGAAGATCCGACAATAAACGGATTGGAAAACTTGGCCGCGGCGACGCTTGGTTTCGAGGCAGCGGTTTTCGTCCCCAGCGGCACGCAGGGCAACTTAATAGGAGTACTGAGTCATTGCGAACGTGGCGACGAGTACATCGTTGGGCAGGAGGCGCATACTTATAAGAATGAAGCAGGTGGTGCAGCCGTGCTCGGTAGTATTCAGCCACAGCCCCTTGATTTCGAATCCGACGGCACCCTCGACCTCGGTAAAATTCGCCAAGCGATCAAGCCCGAGGACTATCACTACGCGCGTACGCGCCTGCTTTGCCTCGAAAACACCCAGGCGGGCAAGGTGTTGCCACTGGCATACCTAGATCAGGTGGCGGCGTTGGCGCGCGAGCATGGGCTAAGCCTACACCTAGACGGAGCGCGCGTGTTTAATGCTGCCGTCAAGCTCGATGTACCGGTTCGCGAGATCACACAGCGCTTCGATAGTGTATCGTTCTGCCTATCCAAAGGGCTGGGCGCGCCGGTTGGCTCAGTACTGTGCGCGAGCGCGCCATTGGCGGCGAAGGCACGCCGCTGGCGCAAAATGTTGGGTGGCGGTATGCGCCAAGCAGGAATCCTCGCCGCCGCAGGCATCTATGCGCTCAACCACAACATTAATCGGCTTACCGAAGATCATGACAACGCCAAACTACTGGCCGAAGGTCTATCTGAAATCGAGGAACTGGCTGTGGATCCCCAAGCCGTGCAGACAAATATGGTGTTTGCGTCGGTCGATCCGGCGCATTCAAGTGCGCTTATCGCGTTTCTCAAGGAACGAGAGATCCTCGTATCTTCTGGTGCGGGCATGCGCTTGGTGACTCATCTAGACGTCACTGCCGCGGATATGCACGCGACGGTCAATCAGTTTAAAGCGTTCTTCGCTAATAGCCCCGACTGATGGCCCAACTAGTCCACGCGCGTGTCGACATATTTCCTTTATCTCGCGACGGTCTTAATCTGGGGATCGACTTGGTTTGCGATCACGTTCCAACTTGGCACCGTTGATCCGATCTGGTCAGTCGCGTATCGCTTTGCTCTGGCGGCGGCAGTACTCGCAGTCTTTTGTGTGCTGACTCGCAGACGCCTGCGCTTCGGATGGCGCGATCATACGCTGATAGCACTCCAGGGCGCGCTTCTATTCTCCGTCAACTATGTTCTTTTCTACTTCGCCATTGGCCGGCTAACCAGCGGCTTGGCGGCGGTGATCTTTTCGACCATCGTATTCATGAACATCATCAACGGCGCATCGTTGTTCGGCATGCCGATACGGAGACAAGTGCTGGCTGCTGCCTGCCTTGGCCTGGTCGGCATCGTACTCGTTTTCTGGCCCGAGCTGGTCGCGTTCGAGATGTCCGGCACGACCTTGACCGGACTCGGACTGTCACTGGTCGCTACGTGGATAGCCTCGTTGGGCAACATGGCTGCCGTTGCGACACAGCGTCGTGGCTTGCCGATCATTGAGGTGAATATGTTCGGTATGGCCTACGGCGCGAGCTTGACTGCGCTCACTGCTTGCGCTGTGGGTGCAGCACCGGGATTTGAATCAACCGTGAGTTACGTTACCTCGTTGGTGTACCTTGCCGTGTTTGGGTCGGTGATTGCGTTTGGCTCCTATCTCAGCTTGCTCAGGAGTATCGGTGCTGACCGCGCTGCCTACGCAAGTGTGCTCTATCCTATCGTGGCGCTGGCGCTTTCGACCGTATTCGAAGACTACCATTGGAGCGCGCCCGCTGTGGTCGGTGTGGGTATGATCCTGGCCGGTAACCTATTAGTTCTCGCCCGCTTGGGTCGTCAGCCGACAAAAAGGGCGAGCGCTTAGACCTTGGGGAGCATCTCGCCGCTCATTTCCTGGGTCCTCACACCTTAATAAGGTGTGTTCGTCATCACCCCGCCATCGACGCGCAGGCTTGCGCCGGTTATCCAGCGCGCTGCTGGCGAAGCTAAGAACAGACAGGCATCGGCGACGTCGTCGGATAGACCGAGCCTTCCTAAGGGAGCGGCTTCGCGGTAACGCCTAATACCGTCCGGCCAGTCTCGCTCGAGGCCGTCGCGCCAGATCAGCCCCGGTGATACGGCATTAACGCGAATCCCGTGTATCCCAAGCTCGCGCGCGGCGGCGTTCGTATGCATCAATACACCTGCTTTGGCCGCGCTGTAATGACTGTGCATTGGTGCCGGCATTTCGCCTTCAATCGAGGCGATGTTCACGATTGCACCGCCGGCACCTTGCCCAATCATGTGCCGAGCGATCACCTGTGTGCACAACGACACGCCCGACAAGTTGGTGTCAATGACCGTACGCCAGGAATCGTCTGTCATTTCAATGACTGATGCGAGCGGATATACACCCGCATTGTTTACCAAAATGTCGACGCGGCCGAACGCCTCGAGCGCGCGTGCCAAAAGTTGCTCCACATCAACGCGCTTCGTCACGTCCGCTTGTACCGGACAGGCCTCACCGCCGTATGTGTCAATTGCACGCACGATGGCTTCGGCTGCGTCGCGATTACGATAGTAGTGCGCAACAACCGATGCGCCCGCTTCGGCGAAACGCCGAGCGATACCCGTGCCAATGCCGCCACTGGATCCGGTGACAATCGCTACTTTGTCAGCAAGATCGAGCAGATTTTGTACTGCGGGCGGCTTCGGGGTTATTTCTGTATCAATCATCTTCCACCTCGCGGTAACAGCTAGGCTCAAATCGCGGCGTGCAGATACAGTAGAACATCAGATCGCCCTCACCAATATTGGTGATGCGTTGTGCCGTATCGGCCGGAATGACGACCACATCCCCTGGGCCAACTTCGGTCGCGGGCAGCGCGCCAACCTCGACCCGACCTCGTCCAACGGTGACAACGTAGCGCTCGTGCACGCCCGCCAAGTAGTGGCGTGACGTCGTTACACCGGGTTTCACTCGCGCACGCGCTATCGACAACTCGTCATCAGCGCAATTCCAAATCTCCTGAATGAACAACCGTTCCGAGGTGAAGTGCTCGCTCTGCGAGCATGCTTTGCGTATGTCTGGTTTCATTAATCGAGCTCGCCAGGCCAACCGGGTGCTGGCCGCACTTGGCCCACGACTGCGCCACTACGATCGTGAACAGGAGGTTGGAGCTGATTTGCCAAGGCCCGGCGATCCGCCTCGTCTAAAACACCGAGATGCGCCAGCAACGCGCCGATTGCCACTACGGCTGCTCGCCGCGCGCCGTCATCGATCTTCAGGGCGACCCCCAGCCCTTTATTAGGTAACGTCGCCGCAAACACCCCCTCTGCGCCCACCTTAACCACCGCCGTGGTCCCCAGTCGTTGCATCACCTCGGTACAGAATCGCCTGCTGCCTGCGACCATGAAAGGCGCCGCCGCCATGGCCTGAAGGATACGTCTAGCCGCCTGTGCGCGAGCTGGTTGAAGCGTTGTGGGGTCGCCCAGGCGCGCCATCGCAAACGCAGTAGCTTTGAGCGAAAGGCCGACCACGGGAATACCACAACCGTCGATCCCGGCGGGGGCATCGACCAATGCCGATCCGCTCATCTCTTCAAGCACCTGTCGTACGCGTTGCTGCACCGGATGCGCGCCTTGGCTGTAGCTTCGAGTGGGCTCGTCGAGATGGACGGCAGTCGTCAGGAATCCCGCATGCTTGCCTGAGCAGTTGTTGTGAAGTGCCGATGGTGACTCACCGGCACGCAGCAGTTGCATCGTGGCCTGCTCACTCAGCGGAAGATGGGGACCGCACTCGAGGTCCACGGGACTTAAACCGATAGCTGACAACCACCGCGCCACCGCCTGCACGTGCTCAGGTTCGCTGTTGTGCGAGGCGCAGGCCAACGCAATCTCAGTATCACTCAGTCGAAAACGATCAGCGGCACCCGTTTCTACTAGCGGTAATGCTTGTAGCGGCTTGATCGCAGAGCGCGCATAAACCGGTCGTTCAATATCGCCCCAACCCGACACCAATGCGCCATCAGCAGCGACCACGGCGGCGGCTCCGCGATGGACGCTTTCAACCATATCGCCGCGCAGCACCTCGGCTAGAATGGGATTAGCTTCTGTCACCGCTCCATAATTGGAACCAAGCGTTCACAAACACCTTGCACCAGCCCTCTGGATCATGCAAGTTTGTGTTCTCCTTGACGTTGTTAGCTATGGCAGTACATACCATGGAACAGCTGCACCTGTATCTCGGCAACAAGAACTACTCCTCTTGGTCACTGCGCGCGTGGCTGGTGATGAAACAAAGCGGAGCACCTTTTCGCGAAACCGTAATTCCATTGCAGCAAGACGACTCGAGGCATGAGTTGTGCACGCACTCGCCAAGTTGCCGCGTACCCGCTCTGGAGCATGGCAACACGGTGATCTGGGAATCGCTCGCCATCGCTGAGTATTTGGCCGAGCGTTTCCCCGACGCGCACCTCTGGCCCGAGCGCTTGCAGGCACGCGCGGTTGCGCGCGCGGTCAGCAACGAGATGCATGCGGGCTTCGCTGCACTACGGACACATATGCCGATGGATGTACGCGGACGTTACCCGGCCGGCGACCGTGCGCGCCAACCGGACGTATTGGAAGACATCGATAGGATCGAGCAGCTTTGGGCTGACTGTCGCATGCGTTTCGGCGAAGGCGGTGATTTTCTCTTCGGGTCCTTCACTATTGCTGATGCGATGTATGCGCCAGTCGTCAGCCGTTTCATCACCTACGCCGTCGAGCTTGATCAATCAGCTACGGCCTACCGCGACACCGTCTGGCATTACCCGGCAATGCAGGAGTGGGCCGCGGCCGCGCAGGCCGAATCCTGGGTCCTCGAGCAGTAGCTTATGCGCCGTTGAGGCGGCGCTCCCGATCACTGCGGTCTCCTGCCTGACGGCACGGCCTCCGGCGGCGGCGACTATGGACTAGGCTATAGAGCAATGGGCGTATCGCGCCGGCCGGCCGCCCTCTGGTGGCCCATAGAGTTTGCAATTATAGGGGGACTCATGAGAGCGCTCTCAACCTTTACACTGACAATCTTCGCGCTTGTCGCAGTGAGTTGGCCTGTTGAGGCTGGCTGGGATCCGAGGAAGGAGCAGAAGCAGTATCGAAAGGTGCAAGCAGCGATAAAGGCGTTCAGACAGAAGGACCCTAGCCTGAAGATTTTTTTCAAGCAGGCCTACGGCTACGTCGTGTTTCCGAAAATTGTCAAAGGCGCCATCGGCATCGGCGGGGCACACGGCAAGGGCTTAGTATTTCGGCGCGGCCGGGTCATTGGCCGAGCCAGTCTTTCGCAAGGCACAATCGGTTTTCAACTGGGGGGCCAAGCGTACAGCGAAATTATCTTTTTCCAGAACAGGACCGCGTTGAAACGGCTCACGGACGGCAATCTCGAGTTCGCCGCGCAGGCGACCGCCGTTGCCGCGAATAAAGGCGTGGCCGCCAACGCCGATTACCACAAGGGCGTAGCCGTATTTACCCTAGCGAAGGGCGGTCTCATGTACGAAGCCTCCATTGGCGGCCAAAAGTTTAGTTACAAGCCAAAGAAGTAACGCAACAATCCCCTCATCATCCCCTATCTGTCACGGGGCGCGAGCTATGTACGTGCGCCGCGAGTTGAGGCATACTCCGCTCGCCGCGGCGAACGGCGTCGCGCTTTTTTCGAAACCACCCTAAGGAGCCACCATGAAAACACTTACCGCGTTTGCGCTAACGCTTTTCGGCGTCGTTGCGCTGAGCTCACTTGCGGCCGCGGCTGGCTGGGACCCGGCAAAGGAGCAAGACCTAGTACGGGAGTCCCAGAACGCCATTGCGGCTTTCACAAAGAAAGACCCGAGCATAAAGGCCTTTTTCAAGGAGGCTTATGGCTACGTCGCCTTTCCGAAGATTGGCAAAGGTGGCTTCATCGTTGGCGGTGCCCACGGCAACGGTGTGGTGTATAAGAAAGGCAAGATTATCGGTCGTGCCAGCCTCTCGCAGGGAACGTTCGGGCTACAGGCGGGCGGCAAGACCTACGCCCAGATCATCTTTTTCAAAGATAAAGCCTCGCTCGACAAGCTCATCAACGGCAGCCTCGAGTTTGCCGCTCAAGCCACCGCGAATGCGGTGAAAGAGGGCGGTGCCGCCGATGCGGCTTACAGTGAAGGCGTCGCTATTTTTAGTATGGCCACAGGCGGACTCATGGGCGAAGCCTCAATCGGCGGGCAGAAGTTTAAGTACAAACCGGCGAAGTAGGCCCGCGAGTTAGCTGGCGAGAACCACAGGTTTTGCGGTGCAGAAGCCGCGGGGCGTGGTGTTGCTGGTTGCCGGCGTAATCCTGCTGTTCTGGGGTTACGACGTATCGAACTCTTTGGGCGCGCAACTCACGGAAGCCTTTACCGGTTCTCCGTCCGACAAGGCGATGTACCTGTTTATCGGCGGCGGGGTGTGTACAGTCGCGGGCATTGTGCTTGTTATTATTAAGTAACCTTGCTCATCGACCGCTACCGTACAGCGGTCAATACCCGGAATAGCCGATCGATATCGGCGTCCGTGGTGTGTAAGTGCGGCGTCACGCGCATGGCATCGCCGCGCACGCTGACAAACACCTTCTCCGCCGCGAGTCGTGTGACCAGACCGTTCGGTACCCCCGCGGGAAACCGCAATCCGACAAAGTGCCCCGCACGAAGTGACGGCGGCGTCGACGCGAGCCCAAGTGTTTCGGCACGCTCGGCGATCGCCGCCGTTTTCGTCTTTAGCGTTTCGGCAATCGTGCCGATGTCCCACTCCAAGATCTGTCGCAGTGCCACTTCTGCCATCGGCAGCAACTGGAAGTTGGCACGCTCACCCATATCGAAGCGCCGCGCGCCGGGCTGAAAGTGATCGTTGTAATCCACGAGTCCGGCAAAATCTTCACTACCCTGGCGCGCGATCCAATTATGCTCGAGCGGTTCCCCTCCATGCCATTGAGGTGCCACATACAGGAACCCGAGCGAGTAAGGGCCTAACAACCACTTATACGCCGCCGCGACCGCGAAATCAGGCCGCACGGCTTCCGCATCGAACGGCAGTACGCCTGCCGATTGCGTCAGATCGAGCACCAGCGCAACGCCACGCTCGCGGCAGTGCGCACTGATTCTAACCAAATCGAGCAAACCGCCATCGGTCCAGTGACAGTTAGGCAGGGCCGCCACAGCGGTCTGCCGATCGATCGACGCCAAGGTTACCGCCGTCCAATCCCCGCTTGCAGGGCGCGGGACGACTACGACGTTGGCACCGGTATACCTCGCCAGCTCGTGCCAAGCGTATACATTCGACGGGAATTGCTCTTCGAGTACCACTACCCTCTGTCCGCGACCGATAGAAAGGTTGCGGACCGCGGCCGCGATGCCATAGCTCACCGCCGGAACAATCGCCACATTGTCCGCGCGCGTATTGATGATCTGGGCAAACAAGCCGCGCACAGATTCAGAGATCGTAAAGAAATCTCTCGAAGTAATCGCCCACGGCCGCGCCCGGAAAAGAGTGGCCTTTTCCCCAGCTTCAACGACCGTCTTTAGAAGTGGCGACAGGTAGGCACAGTTCAGGTAGGCAACGTCGTCGGGCAGGTGAAACAGGGGGCGCTGATTCGGGATCATGTCGTCAGGCGCCGCTGTGCCAAACCCTGGCGCGTGACCGCCGAACCGATCATTCAGCGCATGCTGGAAAGATTGGCGACGAGGGCCGTCTGCCTGCGGCGGATTTCCTCCGCAATCTTGTGGGCCAAATCCTGGTCAGCGCTACAGCATTCCATCGCCACGCGGGCACAGCGCTCCCCGTCTTCCAGCACTGCATCGATCAAGGTGCGCTCAATCACTTCGGTGACCTGCCTTTCTAGATCAGTGGACGGTGTCGTATGCAGCATCGCACAGACGGTTTTGGCGGCGCTCTGGGCGCGTTCTGTGAAATCCATCGAATCCCCCGAACCAGCTCGTCGGTAGCCGTGCGAACAGCATATCGCTCCGCTAATCGTGCGTCCATAGCTCAAACAAGGGTGCATCGTGAGATCGGGTCTAAGCGCCTGCTAGATGAGCGAGCGACCCGCCCTCGAAGCTACTTGAGCGCGCCGCAGCGGGTATGCTAGCTTGTCTGTCGGAACCGAAAGCTGTTGGTCTGGCGGGGCGTATTCCCGTTCGAGCAAGCCCAACCGGCGGCTCCCTAGCAAGCCAAGTAACTAACCATAAACGGAGGAGCATCATGAATCTTCTTAAATCACTTGCCTTTTCTGCCGCGCTTGCCTCGTTCAGTGTAGTTGGCGTAGCGCACGCGGCCACGCTCGGCGACGTGAAGTCCAAGGGCTTCGTCCAATGTGGTGTCAGCCAAGGTCTGCCGGGATTCTCCAACCCAGATGAGAAAGGCAACTGGACCGGCATTGATGTCGATGTGTGCCGTGCGGTAGCGGCTGCGATCTTCGGCAATGCAGACAAAGTCAAGTACACGCCGCTCTCCGCGAAGGAGCGTTTCACCGCGCTGCAGTCAGGCGAGGTCGATATGCTCTCGCGAAATACAACTTGGACGTTGGTGCGCGACACGGCGCTCGGTTTGAACTTTGCCGGCGTCAACTACTATGATGGCCAGGGGTTTATGGTACCTAAGAAGCTGGGCATCAAGACCGCGATTGAGCTCGGCGGTGCATCGGTGTGCGTCAATATCGGTACCACCACTGAGCTCAACATGGCGGATTTCTTCCGCGCCAATAAGTTGGACTACAAGCCGGTTGTGTTCGAGAAGGCCGACGAAGTGGTCGCGGCCTATGACGCCGGACGTTGTGACGTCTACACGACCGACCGCTCAGGTCTCGCCGCGCAGCGTTTGAAGCTTAAGAACCCCGACGCGCACGTGGTTCTGCCCGAGATCATCTCCAAGGAGCCGCTCGGACCGGTGGTGCGCCACGGGGACGATCAGTGGTTTGATATCGTCAAGTGGTCGCTGTATGCCATGGTCGAGGCGGAGGAGTATGGTGTTAACTCGAGGAACGCCAAGAAGCTGAGGCGCAAAACGGACGACCCGGTCGTCAAGCGGCTGCTCGGCGTCGAGGGAGATATGGGCAAGAACCTCGGACTCGGTAGCGATTGGGCGTTTAACATCATCAGGCAGGTCGGTAACTACGGCGAGGTTTATGCCCGCCATGTGGGCCCGAACACGCCTTTGAAGCTCCAGCGTGGCGCGAACGCACTGTGGAAAAACGGCGGTCTACAGTACGCCATGCCGGTGCGTTGAACCTGTGCGTAAGTCGTAATTGATACATTAAGGACGTGTGCCCGGCCACGCGCCGGGCACACTTACCTTCGCTTCTCGATCCAACGATAAATCCGGAGGCAATGCTTGGCCGCGGAAAAAAGAGAAGCCCTGGAACTGGCTAAGCCGCCAGCAAAGCCACCGATCTGGAACGATCCTCGCTATCGCGCCTTGTTTTTCCAGGCGCTGGTGCTTGGCGGCATCATCCTGGTCTGCATTTTCCTGGTCAATAACACGCTCGCCAACCTGGCCCGGCAGGGCATCGCCTCGGGCTTTGATTTTCTCGGCAAGACCGCTGGCTTCAGCATCTCGATGAGCCTGATCGAGTATGCCGAGGAAAACACTTATTTTCGCGCTTTCGTCGTCGGCTTGATCAACACCATCCTGGTCTCGGTCATTGGCGTCGTTTTCGCCACGATTCTTGGCTTCATCATCGGGGTCGCGCGGCTTTCCACGAACTGGTTGATCGCCAAGCTGGCCGCGGTTTACATCGAAACCTTACGCAATATCCCGTTGCTGCTGCAGCTGTTCTTCTGGTATTTCGCGGTGCTAAGAACATTGCCGGGCCCGCGTCAAAGCGCATCCTTGTTCGAGACGTTCTTTCTCAACAATCGCGGCCTTTTCTCACCGCAGCCGATCTTCGAGCCGGGGTTCGTGGCGATCCCCATCGCGTTCGTCGTCGCCATCGTCGCCGTGATTTTCCTCGCCCGTTGGGCGCGCAAGCGGCAGGAGAAAACCGGCCAGCAGTTTCATACGATTTACGCCTCCATCGGGATTCTGCTTGGTCTACCGTTGCTGGCGGCCGCCGTCATGGGATTTCCGCTGGCCTGGGACTACCCAGTTCTCAAAGGATTCAATTTCAGGGGCGGCATGGAGTTGATTCCGGAATTTGTCGCACTAGTCCTAGCGCTTTCGACCTATACGGCATCGTTCATCGCCGAGATCGTGCGCGCCGGCATCATGGGCGTCAGTCACGGGCAGAGCGAGGCTGCTTACGCTGTCGGGTTGCGGCCCGGACCGACCTTGCGACTGGTCATCATTCCACAGGCGCTTCGGATCATCATCCCGCCACTCACTAGCCAGTATCTGAACCTCACGAAGAACTCGTCGCTGGCCGCGGCCATCGCTTACCCCGACCTCGTGCTGGTGTTTGCTGGCACCGTACTGATGCAGACTGGGCAAGCGGTGGAGATTATCGGCATCACCATGGCGGTTTATCTCACCTTGAGCCTGCTGATCTCGGGGTTCATGAACTGGTACAACAAAAAGATGGCACTGGTAGAACGATAAGCCATGAGCGAGCAGACACGGCACTACGAGCCCGGTAAGCATCCCGATCTGCCGCCACCGGTGACCACCGTCGGCGTAATCGGTTGGTTGCGGCAGAACCTGTTCTCGTCGTGGGTAAACGTGGGGCTGACGGGCTTCGCGCTTTACCTGCTCTATCTGGCGGTGCCGCCAGTCATGCAGTGGGTCTTCATCGATGCGGATTGGGTCGGTGATACGCGTGAGGCCTGCAGCCGTGAGGGCGCTTGCTGGGTGTTCATTCATGTCTGGTTTAAACAGCTCATGGTTGGGCGCTACCCCGAGGAAGAACTTTGGCGGATCTACACCGCCGGTGTATTGCTCGTCGCCGCGATGATCCCGCTGTTTATTCCGCGCTTCCGCTGGAAGCATTGGGTCGCGGTGTTCCTGCTGGTGGTGTATCCGGCAATCGCGGTGTATCTGTTCGCCGGGCTCTCGAGGGAAACGGTGGAAGCGTGGCCGTATCGGATCATGGAGATCTCGGCGCTGGCGCTCGGGATACTCGCGCTGCTGCCGCTTCTCGGCGTATGGCGCGAGCGCAGCGCGGTCGTTTCAGTCATCCTTTTGATTCTGCTGCCGCTTTGGGGTTTGTCCGCGCCGTCCACGTGGACCGCGGGCTTGCTTTACGGTGCACCGGCCGGGGCGGCTGTCGTCGGCGTGATGCTCGCTACCGTGCCGGCGGTTGCACTGGCGGCGGGGTTGATGCTATCGCCATGGCGCACGGTGATTGCGGAGAACTTCTGGCCGCTCGCCGTGGCAGTTGCCATCCTCGCCTATATCGGATTCCTGCTGCCGTTGTGGGCATGGGATGAAATCGCGGGGTCATCGCCGCCAGCGGCGATGGCGCTCACCGCAGCCGCATTCGCGCTCGCGGCCGTGTGCCCGTGGGGTTACGGCGCTCAAGCCGGCCTGCCCGGTCGGCTGGCACGGCTACTGCTGCCGGCTTATCTGGTCATCGCCTATTTCGTGTTCGCAGGGCCACCGGATTTTCTCAACTTTGGCAGCCTTGACTGGACGGCGAACGTCAAACCTTTATTCGCCGGTATCCAAGCGACGACCTTGCCCGAGGTCGAGACGCCGCTATGGGGTGGGCTGTTTCTGACCTTGGTGATCGCCCTTGTCGGTATCGTCGCCTCCTTGCCTATGGGCATTGTGCTGGCTCTGGGTCGTCGTTCGAACATGCCAATTATCAGGGCCGTCTGTGTCGGCTTTATCGAGTTTTGGCGCGGTGTGCCATTGATTACCGTGCTATTCATGTCGTCGGTGATGTTTCCGCTTTTCATGCCGGAAGGACTGACCTTCGACAAACTGTTGCGAGCGTTGATCGGCGTCATGCTCTTCTCCGCGGCCTATATGGCCGAAGTGGTGCGCGGCGGCTTACAGGCAATCCCCAAGGGTCAATACGAGGCCGCGCAGGCACTGGGCCTGAGTTACCCGAAGATGATGGGATTCATCGTGTTGCCGCAGGCATTGAAACTGGTGATCCCTGGCATCGTCAACACGTTTATCGGACTGTTCAAGGACACTACCTTGGTGCTCATCATCGGCTTGTTCGATTTTCTCGGTATGGCCCAGCTTGCAGCGACGAACCCCAAGTGGCTTGGTTTCGCCGTCGAAGGCTATGTCTTCGTCGGGTTTGGCTTCTGGATCTTTTGCTTCACCATGTCGCGCTACAGCCAGTACCTGGAGAGGAAGCTCCACACCGGTCACTAGTCGAATTTCTAAACGCTTGAGCAGACAACGAGGAGGGCAAAATGGCCGAAGAGGCGCGTAAACCGACCAAGCGCATGACGGTCTCGGCAGAGATCATGATCCAGATGATCGACGTGCACAAATGGTACGGCCAGTTCCATGTGCTCAAGGACATCAATCTGACGGTCAATAAAGGTGAGCGCATCGTTATCTGCGGACCCTCCGGGTCCGGGAAGTCGACGTTGATCCGCTGTATCAACCGGCTCGAGGAGCACCAACGGGGACAGATCGTGGTCGAAGGCACCGAGTTGACCGGCGACCTCAAGCACGTCGAACAGATCCGCCGCGAGGTCGGCATGGTTTTCCAGCATTTCAACCTGTTCCCACATCTCAGTGTAATCGAGAACTTGGCGTTGGCGCCGATCTGGGTGCGCCAGATGCCGCGTCGCGAGGCCGAGGAAACCGCCATGAAACTTCTCGAGCGGGTGAAGATTCCCGAGCAGGCGAAGAAATATCCGGGTCAGCTCTCAGGCGGGCAGCAGCAGCGCGTGGCAATCGCCCGCTCCTTATGCATGAATCCCAAAGTCATGCTTTTCGACGAGCCCACGTCTGCCCTGGATCCGGAGATGATCAAAGAAGTGCTGGACGTGATGGTCGAGCTTGCCGAGAGTGGCATGACTATGCTTTGCGTCACGCACGAGATGGGCTTTGCGAAAACCGTCGCCAATCGCGTGATCTTCATGGACGAGGGTCAGATTATCGAAGAGAACAATCCCGAGGAATTCTTTAACAATCCACGTTCAGATCGTACCAAGCTGTTTCTCAGTCAAATCCTGCACCATTAAACGCCGAGCGTGACAGTAGCCACGTTTAGACACGGTCTAGGCGCACCGACCGTGCACGAGGAATACGTGCGCGCTATGATTTCCACCTTCACTGTGCGCACGCAACGCAAAGCGGGGGCGATTGCTCATGAGCGATGACGCTACACGGGTAGACGCAGATATCGGGAGCTATTTTGCTACCCCCATCGTGACCGCAACATTACCGCAGATCGAGGCACTCAATCAGGAACTGGCCGAGCTTTTCCTGAGCAAGGAAAAAGACGGCGACAAACACCGCAATCCAATGCGCATTCCGACGCAGGTCGGCGATGTTTTTGAAAGCTCCTTTGACCTGTTTAACTGGCCCGACCCACCCGTGCGCACGCTCGCGCGTGCGTGTAACGTATTGCTACGTGACCTCATTGCTACCGTGAACGAGTACGACGCGGAACAAATGCGGGGATTAACGTTCCACTATCATTCTTGGTTCCACATCACCCGCTACGGCGGCTATCAGTCCATTCATTACCATCCCGACGCATCTTGGTCAGGAATTTATTGTGTGTGTCCGGGAGACGCGGTCGAAGGACGACCTGAGAGCGGGGCAGTAAAGTTCTATGATCCTCGGGGAGCAGCGTTTATGCACGTCGATCCAGGGAACGAGCGTTTCGTTCCGGGCTTTAACACGCGGCCGGTATACTTCATACACAAAGCCGGTCAGCTCGTTATGTTTCCCTCGTGGCTAATGCATGAAGTGCTGCCCTACGTCGGCCAAACCGAACGCATAGTCGTTGCCTACAACGCGTGGGTAAAAAGGCAGCAGTGACGCGCTAGAGCGGGTCGATCAAACCGGCAGTGATAAACTCATCGACAGCGACTTCGAGCCAGTCCAATCCGTTCTCCGCAAACGCCTCTGCAAGCTGATCTGAAGAAAAATAATCATGGGCCAGTATCCACGTTGCAAGTTTTGTCTCCTTTGCCGAAAGTCCCTTTTCGACCACGCGCGTCTTGAGCACCGCCTGGTCCCCCCGAAGCCCTAGCTCTGCATCGATCCAGCAAACTCGGTAAAACGCGGGCGGCTCACGCGCTGGCAGATGAAAGCGGCGGACGCAGTCACGCAAAGCACGCTCGCGGTGATCACGCCGCGCCTGCTTCACCGTCTCTGCGTCAGTGATGATCTGATGAAGCCGCCGCGCTAGTGCGGAGAGCTGGCCCGCATATGCCTCGGCGTCATCGAAGTGCGGAAGTTCTTGGCGGAATAGCGGATCGTCAAGCAAGGAACGGACCAGGATGCGCAGAAAGTCGTGTCCAGTCGGTAGGATCAGCCCAAAGCTCAGATGCAGACACGCATCGCTCGCAGCGATGGCGTCATGATACTGACCCCGTGGAATATATAGGATGTCGCCCGGCTTCATCACGACCTCCTTGAGTAGCTTTCCGCGTCGGCTTATACGTTCTTCGGGTGAAAGCGTAGTGTAATTGTGCGCTGATCCATCGACTGGGTACGGGAAACGACCCTCATACAGATGCCAGGTCTTCTGTCCCTCTATGTGTAATACAAAAACGTCGGTGCTATCGAAATGAGAGGAAAACCCTTGGCGAGCGCGCCAAGAACAATAAGCGTTACAGACGGCGGGGGCGCCTGCCATCATCTCTAAGGATGCAGCGACGGCAGCAATTCCCGGTGACAGGCGCTCCACCAAATCGAGAATCAATGTCGCGCCCTTTTGCAAAAACCCTGTGACGCGGTTCGGATCAGGAAGCATCCCTTGCACACCGTCGCGCGTGCGACCTGGAGTACAAAACTCCTCTGCTGTTAGGTCTCGGCCCACAAGCACCATCTTCATGCATTGGTGAGACCACAGTGTGGCACTGTTCAGCAACAGGTTGAACTCCTCCCACGAGAACACGTGCCGCAGTTTGTCTCGATGACCCGGAATATGAACGGCCAATTTTCTGTAGGCATTGTCAAAAAACTCCTCTGCCTGCATCGGCGCGAGGAGCTCGCGAAAGGTCAGTCCCCTGTTTTTGTTGAAGGCGACTTTCACATCAGCATACTGGTCAAGCAATCACAACTAGCGTAAATTGTGGAGCTTGGCACAAGTGGTTAGCGACAGCTAGTATATCGACGCAGCGCCGCGTGCCCGTAGGTTATAGGTAATAATGATCATTACTATACCGCATCTACTGTCGGATGCCCTCGCTGATCAGATTGTGACCGACCTCAGCAGTCTGGATTGGCTGCCTGGCGAAACGGCCGACGCTGAATACGCCAGCCGAGTCAAGAGAAACGAAGAAATCAAAGAGAAAGATAATCCCCGCGCCGCCGAATACGGAAAGTTGTTACTCGAAACGATGCTCACGAATGGAGAGCTGCGGCGCAAGGCACTTCCTTACAAAGCCAAGGTTCCACAGTTCAATAGATACAGCGGCGGCGACTTTTACGGTAAACACGCGGACTCCGCGTTTATGGGTTCACCCGAGATCCGTACTGACCTATCGGTAACGATCTTTCTTAACGATCCCAGCGAGTATGACGGTGGTGAGTTAACCCTCGACTTTCCTTCGGGCGAAACGCGCGAGATCAAGGAGGCCAAGGGGACAATCGTTTGTTACCCGTCCGAAGTTCTACACTATGTTACCCCGGTTACGCGCGGCACACGCTACGCGGCGATAACTTGGATACAGTCTTTCATCAGGCCACCGCACCAGCGCGCCCTGCTCGCCAGTCTGATCGCGCTTTCAGATCGAATCAAAGCTAAGGAAGGCCTCAGTGACACCTATACCGAACTCGTCAGCGTCCAAAATAACCTGCTAAAGATGTGGTCTGAATTCTAGAACCACTTCGAAACGCAGCCCCAGCCGCTATCAGCCCATCTGTAGCTCGGGAAGATCTCGAAACAAATCCAGTGCCTCCGGGTTAGCCAAGGCCTCCTTATTCTTGATCGGTTCTCCGTGCACGACGTTGCGCACGGCGAGTTCGACAATCTTGCCGCTCTTGGTGCGGGGGATATCTTGTATCTGGATCACTTTTGCCGGCACGTGGCGGGGCGTGGCGTTCCGCCGGATCTGGTCTTTGATTTTGTCAATGAGCGTATCGTCGAGCGCAACACCGTCGCGTAAGCGTACGAATAGAACCACACGAACGTCGCCCCGCCACTGTTGACCAATGACTAGACTCTCTATTACTTCCTCGACCTGCTCTGCCTGCCGGTAGATCTCCGCCGTTCCAATGCGCACGCCTCCAGGATTCAGTATCGCGTCCGACCTACCATAGATGATCATGCCGTCGTGCTCCGTGAGCTCGACGTAATCGCCATGACACCAGACACCGGGAAACCGCTCGAAATAGGCAGCGCGATATTTCTTACCATCCGGGTCATTCCAGAAGCCGACTGGCATCGATGGGAACGGCGCCGTGCATACGAGCTCGCCCTTCTGTCCTTTGACGGACCTTCCGCTATCATCGAAGACCTCAACCCGCATTCCCAGGCCGCGGCATTGCAGTTCGCCGCGCCACACCGGCAGCAACGGGTTACCCAAAGCGAAGCACGAGACGATATCGGTGCCACCGGAGATCGATGACAGACAAACATCCGGTTTGATCGTCTGGTAGACGAAGTCAAAACTCTCAGGAGCCAACGGCGAGCCGGTCGACAACATCGTCCGTAGCGATCTGAGCCCATGTGTCTTGGCAGGCTTCAGACCAGCCTTGATCACCGCATCGATATACTTCGCGGACGTACCGAATATGTTTATACCTGCCTCATCCGCGTAATCGAAAAGCACGTTGCCGCTTGGATAAAAAGGGGAGCCATCGTAAAGCACCAAAGTTGCGCCGGCCGCGAGACCGGAGACAAGCCAGTTCCACATCATCCATCCGCATGTAGTGAAATAGAACAAGCGGTCCCCATGCCTTACGTCTACATGCAGCACGTGTTCCTTCAGATGCTGGACCAGCGTACCGCCCGCTCCATGCACGATGCACTTAGGAACACCGGTCGTCCCGGACGAATACATAATATAGAGCGGATGGTTGAACGGCAGCCGTTCGAATTCGATCGCTCGCGGCGAAAAATCTCTTACGAACGCCGTTAAGCTGACTGCGTGGTCGATGCCATCCAGACCAGGGTTAGCAGTAACATAAGGGACGACCACCGTACGTTCCAAGGATGGCAGAGCCACAATAATCTCGCGTAACTTTTGCAACGAGTCGTGCGCCTTGCCATTGTAAAAGTAGCCGTCGGCACTGAACAACACCTTGGGCGTGATCTGTCCCAAGCGATCGAGCACGCCTTGCACACCAAAATCCGGTGAACACGACGACCAGACGGCACCGATGGATGCAGCCGCGAGCATCGCGACTATGGTTTCGGGCATGTTAGGAAGATAGCCGGCGATCCGATCGCCTTGACGTACACCGATGTGACGTAGCGCTTGGGCAAGCTGCGATACTTGATCGTACAACGCACGGTACGTTATCGAACGCTGAACCTTGTCTTCGCTCCAGAACACAATCGCGAGACTGTCATCAGACCGACGCAGCAGGTTCTCGGCAAAGTTCAGTCGTGCATCTGGAAACCATTGCGCGCCAGGCATCTTGTGGCCATCGCGTAGGACCACTTCGCCTCGACGTTCCGCGATGACCCCAGTAAAGCTCCAGAGGGCACGCCAAAACTCCTCGGGTTCATCAACCGACCAAGAATAAAGCACATCATAGTCAGTGATAGCTGTGCCCCACTGCCCACGCACCGAATCAATGAAACGCGTAAGGTTCGCTCGGCGAATTCGCTCTTCCGAGGGTGTCCACAACGGTGTAGTCAACGGTTGTTTCCTCACTCGAGATCAGTGGCGACGCGACGATCAATTATTGTATTTCACTGCCCTAGGATCTTTTCCGCCAAGTGGTGTTCTTTCTCCTCGTGCTGCTCCAAGCTATCTATGACCGCTTGCACCTCACTCAGGATATCGACGCTATCTTCCTCGCTGGCCACCCGCGCACGCTCAAGCACAGCCCGGGCCGAGGAAAGGATCACACAGTGATCATTGATCAACGTGCGCAAGGTGTCATGATACTCAGGTCGCTGTTGTCCCAGTGCTTCATAGAGCCCGCCGGGGAACTGCTCACGCGCAAAATGCCCGATCAGCAAAGTGTGCAATTCTTCAAGGATCGGCACCAAGTGTAAGACGGTGCGATGCCGTTTGAGTCGATCCACCAAGGCCATGATGGTTCGATGCTCGTCGGCGAGTCCCTCACAAATCACCTTTAACTGCGCCACCATACGCCCCTCCACGCCAAACCGGCGGCCGTCGACGACCACGCATCAGGACATCATTCACGATTTGCAGCCGTTGGCAAGTGTTCCTGAGCCCCCAGTTGCGCCAGCGTCTAGCCCTGGTAGCCCTGATTTGTGCCGCCTGGAAGTTTTCTGCGCCAGCACGCATAATAATTTTAGGGCTCCGATTACATTGTCTTCCAGGGGAGCACGTGCCACCTCGTCAGTACTGGTTCAGAAGAAACGTGTCCATCCAGTCACAGAACAGAAACGCCGAGATCATCGATCGCCTGGTAGCCGAATCAGTCACCAAGCTGCCGAAAGGCGAGGTGAAACAAGTCGAAACCTTTTTGCGCCACTATTATCTGCTGGTTTCGCCCGAAGACCTAGTCAAACAGAATATTCTCGATCTCCGCGGGGCCGCATTGGCCCACTGGCATCTAGCGCGCCAGCGGTTACCAGGCATGGCCAAGGTCCACGTCTACAATCCTCAGTTCGAGAAACACGGCTGGCAATCTAACCATACAATCGTCGAGATTGTGACTGACGACATGCCGTTCCTCGTCGATTCGGTCTCGATGGCGCTAAACCGCTATGGTCTGACAATCCACTTGACGATTCACCCTCTCGTGAAGGTTCGCCGCAACAGCAAGGGCAAGCTGCTCGAGGTCTTGCCCCTAGGGATATCGGATGACGCGATGGGTGAGTCCTTTATGCAGTTTCAGGTCGATAGGCAAACCGAACCCGAGGTGCTCGAAGCCGTGACAGCGGACATTGAGCAGGTAATTGACGACGTACGCAAGGCATGTGCGGATTGGCCAACAATGCGTGAGCGCGTGCTTGCCATCGTGTGTGAACTCGACGAGAAGCCACCGAGGCTGGGAGGCGACGAGATCGCCGAGGCGCAGGCATTCTGCCGTTGGATCGAGGCCGACCACTTCACGTTCCTGGGTTACTGCGAATACGACTTGGCGCAAACGAATGGCCAACAGACATTGGCGTTGATGCCCGACAGCCAGCTGGGAATCCTCCGCAAAACGGACGAGGGCACAGAGATGTCGCACGTCTCCGTGTTACCAACGGGGACACAAGAATACACAAAGCCGGAGCAACTCCTCGTTGTCACCAAAGCCAATGCGCGCGCCACGATCCACCGGCCAGCCTATATGGACTTCATCGGCATCAAGCGCTTTGACAAGAGTGGCAACGTGAACGGTGAGCGCTGCATCCTGGGCTTGTTTACCTCAGCAGCTTATAACCGCGCCACGCGCGACATTCCACTGCTTCGCGAAAAAGCAAAACGTATCGTCGAGCGCTCAGGCTTGCCGCCCAGCAGCCACGCCGGCAAAGCGCTTCAGAACGTTATTGAAACCTACCCACGCGACGCGCTCTTCCAGATTGGGGACGACGATCTGTTTAACATTGCAATGGGCATCGTCGAACTGCAAGGACGCCAGCGCATCCGGCTGTTTGTGCGCCGTGACGCATATGGGCGCTTTTATTCTTGCCAGATCTATGTTCCGCGCGAACGCTATACGCGCGAGCTGCGCCTGCGCATGGAACGCATTCTGATGGACGTATTCAACGGCAAGGGCGTCGAACACAGCACGCTTCTCTCGGAATCTGTACTAGCTAGAGTGCACTTGATGGTCTACACGGACCCCAATAGCCGAGTTGACTACGACGTCAAGGACATCGAGAGGCGTCTGATCGAGGCGGCGCGTTCCTGGCAAGACAACCTGCGCGACGCCCTCACCGAACGCTGCGGTGAGGAGCGAGGTAACACGCTATTTAACAGTTACGCGGATGCCTTCCCCGTTGCCTACCGTGAAGATTTCGCGGCACGGACAGCGGCGATTGACATTGAGCGTATGGAGGCGATCCGTGGCACTGAAGAGCTCGGTATCTGGTTTTACCGGCCGTTGGTGGAAACTGAAGGTGGTGTGCGGATGAAGTTGTTCTCCAGCGGCAAACCGATCTCACCGTCTGACGCCCTGCCGCTTATTGAGAACATGGGACTCAAGGTCGTCGCTGAGCGCCCGTACAACATACGACCGAAGGACAGCGACCCGAACTGGATTCACGAGTTCAACATGGTGCATGCAGGTGGGCTGGGTATCGATGCGGAGCAGGTCAGCCAAACGTTTCAGGACGCATTTGCGCGTATTTGGCGTGGTGAGATCGAAAATGATGGCTTCAATCGCTTGGTGCTCGGGGCCGGCCTTAACTGGCGTGACACGGTGATGCTACGCGCCTACAGCAAGTACATGCTGCAGATCCGCATTCCCTTTTCTCAGGCCTACGTGGTAGACGCGCTTGCGCAAAACCCTCGCATTGCGCGGCTGCTGGTCGACCTCTTCCATGCGCGCCTCAATCCGCGACCCGTTAAGGATGGCGATCACCGTGCTCAACGGCTCGTGGAGCAGATTGAGGAACAGATCGACGCTGTGACCAGCCTAGACGAAGACCGAATCCTGCGCAGCTTTCTCAACGTGATCCAAGCTACCCTTCGCACGAACTACTTTCAGAAGACAGCCGACGGGGCAGTCAAGCCTTACATGTCGTTCAAGTTCGATCCTGCGCAAATCGAGCGCATGCCCTCACCTCGGCCGATGTTCGAGATCTTCGTGTTCTCTGCCCGAACCGAGGCAGTGCATTTGCGGGGTGGCAAAGTGGCGCGTGGCGGCTTGCGGTGGTCGGATCGACGTGAGGACTTTCGCACCGAGGTGCTCGGTCTGATGAAAGCGCAGATGGTCAAGAATGCGGTCATCGTGCCGGTCGGATCGAAGGGCGGCTTCGTCATCAAACGGCCCCCGGTGGGCGGAAACCGTGAGGCACTTCAGCAAGAGGTTATTGATTGCTACAGCACATTCATTCGGGGCATGCTCGATATCACGGACAATCTGCGCGGAAACAAGATCGTCGCACCTACGGATGTTGTATGTTACGACGACGATGACCCGTATCTCGTGGTCGCGGCAGACAAAGGCACGGCAACCTTCTCCGACATCGCTAATGGCACTGCAAGCGAGTACGCGTTTTGGTTGGGCGATGCATTCGCGTCTGGCGGTTCCGTGGGTTACGACCACAAGAAGATGGGTATCACAGCGCGCGGGGCATGGGAGTCCGTGAAGCGCCATTTTCGCGAGCTCGGCCTCGACACTCAGACAGAGGACTTCACGGTTGTCGGTATCGGCGATATGTCCGGCGATGTATTTGGTAATGGCATGCTGCTTTCGCGACACATCAAGCTGGTCGGCGCCTTCAATCACCTGCATATCTTTCTCGACCCCGACCCAGATCCGGAGGTCTCTTACCGCGAGCGCGAAAGATTGTTCAAGAAAACGAGCTCAGCCTGGCTTGATTACAATCAAGAACTGATTTCAACGGGTGGTGGCGTTTTTGAGCGGTCCGCCAAGTCGATACCGCTATCTAGCGAAGTGCAGCAGCTGCTAGGTGTCAAGGTAGACCGGATGACACCCAACGAGTTAATCAACGCATTGCTCAAGGCACCCGTGGATCTTCTTTGGAATGGCGGTATCGGTACCTACGTGAAGGCCGAAACCGAAACGCAGATGGACGCGCGCGACCGTGCTAACGATGCGGTGCGCGTGAACGGCCGTGACCTCAGTTGTCGTGTCGTAGGGGAAGGTGGCAACCTAGGGCTGACGCAACTAGGACGCATCGAGTATGCGCGCAAGGGTGGAAAAATCTACACTGACTCTATCGATAACTCCGGTGGCGTCGACACGTCCGACCATGAGGTCAACATCAAGATTCTGCTCAATGCAATCGTTGCCAATGGCGACATGACGCGCAAACAACGCGACAGGCTCCTCGCCGATATGACCGACGAGGTCGCTGACCTCGTGCTCGGAGACAACTACGGGCAATCACAGTCGATCAGCATGACCGCATTGCAGGCACCGGCACTGTTGCAGGAACAGGCACGTTTCATTCGCCGGCTGGAGCGCCGGGGCAAACTCGACCGCGAGGGTGAATATCTGCCGATCCATAAGGCGATTGCCGATCGGCTCGCCGCTCAAGAGGGTCTCAGCAGCCCAGAGATCGCAGTACTATTGGCCTACAGCAAGATGACAGTGTATGAAGAGCTGCTCGGGTCCGATGTCCCGGAGGATCCTTATCTCTCCAACGAGCTACCGCGGCATTTTCCCAGACGTCTCGGCGAGCGCTTTCACAAGGAGATGAACAGCCATCGCCTGCGCAGAGAGATTATCGCCACTCACATCACGAACAGCATGGTCAATCGGGTTGGGCCAACATTTGCCTTCCGCATGCGAGATGAAACCGGAACTAACTCTCCCGATATTGCCCGAGCTTACACAGCAGCGCACGAGATTTTCCACGTCCAGGATCTGTGGGCACAGATCGAATCGTTAGACAACAAAATCTCCGCTCAGACGCAGCTGAAGATGTTCATTGAAACGGGTGGACTAATCGAACGAGCGACGTTGTGGCTACTGCGTAATCGGCGTCCCCCACTTGACGTTGCCTCCACAGTCGCCTTTTTCCAAAACGGTGTGCACGAGCTGGCTGGAAGCTTGCCCAAACCACTCGCTGCTGCCAATCGCCTGACCTTGAGGCAACGGTTAAAGCACTTCGTTTCCGAAGGCGTTCCGCAGTCACTGGCAGCACAGGTGGCAGGGCTGTTCCCGCTCTCCTCGGCGCTCGATATTGTAGAGGTAGCCAAAGTAGCCAAACGTGATGTGCCTTTCGTGGCGAGTCTTTACTTTGCGCTGGGGGCGCGGCTCGAGCTGCAATGGCTTCGGGAACAAATTGCTGATTTGAAAGTCCGCAATCACTGGCATACATTGGCGAAGTCGGCACTGCGCAACGATCTACACATCCAACAGCGCAATTTGACAGCCGCCGTACTGCAAGATAGTGCGAGCACCTTGCGTACGAAGGCATTGGTCGAGACCTGGATTGCCGAAAACGAGGCGACCGTGGGCCATTTTGTGGAGCTGATGTCGGATCTGAAGGCCAGTGACACGGTTGACTTCGCCATGCTCTCAGTGGCGGTGAGCGATGTCCACAACTTGCTGCGCGTTGAGAAACCGGTAACCGAAACCTCGGCCTCGGCGGCCTAAACCCCGGCGCAAAATCAGCGACACCCGCGCTATCTACCCGTCGGCGTCAGCGTGTGCCCGCGCCGATACCGGCTCGCTCCACGTCCCGCGAACAGATTCACCTCATCAGTTGGCAATTCAGGGGGTCAGATCCCCAAGCGGCGGTTCTGCTCGCGCTAGAAACTGTGTAAGCTACAGTCCTGCCAACAACAATGACTAAATAAGGCGAATCCGGAGGATCGCGACCCCGTCTCTGGCCGACCTTACACCTAGCAGGCGCCCCGTCTGCGTCTGTCGGTGGTGCCCGAGGGAATACTCTGTAACCCGCTGGAAAGCGAGGGCCCATGGGATACTTTCTACAACAGCTCATCAACGGCCTGACGCTCGGTATGATTTACGGGCTCATCGCCATCGGTTACACCATGGTCTACGGCATTATCGGCATGATCAATTTCGCCCATGGCGAAATCTTCATGATCGGCGCTTTCATTTCGATCATTACCTTTTTGACTCTGGGGCTGATTGGCATGGGCTGGGTGCCGTTAGCACTGCTCCTCGTTCTCGTTACGACCATGTTGTTGACGTCCGTTTACGGCTGGGCGCTGGAACGCGTCGCCTATCGACCGCTGCGTCGTTCGCCGAGACTCGCCGCGTTGATTACGGCGATCGGGATGTCGATCTTTCTGCAGAACTACGTGCAACTGCTGCAGGGTGCGCGCGTAAAACCCTTACAACCGGTCATCAGCGGCGGCTTTAAGCTTCTCACTGGCGGTGAGTTCGTCGTTAATCTCAGCTACTTGCAGATCTTGATCATTATGCTGACGGTCAGTCTGATGGTGGTATTCACGGTCATCATCAATCGCACGGCGCTGGGTCGCGCGCAACGTGCCTGTCAACAGGATCTGGGAATGGCGGCCCTGGTGGGTATCGATGTCGATAAAACTATCTCACTGACGTTCGTGATAGGTGCATCGCTCGCTTCGGTCGCTGGATTGATGTTCCTCATAAATTATGGCGTGATTGATTTCTTCATCGGCTTCCTCGCCGGCATTAAGGCCTTCACGGCGGCGGTCCTGGGAGGAATCGGTTCGGTGCCTGGCGCCATGCTGGGGGGGCTGCTTATCGGTTTAATCGAGGCGTTTTGGTCAGCCTACTTCACCGTCGAATATAAAGACGTCGCCGCGTACACAGTCCTGGTGCTGGTGCTGATATTCCGGCCAACGGGGCTGCTCGGCAAACCCGATATCGAGAAGGTTTGAGCCTATGGCAGTTGCGTCAGACGCGGTCAAAATCGCCAAGCCACTAGACGTTGCTCATGTGCTGAAAGAGGCGGGGATTGTTGCCGGCGTCGTGTTTGCGCTGTCGTTAGGGCTGGTCGGCTTTAAAACCGAAGACGTTCCTGGCGGCCTCGCCATCATCACGCGATTTGGCAGTGTGCTCACGGCGACAGTGGTCGCTTTCCTCGGGCGCACCGCGTTGATGCTGTTGCGCGAGGGTCGCCCGTTTCCGGTTGTGATCACGGCATTGCCGTTCGCCGTCCTCCTCGCCGTTCTTTTGCTTTACGACCAGATTTTCGCTCCAGACGCCAGACTCGAACGTTTCCTGCCTTTTGGCAGCGTCGTCGTTAATTGGATCCTCGTCGTTTTCGCTTTTGTTCTCGCCGGCCGTGCCGCGTGGGTGTTGTGGCACGAAGCCAGGACACAGACCGCGGAGGACCGGGAAGCAGCGATGGACAAGACGGCTGTCCGTGTCCAGCGCGCGGCAACGTTTCTCGGTCCCTTACTCTTGGGGTTTGCTGTCATTCTACCGTTCCTGCCGATTGCCGACCGCCGCTTGCTCGATATCGCCATCCTGGTCGTGACCTACATCATGCTGGGATGGGGATTGAATATCGTCGTCGGTCTCGCAGGGCTCCTCGATCTGGGCTACGTCGCCTTCTATGCAGTCGGTGCTTACAGCTATGCGCTGCTCGCAACGAACTTCGATCTTGGTTTTTGGATCTGCCTGCCGTTTGCTGGGATCATGGCGGCTTTCGCCGGTATCCTATTAGGTTTTCCCGTGCTGCGGCTGCGAGGAGATTATCTTGCGATCGTTACCCTCGGTTTCGGCGAGATGATTCGCATTATTCTGCTCAATTGGTACAAGTTCACGAACGGACCGGATGGGATCTCGGGTATTCCGCGGCCGAGCTTCTTCGGTCTACCTTTCAAGCGTAATCCGCCAGAAGGCACAGAGTCATTCCATAGCGTCTTCGGCGATTTCTTCGGATTCACCTATTCACCTATTCACCGCATCATCTTCCTTTTCTATGTGATCCTCCTATTGGCGCTGATCACGAATGCGTTCACACTGCGAATTCGTAAGCTGCCCGTAGGACGCGCGTGGGAGGCACTGCGGGAAGACGAGACCGCTTGTCGAAGCCTAGGAATCAATCCGCGCAACACTAAGCTCACCGCGTTCGCTATCGGCGCCATGTTTGGCGGCTTCGGCGGTTCGTTCTTCGCCACACGACAGGGGTTTATTAGCCCGGAAAGTTTTACCTTTATCGAATCCGCGATCATCCTAGCGATCGTCGTGTTGGGCGGTATGGGTAGTCAAATCGGGGTCGTGTTTGCGGCGATTCTCTTGATCGGCCTGCCCGAGTTCTTCCGCGAGTTGCATCAGTACCGCATGTTGGCGTTCGGTGCCGCCATGGTCATGATTATGGTGTGGCGGCCGCGTGGGCTTCTGGCGCATCGCGAGCCGACGATCCGGCTACCCGGCCAGGGGCCGTAAGCGGAGGAAGATATGACCACCAGAACAAGTACGAGCAACCGTTTACCGCTACTTACTGTCGAACACCTTACCATGCGATTCGGCGGTCTGGTCGCGATTGACGACGTTTCATTCGAGGCAGCTAACAAACAGATCACGGCTATCATTGGGCCGAATGGGGCCGGCAAGACCACGGTGTTTAACTGTTTGACCGGTTTCTACAAGCCCACCGTCGGGCGGCTGACTTTACACCATCCGGCCAAGGGCAACTGTCAACTGGAACAGATGGAAGGGTTTCATATTCCCCAGCACGCCGATGTGGCGCGCACGTTTCAGAACATCCGCCTGTTCCCAGCGATGTCTGTGCTGGAAAACCTCGTTGTCGCGCAACACAATGCGCTCATGCATGCGTCCGGCTACACGGTGTACGGCCTGCTCGGGCTCAAGGGATACAAGGATGCCGAAGCGCAGGCAGTGGAGTTGGCGCGTTATTGGTTGGATCGAATCGACCTGATTGACCGGGCAGACTGGGAAGCCGGTAATCTGCCCTACGGTGATCAGCGGCGACTCGAAATAGCGCGCGCCATGTGTATCAAGCCGGTGCTGTTGTGTCTGGATGAGCCAGCTGCGGGGCTCAACCCGAGAGAATCGGCGCAACTTAATGAGCTCCTGATGTTCATCCGTAACGAACATAAGGTCGGGATACTGCTCGTCGAGCATGATATGAGCGTGGTGATGGGCATCTCCGACCACATCGTGGTGCTCGATTATGGACGCAAGATCTCGGACGGCACACCCGAGTTCGTGCGCAATGACCCGGCGGTGATCCGGGCTTACCTCGGTGAAGAGGAAGACAAGGAGCTACCGCGTGACGTCGCCGGTGATCTGAGAAAGAGCTAAGGTAGCGATGCTGAAGGTTTCCGCTGTGCACACGTTCTATGGCCGCATCGAGGCGTTGCGAGGCGTTGACGTGGAGGTGCGCGAAGGCGAGATCGTTACCCTGATCGGCGCTAATGGCGCCGGTAAGTCGACCCTGCTCATGACTATTTGCGGCAGTCCGCAGGCGGCCAGTGGAAGCATCGTGTTCGATGGCGAAGACATCGGTGGCTTGCGCACCCACGAGATCGTGCAGCGAGGCATTGCGCAGGCGCCTGAGGGCCGGCGCATCTTTTCGTTCATGACCGTATTGGAAAACCTGCAGATGGGCGCGTGCAACAGCGACCCAGTGCACTTTGAACAAGACGTTGAGCGGGTGTTTACGCTCTATCCAATCCTCAAGGAACGGCGCGACCAGCGCGGGGGCACGTTATCGGGCGGCGAGCAGCAAATGTTGGCGATCGGACGCGCGCTGATGGGTCGGCCGCGCCTGTTGCTACTGGACGAGCCATCGCTCGGCCTCGCACCGATGTTAGTTAAACAAATTTTCTCCGTGATCAGGGAGATCAACGAGCAGCAGCGCATAACGGTGTTTCTAGTCGAACAAAACGCCTACCACGCGCTGCGGTTGGCCAATCGGGGCTACGTCATGGCCAACGGCAAGATCGTGATGTCGGGAAGCGGACAAGAGTTATTGGCAAACGAGGAGATCCGCGCCGCTTATCTCGAGGGCGGACACGCTTAAGCGATGGAGTCGTTACTGGGCACATCTCACGCCGTGTTTGTTGGTATGACCGTTTTTGTCATGG
>JBHICC010000017.1:0-50143 GCA_046759385.1 Acidiferrobacterales bacterium | reverse complement strand
AGGTGATGGTTAGACGTAACAACCAACCCGGCACCGGCCACCCCCGATTCTCGGTGCCGAAGCGCCAGACTAGTGCCCCCGCACAGACGAGCAGCATCCATAGCGGCAACCGCGAGGCGTGTGGCGCGAGCGCCAGCGACGCTGTCAGCAACAACGCGTTCACGCCCCAACGCTCAGGTCGTGTCTGTAGCATGCGCGGGTCCCGGAAACAGGGCGAGTGCCGATAAACAGCGTTGACGGTGATGCTCACCGCTGGCTGGGGCCAAGCTATTGCCGGGCAGACGCAGGCCGTATTGCAGGCCGGCGTCCTCACAATCGAGCACCCATCTACACAGTTGGCGTAAGCGGTTCTCTGCATCAAGCCTCGGCAGTGTGTCCCAGTCGAGCCAGACACTGGCGCGAAAGCCTCCGCCAAACTGCTTAGTTAACATACCTTGCCCACGCGCCACTGCCTTCCAACTCACGTGCCGCGGCGAGTCGCCAGCACGAAATTCTCGCAGCCCGCGAAAGTCGTCGCCCTCCGCGTGCAAACCGTGGTCTGGAGCCCCATGCGGGTCCGGGAGCGTCGGCAACAGCAGTGGCGCGGCTGGTCTGGGATAGACCAAGCAGCGATGATCCAGGCGCACGCGTTTGGTCCAGGCGTGCAGCAAGCCCAGCGGGAAACGCGTCGAGATAACGAGCGGCGGCGCAGCCAGATATCCTCTGTGCGTCGTAGCGACCTCAAGCTGAACACATCGCTGCTCGCCCTCGCGCAGGTCCAGGCGGTAAACCTCGGCCTTGTCTCGTTCCATGATTACCCCAAGGCGTCGTGGACCGCTGGCGTTGTTGAGGCAGATTTGGAACGCGGCGTTGTCGCCGGCGAACACCGGTGTGCATGGACCGGCCGTGACCTGCAAACCGAGCAGATTGCGGTGTGTGTATATCATCGAAACGATGCCGATCGCACCCAGCAGAAACGTCAGACCGTAGGCGAGGGCGCTGCCATAGTTAATGGCCGCCAGCAGCAGCACCATCAAGACCAGGGAGAACACCAACCCGTAGGAAGTCGGTAGTATGTAAAGTTGTCGGCGTCCGAGAACCGCTCCGTCCGAAGTCGCGGCTGGCATGTCTAAGGTATCGGCACGGAGGCTAGCAAACGTTCGATGCGAAGCTCGGCAGATTCCTCGGCGCCACCTTCAGCCGGACGCAGGCGATGCCCCATCACGCTCGGCGCTACCGCTTGGACGTCTTCTGGTAGCACCATATCGCGTCCCTCAAGCAACGCCCACGCCTGCGCGCTGTGCATCAGTGCTAGGCCCGCGCGCGGCGACAGGCCGTTTGTGAACAGCTTACTGCCGCGCGTATGCACGATGAGATCCTGCACATAATCGAGCAGCGCCTCACTACAGTGAACCTGCCCTACCCGCTGCTGTAATGCGACTAAATCCTCACCGTCGATCAATGCCTCCATAACGGCAAGCAGCTCGCGCCGGTCGCGGCCCTTAAGCAGGGCACGCTCGGCTTTTCGGTCGGGATAGCCCATCTCGATGCGCATCAGAAAACGATCGAGCTGCGACTCTGGCAAAGGAAACGTGCCAATCAGATGGCGCGGGTTCTGGGTCGCGATCACAAAAAACGGCTGCGGCAGCCGCTGCGTGGACCCGTCGCTAGTAACCTGTCGCTCCTCCATGGCCTCGAGCAGCGCGCTCTGCGTTTTCGGTGTGGCGCGATTGATCTCATCGGCGAGCACCAGCTGTACGAAGATTGGTCCTGGGTGGAAGCGAAATTCTTGCGACTCGGTGTTGTACACCGACACCCCAAGGATATCCGCGGGCAGCAAATCGCTAGTGAATTGAATACGGTTGAAATCGAGCCCCAGCACCTGGGCCAATACATGTGCCAGGGTCGTTTTGCCGACCCCAGGCAGATCCTCGATAAGCAGATGCCCCCGTGCGAGTAGGCAGGCGAGCGCGAGCCGGATCTGTTTCTCCTTACCCAGTATGACCTCACTGACGCGCGCGATGACGGCATCGAGGGTGGGCCGGAGCTGTTCAGCGAGTCGTTCAGGTGCGGAGGACATGGGCAAAGTGTGCTGCTGGGTCTCGCGACGATACCTAACTACTTATAGTCAATCACTACCCCTTGATGCCACAGCCTACCGGGGCGGGTTTGGCCGGCTATAGTTTCGCAGTGTGAACTTCGATAGTGCTATGATTCGCGCCTTTACAGTTACGACGGATGGACGATTGGACGGTGTTTTACCCTGAATTCTTCGATGTCATTGTGATCGGCGGCGGTCATGCCGGCACCGAAGCCGCCGCCGCGAGCGCCCGCATGGGGTGCCGTACGCTTCTACTCACGCACAACATCGAGACGATCGGACAGATGTCGTGCAATCCTGCGATCGGTGGCATTGGCAAAGGCCATCTCGTCAAAGAGATCGATGCCCTGGGCGGGATTATGGCACGGGCGACCGATCGTGCGGGGATCCAGTTCCGTGTTCTCAACGCCCGCAAGGGCCCGGCAGTACGGGCTACGCGTGCCCAGGCGGACCGCGCGCTCTACAAGATCGCTGTGCGCAAGCTGCTGGAGCAGCAGGGCAATCTGACCTTGTTTCAGCAGGCGGTCGACGACCTGATCGTCGACGGCGAGCGCGTCGTCGGCGTGGTCTCACAGATGGGCGTGCGATTTCAAGGGCGCACAGTGGTATTGACTACCGGCACCTTTCTCGGTGGGCGCATCCACATCGGCCTGTCAAACTACCAAGGCGGGCGTGCGGGCGACCCGCCAGCAAACGCGTTGGCGGCACGTCTACGCGAGTTACCGTTCGAGGTCGGGCGGCTGAAGACGGGTACGCCACCGCGGCTCGACGGCCAGACCTTGGATTATAGTCGCATGACGTCCCAGCCCGGCGATCTGCCGACGCCCATATTGTCCCATATGGGCACCGTCGATGAGCATCCGCCCCAGGTGTCGTGTCACATCACCTATACCAATGAGCGCACGCACGAGATCATCCGCGCTGGTCTCGACCGTTCGCCCATGTACACCGGTGTCATCGAAGGCGTGGGGCCCCGCTACTGCCCGTCGATTGAAGACAAGATCATGCGCTTTGCCGACAAGGCGTCGCACCAGATCTTCGTCGAGCCGGAAGGGCTTAACATCTCCGAAATCTATCCGAACGGTATTTCTACAAGCCTACCGTTCGACGTTCAGTGGAAACTCGTGCGCACGATCAAAGGCTTCGAGGCTGCACACATCACCCGTCCGGGTTATGCCATCGAGTACGATTTCTTCGATCCACGCGGCCTCAAGCCAACATTGGAGACCAAGGCACTCTCGGGATTGTTCTTTGCGGGTCAGATCAACGGCACCACCGGCTACGAGGAGGCGGCCGCCCAGGGGCTAGTGGCGGGCATAAACGCCGCACGATGCGTGCAGGCACGCGAACCTTGGTGGCCGCGACGCGATCAGGCTTACATGGGTGTGTTGATAGACGATCTGATTACCCGCGGCACCAGCGAACCGTATCGTATGTTCACATCGCGGGCGGAGTATCGCTTATTGCTGCGGGAAGACAATGCCGACCGCAGGCTCACAGAAATCGGGCGTGATCTTGGCCTGATCGACGATCCGCATTGGGCGCGTTTTTGTGCTAAGCGCGATGCGATTGAGCGCGAGCGCGCGCGACTTGTGGACACATGGGTACGACCGGAACAGCTTTTGGGAGAGAAGACCGCGGCTGCGCTGGGCCAACCGCTCACGCGCAGCACCACCTTATGGGAATTGCTGCGACGTCCGGAGGTCGATTATCAGTCGCTCGTAAAACTGATAGATGACTGCCCGGATGTCCCCGCAGCAGAGGTTATCCAGCAGCTCGAGATCGACGCGAAGTACTGTGGCTATATTGACCGGCAGTCACGCGAGATCGAGCAGCAGCTCAGACACGAGCAGACGGCACTGTCTGCGGACTTCGATTACAACAAGGTACGTGGCTTATCGGTCGAGGTGTGTCAGAAGCTCAACTTACACCGACCCACGTCAGTGGGTCAGGCGGCACGCATTTCCGGCGTGACGCCGGCCGCGATCTCCTTGCTGTTGGTGCACCTCAAGCGAAAAAGCGCTTGATCGTTATTCAATAGCCACGCACTCGCGCGGTGGACTACAGGAGCGAATCGATGAGTTGGGACCACCACGCGCGGGATCGAGGGCCTCGACACCCCGCGCGCAGGGCCCAATAAGTGGGTTCGTGCCGGCCCCGGCTCTAGGGGCGGTATCCGCTGGTCTAGTCTTGGATCGCCCGCGCGGCGCGCAAGCCGTAGACGAACGTATTGACACTCAAGGGATTTCCGTCTGCGTCAACGACCGAGACCTTCCAGTCGCCACTCCAACTCGGCATTAGGGTCTTACTTGAGAATACGCGCCAGCGCTCGCCGCCGATATCAAACTGGATCTCGGCCATGATTTCGCCGTTGTACTCCCATCGATGGGTGACCGTACGTCCGGCCAGATCGCGAACATCGGTGAAGTAGTACACACGCGTATTGTCGGTTGCGAGCGATGAGATCTTATCAATCGGCTCGCGTTGCTCTATGCCGGTGGTCACAACGGCACGCGCCACCCAGCCACCGCTTGAGCCCATAGCGGCCATAGCGGTCGGCGAATCACCTTGGGCGGTGTCTGTCGCCTGCGCTAACGTGGTGAACCCCAACAGGACAATAGATAACAGCACAACTCTCATGATTTTCTCCTTCACGACAGTATTCCCGCACGGCCCACGAGGCCGTGCGCCACACTGAATATTTAGCTCCCACAGATGTGCGGCCACAGCAAAACCGGACAAAGGGACGAAATCGAGGGATAGACGCGCACCCCAGGCTGCCAAGCGTTTGGCATGTTGCCATTAACGCTTACACTTGGGCCTTCCGAAGACAACCCAACATTCATCCTAGGAGAAGACCCAATGCGTAGGATTACAATGCTCTGCTTGTTTGTGGCCGTGGCGTGCCAGGCGCAGTTCGCTTCTGCTGACGGGCTCATCATGACACGTAGCACGCACTCGGTTGCGCAGACCTTGGATCGGCTAGAAGCGAGTTTGCGCGCTAAAGGAATGAAAGTATTTGCGCGCATCGACCATAGCGCGGGCGCAAAGAGCGTCGGCACTGCGCTTCGGCCGACGCAATTGCTGATTTTTGGTAACCCCAAGATCGGCAGTCAGCTGATGACGAGCCAGCAGAGTGTTGCGATCGATTTGCCGATGAAAGCGTTAGCGTGGGAGGACGTCGATGGAAAAGTGTGGCTCGCTTACAACGACCCCGGTTACTTGTCGGCGCGTCATCGTATCAAGGATCGGGATGCAGTCGTCCAAAAAATGAAGGGAGCGCTCAAGAAGTTCGTTGGCCAAGCGACGAAACCCTGAGGACGCAGTGGATCTAGCGGCGCAGCTAGCGTGTGGGCTGACCACCCTCGGTCTGGAGACGGCATCGCGGCAACGGCGAAAGTTGCTCGATTTTCTCCACCTCCTGGAAAAGTGGAATCGGGTTTATAATCTCACCGCAGTGCGTGACTTACAGACCATGGTCACGCATCACATATTGGACAGCGTTGCCGTTGTACCCTTTGTCACAGGTCCACGCGTGCTCGATGTCGCCAGTGGCGCCGGTTTGCCGGGCATCCCTTTGGCGCTGGTGCTCGAGTCGCTGCATATCTCACTTCTTGATAGCAGCGAAAAGAAAGCACGCTTTTTGCGACAAGCGGTCATGGAACTCGGGCTTGGAAACGTAGACGTTGTGTGCGAGCGAGCAGAGGCGTTTAAGCCCGATCAACCATTCGATACCTTAGTCACGCGGGCGTTTGCCTCGCTGTCGAAAGCGTTGCTCGTGAGCGGTAATCTTTGTGCTCGGGGTGGGCGCATTTTGCTGATGAAAGGCGCATATCCCCGTCGCGAGCTCGCGAACGTGCCCCAAGGCTACGTAGTGCAAAAGGTTCAGTCATTACAGGTACCCGGTCTTGAGGCAGCGCGCCACGTGGCAGTGATTACACCGGCTTGAAAGGCCGAACTTATGAGTAAGGTCATCGCGATCGCGAACCAAAAGGGCGGTGTAGGCAAAACCACTACGAGTATCAATCTCGCCGCTTCATTAGTTAGAACGCGGCGACGAGTGCTGCTGATAGACATCGACCCCCAGGGCAACGCGACCATGGGTAGCGGTGTGGACAAACAGGCATTACATGCGAGCACCTATGAGGTTTTGATCGGTGAAGCGCCGATCATGCAGACACGGTTGCACGTGGATGCCGATTATGATCTTGTGCCGGCCAACGACAACCTGTCAGGTGCGCAAGTGGAGCTCCTCAACTTGGAGCGGCGCGACCGCCGTTTGCGCGATTCGTTGGTGACTGTCGACGGATCATACGATTACGTGCTCATTGATTGTCCGCCTGCGCTCAACCTACTGACAGTGAACGCGTTGGTCGCCGCAGACGCGGTGATGATACCGATGCAATGCGAGTACTATGCGTTGGAAGGACTGACAGCGCTTTTGAACGTTATCAGTAGAATTCGCCAGTCGCTCAATCCGCAGCTGAAGATCGAAGGATTGCTGCGCACCATGTTTGACCCGCGCAACAATCTCGATAATGAGGTGTCGGCGCAGCTAAAGCAACATTTCGGTGACAAACTTTACCGCACCATCATTCCGCGTAATGTGCGATTGGCTGAGGCGCCGAGCTACGGCAAGCCGGTCATCAGCTATGACATGCAGTCGAAGGGGGCGCAGGCGTATCTAGCGCTCGCGGGCGAGATGTTAAGAAGAGACGAGGCAGCTTGACGAGGAGCATAGTGTGAGTGACAAAAAACCTCGGCTTGGCCGCGGACTGGACGCGCTACTTGAAGCGACCGTCAAGCCCCTGGCCGATACCGAAAACCTACGCAATATTCCTATCGACCTATTGCAACGCGGGCGTTATCAACCACGCACCCATATGAATAAGCAAGCATTGGCAGAGCTTGCGGATTCGATCCGGGTACAAGGGGTAGTGCAACCTATTGTGGTGCGCGAGCTCAGGACTGGGAACTACGAAATAGTCGCCGGCGAGCGTCGCTGGCGCGCCGCTCAGCTCGCGGGACTAGAGAGTATGCCGGCGATGGTGCGCAAGGTACCGGATGAGGCGGCGATCGCTATCGCATTGATCGAGAACATTCAGCGCGAGAATCTGAACCCGCTCGAGCAAGCGTCGGCGTTGAAGCGCTTGATGGAGGAGTTCGGCATGACCCACGAGCAGACCGCTAAACGGGTCGGGCGCTCACGGGCCGCCGTTACCAACTTACTACGACTACTCACGCTCAACACTGACGTGCAGTCATTGATCGTGTCGGGTAGGCTCGAGATGGGGCATGCGCGAGCGCTGCTGGCGCTATCGGGCAAGGCGCAAAGCCAGGCCGCGCGCGAGGTCGCGCAAAAAGGTTTGTCGGTGCGGGCGACCGAGACGCTTGTGCGCCGACGCCTGCAAGGGGCGCAAACGCGCCGCGCCCTGAAGCGCGCATCGGTCGATCCCGACGTGCGGGCGCTTCAGGAAGGCCTGTCGGAGCGGTTGGGCGCGCGCGTGCGTATCATCCATAGTCGCAGCGGCCGCGGCAAGCTGACCGTCGAATACAGCAGCGTTGACGAGCTCGAGGGCATCCTTGCGCGTATTCGCTGATCGTAGGCCGACCTCACGCTGGCGCTCCTTGGCGGGCATAACTATAAATAAGGTATAGATACTAGAGACCGGTGGGCCACACGACCCAGGCATGACATGAAAGCAAAGCTGTTGACACTAATGACATTGCTGTGGCTTGCATGCCCGGCTTGGGCGCAGGACACGCCCGAGGACGTCCTGCAGGCGGCAAAGGCCGGTAACCCCGAAGCGCAGCTCGAAATGGGGATTCTTTACGAGTTCGGGTTTTTCCTCGAGGACAACCAGGTTCCGGCACTCGCCTGGTACATGCTGGCGGCCGAGCAGGGCAACCAGAAGGCGACTCAAAGGCGCGATACGCTCATGAGCCGGATGAGTCAAGCGCAGATCGACCAGGCCCGAACTCACAGCGCGCAGCTCGCTCACAGCGCCACCCCCACGCAGTAACAACACCACTAAATCCCTTAAATCATCGGCGCTGTCGCATGGCTGGCACGCGTAGTGGTCCGGTTGACCCCCCGATACACTGACCTTTATACTTCGCCGGCCGCTTTGCGCCGACAAGGCGCCACCGCGGCTTCCATGGAATAATGAATAAGGGCGAATGGGCTACGCAGCCGTTTTCCTGTCAAGAAGCGTTCGCCGTGTCGTACTTGTCCAGTCCCTGCTCAGTCTGCTCGTCGCTGTAGCATCGTCGTTGGTCCTGGGATGGATTGGCGCGATATCGGCTTGCTACGGTGGCGCAATCAGCATTGTTTGCGCGCTATTGTTGGGCTGGCGCGTCCGGCGAGCGGGTGATCTCGCCTGGCACGGCTCAAACCTGGGCGTATTGTCGCTCTGCACCGGGATGGTGGAGCGCTTCGGCATTGCCCTGGCGGGCTTCGCCTTCGGTATCGGCGTGCTACAACTACCAGCGCTACCGCAGCTGACCGCGTTTGCCATTGGTCAGTTTGCATATCTTGCGGCAGCCAGGGATGGTGTGGCAATGACAACAAGAGATTCAGGAGCGTCGTTATGAGTGTAGGGTCGGCTCCAGCGACCGACGATCCAGTTCAGTACATCAACCACCACCTTACCAATTGGCAGGTCGGTGAGGGGTTTTGGGCGCTCAATCTCGACACATTGCTGTTTGGCTGGTTGCTCGGCGCGACATTGGTATTTGTCAGCTGGCGCATCGGACGCAAGCTTGAGTTCGACCGTCCGCGCGGTATGCAAAATGCGCTGGAAACGGTCGTCGAGTTCGTAGACGCCCAGGTCAAAGAGGTGTTCCCGGGCCGCGATCCACTAATCGGGCCGCTGGCGATCACAATCTTTCTCTGGGTGTTCCTGATGAACGCCATGGATCTGGTTCCCGTGGACCTGCTTCCCAAGGTTGCCGAGATCATTGGGGTCAATCTATTCGGTGCCGATCCCCACCACGTCTACCTCAAGGTCGTGCCCACGACCGATCTCGCTACTACGTTTGGCCTTTCGTTATCAGTGTTTGCGCTTGTGATCATTTACAACATCAAGGCCCGGGGACCGATCGGCTATGTGAAAATGTTCCTGTTCCACCCGTTCGGCAAGTGGATGATGCCGCTCAACTTCGTGATGACGGCGGTAGAAGAGATCGCCAAGCCTATAAGCTTGGCGCTGCGGTTGTTTGGGAACATGTTTGCGGGCGAGCTGATTTTCCTGCTGCTGGCACTGATGCCATGGTGGATCCAATGGGCACCGACATTGGTGTGGGCAATCTTCCACATCCTAATCATCACCTTGCAAGCGTTTATATTCATGATTCTGACCGTGGTATATCTAGGTATGACGCAGCAACAAGAAGAACACTGACCGGTTTTCGAAAACCTGGAAACAAAAGAAGGAGACGCTAATGAGTCCTGAATCAGTCGCTTTAATCTACGCCTACACCGCCATGGGCGTGGGGGCACTGCTAGGTCTGGCAGGGATTGGGGGAGCCATCGGTTGGAGCGTGATCGCCTCCAAATACGTCGAGGGTATCGCCCGTCAACCGGAGATGCGCCCGGTGCTCATGCTGCAGACTTTTATCTTCGGCGGATTGGCCGAAGCGATCCCGATTATCGGCGTCGGTATCGCGATGTGGTTTGTGTTCGCCAACCCGTTTCTCGCGGGCGCACAAGCTACACTCGGCGGATAACCGGATCTCCGCTGCCAACAACCGGATTGAATAGCGAGGTCTTCCGTGAACGTCACAGTCACACTCATCGTTCAGATGGTCACTTTCGGCATGCTTGTGTGGTTCATTATGCGTTTCCTTTGGGGACCGTTGACGAGCCTCATGGAGGAGCGACAGACGCGCATCGCAGACGGCTTAGCCGCAGCTGAGAAGGGAAAACACGATCTCGAGCTCGCCGAGAAGCGCGCGACCGCAGCGTTGCGCCAAGCCAAGTCGCAAGCCGCCGACATTATCACGCATGCAGAGCGCCGTGCGGCGGAGATTGTGGACGGCGCCAAGGGCGAGGCGAAGGTGGAAACAGAGCGGATCATGGCAGCTGCGCGCAGCGAAATCCACCAGGAGCGCAATCGCGCGCGCGAGGATTTGCGTGGCGCCGTGGCCGATCTCGTCGTGCTGGGAGCTTCCCGAATTCTGGAGAAGGAGATCGATGCCAAGTCGCACGGCAAGCTGCTCGAGGACGCCGTCAAACAGCTTTAAAGGAACTGCCCGGTGGCTGAAACGAAAACCCTTGCCAGACCGTATGCCGAGGCCGCTTTCGAACTCGCCAAGGAGCGCGATGGACTCATGACTTGGTCCGATATGCTACAACTGATCAGCGACATCGTCGCCGATGAAAGAGTTGCCGTGCTAATCGTCGATCCGCGGGTCAGCAAGGCGCACCTCACCGGCCTGCTGCTGGATGTTGGCGGTTCAAGTTTGAATCAAGACGCAAAGAACTTTGTGCGCCTGCTAGTCGAGAACGAGCGGCTCGGATTGCTACCCGACATCCGCAGCCAGTTTGAGGAGCTGAAAGCGGATGCGGAGGGCATTGTCGAGGTCGAAGCAATTTCTGCGTTCGAGCTTAATCAGGCACAGAAGAAAAAGATTTCGCAAGCAGTTGAAAAGAAGCTGGGACGCGAGGTCAAGCTTACCGCGCGCGTCGACAAATCGCTCATCGGCGGCGTTGTAATACGTGCGGGTGATTTCGTTATCGACGGATCAGTTACGGGACGGTTGCGCGACCTGGCGTTGCAGTTGAGCCAATAAGGGAAACAAGCCATGCAACAACTACGCTCATCGGAAATCAGTGATCTCATCAAGCAGAGGATCGAAAGCTTCGAAGCTAAAGCGGAGGCGCGCACGCAAGGCGTAATCGTTGGCCTGACCGACGGGATCGTACGCATCCATGGGCTGGCCGACGTCATGCAGGGCGAGATGATCGAGTTTCCGGGGAACACCTACGGTCTTGCGCTAAACCTGGAGCGTGATTCGGTCGGCGCCGTGATCATAGGGGATTACCAGCACATATCCGAAGGCGACACTGTCAGCTGCACCGGGCGGATCATGGAGGTGCCAGTGGGTGAGGCGTTAATCGGGCGTGTCGTGGATCCGCTCGGGCGGCCCATAGACGGGCGCGGCCCGGTCAAGGCCGATATGACCTCACCACTGGAGAAGATCGCACCCGGCGTGATTATGCGACAGTCGGTCGCGCAACCGGTGCAGACTGGACTGAAGTCGATTGACTCGATGGTGCCGATCGGTCGCGGCCAGCGCGAGCTGATCATCGGTGATCGCCAAACAGGAAAGACCGCACTTGCGATCGACACGATCATCAATCAACACGGCCAGGATCTCATTGCCATATACGTCGCCATCGGCCAGAAGGCTTCATCGGTGGCCAACGTCGTGCGCAAGCTCGAAGAGCATGAGGCGATGAAGCACACCATTGTGGTGGCGGCGACGGCGGCCGAATCGGCAGCACTGCAATATGTAGCGCCCTATTCCGGCACTTCAATGGGCGAATTTTTCCGCGATCGCGGCCTCGACGCGCTAATCATCTTCGACGATCTGACGAAACAGGCATGGGCCTACCGCCAGGTCTCATTGTTACTGCGGCGCCCGCCGGGCCGCGAGGCCTATCCAGGCGACATTTTCTATCTGCACTCACGTCTGCTTGAGCGCGCCTCGCGTATCAATGCTGACGCAGTGGAGAAGATTACAAATGGCAAGGTTAAGGGCAGAACCGGTTCGCTCACCGCGTTGCCGATTATCGAGACACAAGCGGGCGACGTCTCCGCGTTTGTGCCGACCAATGTGATCTCGATTACTGATGGTCAGATCTATCTCGACACTGACCTGTTCAACGCCGGTATCCGCCCGGCGATCAATGCCGGTCTGTCGGTGTCTAGGGTTGGCGGCGCGGCGCAAACCAAGATCATCAAGAAACTCGGTGGCGGCGTGCGCCTCGCGTTGGCGCAGTTTCGCGAACTTGCGGCGTTCGCGCAGTTTGCCTCCGAGCTTGACGCGGCTACGCGCAAGCAGATCGAGCGCGGCCAGCGCATCACCGAGGTCATGAAGCAGTCGCAGTATGCGCCGATGACTGTGGCGGAGATGGCAGTATCACTCTACGTTGCTAACGAGGGCTATCTCGATGATGTCGAGGTGCCGAAGGTGCGTGCATTTGAGGATGCGTTACAGGCCTACATGAAGTCCAGTCAGGCGGATCTGATGGACAAGATCAACCACGAGCTGGATTACACCGACGAGATCGCTGCCTCACTCAAAGCAGCGGTCGAGGACTTCAAGGCGAACCATACCTGGTAGAAGGTCGCGATGGCTGTTGGCCGAGAGATAAGAAAGAAGATCAAGAGCATCCAGAACACGCAGAAGATTACGCGTGCAATGGAGATGGTAGCCGCGAGCAAAATGCGCCGCGCGCAGGAGCGTATGAGTGCAGCCAGGCCATACGCCGACAAGATGCGCAACGTCATTGGCCATTTGCATCACGCGCATCCGGAGTATCGTCATCCGTTTGTCACCGAACGCGAAGGTAAGAACGTTGGCATGATCTTGATAACGACCGACCGTGGGTTGTGCGGTGGCCTCAACACGAATGCACTACGTACGGCACTCGAAGCAATCAAGCAATGGGATAGCCAGGGTCTCGGCGTTCAGATGTGCTGTATTGGTGCAAAGGGGCTAGCCTTCTTCAAGCGCACTGGCGCAACGATCCGTTCGGAGGTCACTCACCTCGGCGACACCCCGCGCGTCGAGGACCTGATCGGTACTGTCAAGGTCATGCTCGATGCTTACGCCGAGCAGCAGATCGATCGTCTGCATATCGTGTACAGCCGCTTTGTTAATACGATGAGCCAGCAACCGGTTTTAGAACAATTGTTGCCGTTACCGGGAGCGGAAGACGAAGCACTCAAGCATTACTGGGACTATATCTATGAGCCGGATGCCCAAGAGGTGCTTGATGATTTATTACGACGTTACATAGAGGCACTGGTATATCATGCTGTCGTGGAAAACCTGGCGTCTGAGCAATCGGCACGGATGGTGGCAATGAAATCTGCGTCTGACAATGCCGGCAAGCTGATTGATGAGTTTACATTGAAGTACAACAAGGCGCGGCAAGCGGCGATCACGCAGGAGATTTCCGAGATCGTCGGCGGAGCGGCGGCTGTTTGACGTGAGGCACTAGGTGTGAAGCATGAGGCGAGCGAGATCGTGACATTTTTGCTGCATGCCTCATTCTTCACATGATCGAGAGGAACGGAGATATGAGCAGCGGAGAGATTGTACAGGTGATCGGAGCGGTGGTTGATGTGGAGTTTCCACGCGAAGCGCTGCCCAAGATCTTCAACGCACTGAAGGTCACCGATGCAGACCTGACGCTCGAGGTCGAACAGCAACTTGGAGACGGTGTAGTGCGCTGTATTGCTATGGGCTCCTCTGACGGGCTGCGCCGGGGCATGGAGGTGACCAACACCGGTGCCTCTATTTCGGTGCCGGTGGGTGAGAAGACCCTCGGGCGCATTATGGACGTGCTCGGACGGCCAGTCGACGAGGCCGGGCCGATTGGCGCCGAAGAGATCATGGCGATACACCGCAAGGCACCGACCTACGAGGAGCAAGCGGCGAGTGCCGAGCTGCTGGAAACGGGCATCAAGGTTATTGACTTGATCAGCCCCTTCGCGAAGGGGGGCAAGATCGGGCTGTTCGGCGGTGCCGGTGTTGGCAAGACCGTTAACATGATGGAACTGATCCGCAATATCGCCATTGAGCACGAAGGCTATTCAGTGTTTGCTGGTGTTGGCGAACGTACGCGTGAAGGCAATGACTTCTACCACGAGATGAAAGATAGTCAGGTGCTCGACAAGGTCGCATTGATCTATGGGCAAATGAACGAGCCTCCAGGCAATCGCTTGCGTGTGGGGCTTGCGGGTTTGACCATTGCGGAGCACTTCCGCGATGAAGGCCGTGACGTGCTCTTGTTCATCGACAATATTTATCGCTATACCCTCGCCGGTGTGGAGGTATCGGCGTTGCTTGGGCGCATGCCCTCGGCTGTCGGTTATCAGCCGAACCTAGCCGAGGAGATGGGCATCTTGCAGGAACGCATTACTTCGACCAAGAGTGGCTCCATCACTTCCGTGCAAGCGATCTATGTTCCGGCCGACGATCTTACCGATCCTTCACCGGCGACGACGTTCGCGCATCTCGACGCGACCGTGGTGCTATCGCGCCAAGTGGCAGAGCTCGGCATTTATCCAGCGGTCGATCCTCTCGACTCCACTAGCCGTCAGGTAGACCCTAACGTCATCGGTGAGGAACACTATCGGACTACACGTGATGTGCAGGCGACCTTGCAGCGCTATAAGGAGCTACAGGACATCATCGCTATTCTGGGCATGGACGAGCTTTCGGAAGAGGATAAGCTTACGGTGGCACGGGCACGCAAGATCCAGCGTTTTCTGTCACAGCCGTTTTTCGTCGCCGAAGTGTTTACCGGCACATCGGGCAAGTACGTGCCGATGAAGGAAACGATACGCGGATTTCGCGGCATTGTTGACGGTGAGTATGACCATTTGCCTGAGCAAGCGTTTTACATGGTCGGTGCCATCGAGGAAGCGCTAGAGAAGGCCAAGACCTTGTAGTGAGGCGTAAGACGTGAGGCGAGAAGCGTACAGGGCGCGTGGGAGAGCGATTCGGAATAGATGTGTGTCATCTCACGCCTCGCTTCTCACACGTCACACCTCACGTTCCAATACCTCTTTGCATCGTAGCGTCTTTGCGCTAGAAGTTTTGAAGCTATGGCGATGACCATACATGTAGACATCGTCAGCGCCGAAGAGGAAATCTTTTCGGGGACGGCCGAGATGGTGTTTGCCCCGCTTGAGACCGGTGAGGTCGGCATACTGCCGCGGCACGCGCCCTTGCTGGCACGTATGAAACCCGGAGAAGTACGCATTCGCAAAGGCGAAGAAGAGCAGTTCTTTTATGTCTCCGGCGGTGTGCTTGAAGTACAGCCCCATGTTGTTACGGTGCTGTCCGATACCGCGGTGCGCGCTAAGGATCTGGATGAAGCGGCCGCGGTCGAAGCCCAGCGGCGCGCCGAGGAGGCGCTTAAGGACCGAAAGGCCGATATGGACTATGCCAAGGCGGAGGCAGAGTTGATTGAGGCAACCGCACAACTGCGAATGATCCGACGACTGCGCGAGCGCATGAAGAAGTGACGCCACAGCGTCTATCCATCGCCGGGGTCCGCTATAAACTACTGAAAATAATAGAGAAAACTAACGGATTTTCTACCAAGCCCACGGCCTCGCAACTCGGCGGTCCCTGGGTCTAGGCAATCCTTCCTTAAGTCGTTATTGTGTTTCGCCCACGGTGGCAAGCCGCAGGCCACGGGTGAGGCAAGCTGCTACCTTCTTAATTATTATTGTTGCTGTTTCCTCCGCATCGCTTGATTCGTCAATGAGTTTGGAAGTCGTCATTCTCGCCGCTGGCCAAGGGACGCGGATGTACTCCGATACCCCCAAGGTGCTGCACGAGCTCGGCGGTAGACCGTTACTGGTGCACGTATTGGCCGCTGCGCGACACCTCAACGCCAAAGCGGTGCATGTTGTCTACGGCCACGGCGGTGAGCAGGTGCCCGCGTCGATCGCCGCCAAGGATGTGAACTGGGTGCTGCAGGCCGAGCAACGGGGTACCGCGCACGCGCTATTGCAAGCTTTGCCTTCCGTAGCGACCGACGCATCGGTGATCATTCTGTATGGTGACGTACCATTGATCGGGTCGGACACCTTGACTGCGCTGGTTGATGCGAGCAATTCACGAACACTGGCACTACTCACGGCCGAATTCGAGGATCCGAGGGGCTATGGACGCGTCGTGCGCAATGGTGCGGGACAAGTAGTGAAGATTGTTGAAGAGAAGGATGCCAATGAATCGGAGCGCAGGTTGAGAGAGATAAACACCGGGTTCTTAGCGGCACCTGCAACTAAGCTTAAGCAGTGGCTCGCGGGCGTAGATAACACTAACGCCCAAGGCGAGTACTATCTGACTGATATCGTTGCCACTGCGGTGAGCGAAAAATTTAACGTCGTGACATGTACGCCAGGCTCTGTCTGGGAGGTCATCGGGGTCAACACGAGAGCCGAGCTTGCCAGTCTCGAGCGCGAGTACCAGCAGAAACAAGCGCGCGTATTGATGGCTAGCGGCGTCACGGTGCGCGACCCGGCACGCTTTGACTTGCGTGGAGAGCTCGAGCCTGGTCGCGACGTGGTGATTGATGTCAATGTGGTGCTAGAAGGTGCAGTCGCGTTGGGTGACGGCGTACAGGTCGGGCCCAATAATGTTATCCGTGATTCTTCGATCGGTGCGGGCACCGTGATCCTACCCAATTGTGTGATCGAGGAATCGGTCGTGGGCCGGAACTGTCAGATTGGCCCGTTTTCGCGTCTGCGCCCTGGTCCGCGGGTGGCGGACGGAGCAAGAATCGGTAACTTCGTCGAGATCAAAAAGTCTGATATTGGCGAAGGTAGCAAGATCAACCATCTGAGTTACGTTGGCGACACTACGGTTGGCAAGAACGCCAACATCGGCGCCGGAACAATCACATGCAATTATGACGGCGCCAACAAACACCGGACGGTGATTGGTGATAACGTCTTTATCGGCTCAGATGTTCAGCTAGTAGCTCCTGTTACGATTGGGGAAGGTGCGACGATTGGCGCCGGCTCGACCATAACGAAGGACGCGCCCGCAGGAGAACTAACCTTGAGTCGGGCCCCACAGAAGACGCGAACAGGCTGGAAACGACCGCGGAAGAAAGTGACGCGTGAGCAGTGAAGCGGAAAGAGAAGGCATGTTGGGTTTTGTACGTCCTTCACACCTCATGAGGGGGTAACGCATGTGCGGTATTGTCGGTGCGGTTAGCCAGCGCAGCATCGTTCCCATGTTGCTGGAGGGATTGAAACGGCTTGAGTATCGCGGCTATGACTCCGCGGGCGTGGCGATCCTCGACAGCAATAACAGCATCGAGCGGCTGCGCACGGTCGGCAAGGTAGCGGTGCTGGAAGGGTCTATAAGCGACAACCATCTCAGCGGTGTGACCGGTATCGCCCACACGCGTTGGGCCACGCATGGCGTGCCCAATGAGGATAATGCCCATCCGCACATGAGCCACGGCCGGGTGGCCGTGGTACATAACGGGATTATTGAAAACCACGAAGCCTTGCGGGCGAAACTGGGCGAGCTCGGTTATGAATTCGCCTCCGACACCGACACCGAGGCGATCGCGCACCTCATCCATTACCATTACAACAACGGCCATGACCTGCTGACGGCTACGCAAGCCGCGATCAGCGAGCTTGAAGGGGCCTATGCAATGGCGGTGCTTTGTCAGGATGATCCCGAACGCATTATCGGTGCACGTAAGGGTAGCCCCTTAGTGGTCGGCGTCGGCATCGACGAGCATTTTTTGGCGTCGGACGTTTTGGCGCTGGCGCCGGTAACACGTAACGTGGTCTATCTCGACGATGGTGACGTCGTGGCTTTGAGTCGCACTGACTGCGCGGTCTACGCAGCGAACGGCAAGAAAGTCAAACGCCCTGTGCATGTGTCTCAGACCTCAGCCGATGCGGTAGATCGCGGCCGTTACCGCAATTTCACTGAGAAGGAAATCTTCGAGCAACCGCAGGCGCTAGCCGATACGCTCGAGGGTAGACTCAGTCACGGGCGTATTCTAGAGCAGGCCTTCGGCGTCAGTGCAGCGGCCGTGTTCGATACGGTTGAGGCGGTGCAGATCATCGCGTGTGGCACCAGCTACCATGCCGGGCTCGTCGCACGCTATTGGCTGGAGGCGCTGGCCGGCATACCGTGTGCGGTCGAAATCGCAAGTGAGTATCGCTATCGCCAGCACGCGGTTCAGCCGAACAGCCTGGTCGTAACCATCTCGCAATCCGGTGAAACGGCGGACACACTTGCAGCGCTGCAATATGCGAAATCCTTGGGCTATGGACACGCGCTGGCGATCTGCAACGTACCCGAGAGCTCGCTTGTGCGCGATTCAGAGCTCGTGCTGTTCACGCGTGCGGGCCCGGAGATTGGTGTTGCCTCCACCAAAGCTTTCACGACGCAACTGGGTTCGTTATTGCTGTTGGTGATCGCGCTCGCACGCCGCCGCGGTTTGGCCGCCGGGCAGGAGGCATCGATTGTCGCCGAGCTCGAGCAGCTACCGAGCCGGTTGCGCAAGGTGTTGGCGCTGGACGACACCATCAAGCGTTTGGCAGAGCGGTTTGTGCATAAGCACCATGCGCTGTTTCTTGGTCGCGGTATGCAGTTCCCGATCGCGCTCGAGGGTGCGCTCAAGCTCAAGGAGATCTCCTATATCCATGCCGAGGCATACGCCGCTGGCGAACTCAAGCATGGTCCGCTGGCACTGGTGGATGCCGACATGCCGGTGGTGGCGGTGGCGCCGAATGACGATTTGCTGGAGAAGCTTAAGTCCAACCTTCAGGAAGTACGCGCCCGCGGTGGCGAGCTGTTGGTATTTTCCGAACCCGGGACTAGCGTGAACGCCGAGGAAGGCACGACCATTGTCGAGTTGCCGGAGGCGGGGGAATTTACTGCGCCGATTCTCTATGTCGTGCCGCTGCAGTTGCTTGCTTACCACGTGGCGGTAGTCAAAGGCACCGATGTCGACCAGCCGCGCAATCTCGCGAAGTCGGTCACTGTTGAATGACGGTCAGCGTTTTTTCCTTTGCCAGCACTGCGTTGGTGCCTTGACCGAACGCTCGTCTTTTTTCGACTTTTTCGACTTCTTTGGCGCCTCGGCCAGCATCACATGCTGGCGACCCTCTTGCTGGGCGAACCATTTGTGAGCCCTGTACACCTGGCGACGCTTGTCGAACCACGGCCGCGCCTTTGAAAGCTTAAACTTCTTGCGGCCGCCGCCGAGCTCGACACCGACTTGCAGATCGCGCAGCCGCGCAAAGAACACCCCCGCGAACTGCTGCGCGAAGATGTCGAGCTCGCCAAGAATCTCTAACTTTTCTCCCTTCATCTCGAGATCTTCGACCTCTATCGCCTGACCGTCCATCTTGAAGTCTGCCTGCGCTTTGACGTCCTTGACGGTCAAGGTATTCTTGAACCAGCGTACGATCCCTTTCTTTTCGGACAAGAACACGACCACTGGGCGTGTGTCGCGCATGCTCATCTCGAACTTCGCATCGAGCTTCGCCGGCGCGGTGAACACACCTTCCCCTTTTGGTAGCGCAAGACGCATCCACCAGGTGTTGTCCGTGCCAACCTTGGCCGTGCCTACATAGACGTTGTTAAACTCGACCTCTGTACCCGACATATCGAAACGGCGCGCTTCGATGTTGCCACCTCGGAGACGCGCGGCGACTTTCATGTCGCCCGCGAAGGTCATGTTTGAAAACTGCGCGATAAGCCTGTTTGCGTGTAGATCGATGCGACCCTTGGCGGACTGTGTTTTGGCATCGAAATCGAGGCGGCTGCTAATACGGCCACTGCCTTGATGGATGAACGTACACGCCTCGGGCGGCACGTACTTGTTGTAAACCGCGAAGTTCGGAAGCTCGGACTCGGGCAGGTCAAGGGCGACCTTCAGATCCGTGAAGGGGTCGCGCAAATCAAGCGTCGTCGCGGTGCCAGTAATCGAGAAGCCGCTGCCGAAAATATAGGGTTGGTCAAAAGCCGCATGCGAGACCTCAAAGTCCTCCAACGAGATTGTCACGGTCGACGTCTGCTTGCCGCCCCTGGGCGCAACGTCCCCACGTACCTTGCCGGAGCCGCGTACCGAGTAGTCGAGAAAATTAGCGAGGATCACATCGGCGTCGACGACGACACGACTGCCCGCTGACAAGACGCCTTGGCGCACTTTTAAACGGGCGTCGACGTCACCGGAGCCGTTGAGGTCGATCCAAGGTGCTTGGCGGAAATAGGCTTTGAGAAATTGCAAGCCTGGGAACTGGCCGGCGACGTTAACCGTTCCCGTGACCGCGCGCAATACATCGCGACCCTTGTTCTTCTTTAAAACATGGTGGTCGAACTTCGAGTCTGCCTCGACCGTCAGATTCTGAATCGCTTGCCCTTCGCGCAGTAACACCTCGCCAGATTTAAGCTGTAGCGATACCGCATCGATCGCCAATGGCCCTTCTGTGAGCACAACTAACCCGCGCTTCGCACCGCGGCGGCCGGCTACACCGTAATGTACATCGGTAGTGAGCCCGAGGTCGCCCGATATTGTAGTGTCCTTAATTTCTGCCCTCACAGTTTTGCTGTTGAGCACGACCTCGCCCGCCACGTCAGCTTGACCGGCCGCTGTCTCGAACCGTGCGCTGAGCTGGCCACGTCCGCTGCGAAGGCGCATGCCCACGTCTTTTGGAATATGCCTGTTCAGGTAGCGCAAGCTCGGAATATTGCCAAGGATCCGCGCCGACGCGCCGACCGGCCTTACTAAGGCGCTGATGTTGTTCGTATTGAGCTTACCTGGGTTAAAGGTCGATCGAAGCTCGACCAATAGTTCATCAGCGATTGCTTGCTGCTTTTGCCGGATTGTTGCGCCTTTGAAATCCAGGGCGCCTTTGAGCACTTCGAGTTGCCCCAACTCTTGCGCGAACACGACCAAGCCAAGCCGCTTTTCACCGGACACCGCGTACCTAAGGTCTCCGTTCAAGTTCAAATCGCCGGCGAGACCGAGGTCTTCGAACTTGGCCTTAAGCCTGGTGCCGCTTAGGGAAAAGTTGCCCTTCACATCGGCTTCGCCAGACGCGCTGGCAAATGCCCCCTTCACTTGCGCTGCGCCTTTGCCGATATGCAAGGCGCTCTTCTTGGGGAGGTAAGTATTCAAGTAACGCAGATCCGGCACGGTCCCTGAGAACTGCAGCGCCGCACTCGTAAAGCGCAAGACGCCGAGCGCTTTTTCTAACTCGAACCTCCCCTCATCGAACTGCGTTTTTAACTCGAGGTCAAGATCCCGAGCGGCCGTCTGTTTGCCTTGTTTGATTTCAGCCGATCGCAAAGTCAATGACACTTCATTCACTTCGACCGGCTCGGGAAACAACTGCAGCCCTTTTCCGTCTGGGCTCTTGGCGTAGCCCACGCCCACGGCCACGGTTACGTCGCCGGCAAGGCCGATGTCTTGATAATCTGCCGCGAAACCTTTGGCCTGCACTTCAATTTCACCGTCAGCCTGCAATTGTTCGACCGTGGCGCGGAAGTGCCAGCCGAGCAGACCGGAACCTGAACGGATTGTGAAACCGACTTTCTTCGGAATGTAGCGATTGAGAACAGTGAGCTCGCCGATCTCGGCGCCGCGAACCTCACTGAAATAAGTCAGGTCTTTAAACGGGGCGCGGAGATCCAGATCCGCTGTTTCACCGCCGAACCTCAGATTGCGCCCGCGAATCAGCATTTGCTCGGTACCCGGAGGGGCTACCGCGAACTCGTCCAAAGTGAGCGCGAGCTTGGCGACGGACTTCTCGCCTTCGACGTCAACCCGTCCCTCGATCGTGCCGTGTCCCTTGGTGTCGAGGTTGTAGCCGAAGATGTTCGTCGCCATGTCCTTAGTAATGACGCTCAGCTTTGTTTCTGGTTGCAAGACACCATTCTTTAAGCGCATGTCGGCATCGAGCTGACCGTGGCCGTCAATCTGCAACCACGGCGCGTGGCGGAAGTAGACTTTGAGGAATTCGAGATTTTCCAGTTCACCGGCAATCCGCACCGCGCCGGAGATGAAACCGAGCGCCTTTAAGCCCTTCTCCTTTTTCGGGTGAAACCGATCGAGTGTAATCTCGCTTTCGATCCGCACATCTTTGAGCGCAGGCTCGTTGGAAGCGCGCACGTCCCCACCTTCCAGCAACAAGCTGGCGCTTGGCACCTCCACTGTCCCTTTGACGATATGACGCATGCCGCCCTCGACGCGGCCGTCGCCTTGCCACCGAAAATTCTCGATCCATAGGCTGCGCAGCTCGCTGATAACACCGCCGCTGAGCTCAATGGTCCACGGACGCTTGGGCGTGGTTGGTGGATAGAGCGCTTCCGGCGGCGGTTGCGGCGGGTTCGTTAGCCCGGGAATATCTGGTCTGAATTTGTTATACGGCGGTGGCTCTTGACCCGGCTGAATGCGCTCGCGCATGCGAAACTCGAGCCCACGTCCGCGCATTGCATTGGTGCTAAAGGTCTTGCGCACAAGCGCGGTCATCGCAACCCACACGGTGATTTCGTCAAGTGTCGCGTACCACTGAAACTTTCTGTCCTGCCCGCGGATCTGCAGGCCTTCGACATGCACCACGCCGGGGATCACAGTCCAGCCGCTTGCCCATTGAATCCAAAGCTTCTCCGGCTTTTTGTTGATGAGGCCGAACCCCCACGGCATATTGAGGAATGCATTGGCGCCGACAATGTAGACCACCATGATTACGCCAAGCGCAATCACGAGGCGCAGCAGCCATCTTGGTAGACGAGCGGCCATGGAAGGTTATGTCAAAAGTTCTGCCAGTGGTGGTATGGTTTAGTTTCTTGTTAACGCACGCGTGATTCTAGCGCAACTACGCAGCACCGTCCCATTGTTCTTACTCACGCAGGGTGTATCTGGCCAACCGTCAACGAGTGACGCCGTCCAAGGATGGAAACCACAGGAGTTTCAACAGGCCGCCGCGTACGCAGTGCTCGAGCAAGGCTATATGCTCGTCCAGAGGAATCGCGGGAAATTCCATTTCTAGATCCCGCGTGCAAAATGGACCTTTACGGGAGGCTAACCAGTTCAACAGCGCTACGTATTTCGTCGGGATTTCGATGCTCGACAAGGTATGCGTTGTATCCTTCTCGTCCTTCAAAGTTATGCGTATCCATTGCAGTTCTTCAGTCTTAGACTCGTTCGATTCCACCAGTGAAATCGCAGTCCCGGGGATGCGTTGAAAACGGCTGTCTTGATCCAACATGGCAAGCAGTTTGGATTCAGATAGCGACGGTAATATCAGGTCCTTTGGAGAAATGGTACTCGTTATCTTCGGAATCTCGTCGATGAGTTCTTTCGCCCGATCAAAAGCGGCTTCGCGCTCCTGTTTATTGCCCCACGCACCGTACAGCGGTCGACGCCATCTAGGATCTTGCAGTAGGACCGCCCGCAGCTGGTCGATAAGGCAGTCCATCGCCGTTGCTGGCCGGATCGCAATACTCACCGCTAACGAGTTCGTACTGGCGTAAGTGCGGTGCCACATGCCTCGACGGAAGCACAGTACTGTCCCCGGCTTCATATCGATTGCATCAAATTCTGTGCCACGCCAGCTTGGGAAGCCCTGTGTCATCTGCGGATACATGTCCTCAAAGGGCATGGTCCCGGGCGAATACTGTTTTCCGTAGGGTGCTCTGAGTTCGCGCACCGGGGCAAGCTCGAATCGCTTGGTGCCTAGCAATTGAATGGCAATGATGTCATCGGCGTCGTAGTGACAAGCCGAGCCATTCTCGCGCGGCGAAGCCCATCCAGTCATCCTAGCTGAGCCTTCGTTTATTCCCAGATCCTGCTCGAGCTGCCTCATGAAATCGATGGCGCCGGCTATGTATGGCGTCACATCCTCGAACGAAAGCGTCAGACCCATCGTAAACAGACTCGCGGCGTACTGCGTGTCAGTTGGAAGCATGTAGCTGCTATTCGGGCCGCTGGTAAACAGCACGCGCCCCTGGTTCGCCTGGATTAACGCCTCGATGCTGCTCAACTCTTCGCGGCGCAGGCACTCGGGTAATCGTGCCGCGTCGCCCTCGATAACAAAGTAGTTCGATCTATCGGGCCAGAAACTTGCGAAGAACTCGTCGACAGAACGTGGCGCTACGAGCTCTCGCAGTGCTGGTTTATCGATACCCGACATACTTGTTATCCCTTAGAAAACGCGTCGACTGGCGGGAGAAGCAGCATACACCAGGCGCCGGGCTTTTTGTAGGCAGCCGCTGCCTTGATGTCTGACTAACTTGCTAGGGATATCGACGTTATGACGCCGACGTGCTAACGCTCAAACGTCGTTCATGGCGACGTGTTTCGGCTGTGAGCGTACCTGCTCGAGCCAGATGTGAATAGCCCTGTAGGCCGACAGATCGAAACCGCCTTCGTCAGCGACATGTGTGTATGCATAAAGGCTGATATCGGCAATCGTGTAACGATCGCCTACGAAATAGTTATTGTTCTGTAGATGTTGTTCCATCACATCGAGCGCAGCATAACCCGGCGCGCGCTTTTCGTTTAGCACATGCTCGTGACTAAGTGGCGTGTTGAGGTAGCGCACGATGTAGCGCGAAGTGGCGATGTAGGGTTCGTGGCTATACTGCTCAAAGAATAGCCAGCGTAGCACCTGCGCACGCTCCCAGTTGTCGTCGGGCAGCAAAGGCGTAGCCTCGCTTAAATAACATAGGATCGCGTTGGATTCCGGCAGGTAGCGTCCATCTTCCGTTTCGAGCGTCGGAATTTTGCCGTTGGGATTCTTCGCTAGGAGCTCAGGCGTGCGGCTCTGGTTCTTGAGAATGTCGATATCGATCCATTCGAAAGGTATATCCAACTGTGTAAGCAACAGCTTCACCTTGTAACAGTTGCCGGAATTGTGGTCACCATACACTCTTAACATTGGAAGGCTCGTTGAGATCGATCAGAGACTGATTTTTGCCACCTTGTATAACGCGTACCAGTAGTACTCTAGCTCGAACACTTTTAGATCATCTGCGCAAGGGTTCAGGGTAGCGTAGAGCTCGCTTGCATTAGGAAAGTTCTTGAGCACACGAAACTGACTTCCGTCTCTAAGGCACCGCAACTGATAGGTATTGCCTCGCTCGTCGTGCTCCGAAATCGGCACATTGCTGCCTTCAACATAACGATTGTCAATCAATACGACGGTTCCGCCAACGCCGAGTCGGTGGTGTAAGCTTTGCACGAACTCGGGAACGCGTTGTTTTGGCACATGCGACCACCAAAAGGCTGCCAGCGCTGCAGTGAATTGTCCCGGCAGATCACTCAAGTCATAGGCATCGGCTAGAGTAAAGCGCACGCATCCCCTCGAGTAGCCCTTAGTTTTCGCCAGCTCGAGCACCTCCGTGCTGGTATCGGTCGCCAGTACTGAACGGGCTCCGGGCGCGATCAGCTCAGTCCAATAACCGGTCCCACAGGCGATCTCGAGAACTTCATGCCCGTGCAGCAATTGGCTTACTAGGGTTCTCAGTTCAGTAAGATCTTTCTGACGCTCTGGTTTTTTGTAGATCTCTTCGTACTCTGCTGCGCGGCGCGAATAGTACTGATGCAGATCGGTATCTGTCACGTCCCTTCCCTTGTCTCGAGTCGGGCTTCCTGCATTATTCCTTGAGCAGGCCGCTTGCTAGCATGATGAGTAACGAGGACGTCCGCCGTCGGTTAGTGCGGCACTGTAGTAGAATCGTGACGCGTTTGCCCAGTAGCTTGCAGTCTCGCACATGCGACATGGTTTCGAAGTCGCATAGATGACACATCCACTGAGGTCGCGCGTGCCGAGGCGCCTTGCGGCGTCGCGGATCGCCTCCATTTCGGCGTGCGCAGTGGGATCTTGATTAGTGATTACACGACTCGGACCCTTTCCTACCAGCCGACCGTCTTTGACGATTATCGCCCCGTAGGATTGATCGCCAGCTTCTTCTGCCTCGCGTTTCAGTTCAAAGGCACGTTCCATGAATCGTTTATTCTGGACCACAAAACGAATGTCAGTTGCAGCGTTGACGTCGGACGATCCCCACCGGGCCGGTAGTAGTGTTGACGCAAGTGACACTCCCCCGACAGTTAGGAGCTTGGTCAAGAGTTGCCTACGAGCGCGACGTTCGCTGCGGTTCTCGTAGCTGTCTGCGGTCATGATGCGCCTCCTGGGATGGGATGCCGAAATTGCACAAACACAATGAATGTTATCAATGCAAATGCCGCGACAGCTTCTAACACGATCATTAGATTGATGACGAATTGCAAGTCAAATGGCGACGCGTAGAGATAGTGTCCCAGTACGCTGAAACTGATCAGGGAGTATAAAAACAGTACAAAGGAGGAAATCCAACTGAAACCTTTCTTGAACAGCACGTAGCCGGCAATTAGCAACGAAGTGGCAATTACCCACAAACCGTCAACGATATGAGGCCCGGAAATCCAGTCCGGCTCAGGGTAAACCTCGGTTTAGGACGACTAGGCCAAGCAACCAACGTTGCCAAATGCGCAAGCCTTTTTCATCTTCGGACATGGATTGGGCGTCGTATCTAGAACGTGGTTTGCGTGAAATGAATGATGAAGCCGCCAAAAGCGAGATTAGCTAATACCATGATCCAGAACAACGGCGTCGCGTTTTCTCTGTAGACCGTAGTAGGCAGCCAATTGTAGCGTGCGCAAAAAACGATCTTACCGGTAATAACGCCATAAGCGGCATTGACTATGTGCAGTCTGCCCCAAAGATAGAGATAGAGTATTCATCACGAACCTCCGTTGAACCCCGCGCGAGCTCATCCTCTTTTCCAAGATTGTTCAACGACTTAATCGAACCTTGCGGCAGCCGATACCCAACCGCATCCGCGGCCGGCACGTCCATTCCCTGAGTCGTGAGCTGTATGGCCGGCGCGTCAGCGCAGTTGCTATGATCCGCGCGTGGATGTGACCGATATTCTTGGGGCGCTGAATGCCGAGCAACGCGAGGCTGTTGCCGCGCCGGCGGGACCGTTGTTGGTGCTCGCAGGGGCGGGAAGCGGCAAGACTCGGGTGTTGACGCATCGTGTTGCCTGGCTAGTCGGGGTAGAGCAGGTTTCGCCGCATTCCATCATGGCGGTAACGTTCACCAACAAGGCTGCCCAGGAGATGCGCGGGCGCATCGAACAGCTATTGCGCTGTCCGGTTAACGGACTGTGGATCGGGACCTTTCACGGGCTTTCCCATCGACTGCTGCGCGCGCATTGGCGTGACGCGAACCTGCCCGAAGGTTTCCAGATCCTCGACAGCGAAGATCAGTATCGCTTGATTCGTCGTGTGCTTAAGAATTTGGAGCTCGACGAGGCGTATTGGCAGCCGCGACCGTTGCAATGGTTTATCAATACGCAGAAAGAGGAAGGCCGGCGGTGCAATGATCTTGGTGAACCCGTTGATGTCCAGGCACGCCAACAGCTGCGCGTCTATCGAGCCTATGAAGAAACCTGTCAGAAGGCAGGACTGGTAGATTTTGCAGAACTGTTACTGCGCGTGCTCGAGTTAATGCAAGCTAACGAGCATATGCGTAATAACTATCAAGCTCGCTTCCGGCACGTATTGGTCGATGAGTTTCAAGATACGAACTCTATACAGTATCGATGGCTCAAGCTGTTCGCTGGTACTCATAGTAATCTCTTTGTCGTCGGCGATGACGATCAGTCGATATACGGTTGGCGCGGCGCGCGCATCGAGAACATGCTCACGTTCGAGCGCGACTTCCCACGCACCCAGCTTGTAAAGCTAGAGCAAAACTACCGATCTACTGAGACTATCCTCAACGCGGCCAATGCGGTAATCACCTACAACGACGGGCGACTAGGCAAGAATCTTTGGACGCACGGCGGCAAAGGCGAGCCGATACATCTTTATACAGCGTTCAATGAGATTGATGAAGCGCGTTATGTTATCGACCGCGTTCAGACCTGGGCTACGGCTGGTCACCCACGCCGAGAGATCGCGGTGTTATATCGATCGAATGCACAGTCACGCGTGTTCGAAGAAGCATTAATCGATGCAAAGATTCCTTACCGCGTATACGGGGGGCTGCGGTTTTTCGAGCGCGCCGAGATCAAGGATGCGCTGGCCTATTTGCGTCTGATTGCGAGTCGGCATGATGACCCTTCGTTCGAACGCGTGGCCAATAGACCGCCGCGCGGCATCGGCACAAGATCACTGGCGGCGATCCGTGAGTATGCGAAGGTGCACGACTGCTCGCTATGGGGGGCAGCACAGCAACTGATTGAAAGCGGTACACTTGCGGCGCGCAATGCTAACGCTGTGTCGGCATTTCTCGGGCTCGTTGATCGGCTTGGGCACGACACGCATGGTTTCGCCTTGGCTGATCTAATGGAGTACGTCTTGCAACACAGTGGGTTGCTTGAGCACTACAAAAAGGAAAAGGGTGAACAGGCAGAGGCACGTGTGGAGAACCTAGAGGAACTCGTGTCGGCTGCCCGCAACTTCGACTACACGGACGATGACGATATGGATCCTTTGTCTGCGTTTCTCGCTCACGCCGCGCTCGAGGCCGGCGAAGCGCAGGCGCGGGAGTGGGAGGATTGCGTGCAGCTGATGAGCCTGCATGCGGCCAAAGGGCTAGAGTTCCCGTTGGTTTTCCTGACGGGCATGGAGGAAGGCTTATTCCCACACCAACGTTCTTTGGAGGAACCGGGGCGGCTCGAGGAGGAACGACGTCTTTGCTACGTTGGCATGACCCGCGCGATGCGACAGCTGTGCTTGACCTATGCGGAGTCGCGGCGTCTCCATGGGACGGAGCACTACACCAGTCCGTCACGCTTCCTCGGCGAGATTCCGCCGGAACTCGTTTATGAAGTTCGCGCGCAGCCGTTTCTGACCCGCTCTCGGCCAAGGGCGGAGGCGACCGTTTCGACTGCGCAATCAGGTCCCATGCGCCTTGGGCAGCGCGTGCGGCATGAAAAGTTTGGCGAAGGCGTGGTCACGAGCTGCGAAGGCCGGGGAGAACACGCGCGCGTGCAGGTTAACTTTCAGCAGGCCGGCAGTAAGTGGTTGGTGCTCGCCTACGCCAGGCTACAACAGATATAACCGACCTGAGGATGTGTGCTAATAGCCGACGGGGTGGCTCGCAAACGCACAGCGGGCGCTATATATTTAAAGATAAGGGTAATCATGTCAGATAGTTATGGACGTCCTGGCGCCGTCTCTCGGCACCCAGAAAAGGCTCGCGTGGTGAAAACCAACGCTGGAGTGATCTCTGCGGCTTGGGCCATGCTTGGCATCGTCGCGGTCACCTTCGTAGTCGACCTCGTCATCATGCTACTCATGACCGCCTTCGGTTTATTGGCGCAGTCGGTTTTGGTTAGCGTTATCAGCGCCGCCGTGCTTTCCTTGCTTATCGCTCCGCCGATCTACTGGCTGGTGGCGACACCCATCAAACGCGAGTATGAGAAACGTCTGCACGCGGAAGACCGTGCGGCTGAACTCGGTCAACTCGCGATTACCGACGCGCTCACGCGCACGCGCAACCGGCGCGGCATCACCATCGGCGTGCTCGAAGCGATGGCGCAGGCAGAGCGCTATGGTCATCCTTTGTGCATCGCCATGATTGATGTCGACCACTTCAAGGAAGTCAACGACACCTATGGCCACAAGGCAGGGGATAGGGTACTGGAGAATGTGGCATCCATTCTCGTAGAGACTCTGCGTATGCCAGACAAGGTCGGCCGTTACGGCGGCGAAGAGTTTTTGTTGGTGTTGCCCGAGACTGAGCTCGACCAGACATCCAGGATCGCCGAACGCATCCGAGAAGCCGTGAGCACGGCGCAATTCGACGTCGGCGAGAAGAAAATCAAGCTCACCATAAGCGTCGGTGCCACCTTGTTTGTGAAAGGCGAAGACCTCGAGCAGTTGCTGTCGCGCGCTGATCGTGCGCTTTATGAGGCAAAGCAATCCGGGCGCAATCTCGTCGTAAGTTCGAAGGGATAGCTCGAAGCTAGCCCATACCTAGCATGCCGTTGAGCACCGCGCTCCACCCAAGCCCCAGGTTGGTGCGATTGTAACCGCCTCCACCCATAGCGATTATACGGCCGTCGCAATATTCATCGGCAATGGCGCACAGGCGCTTCGCCGCGTAACCGTGGGCTTCAGGAGTGAACTGCATGTGGGTGATGGGGTCGCCACGGATACTGTCGGCGCCGGCCTGCAGCAGAATGATCTCGGGTTTACCAGCGCGCACGAATGCCTCCAGCTCCGGCCACACCTCGTGAAACGCGTTGTCATCTGCTCCGGGCAACATCGGGATGTTGAGCTTGGTGCCTTTGGCCGATCCCTTGCCGGTTTCGTGCGCGAATCCCGTACCCGGGTAGAGGAAACGTCCATCCTCGTGAATGTCTGCAAAGATGAGGTCGGGGTCGTCCTCGAATGCGTAAAAGACGCCGTCGCCGTGATGAGCGTCGATGTCAACGTAAGCGACGCGCTTCAGACCGTACTGCTGGCGCACGGTTACGATGAGGACCCCGGGGTCGTTGAATACGCAGAAACCGGCGGCCGAGTCCTTGCGTGCATGATGCAGACCAGCGATTGGCACGAACATGCGCGGGCACTCGCCCGACATGCAATGGGCTAGACCGTTTAGTCCGGTTCCAACGACATAGGAAGCCGCTTCAAATACACCCTCGAAGGCGGGCGTATCGCCGTAGTCAAGGTAGCCCGTGCCCGTTGCCGATTGCTGCTTAACACGCGCTACATAGTCTGGGGTGTGAAACTGCCTTATGTCGCTCTCCGAGCAGCTTGCGGGCGTTGCCAAGCGGACCTTCTTGTCGAGTCCTTGCTTAACTGCTTCGCGCCAGAATGCATCGAGGCGATCCGGGCCGAAGGGGTGCCCTTCTCCGAATCCGTAACGTGCCAAGTCGTCACCGACGTACACCTGTAGCACCATGGTGGCATTATAAGGGATCGGCTAATCGCCGGCGAGGTAGGATACCTTGGGTTAGAATGCGAACACGCGCGGGACGCACACGGCCCCCAGCATCAACGAACAGTGGTGCCGCTTCATGACTATGCGAGTCGATGAAAAAACAAAGCCGCTAATACTCGTCGATGGTTCATCGTACTTGTACCGAGCGTTTCATGCGATGCCGCAGTTCACCAACTCTCACGGTGAACCCACGGGAGCAGTCTTCGGAATTACTAACATGCTGCGCAAGTTGTTGGCCGATTACGATCCCAATCACATAGCAGTGGTCTTTGACGCAAAGGGAGAAACTTTTCGCGATCAGCTGTACGCCGAGTACAAGGCCAACCGACCGCCGATGCCAGACGAACTGGCAGCGCAGGTAGAACCAATACACGCTGTGGTGCAGGCGATGGGTTTGCCATTGTTAATGGTAGAGGGTGTAGAGGCAGACGACGTGATAGCTACCTTAGCTCAGCGCGCGGCTGACAGTGGCATGTCCGCGTTGATCTCGACTGGCGACAAAGACATGGCGCAATTGGTCGGTGCTCGAGTCACTTTGATTAATACGATGACCAACGCTCTATACGACCGGCAAGCTGTAATAGAAAAGTTTGGCGTAGCACCAGAACGCATCACCGACTATCTCGCGCTCATCGGCGACAGCGTGGATAACATCCCCGGCGTGCCCAAAGTCGGTCCCAAGACCGCCGCTAAGTGGCTGCAGGAATACGGTTCGCTGGAAGGCGTGATCGCGCACGCGGAAGGGATTGTTGGCAAAGTCGGCGAGAATCTGCGGGGTTCCCTTGAACAGCTGCCGCTCTCGCGTGAGCTCGCCACTGTCAGGCACGACGTTCCGTTGGCGCAAGAGCCGCAAGACTTGCAGCGGCAGCCGCCGGACACAGCCAAGTTACGTGAGCTCTATACGCGGCTCGAGTTCAGGACCTTGTTGGCCGAGCTCGGTGAGGGGGCCGGTGGGCGCACCGACGACCGGACCGAAGGCCAGTACGAGACTGTGCTCAATCAGAAAGCACTCGACACCTGGCTTAAGCGCCTGCGAGCGGCCCCGCTTTTCGCTTTCGACACTGAGACTACTGATCTCGACGCCATGCGCGCCGAGCTTGTTGGCGTGTCTTTTAGCGATCACACGGGTGTCGGCGCCTATGTTCCGCTGGCGCACACTTACCCCGGGGCACCAAAGCAGCTCGAGCGCGATCACGTCTTGCAACAACTGCGCCCGTTACTGGAAAGTGCGAGTGCTAACAAGGTCGGTCAACATCTTAAGTATGACATCGTCGTGTTAAGTCGTTACGGGATTGAGCTATCCGGTGCTGCTTTCGACACCATGCTTGAGTCATATGTGCTCAACAGCACCGGATCACGACACGATATGGACAGCTTGGCGCTCAAATACCTCGGCTATAAAACGCGCAAATACGAGGACGTCGCTGGCAAAGGTAAGGCACAGATCAACTTTAGCGAAGTGCCGATCGAGCAAGCCGCCCCCTATGCTGCCGAAGACGCCGACATAACCTTACGTTTACACGAGCATCTATGGCCGCGACTACGGCAGACCCCCACGTTGGTGAAGATCTTCAAGGAAATGGAAGTGCCTTTGATACCGGTGCTTGCGCGCATGCAGCGTAACGGCGTGAGGATCGACGCGCGGATGCTGCGACAGCAAAGTGACGAGCTAGCACGGCGTATGCTCGAGCGCGAGCAAGAAGCGCATAAGGTCGCGGCGCAGCCGTTCAACCTCGAGTCGCCTAAACAGATTCAGGAGATCTTGTACGACAAGTTAGGATTGCCTGTCCTCAAAAAGACGCCCAAGGGACAGCCATCTACCGCCGAGGACGTCTTGCAGGAACTCGCTTTGGATTATCCATTGCCCCAGCTGATTCTCGAATATCGCGGCTTAAGCAAGCTCAAATCCACTTATACGGACAAGCTAGCGGAGATGATCAATCCCGACACGGGACGTGTACACACGTCCTACCATCAGGCAGTGGCGGCGACTGGTCGATTGTCATCCAGCGATCCGAACCTGCAAAATATACCTGTACGCACAGCCGAGGGACGCCGCATCCGCCAGGCATTCGTGCCGTCCGACGGTTATAAAATTCTGTCGGCTGACTATTCCCAGATCGAGCTGCGGATCATGGCGCACCTGTCAGGAGATACCGGCCTGCAACATGCTTTTGCTAAAGGTGCGGATGTGCATTGCGCTACCGCCGCCGAGGTCTTCGGTGTGAGCACGGAGCTGGTGACCGAGGAAATGCGACGCAATGCCAAGGCCATCAACTTTGGTCTGATCTATGGAATGTCGGCCTTCGGGCTTGCGCGACAGCTGAAGATCGACCGGCGCGAAGCGCAGCAGTATGTGGATCTCTATTTCGCCCGCTATCCGGAAGTCAAAGCGTTTATGGAGCGCACGCGCACACAGGCGCGTAGTGAAGGATATGTAGAGACGGTGTACGGTCGACGCCTGTACGTGCAGGACATCAACGCGAGTAATCAGGCGCGTCGGCAGTATGCCGAGCGTGCCGCCATCAATGCGCCGATGCAGGGGACCGCTGCGGATCTCATTAAGCTCGCAATGCTCGCGGTGGACCAATGGATCACGAGCGCGCGGGTCGACGTCAAGATGATCATGCAAGTGCACGATGAATTGGTGTTTGAGGTGGCAAAGGATCAAGTCGAGGCTTGCGGGGAAAACATCCGCCGGTGCATGAGTGAGATCGCCACCTTATCGGTGCCGCTGGTGGTTGATATTGGGGTCGGCGATAACTGGGATGAGGCGCATTAGGCGCCGGCGGGAACTTCTGACTGCCGTGCGGGTCTATATTCACGGATAGTCAACCTCGACTGTCCCGCCCGCTCCTCCTCCCTGAGCGGGTGCTTCCTGGAATATGCGTTCCAGGAAAGGTTAGGCCCCGGGTTTTCTCCCCTTGTTTTTGCCGGGGCTTTTTTTTAGCCTCAACCAGTCAGCCAGCACTGCGCGAGTTTGGTCCACGCCCTCGCGACGCGACGCCGAGAACAGCTGCACCGAAACACCGTGGCGAAATGACAAGAGGTTGCTTGCGACCTGCTGCAGCGCGGCCCGGGCCGGCGCGCGTCCTAGCTTGTCGCTCTTGGTTAGCAGAATATGCACGGGCAGTGCCGCTTGCCGCGACCATTGCAGCAGCTCGTACTCTGCTGCGGCCAACGATCGGCGCACATCCATCACCAGCACGAGACCGCGCAACGAGCGACGCCGTTCGAGGTAGTGCCTCAACGCCTGTTGCCACTGGTGTTTAAACTCTTTCGCGGCACGCGCATAACCGAACCCAGGTAAATCCACGAGCCTGCGGTGCTCATCCAGATTGAAGACATTCAGAGCGCGGGTGCGACCCGGGGTCTTACTCGTCCGCGCAAGCCCGCGGTGACCGGTAATGGCGTTGATCGCGCTCGATTTGCCTGCGTTCGAACGGCCAACAAACGCGACCTCGGCACCACGATCAGGCGGCAGCTGGCGCGGGGTGAGGGCGCTTACAGCAAAGTGCACGTCGGCGAAGGGATTGTTCACGATTATGGGTGGAAAATTGACCGGCGATGGCGCTGTTGGTATATAACACGCTCCTTAATAAACTAGATTGTTCGCAAGCGCCACATTCTGTGGGCTGAATCGGCACTGTCCTCACCGACTGTATGAATTAAGCACACCTGGCTTCAGGTGCGGGTGGAAGTTGCAGTTGCATCATCCTGCTGGTTGTGTTGAGGACGAAGCCAACACGATTGTGCGGGTGTGCGTTCGTCGGTAGGCCAGGCGCCTGCCTAGGCCAGAGGAGCTGCGATGAGACAGATGCTGTTGACGGTAATGGCGGGAGCTGGGATTGCGCTATCGCTAGGGGTTGGTGAGGCTGCAGGGGATGCGGCCGCCGGCAAAGCAAGATCAACGCTCTGTGTCGCGTGTCACGGTCCAGACGGAAACAGCGCGAACCCCGAGTGGCCCAAGCTTGCCGGCCAGCATGCTGAGTACATCGTCAAGCAGCTCAAGGATTACAAATCCGGTGCGCGCAAGAATGCTGTCATGGCGGGTATCGTGGCCCAGCTGTCGGAGAAAGACATGGAGAACCTAGGCGCTTTTTTTTCCAGTCAGGGCATCAAAGCCCCGGGGGCGTCCGATGCCGAGCTCGCTAGGCGTGGGGAGAAACTTTACCGCGGTGGCAATGAGAAGAACCGTGTGGCTGCCTGCATGGCTTGCCACGGACCAGCGGGTGAGGGAATCCCGCCACTTTATCCGCGCGTCTCCGGTCAGCACGCGGTTTATAGTGAGCAACAGCTGCTCGCATTCAAAACCGGCAAACGCAAGAACGAGATCATGATGGACATTGCTTTTCGCATGTCCGAAGACCAGATCAAGGCCGTTGCCGAGTACATGTCGGGGCTAGAGCACGCGCCCTGAGTTCAGCCTGTTCGCTCACCGTTCTTGCCCGTTTGGCGGGCAGGTGCTACCGCCGGTGGCGCGGCCCGCCGGTCATCGGCACTGATTTGCCCCTTGTCGTCGCTCCGTGCCGCGTACCTGTACCGCTAGACCGAGCGATCGCCCTCAGTAGTCCTATTAGTCCTTTTAGTTCAGTAACTTAAACGAGATGATGAGACTGGCACGAGTATTGCCTTTGGTGTTGCAGAGGATACAGCCGGCGCAGCCGGAAACCAGGAGCGGGAAGCAGGTAAGGCAAAGACTAGAGGATGAAAAGATGCTAAGTCACATCGTCAACTTAGTGAGCAGTTACGAGCAGGACAACGGTTCGCGGCCGAACCTAGTCTACATGAACGAGACGCATTACACGTACCTGCGCCAGGAGATGCCTGGGGTTCGGGATCACAATGACGTTGTGGCGATTCTTGGTATCGACATCGCGCTAAGCGATATGGCTGTTCGGCCGCAGGTAGCGACGGTGCGATACACGGACGAGAACATACTCGTCAGCTAAAGACTTTATAGATCGAACAGCGTGTGGGGCGCACGCACGGGCCGGGTTTCATCCCGGCCTGTTTCTTTTATGGGTTCTGTAAGCAGCGCGCGACCGCATCGAGTGTGGCTTCGATATCCTCCTCGGTGTGCGCTGATGACACGAAGCCGGCCTCGAAGGCCGAGGGTGCGAGATACACACCCGCGCCCAACATCGCATGAAAAAAACGTTTGAAGCGTTCAACGTCGCACGCCATCACTTGTTCGAACCGCGTCACGGGGGCTTGGTCGGTGAAAAAGATGCCGAACATTCCGCCGACGCACTGCACAGTGAGTGGCACTCCCGCCGCGCGCCCCCGAGCGCGCAAGCCGTCTGCTAATGTCTCGGCGGTGCGGCCGAGGCGCTCGTGGAAGCCAGCGCGCGCCAGCTCTCGCAAGGTGGCGAGCCCGGCCGCGATCGCGATCGGATTGCCTGACAGGGTCCCGGCCTGGTAGACCGGACCGTCTGGCGCGATATGATCCATGATTGCGGTGCGACCACCGAAGGCCCCGACAGGCAGGCCACCCCCTATCACCTTGCCCAAGGTTGTCAGATCCGGGTCGATTCCGTAAAGCGCCTGCGCGCCGCCAAGGGCGACACGAAAACCGGTCATAACCTCGTCGAAGATTAACAACGCTCCGTGGGCGCTGCAGGCCTTGCGCAAGGCCTCGAGAAAGCCGGGAACCGGCGGCACACAGTTCATGTTGCCAGCCACCGGCTCCACGATCACGCAGGCAATCTGTTTACCGAGCTCAGCGAACGCCTGTTCTACCTGATCCGTGTTGTTGTACTCCAAGGTCAGGGTGTGCGCGACGACGTCAGCGGGCACGCCGGGAGAGGTTGGAACGCCCAAGGTCAGCGCCCCCGAGCCCGCTTTGACCAGCAGCGAGTCAGCGTGGCCGTGATAACAGCCTTCGAACTTGATGATCTTATCGCGCCCGGTGTAGCCGCGTGCGAGCCGGATCGCGCTCATCGTGGCCTCAGTGCCCGAATTGACCATCCTCACCTTCTCTACCGTCGGCACCAGCGAGCACACGAGCTCGGCCATTTCCGCCTCGATCTGCGTTGGGGCGCCAAAACCAAGGCCTGCCTTGGTGGCTTGGCGGACGGCTTCAAGCACAGCCGGGTGCGCATGCCCCAGAATCATGGGGCCCCATGAGCCGACGTAGTCGATGTAACGTTTTCCATCGACATCCCACAGATAGGCGCCCGCGCCGCGGGCGAGAAACAGCGGTTTGCCGCCCACCCCCTTGAAAGCACGCACGGGTGAGTTGACCCCGCCGGGAATATGCTCGCGGGCCTGCCGAAACAGCAATGTAGAGTTATTGCTCATCTTGTTCGTCTGCGCGGGCAAACAACGCGACATAACGACGCGTTGCGCGCTCAATGTCGGGCTGAGCGAAAACGCCGTGGATTACTGCCAGTACGTCAGCACCTGCGGCAATCAGCGCTGCGCCATTTTCCGGGGTGATTCCGCCTATCGCAACCATCGGCAGCCGCAACTGTCCTCTGGCCGCTCGCAGTAACTCCAGTGTTGCGCGCACCGCCGTCGGTTTGGTTGGCGAAGGATAGAAACTGCCGAACGCTACGTAATCGGCTCCGTCGGCCTCGGCTGCGAGCGCGCGATCGAGCTCGTTGTAGCAAGAGACGCCGATAATCGCTTGCGGTCCCAGAAGTTTGCGCGCCTGTTCCAGCCCGGGGTCATCACGACCGAGATGGACCCCGGCTGCACCGAGCCTCGCCGCGAGGTAGGGATCGTCGTTAATGATCAGTGGCACGCGGTGCGCCTGGCATAAGCGTGATAGCTCCAAGGCGCGTGTTTCAGCCCCCTGACTGAAATGCTTGTCGCGGTATTGCACGATGGCCGCGCCACCGGCAATGGCCTTTTGCACACTCTCGGTAAAGTGGTCTGGCGCTATGCATCCGGTGTCGGCGATCGCATACACGCCGGTGACCGCAGAGCTAGTCGCCATCTGGTGTTGTTCGGTGCCGAGCCCAGTACAGGCGGTCTGGAATGTGTTGACCTAAGCCGAGACGGTGTGCGTGCTTGAGGCTGTCCCAAGTGTACTCCAACGCCCTCGCGACAGCGTTGACGGGCTCTAATCCATGAGCGAGGGCCGCGGCACACGCCGATGCCAAGGTACAGCCCGACCCGTGGTAAACGTGCGGGAGCCGCTCGCATTCAAAGCTCTTGAGCTTGCGCATATTGCCATAAAGATGATTGATAACCTGTGGGGTCCTCGCGTGGGTGCCCGTGATCAGGACGTACTTGCAGCCAAGCCACATCAGCTCCTGGGCGCAGGCGTCGGTGGTGTCCGCGTCCGGTGCTAACCGACGCGCCTCATCGCTGTTCGGTGTCATCAAAGTCGCTCGCGGCACGAGCAGAGCGCGCAAAGCGTCATCCAGTGACTCATCCGCCAGTGCAGCGCGCGCACCCGTTGATTGAACCGGGTCGAGCACGACCGGGATGTCTGGATAATCGGCGAGAATGCTAGCCACCGCACTCAGGTTGGCGCAATTACCGAGCATGCCGGTCTTGATCGCCGCCACCGGGATGTCCTCGAGCACGGCGCGCGCCTGGGCGATAACCAGCTGAGTTTCGACTAGCGCATAGTCCTTCAGGCCCGTCGTGTCTTGGGCGGTTACGGCGGTGATCACCGGCGCCGGATGACACCCCATACTGATGATCGCCTCGATGTCCGCCTGTATCCCGGCACCGCCAGTCGGGTCACTGCCGGTGAAGAGCAACACGACTGGCCCGGTGTCATCACTCATGAGATTTATCGTTCCAAACTCGAGACCGCGTTTGGAAAGTGTACCCCACGGCGCACACACGGCTGTAATCGGTCACCCGCTGCGCGCACATAAGCGCAACGGTCCAGCGCCGACGTTTCAAGAGGGCGGCGAAAAATGCGACAATTCGCACGCTTGTCTGCAGCGATTCACTATCTGTTCCATCAACAGCGCTGGGTCGGACCGCCCCGGTAAGGAATATTGATATGGGCCAGGAGGCATCACAGAGTGTGATGAAGACCTACATGTGTGTTGTCTGTGGGTTCGTCTACGACGAAGAGCAAGGCCTGCCTGATCAAGGCATTGTGCCCGGGACGCGCTGGGAGGACATCCCCGCCACATGGACTTGTCCCGACTGCGGTGCGACCAAAGACGAGTTTGAGCTGATCGAGATTTGAGAGCGCGATAACGCGGCTGGCAGCTAGAACGTCCCTCTAAACGTAACTCCCAGCACATGGGTGTCACTTGAGTAGCGTCCTGCGAAGACCCCAGTATCCACACCGGCGAGGTTATCCTGAGTCGTGGCCGCTACATCGCGTGAGTGCCCTCGGATGTATTGATAGGCGAGGTCCATGCGCAAGCCGCTTTTTAACACATACCCAACACCGAGGCCGAGGCGTGTCTTCTCCAACATGCTCATAATGGGGGAAACATCCTGGTCCGGCACGGGGCTTGGATCATCGCCGACCCCAGCGTAGAACGTGAGACGGGGTTTGTACTGCCATTTGACTCCTGTGCGAACCGAGAGCGTATCTTCGCTGGCCCGGTTATTTCGGCCAGCATTGGCGACGGTGCCGTTTGCCTGAATGATGGTGAGCTCATCGACGTACGACCAACCGATCCAATCGAGATCAAGCTCCCACCAAAGATTGGATCGCAACCGAAAGGCGGCACCCACTTGTAGACGGTCTGGCAACAAAATGTCTGCTTTTGCCGGACCGGGAATCAGTAGGCCGGCGGCGGCGGGGTTGATATTGCTCAAAGTGCCCTCAACTTCGGTGTTGGTCCGACTGGTGTACGCTGCGCCGAACAATAACTTTTCCGCTTTGTAGCGCACACCGATCTGTGCGCCCGCGGTCCAGCCGTCGGCTGAAGCGGTGGAGACGTCATTCTCGTCTAACGCGTCCACGTACTGGGCGAAGACGCGCCCACCGATGCGCCAGCGATCATTGATTGCGTAGGCGTATGCTGGTCCGACTCGAATAACCGTGAGTTCGGCCTTCCTTGCCAAGTCGGCCGTGCCCGGAGCACCGAAGGGTAATAAGTTGACGCTAAACGTGCCATCCGGCCACTCGACTTCGAGACCGTGCGGTGACTCGATCGAAACGCCCCAAGTCCCACGTTCCGAACGCCCGAACGTGAAAGCCCCGAATGGTATTACTGGGTTCTGCGTCTTCGACTCGAAGCGTCCCGGCAGCGCGGCGCCGAAGCCAGCCGGGGTCGAGCGCGTGAAGTTACTGTCTACACGCCCGATCAAGACGCCTGCCTCCCAATCCGGGCCTCGTGCTTCACTGTCGACGAGGTTAGCCGGGTTGATGAACTGGGCCGACGGGGAGTTGACGAGCGCGACATTAGCGTCCGCCATGGCCAAGGCCTCGGCGGAAGCGCGCGGCAGCGTGTTACCGCTCCCCGCCAGAACAGCTGGCGCGAACGCAACCAGGATCAGCAGCAGCGCGCAGCGAATCCATCCCATTGGTTTCATCCTCCCGGGTGTTATTGGTGTTGCCGGGGTACCGCTGCTTCCATCGGTCGACAACAGCATAATGGAAAAGGCCCATAGGTCAAAGCTGTCGTCGATCCAGCGGAGGCACACCGAAAGCATGGCCATAGCCCTGCACTTCGTAACCACGTCCTGCGAGAGCTTCGTCGGCCTGGACGGGGTTAACCGCGCTTACCTGAGGGAGTGCGATTTGTTGTGTGTGAGTGTTCTGAAGAGGGGGCTTTCTGATACGAGGTCGGATTTCGCCCGCAAGTGCACGTCTGCGATGAAACTTTGGCGACGGCGATTGTCGGCGCTATCTTTGCTTACCGGACGCACCCTGAGGTTACGCTTCAGCTAGGAGGCGCTCTCGTTTTTCTTGGTCGAAAGTAGCCCGTGGCGCACGAGCTTGTAGTGCAGCGTGTTAGGTCGCAGCCCGAGCAAGCGTGCTGCCTTGGATTTATTACCGTCGCACCGCTCTAACGTCTGAGTGATCAGCCTGGCCTCAAATTGGGCCACATAATCGTCGAGCGATCTATCCGTCACCTCGTAATCGAGGTCAGCTAGCTCCGATGTCGAACACTGTTTGGATTGCAGAGCCGCAAATACCGCGGTCTTAAGGGCGGCCAGGTCCCTAGGATAGTCTTCAGCCAGAAGTCCATCGACCTCGCTTTGACTAAGATGGTCATTTACACCCGCCTGCAGATTGAACTGCAGGGTGTAGTAGTGCACAAGGGGTTGGACGTCGATCGGCCGCTCACGCAGAGGGGGGAACTCTAATACGAACGGCTGGATTGCCCCGGGTAGCTCGCGGACTTTTTCCGCGATTCCCTCTGCATCACCGTCGACGCCACCGATAATACGTACACCCTTCGCATGTGCCAGCACCGAGTGCAGTCTATCCTGAAGCGCTTTGAATAATTGACACACATTTTCGATCATTACCGTCGTATCATGGACCTCGGCGAGAAGCGTCGCCATCTGGCTTTCATTGGCATTGGCGAATTTTTTCTCAAGCTCTAGGCCGTTTAACGCCAAGAACTTGCCCGGTTTCCTGCCAGCGGCGTGAATGTGCGCTGCGAGCGCAATCGCTTGGTAGGCGTCATCGGTCTTGATCACCACCGGTTCCCTAAAGCCAGCGATACGCTCAGCCTCTGCAACCAATTCGAGGAACGGGCGGCTGCGTCCAATAAGCGGGTAGTCCGGGTTATGAATGCTACGGACCGAGCGCACGAGGCTGGACATAGCCCGGACCTTGCGCACCAAGACACCCTCGCTGACTTCTTCCGGCAACACCTCGATGAGTGAGCCCACCAAGCTGCGCTTGTGGTTCGCCACGAACTCACGTGCACCTGGGCCGTAAATGAGTGCAGCCTTTCGGCCACGCGCTCCGTTGACGAATCGCTCGAGCTTACGATGCGCCGCCGACGCCCCGACTTCGGCGCGGTAAACAAGCACATCCGGCGCACGCTTGCGCTTGAAGCCGGCCGAGGTCAGGCCGACATAGTGTTCTACCTGCGGAAAGGACGCGCGCAAGTGCCGGAGCAAAGCCTTGTCCCGGCCAATGACGGTGATGGTAGTGCCGAGCGGCTCCGTCGTTGCGTTTCGGGCTGTCAAGCTGTCAGCCGGTTGTTCTTTCGCCAGACGCGCGTTTTCGTAGCGCAGGCTTTCTAGATCGCGTTGCAAGGGCGACAACGCTTGCTCGGTCTCGGTTAGGCGGCGTTCGAGCACTTGGATGCGATCATGGGCGTCGGTCAGCTGCGCGCGCATAGTCAGCAGCCTGTCCAAGAACAGGTCCGCCATTCTTTGAAACAGCTCTTCGACCAGCCTGAAATCGAGCGGGGTGTAGACTTGGTCGCTGAAAGAATCACCCAATAGTAGCCAACCCATCGCGTTGCGGCTGTGTGGGTAGAATGGGACGATTGCTGCTACGTGGTGGCGCCTCATGACCGCATGCACCTCGGGATGTGTGTCCGCGATCTCATTGGCGACAACGATGTGGCTGAACTCATGTAGCGTCTGCTCCGGGATCTGTAGCATTGCCGCCGCGGCATCAGCCGTCGCAACCACCACACCTTCGTTTTCAAGCAGCGCTACTGGGCAGCGCAACGTGTCCGCCAGTCGGCGGATCGCGTGATTCACTGACTGAAGATCCGCAATCTCGGCGATCATGGCGCGGATACGGTGGTAAAACGCGGTTTTGCGTCTTCTAACCTTGGACCAGGGAATATAAAACTCAATGTCGAACAATCGATGCTGATGAGTAGCGTACGCCGTTACGATCAAGAAAAAAGTAACTGCGATCGGCAACGTTACTGTAGTGTTGAAATACTGCAGCCCGAGGTGCTGTAAGCTTACTACTGCGACCACGACCAAAAAGATCGGCAGCATGCCGACCAACATCAGTTTGTTCCTGAGCCGTTTAGAAGTCGTCTGCTGCTTCAGACTTCCATGGATCAGCAGCACGACAGCAGTAGACAAGTAGGCGACGGTGTAGATTTCGAAGAGGAAATAAAGCTCACCAGGCACTTTGGTGTAGGTATAAGCCATCGGTTCGAAACCGGTGACAAACGAGGGACTAAACCAAAGCAACCCCTGTAACAATGCAGCCGGTGCATATATGACGATCAGCACCATCCGATTGCGCGCCTGCTTGTCCCAGCCCAACACTGATGCTAGGTGCACCAGCAGTGCGATCGCGATGATACTCGCAGAAAAATATATATAGCCCTCGGAGAGTTGAATCGGCAGCGGTTGTTTAGGTCCGTCGTAGTAGAACGCGGCAATCTCAGCGATGTTTTGTATAGCAAGCGCAAACAAGAACCAAAGGTAGATCTGCGTGCGTAGATTGTGCGTCCGCGAGAATCTTGCATAGAGGAATATTCCACCCTTAGCAAGGAGTGCCAGCATCGCGGGCAGCGCAACTATCTTGATGTCCATGATGTGGCCTGCACTTGCTAAGGGGCTTATTCCGTTGTTGTCGAGATTGTATTGTCCGGATACGTTTTCGCCTGAAGGCCAGAATCTATATTAGGCCGCGCGCCAGATCAAACCCGCCTGATCGGTGCAAATTCCGCTGCCCGCGCCCGACAAGACAACCTTTTGTCCGTCTTCGACATCGTTGTTGACAATTAACCGATACAAGTTGACTGGGATAGTTGCAGTGATTATGTTGCCTAGGGTTGAAACCGTGTTGGGCATGATCCCGACAGGGACGTGCATATTTTTCGCATATAGCTTAAAAATTTTTGTGCCTACCTGGTGGACGATATATTTGGAAAGTTCTCGTGCCCTCCAATTCAGTCTGCCCATGAGCTCGTAGAACACGTCGGTGACAAGCTTCTCGCTTTCGCCAATGATCGCGGTCATGTCGGTGTAAAGTGGACTTTCTTCCGTGGGGTTGCCGCAAGTGCACAACGCCGCGTGCTGCCCGCGTGAGTGCGAGGCATATCCCATAAATCCGGTGTCCGGATCCAACTTCGGGCCCAGCACCATTGCTGCCCCGGCGTCGCCGAGCGTTAAGCCAGCGACAAGCTTGTTAAATGCGTCGCGCGCCATCGTTTGGTTTATGGCAGCATAGGCCTTGCGTGTGAATTGATATCCTTGTTCACCGCATACGACCAGTCCGCGCCGGACCTGGCCAGTGGCGATCAGAGCATCCATCAAGTGCATGCCGGTCATGAACCCCAAGCAAGCGTTGTTGACATCAAACACCGTAGCGTTGTCAGCGCCGATCTTTGCTTGGACGATGTGCGCGGTGCTCGGTTCTAGCATGTGGTCTCGGATGACGCCCGCGAAGATGAGGGCATCGATTTCCCTCGGATTGATCGCACCGCGTTCCAATGCTTCCATTGCCGCTCTGGCGGCCATGTCGCTCGGTAGCATATCGTGCGGCGCCACACGCCGTTCGCTGATTCCCGTGAGGCGCTCCAGCCAGTCATGGGCTAGTCCGAAACGTTCAACGGAATCGACTTGCTCCATGACCTCTGTCGAGGTCACGCGGTTCTCAGGCAAGTAGACCCCCGCGCTGACCACGCGCGAGTGTCCAGGTGTATAGGTAAAACGCGATAATGTGGTTGACATGTCTATGTCTCCTTAAATCACCAGCTAGAAAGTTGGTCGGGACCGGGCTGGGAATTGGCGCCGGTAGTTAAGGCACGCGAACGTTGCTGTTCTCGGAACAACAAACGCGTCCGGTGATATCATTCAAAAATTTGAAGGAGTTTGGTACTCCATCGTAAATTATATTGTATAATCAAATAGTTATAAGGTTCGTTTAATAGCACTCGGTCCTCTTCAAGGGGCGATGTTTCCTATACTTAAGGTCCATCGGGTGATACGGCCGCGCACCTGAAGGTCTACAAAATTCAGGGCACGGTCACACGGGTGCAGCAATTGAAAGCGGAGTCGAGTGTGAGATGGCGGGGTTAGTCGCGCTGGTGCTTATGGCCGCTGGTGCTTGGGCGCTGGCATACCTTAAGGCGCCGTTGTGGTTATGGAGTGCTGCGCTCATCGCTGTGAGTGCGCTCCTCGGCCTGGTCTTCGACGCCCCGCGCGAGGTCCTGGTCGGCGCAGGCGCCGCATTGGTGTTGATCTTGGCGCCGCTAAACATTCGCTTGCTCCGCCGCGCCTTGATCAGTAACCGGCTGCTGGCGATCTTTCGCAACCTGATGCCCAAGATGTCTGACACCGAACGTGAGGCGATGCAGGCCGGTACCGTGTGGTGGGATGCGGAACTGTTTAGCGGGGCTCCGAACTGGCGCGCATTACTCGACCTTCCGCCACCGCACGTATCTGCTGAAGAGCAGGCCTTTCTAGATGGACCGGTCGAGGAGCTCTGCCGTATTGTCGACGACTGGCAGATTACGCACGAGCTTCACGATTTGCCTCCCGAGATCTGGCGCTTCGTGCGCGAGAACGGCTTTCTCGGTTTGATCATTCCCAAACGCTACGGGGGGATGGGGTTCTCGGCACTAGCGCACTCGGCAGTCGTGATGAAGCTCGCTAGCCGCAGTATCGCGGTTGCGACCACCGTGATGGTGCCCAACTCGCTGGGACCGGCAGAGCTGCTGCTGCACTACGGTACTGACGAGCAGAAAGACCACTACTTGCCGCGCCTCGCCCGCGGCGAGGAGATCCCCTGTTTCGCCCTAACTAGCGCCGAGGCTGGCAGTGATGCAGCTGCGATGCCGGACACGGGGATTGTTTGCCGCCAGCGGGACGTCCTCGGCATCCGCCTCAACTGGCGCAAGCGCTACATTACCTTGGGCCCGGTCGCGACCGTGCTCGGTTTGGCCTTCAAGCTCCACGACCCGGATCAGTTACTGGGGGACCAAGTAGAACTCGGCATAACAGCGGCGCTGATACCGACGGACACGCCCGGGGTAACTATCGGTCGACGACATGACCCGCTGGGAGTGCCGTTTCAAAACGGGCCCAACAGCGGAAAGGACGTATTCATCCCCATTGACTGGGTGATCGGCGGTAGGGAAGGTGTTGGACAAGGGTGGCGTATGCTGATGGAACGGCTGGCGGCGGGGCGGGGCATTTCACTGCCGGCGCTCGGTACGAGCGGCGGTAAGGTGGCGAGCCGAGTTACTGGGGCCTACGCGCGCATACGCCGGCAGTTCAAACTGCCTATAGGCCGTTTTGAGGGGATCGAAGAAGCACTCGCGCGCATCGCTGGCAATACCTACATGATGGATGCGGCCCGCACCTTAACAGCGCAGGCGGTTGACCTCGGTGAAAAGCCCTCGGTGGTCTCGGCGATCGTCAAGTACCACCTGACGGAGCACATGCGGCACGTGATTAACGATGCCATGGACATTCACGGTGGAGCCGGCATTTGCCTCGGCCCACGTAACGTATTGGGACGCGCATATCAGGGTTTGCCGATCCCGATCACGGTTGAGGGCGCAAACATCATGACGCGCTCGCTCATCATCTACGGCCAGGGCGCGATTCGGTGTCATCCGTATGTGTATAAGGAGATGGAGGCAATTGCGGACACTAACCAACGCCGCGCTTCAAAACAGTTCGATCAAGCGTTCTTCGGGCATGCCGGCTATATCATAAGTAACGCCGCGCGCGCATTGCTGTTGGGACTGACCGGCGCACGCATTACACGGGTGGTGTTATCTGGTCCGACCCGCCGCTACTATCAACACCTCACCCGAATGAGCGCGGCGTTTGCGTTTACTTCGGATGTGGCGATGGTGTTGCTTGGCGGTGCGCTTAAGCGCAAGGAGAAGCTCTCGGGACGCCTCGCGGACGCGTTGAGCTATATGTATCTCGCTTCCGCGGCGTTGAAGCGGTTCGAGGACCAGGGCAGACCGAAGGCAGACCTACCGGTGGTGAAGTGGGTTTGCGAAGACGCGCTTTACCGGATTCAGCAGGCACTCGACGGTGTCATCAGAAACTTTCCCGCGCGCCGGGTAGCATGGGTGCTGCGTCGCTTCGTATTCCCGCTCGGTCGCCGATTTCGCGTGCCGAGCGATCGCCTAGGGCACCAAGTGGCGTCAATACTGTTGGCCCCTTCGGCTGCTCGTGACCGGCTTACCGAGGGCATGTATCTGCCGCAAGATCCAGCTGATCCTGTTGGTCGGCTGGAGGACGCGTTGCCCAAGGTCATCGCTGCCGAACCGCTGGAACGCAAGCTCTACCGCGCACTCGAAAACAGCGCGCTTGAGACGCGCGACCATGAGAGCTTGATAGGCACTGCGCTGCGTCTGGGCGTCATCGATGATGCAGGCGCGGGCAAGTTGCGCGCAGCACTCGCCGCAAGGGCGCAAGTTATAGAAGTCGATGATTTTCCGGCGAACACGACCTTAGTGGGGTCGAGTAAACGCACCGAAGCGGCCAGTCTGTGACGTTGGACGCCTGCGCGGTAACATGAAGCATCGCGGCGGACGCACTCGAATCCGATGACCAAGCAATAGTAACAAGGTATTTATGGCCACGAGAAAAATTTTTGTAGTCGACGGTGCGCGTACGCCGTTCTTGAAGGTTCAGGGAGAGCCAGGACCCTTCAGTGCGGCTGACCTTGCGCTCTCGGCGGGTCGGCCTGTGCTCGCGCGTGTGCCGCTGCGGCCCTGCGACATCGACGAGGTCATCGTCGGCTGCGTCATTCCGGCACCGGATGAGGCCAACATCGCGCGCGTGATCGCAATTCGCCTCGGCTGCGGCGATGATGTGCCGGCCTACACCGTGCAACGCAACTGCGCGTCCGGTCTGCAGGCAATCGCCTCGGCGCGCGAACGTATAGCGCTTGGGCTCAGCGACATCGTGCTCGCCGGCGGCACCGAGGCCATGAGCCGTTCGCCGGTGCAATGGAATGCAGCGATGGTGGCGTGGTTGGCCAGAGTCATGCGTGCCCGCAGCAGGTTTGCCCGACTGAGGGCGGTCGCGAGCTTTCGACGTGCCCACCTTAAGCCCGTGTTTACGTTGCTGCTGGGTCTAACCGACCCGTTGGTCAATCTGTCTATGGGCCAAACTGCCGAGGTGTTAGCACAACGCTTCGCGATCGATCGCGATCAGCAAGACGCTTATGCGTTGCGCAGCCACGAACGCTTGGCGGCGGCGTACGACGCCGGTGACCTGGATCAAGAAGTAGAGGTGCTCTATGACTCACGGGGCCGCTACTACTCGCAAGACACCGGGTTGCGACACGACACGGACGCAGAGCAGCTTGCCAAGCTGAAGCCGTTCTTTGATCGAAAGTACGGTACGGTGACTGCTGGCAATAGCTCACAGGTAACCGACGGCGCCGCCATGCTGCTAGTGGCAAGCGAGGAGGCCGTACGCCGCCACAAGCTACCCGTACTCGGCGAGCTTGTTGATCACGCCTGGGCCGGAGTGGACCCGCGGCAGATGGGCCTCGGTCCGGTACATGCGGTTGCGAAGTTGCTGCCCTCGAACCATATACAGATGCACGATTTGGTGCAGATGGAGTTAAACGAGGCTTTTGCCGCTCAAGTGTTGGCGTCGCAGGCGGCGTGGTCGAGCAACGCCTATGCCAGCGAAGAGCTCGGCATGACTGCGCCGCTAGGCGCAATGGACCCCGAGCGCCTCAACCCCGAAGGCGGTGCAATCGCATGTGGCCACCCGGTTGGCGCCAGTGGCGCACGTCTTGTGCTTCATCTTTTGCGAGCGGTCAAGCGTAAAGGCGGCGGCCTCGGCATGGCGACATTGTGTATTGGTGGTGGTCAGGGCGGTGCGATGCTGGTTCGCGTTGACGAGGGAACGGCGTGAAGCACTGGCAACTGGACGAAGTTCAAGAGTGCTTTATTGCTACCCTGGATGTCACCGGCGCGTCTGCCAATATCCTTACGCACGAGGTGCTGCAAGAATTCGACGGGATCATCTCCGAAATGCAGGGCTACACGCCCGCGGGCTTCCTGATACGCTCAGGCAAGCCGAGCGGGTTCATCGTAGGCGCCGACGTACGCGAGTTCCAGGCTATCAACGACTCGGCGCGGGCCGCCGAGCTCGCGCGCGCTGGACAGCACATCTTCAACCGGCTTGCTGACTTGCCTTTTCCTACCGTCGCCGTTATCCACGGCAATTGCCTAGGCGGTGGGCTCGAGTTGGCGTTGGCTTGTCGCTATAGAGTCGCGCGCGATGACGACGCGACGCGCTTGGGGTTGCCAGAAGTGCGGCTCGGCATCCATCCGGGTTTTGCCGGTACGGTACGGCTACCCGCACTTATCGGACCGCTGCCAGCACTCGATCTGATGTTGACTGGTCGCAGTGTGAGTGCCAAGCAAGCGCTCAAGCTCGGCCTCGTCGACGACATTACCCCTGAGCGTCATTTGCTCAACGCTGCTCGCGCCTGCATTGCGAGGCGCCGCGGATTGTCGCTGCCGAAGCGTTTTCCTGGATGGTGGCCGATACGGCCGCTGGTTTATCGGCGCGTCGCCAAGCGATTGCAGAAAAAAGTCAATGCAGATCATTACCCCGCGCCTTATCGCATTCTCGATCTACGTCGCCGCAAGGCCAGTCAAGAGCAGGAAGCAATCTCCCTAGGCGAGCTGCTGGTTAGCCGCACGAGTCGCAATCTCGTACATATCTTTCTGCTCGGGGAGGAACTGAAACGTCAGGGCCGCAAGCACGACCATAACATTGCGTTCGTTCATGTTATCGGCGCCGGTGTAATGGGCGCTGACATAGCCGCGTGGGCCGCTTACAAGGGTTTCAATGTGAGCCTGCAGGACCAGACGGCGGAAGTTTTGGCGCGGGCAATGCAGCGCGCTCACAACTTCTTCCAGAAACGTGCGCGGACACCGCGCGCGGTGCAGAGGGCTATGGATCGTCTCATGCCTGATTTGCGCGGCCACGGTCTGAAGCAGGCCGACCTCGTGATCGAGGCGATCGTGGAGGACAGCAAAACGAAACAAGAGCTTATCCGGAAGATCGATCGGCTCGCGCCGTCCGAGGCAGTGTTAGCCAGCAACACTTCCAGTATCCCGCTTGAGGCACTCGCTGGTGCGTTGCGTAATCCGCAACGCCTCGTTGGCCTGCATTTTTTCAATCCGGTCGCGAGGATGCAGCTTGTCGAAGTGGTGCGCGGGGAACGATCAGCGGCAAGTGCGTTGAACCGCGCACTGGCGTTTACGGTAGCGATCGGCAAGGTGCCGCTACCCGTCAAAAGCAGCCCGGGGTTCTTGGTTAACCGGATCCTGACGCCTTATCTGATGGAAGCCATGACGATGGCGGAAGAAGGGGTGCCCTTGTGGCAGATTGATCGTGCAGCGGTGGAGTTCGGGATGCCGATGGGGCCGGTCGAGCTCGCCGATACCGTGGGCCTCGATGTCTGCCTTTCGGTCGCGACCGAGCTATCACAATTACTTGGTACAACGGT
>JBHICC010000016.1:0-52500 GCA_046759385.1 Acidiferrobacterales bacterium | reverse complement strand
CTCTTCAGCGAAGACGGCGAACACAAAATCTGTCGAGCTTTCTGGAAGATACTCTAGCTGCGTCTGTGTGCTGTTAAACCACCCTTTTCCATACAGCCCCCCCGAGCCGACGGCAATCATCGACTGAATAATGTGATAGCCAGTGCCGAGCGGGTCCGATTCGGGATTGAACAAGGTCAGGATACGTTGCCTCTGATAGTCATGCAGATAAATCCAAAGGAGGGGCAGAAGCGCCGCAAGCACACCAACTAGCACTGTGATTGTTCGCCATCGCATGCCAGCCAGAAACAACACAAACAACCCGGACATCATTACCAGCAGTGCCGTGCCGAGATCAGGTTGTCGCGCGATCAACAATGTTGGGACTAGCACGAGCGCCGCGGCGACAGCAATCGCAGACGGTCGAGGCGGAAGAGCGCGGCGGGAGAGATAGCAGGCGAGTACCATCGGCAGCCCGATTTTCATAATCTCGGAGGGCTGAAAGTTGAGGATTCCTAGGCTAAGCCAACGCTGCGCACCCCTGCCCGTTCCGCCAAAGATAAGCACCACCCCGAGGAGCATAAGCCCAATAACGTAGAGGTGCGGCGACCAGCGCGCCAAGCTTTCCGGGGGGATTTGAGCCACCGCTAGCATGATCGCGAACCCGATGATCAGACGCATGCTCTGGGCAAGCGCGATCTTGGATTCGCCCGCGCTGGCGCTGTAAAGGATGATAATGCTTAGAAATCCGAGCACGAGCAGTCCGTATACGAAGGTCTTATCGAGGTGCAAGCGCTCTAAGACAGTCATAACCCGAGCTTAGAATAGGGAGTAATCTTGCACAAAATCATGGCTTTATCCGCCTGCTGGATTCACAATGGTTTTAGTGACGGTTTTGTTCTTATCGCGGAGCCGCGGTAGCAGGTAGGCGTCCATAACCTTGCGAGCGATGGGTGCGGCAGCGGCGCTGCCGCTGCCGCCGTTTTCCACGATTACCGCGATGGCGATCTGCGGCTCCTCAGCAGGTGCGAACGCAATAAACAAGGCGTGGTCGCGTAAGCGTTCCGGTGTTTGCTCTGCGTCATACGTTTCCGTTTGACCGATGCTTTTGACCTGGGCGGTTCCAGTCTTACCGGCAATAGTGTAGCGCGCGTTCCAGCCGATACGGCGGGCGGTGCCCTTTTCACCGTGCACCACGTCTACCATGCTGCCGAGGGCCGTTTCCCAGTGTTCCGCTTGGACAACACTGACCCTACCAGCCAGCCGCGGCTTTGTTTCACGGACGGTTTTGGTTTTGGGGTCCTCGATCGCTCGCAGCAGTCGTGGCATTAGACGTTGCCCACGATTGGCCAGCACGCCGACGGCTGACGCGAGTTGGAGCGGTGTCGCCAAAATCGGGCCCTGCCCGATTCCGGTTACGACCGTATCACCGGGATACCACAGCTCGCCGCGTGCCTGCCGCCACTCGCGGGACGGGAGTAAACCCGGCGATTCGCCCATCAGATCTACGCCGGTCCGTGTGCCCAAGCCGAAGTGGGCGAGAAAATCCTTGATGTAATCGATACCAAGACCAATGGCGAGCTTATAAAAGTAAACATCGCAAGACTGCACAACAGCACTATGCAGGTTCACTTCGCCATGACCCCATCGCTTCCAGTCCCGAAAGCGGCGCCGGGATCCAGGGAGCCTGAACGAGCCGTGACACGTAACCGACTGGGCCGGATTGAAGCCCTCGGATTCCAGAGCCGCTAATGCCAGAAATGGCTTGATCGTGGATCCGGGGGCGTACTGGCCATCGAGTGCTCGGTTAACAAGCGGTTTGTCCGGATCCTCGAGTAGGGTGCCGTAGGACGCTGGGTCGATGCCATTGACGAAGGGGTTTGGATCGTAAACGGGCATGCTCGCAAAAACCAGTAGCTCGCCTGTTTTGGGCTCCAACGCAATCACCGCGCCACGGCGCCCCGCGAGCTCGCGCTCAGCCAGGTCCTGCAACTTAGCATCGAGATTGAGATACAGATTCTTTCCAGCCTTAGGCGCGACGCGGTCTATCTCTCTCAGCCGGCGTCCATGGGCGTTGCTCTCGACCTTTTCAATTCCGAGTTGGCCTAACAGTAGGTCCTCATAACGCTGCTCAACACCGAGCTTACCGATGTGCTGAGTGCCGCGATAGGCTGAACGATCGATACTGGACGCCTCCTGCTCGTCGATGCGGCCAACGTAGCCGATCGCATGCACGCCAAGTCCTTCCAGCGGGTAATGACGTTGCAACCGTGCCTGCAGCTCGACGCCATGCAAGTACGGTCGGTTGACAGCCATGCGCGCGGCTTCCTCGCTGCTCAGTCGCGTGCGCAGGGTCAAGTTCTCGAATCGGGGGCGCTTGCGCAGCTGTTTCTTGAAGTTGTCAATGTCCGCCGAAGTTAGTTGTACGATCTCGCCAAGGCGCGTAAGCAACGCATCCATGTTTTCGACCTGTTCGGGGATTATCTCCAGCGTGAAAACGGGCAGGTTTTCCGCGAGCACCACTCCGTTTCGGTCAAAGATGCGCCCGCGTACGGGTGGTATCGGGGACGGGCGGATGCGGTTCTCCTGCGACAGGGTGGCGTAATGCCGGTAGCTTATTAGTTGTAGGTAGACAAGGCGCGCGACGAGGACCAACGTAAGTAATGCGACAATCACCACGGCGATCGAAAGCCGGGATTGAAAGACCCGCGTCTCACGGAAATAGTCCTTAAGCGGTATCTCGAGCATGAGTTAGTCGAGCTGAGCGCGCCGCTGCACATCTCTGAGGATGACGAAGACCAACGGCCATATCACCATACCAACGATGCTCGCCGTCCAGTTAGGCCAGAGTGTCGACGCTTGACCGATTATGCCGTTTACCCATAGCACAAGTACTTGGTTGAGTAACAACAGCACCAAGACGGTTACCGCCTGTTGCCATGGCGGGAACATGCGGATCTGCGGATGTAAGCGGTGCGCGATGTAAGCGATGAGGGCCAGAGTCAACGCGTGTTGTCCAAGCAATGACCCGTATAGCAGGTCCAGACTCAATCCGGCGAGCCATCCAATACCGATACCTACCCGCTGGGGCGTAGCGACACACCAGTAAATGAGCACCAGGCCAACCCAGTCCGGCCGAAACCGCTCGGCCCACTCGGGTCCCGGTAGCAAGGACAGCAGAAAGGCCACTACAAAGGTGATGGTAATGGCTATTCCGCCGCTCAATGATCTACGCTGTTTCATTGCGCGCTCACGGTCGCCGTTTGGCGTTCCCCCGGCCAGATGAGGAGCACTTCCTTGCCGTAGTTCAGGCGTGCGGCCGGCGTCGCACTGATTTTCAGGAATGCCTCATTGGGGTCCTTCTCGATCTTAGTTACCTGCGCAACCGGATAACCAGGTGGAAAACGCCCCCCCATGCCGGAACTCACGAGGAGATCGCCTTGCTTAATATCTGCCGACGGTGTCAGGAACGGAAGGTCAACGCGATCGAGCGCGCCGGTGCCGAAGACGATCGAGCGCAAGCCACTGCGATTCACCAATACCGGGATCGCGTGACCCGGGTCCGTTATCAAGGTCGACTTGCTTGTGAATAGCCCGACCTCCGTGATCTGGCCGATGATCCCGTAGGCGTCGATTACCGGCTGTCCGAGATAGACGCCATTACGGCTTCCTTTGGCTACGACGATCTTGCGGGTGAACGGCGCTAAGCTCACCTCCACAAGCTCGGCGACCACGGCCCGGTCGGCTACACGCTCGGCGGAAACGAGCAGATCGCGTAGGCGCTTGTTTTCAGACTCAAGGGCATCAAGCCGCTGTAACCTCCCTTCGTGGGCAAGCTGTTCGGCGCGTAGTTGCTCGATGTTCTCCCGCAGCTCTCGTTGCGTGATCCAAGCCTCAGCCACCCACTCACTGGCACGCACTGGCAGCGCGGCCACCACCTGAATCGGATACACCAGCATAGACAGCGCTGCGCGAACGCGGGGCAGATGCTGTCCCTGATGATCCAGTATCATGAGCAGCACAGAAAGCCCCGCGAGCACCACCAGCCGCGTCAAGCTCGACGGTCTGCGATTCACGTCGCTCAGCAGGTCAGACATGGGAGGGCGCGACGCCTATTCGTGAAGAAATACATCCCCGAGGGTTTCTGCTTCCTGCAGAGCCCGACCGCAGCCGTGCACCACGCACGTCATCGGGTTATCCGTGATGACGATCGGCAGCCCGACTTCCGCCGACAGCATGCGGTCGATATCGCGAAGCAGCGCGCCGCCGCCGGCCACGACGATTCCTTTCTCAGCGACGTCGGCCCCCAGCTCGGGCGGTGTCTTCTCCAGTGCGGTCTTGATCGCCGCTACAATGCCAGCGAGGCACTCACCCAGCGCAGTATGCACCTCGCGGCTGTCTATCTCCTGGCTGCGCGGGACGCCATCGGCGATGTGTCGACCTTTGATCTGCGTGCGTAGCACCTCGCTTTGGTGCCACGCCGTCCCGATTTCCCGCTTGATACGCTCGGCGGTGGCCTCGCCGATCAGTAGGCCATAAGTCCGGCGCACGTAGCCGATAATGGCTTCGTCCATCTTGTCGCCGGCCATGCGCAAGGAGTGGGCGTATACGATGCCACCGAGCGAGATTACCCCCACTTCGGTGGTTCCTCCGCCAATATCCAACACCATGGACCCGGTCGGATCGACGATCGGCAGTTCGGCGCCGATAGCAGCGGCCATTGGCTCTTCTATTAGGTAGACCTCGCGCGCGCCAGCAGCCATGGCCGATTCGCGTATGGCGCGCCGCTCCACCTGGGTAGAGCCGCATGGCACGCAGATAACGATACGTGGGCTCGGTTGGAACAGGCGATGCTCATGGACGCGGCGAATGAAATACTTGAGCATCTCTCCCGTAACCGTGAAATCGGCGATGACGCCGTCCTTCATCGGTCGTATAGCCTGAATGTTCCCCGGGGTTCGTCCGAGCATGCGTTTCGCCGCGTCGCCGATCGCCAGTATGCTGCGATTGTTACGCGGCCCGACGTCGTGACGGATCGCGACGACGGAGGGTTCATCAAGGACGATGCCCCTGTCGCGCACGTACACTAGCGTGTTAGCTGTCCCCAGATCGATAGCGAGGTCGCTGGAGAACAGACCGCGTAGATTTCGGAACATGATTCCTATCGCGCCGGCTGACGCAGAATATCACCTAGTTTAACTGTATCAACCGGAAGATGCCGGTTCAACCAAATTCATGATTGTGATAATTTGCCGCTTCCCTCGGGGGGTAGTCACGTACAGCCATGTCGCTAAGTCGTGCCGACGTCGAAAAGATCGCGCATCTAGCGCGTTTGGAGCTCAACGAGCAAGATGCCCAAGTCTTCGCAGAGAGTCTCTCGCGAATACTCGGCTTGATCGAACAAATGAACGCCGTGAACACCACCGGCGTGACGCCAATGGCCCATCCCCAAGATACCGCACTACGGTTACGGAATGACGAGGTTACCGAAGCCGATCAATGTGAGAAGTTTCAGGGTGTCGCCCCTGCCACGGAAGCCGGACTCTATTTAGTCCCCAAGGTCGTCGAGTAGGCTGCCATGCCGCAGCGGCAGGAAGCCGGAGATCGAGACGCGACCATGCCCATTTATTAAGGCCGCAACGAGCCCGACCATGTATCACCGGCAGTCTATTACGCAGCTATCAGCCGATTTGCGCGCCAAGAAGGTTTCCAGTGCAGAGCTGACGCGGGGGTTTCTTGACCGCATCGAACAGCATCAGCAGCTAAATGCCTTCATCACGGTCGATCCCGAGCGTGCGCTCACTCAGGCACATGCGGCCGATGAGGCGATCGGACGCGGGGATACGGGGCCGTTAACCGGGATTCCGCTTGCCCACAAAGATATCTTCTGCACCGACGGAATGTTGACCACGTGCGCCTCGAAGATATTGTCCAACTTCGTGGCGCCCTACGATGCAACCGTGATCGAGAAGTTCAAGCGGGGCGGCGCGGTGATTCTCGGTAAGACGAACATGGATGAGTTCGCGATGGGCTCCTCCAACGAGAACTCCTACTTCGGGCCAGTCAAAAACCCGTGGGATCTTGAGGCCGTACCGGGGGGTAGCTCGGGCGGGTCTGCGGCTGCAGTGGCGGCCGGATTGGCACCCGCGGCAACCGGCACGGACACCGGTGGCTCAATCCGACAGCCAGCGGCGTTTTGTGGCATCACCGGATTCAAGCCCAGTTACGGGCGCGTGTCGAGGTACGGAATGATTGCTTTCGCCTCGTCACTGGATCAGGGTGGCGTACTCACATGCGACGTGGAGGATGCGGCTATGCTTCTCGGGGTGATGGCCGGGTTCGATCCGCGTGACTCCACCTCTGTAGATCGTCCGGTACCGGCCTACGGTGAGAGCCTACGGCATTCCATCGAGGGGCTAAAAATCGGTTTGCCAAAGGAGTTCTTCGGTGAGGGATTGAACGAGGAAGTGGCCAAGGCGGTGGAGGCTGCGATTGGGGATTACGAGCGCCTTGGCGCTAACGTCATCGACGTTAACATGCCAAACTGCAGTCTCGCCGTCCCCTGTTACTATGTACTCGCGCCGGCGGAAGCGTCATCCAATCTCGCGCGTTATGACGGCGTGCGTTATGGATACCGTGCGGCGGAGTTCACGGACCTGATTGACATGTACAAGAAAACCCGCTCACAGGGTTTTGGTCCGGAAGTCAAGCGCCGCATCCTCATTGGCACCTACGCACTGTCTGCGGGCTACTACGACGCCTATTACCTACAAGCGCTGAAGCTACGACGCTTGATTGCCGAGGACTTGAAGCGTGCTTTCGAAAGCTGCGACGTGCTTGCGGGACCCACGACACCTACGACTGCTTTTACCATAGGAGCTAAGGCCGACGACCCGGTGGCCATGTATCTGAACGACATTTACACTATCCCGGTCAACCTGGCGGGTTTGCCGGGCATCTCGATACCGGTGGGTTTCGACGGCGCAGGCCATCCGATCGGACTGCAACTTATCGGTCAATATTTTGACGAAGCGCGATTGCTGAACGTCGCGCATTGCTACCAACAAGCTTCAGATTGGCATCAGCGTCAACCGAAAGGTTTTGATTGAAAAACATCTAGCGCGAGGACGCGAAGGCGCATCATTGCTGTCGTCGGCTCACGCAAGATAATCGTTCGCGTCTTTGCTCCCTAGGGTTGAGTAGTCGTGATGGAATGGGAATCGGTTATAGGGCTTGAGGTCCATATACAGCTTCTCACCGAGAGCAAAATTTTCTCGGGCGCATCGGCGAAGTACGGGGCCGTGCCGAACACACAGGCTTGCGCGGTTGACATCGCTTTGCCGGGTGTGTTGCCGGTGATGAACAGAGAGGCGGCACGCATGGCAGTGAAGTTTGGTTTGGCCATCGGCGCCACCGTCAATCGTCATTCAGTGTTTGCGCGTAAGAACTATTTCTATCCGGATCTGCCCAAGGGATACCAGATCAGTCAATATGAGCTACCTATTGTCCAGCACGGGCGGATAGAGATCGACGTTAATGGTGCCGCCAAGGCTATCGGTATTACGCGCGCGCATCTGGAAGAAGATGCTGGCAAATCGCTGCATGAAGATTTTCGTGGATTGAGTGGCATTGATCTGAATCGTGCCGGTACTCCGCTGCTCGAAATCGTTTCCGAGCCAGACATGCGTTCGTCACAGGAGGCGATTGCTTATCTGAAGAAGCTGCACGAACTCGTGCGCTACCTGGAAATCTGTGACGGCAACATGCAGGAAGGTTCGTTTCGGTGTGATGCCAACGTGTCCGTGCGTCCAAAGGGGCAAAGCGAGTTTGGTACACGCGCAGAACTGAAGAACATTAACTCCTTCAAGTTTATTGAAAAGGCGATTGAGTACGAGATCGAACGGCAGGTCGACGTGCTTGAGGGCGGCGGAACGGTTGTTCAGGAGACACGTCTCTACGATCCGACCAAGAACGAGACCCGCGCTATGCGCGGCAAAGAGGAGGCGCACGATTACCGCTACTTTCCTGATCCGGACCTGCCGCAGCTGGAGTTCGACGAGACGTTGATCAAAGAAATACGCAACACGCTCCCTGAGCTGCCGGATGCCAAGCGCGAGCGCTTTATGAAGCAATATGGACTGTCTGGATACGATGCAGGCGTCTTGACGGCGACACGCGAAATGGCTGACTACTTCGAAGAAGCGGCGAGTAAATCTTCATCAGGTGACCCAAAACTGGTGGCCAACTGGGTCACCGGGGAACTCTCAAGTTACCTAAACAAGGAAAACTTGCCCATAGAAGAGTCCGCTGTCTCTTCGATCATGCTCGCCGGGCTTATTGATCGCATCGCTGATAATACGATATCTGGGAAGATCGCCAAGGACGTGTTCGATGCGATGCGGAAGGGTGAGGGCGATGCCGATGCCGTCATCCAAAAGAAAGGACTGCAGCAGATCACTGATAGCGCAGCGATCGAACAGGTGATTGATGAAGTACTCGCGGCCAATGCGGAACAAATTGAGCAGTTTCGCGGTGGGCAAGAAAAGGTATTTGGTTACTTCGTTGGCCAAGTAATGAAAGCCACCAAGGGCAAGGCGAACCCGAAACAGGTAAACAAGCTCTTAAGGAAAAAGCTCATCGATTAGTCACAGCGATTCACCCCTCTCCGGCATGGTAGCGGCGTGCCAGCACAGCGTTGGCATCGCCGATACCGCGCGGCTACATTTAATCCTAAGCCAGTCCACTCGCGGTGTTTCATCTCGTAGATGGATCGCAGTCACGCAAAGACCGGATTAATACTGTCAGGCGGCGGTGCACGCGCCGCCTATCAGGTCGGTGTGCTAAAGGCGATCAGCCAGCTGCTACCACGCGATGCGAGCAATCCCTTTTCCATAATCTCTGGCACCTCGGCCGGCGCCATCAATGCCGCCGTACTCGCGGTGTATGCGACCCGATTCCGCGAAGGGGTGAAACGGCTGAGTCTGGTTTGGAAACTCTTCCGTGTCCACTATGTGTTCCGGGCCGACACGTGGGGCGTGGTCAAGAGCGGCGGGCACTGGCTCGCGGCGATGCTGCTCGGCGGTCTAGGACGCTACAATCCAACGTCCCTGCTCGATTGCACACCGCTTCGGGGTTTACTCGAACGGTCGGTACCCTGCGAAAAGATTCAGGACGCCATCGACGCCGGCGCGTTGCATGCACTCAGCGTGACTGCCTCCGCCTACACGTCTGGTTTGTCGGTAAGCTTCTATCAGGGCTCACGCGAGCTCGCGCCCTGGCAACGAGCGCGCCGCGTCGGCCGACCGGCGAAGATTACGATCGACCACTTACTTGCATCGTCAGCGATACCATTCATTCTGCCGGCAGTGCGTCTTGGCGAAGAGTACTTCGGTGACGGCTCCATGGGGCAGATGGCGCCGATCAGTCCCGCGCTACACCTCGGTGCCGAGCGCGTGTTGGTTATCGGCGTGCGCAAACCGGCAACACCGGTGTTGGCCGCGGGTGGGCCTTTGTCCTACCCGGCGCTCGCCGACGTGGCAGGCCACCTGTTGAACAGCCTTTTTCTCGAAAGCCTAGATTCGGATTTAGAACGCCTACAACGCATTAATCGGACGATCAGCCTTATTCCCGGCAAGCAGCTAGAGCATCAGGGCGTCCCATTAAAACAGGTGGAAGTGCTGGTAATCTCACCGAGTGAGGATCTCGGGGCAATCGCCGAGCGCTACGCGCATTATTTGCCTCGTGCAATGCGCTTTCTGCTTCGCGGAGTGGGCGTGCGAAATCAAAGTGGTACGAGCCTTGTGAGTTACCTACTGTTCGAGAAGGCCTACTGCCGCCGATTGATCTCGCTGGGGTACGCCGATACCATGCAGCGGAAAGAAGAAGTGCTCGAGTTCTTTGACGCCGTGCCTCGTTGAAACATGCCGAGCGTATCCCGTCTGTTCATCGTCATCGGTATAGCACTGATCATCATCGGGCTCGCCTGGCCGTGGTTGCATCGTTTTGGGTTGGGGCGGTTGCCCGGTGACATCGTGATAGAGCGAGGGACCTTCCGCATCTTCCTTCCGATCACCACCTCGATACTGATCAGCCTCGTACTGACTGTCATCTTCTGGCTACTGCGCAAGTAATTCATTCTTGCTACCAAGCGAGGTGGGGTCAAATTGTGTAAACTTGTGTTTCCTTTTCTCTTGGGGTTGCACGCTGCTTTAGGCAGCGTGTGACAAACCGAGCGGCCGTAGGAATGTAAGCACGATGGAAACATTCATTCGTGATCTGCCAAAGGCGGAGCTACATATCCATATTGAAGGATCACTTGAACCTGAGCTCATGTTCGAGCTGGGTGCACGCAATGGCATCCCCTTACCCTTCGACTCGGTTGAGGAGGTACGCAAGGCATACGAGTTTACGGACTTGCAATCGTTCCTGGACATCTATTATGAAGGTGCACGCGTCCTGCAGACCGAGCAGGATTTCTATGACATGACTCTGGCTTATCTGAAGAAGGCACGAGAACAAGGCGTCCGGCATACGGAGATCTTCTTCGACCCGCAAACTCATACGGAACGTGGTGTTACGTTTGAGACCGTGACTACGGGCATTCATCGAGCACTGATAGACGCTGAGCGCGATCTCGGCGTGACCTCGAACCTTATTATGTGCTTTCTGCGTCACCTCACTGGCGAGGCAGCAATGGACACCTTGAGGGAGGCACTACCGCTCAAAGACTGGATTATTGCCGTGGGGCTGGACTCATCTGAGGTGGGGCACCCACCGGAAAAGTTTACTGCCGTGTTTGATCGAGCGCGCAAAGAAGGATTCTTAACCGTGGCTCACGCGGGGGAGGAAGGCCCCCCAGAGTACATATGGCAGGCGTTGGATTTGTTGAAGATTTCACGTATCGATCACGGCGTGCGCTGTGTAGAGGATGAGTTGCTTGTGCAACGGCTAGCTCGAGAGCAAGTACCCTTGACTGTTTGTCCACTCTCTAACGTTAAGCTGCGCGTGTTTGACACGATAGAACAGCACAATCTTAAACAACTGCTCCACAAAGGCTTGCGGGCGACCGTCAATTCGGATGACCCCGCGTACTTTGGCGGCTATGTAAACGAGAATTTCCTTGCCGTACAGAGGGGGCTTAGTCTCAATCGAGACGAGCTCTATCAGCTAGCAAGAAACTCATTTGAGGCAAGTTTCCTCGACGACAAGCGGAAGCAACAGCGCCTCGAAGAGCTCGATGAGTATATGGCCCGCCACCAACAGTAGCCACTGTTTGTATCGCGCGTTACACCAGTAGTGATCCAAGGCTTTCGATGCTGACTCTAACCGAAGCCCGTTCCGCAGTGGTGAAAGCGTGAAGTCGTAACCGTGAGGCCGTTGACACTCGATTTTTCCTAATATGATCGCCAGACGCTAGCTTACCGAGGCTGGTTGCTCGGGGCCGCGCCGTAATTCGTGATTGATGAAGAGCGCGACGGTAAAAACCACGAGAGCGCCCGCCTGGTGGGAAGCGGCTAGCGGCACTGGAACGGCGAGCAGCAAAGTCGCGATGCCTAACGACACTTGTAGTACGAGCACAACGAGCAAGGCGTGCGAGGCTAAGCGTGCACGCCGATGCAGAACTACTCGTGAGCTCCTGAAAGAGAAAATTGGCACTAGTACGCATAGGAAATACGCAAGAAGTCTATGATCAAACTGCACGGTTGCGATGTTCTCAAAAAAGTTACGCCATAGGGGCATCAATGAAATCATGCCTTCTGGAACAAAACGACCATTCATAAGGGGAAAGGTGTTGAACGCAAAACCAGCTTTCGTGCCTGCGACGAACCCCCCTGAAAGTATCATCAAGCAGATGGAGGCGGTAACAAGCAGGCCGAAACGCCGAATCGGCCTGGCGTCTGGCTTCGTGTTTTCCGGTTCGGGGAAAAGCAATCCTAGCGCTACCCATAGAATGTAACCGTAGATTACTGCCGCCATTGCGAGGTGTGCGGTTAGGCGATATGGGCTTACGTGCGGCTCATCGATCAGGCCGCTCTTTACCATGAACCATCCCAACAATCCCTGAAGTCCACCGAGAACGAACATCATTACCAGCTTTGGTATTAATGAACGTGCCAGCCGGCGTCTCATCAGGAAGTACAGGAATGGCAATACAAACGCGAGTGCAATGAGCCTACCAAGCATCCGGTGGGCATACTCGACCCAATAGATCGATTTGAATTCCCCCAAGGTCATACCACGGTTGATATCTTGATACTCCGGAAACTGCCGATATTTCTTGAACGTTGCTTGCCACTGACTTTCATTGAGTGGCGGTATGACACCCATAATGGGGGCCCACTCGACCATCGAGAGGCCCGAGCGCGTCAATCGCGTTACGCCGCCGAGCACCACCATGATGAAGATCAAGGCACAACAGATGAACAACCAGAGGGCGATCTTCGTGTTTTGCGGATTGGCCTGCGAATCAATCATCTGTGTCGAGCGGAGATTGCCGATCCATGCGATTGTACCAAGACGTCTCGTTGCAAAGCTTGGGTACGGCAACGGCAGTGTGCTATCAAAAGTTATTGACAAGAAAAGGTCGTTCGCCTAGGTTTCCGCAGGATTTCACCGCTCTACATATAACGTCGCTTCACCGAGCCAGGTACAAAGCTAGGAACACCACATGAAACCTGCTGTCACTAATGTCAGAGCGCTGTTCGAGCTGCCTTTCATTGATCTCGTTCATCGAGCGCAGTCCGTCCACCGGGAACACTTTGACCCTAACGCGGTTCAGCTCAGCACGTTACTTTCTATTAAAACCGGTGGTTGCTCGGAGGACTGTGGGTATTGTTCGCAATCAGCGCGCTTCGGCACAAGTGTCGAGGATCAGCCACTGCTGTCACTGGACGACGTCGTGCGATCGGCCAAGGCCGCCAAGGCACAAGGGGCGACGCGATTTTGTATGGGGGCGGCGTGGCGCGGCCCGAAGACGAAAGACATCGCGCCGGTGTTGGCGATGGTCAAAGCCGTACGCGCACTAGGTTTGGAAACCTGCGCGACCCTCGGGCTCCTGCGTCAGGGGCAAGCAGAGCAACTCGCTGCCGCCGGGTTGGACTATTACAATCATAACCTGGACACAGCATCGGAGTACTACAACAACATTGTTCATACACACAGCTATGCCGACCGTCTCGGAACCTTGCAGCGGGTGCGCGAAGCGGGGATCAAGCTTTGCTGTGGTGGCATCATTGGGATGGGCGAGTCGCGCAAACACCGAGCGGCCTTGCTCGCCGAACTAGCGGCTCTCGATCCGCCTCCCGAGAGCGTTCCCATTAACATGTTGGTGCACATACCCGGGACGCCGCTGGCGAACGCCCCGACGCTCGATCCCATCGAATTCGTACGCACCATCGCGGTCGCGCGCATCGCCATGCCGCAGGCGGTGATTCGACTCTCCGCCGGACGCATGCAGATGAGCGAACCGGTACAGGCGTTGTGCTTTCTAGCCGGTGCTAACTCAGTGTTCTACGGGGAGAAGCTGCTCACTACCCCGAACCCGGATGCCGAAGGCGATCAAGCACTTTTCGGGAAGTTGGGACTCTATCCGATGGGTGCAAAGAACAACGACCAAACGGTACCATGACGCATAGGAGAGCCAAGTTCAACGTTGGACAGCTCGTGTACCATCGGCTTTTCGACTACCGCGGCGCCATCATCGATGTTGACCCCATCTTTCTAGGGACAGACGAGTGGTATGAGCAGATGGCGCAAACGCGGCCCCCGAAGGACAAACCCTGGTACCGTGTGCTTGTTCATAATGCCGAGCACACGACCTATGTCGCCGAGCGCAACCTCGAGCCCGACGATGCGCGAGCACCTATCGGTCACCCACTGGTCGACATCATGTTTGGCGCCTTCCAAGACGGGTACTATGTGACCCGCCGGTCCCTCAATTGAATCGATCCTTGCCCGTTACAGCAGAAACGGCACGATCAGTAGCGCCACGATATTAATGATTTTGATCAACGGATTGATCGCGGGCCCGGCCGTGTCTTTGTAGGGGTCGCCCACGGTATCGCCGGTAACCGCGGCCTTGTGTGCTTCCGACCCTTTACCACCGAGGTTACCGTCTTCGATATATTTCTTGGCGTTGTCCCAAGCGCCGCCACCGGTTGTCATTGAGATCGCGACGAAAATCCCCGTGACAATCGACCCGAGCAACATGCCGCCAAGCGCCTCCCGTCCCAGTATTACACCCACTAAGATCGGCACCAACACCGGCAGCAATGATGGGATGATCATCTCCTTAATCGCTGCGCGTGTGAGCAGGTCAACCGCGCGGGAGTAGTCCGGTCTGGCGGTCCCACGCATAATCCCGCGGATCTCCTTGAATTGCCGCCTAACCTCGACAACCACGGAACCCGCGGCGCGCCCGACAGCCTCCATCGCAATTGCGCCGAACAGATAGGGCACTAACCCGCCTATGAAAAGGCCGATTAGCACTTTCGGATTTGAGAGCTGGAAGATTAGCTCTTCTGCTGAGAGCCCTAGTTCCTCGGCAAGCGCGTGGTGGTAGTCGGCAAAGAGCACCAGTGCTGCCAACCCAGCAGACCCGATCGCATATCCCTTGGTAACTGCCTTCGTGGTGTTGCCGACAGCGTCCAACGGATCGGTAATGTTGCGCACTTTCTTTGGCATCTCTGCCATCTCGGCGATGCCACCGGCGTTGTCAGTCACTGGTCCGTATGCATCGAGCGCCACCACCATGCCCGTCATCGACAGCATGGCCGTCGCCGCAATCGCGATTCCGTAAAGTCCTGCCAATTCATATGCCCCCCAAATACTCGCGCAGACTGCGAGCACGGGTAACGCCGTTGCCTTCATCGACGTGCCGAGTCCAGCAATAATGTTGGTCGCATGGCCGGTCGTCGACGCTGATGCGATCTTGTGCACTGGGCTAAACTGGGTTCCGGTGTAATACTCCGTAATCACGATCATTGCTGCGGTCAGGGCCAGGCCGATGAGCGACGAACCGTAGATCGCTCCGATGCTGTGGCTACCGTTGTTCGCCATAAGGTTTTCGGTCACAAACCAGAACGCGACCGCAGCCAACACACCGGAAACAATTACTCCGCGGTACAAGGCGTTCATGATCTTGCCGCCCTCGCTGGCCTTCACAAAGAATGTGCCCACGATCGACGCGATAATCGAAACGCCGCCGAGCGCTAACGGGTAGATCACGGCATTATCGAAGTTCGGCAGCAGCAACGCGCCGAGCAACATCGTCGCAATGATAGTGACCGCGTAGGTCTCGAACAGATCAGCCGCCATGCCGGCGCAATCACCGACGTTGTCGCCCACGTTGTCGGCGATGACCGCGGGATTCCGCGGATCATCCTCGGGGATGCCCTTTTCCAATTTACCGACCAGGTCAGCTCCTACATCCGCGCCCTTTGTAAAGATGCCGCCGCCGAGACGGGCGAAGATCGAAATCAGCGAACCGCCAAACCCAAGACCGATCAACGGTGCAAGCACTTCCTTAGCACCAGCGTGTTCATGTACCCCAATAAGGATGGTGTAATAGCCGGTAACGCCGAGTAGCCCCAGGCCGACAACGAGTAATCCGGTGATGGCCCCTCCTCGAAATGCCACCTGTAGCGCTTCGTTTAGGCCCTTGCGCGCTGCCTGTGCGGTCCGCACATTCGCCCGTACTGAAATGTGCATACCGATGTAACCGGCAGCCGCCGAAAATATTGCGCCAATGGCGAATCCGGCGGCGGTTGCAAACCCCAGTGCGACCCAGATGATTATGAAGAGCACAACGCCAACGATCGCGATCGCCGTGTATTGTCGATTCAAGTAAGCCGACGCACCTTCCTGTATCGCCGCGGCAATCTCGCGCATACGCGGGCTGCCCGCTGGTCTGTCTAAGATCCAGCGGATCGACAAAGCCCCGTAGACGATGGCCGCAATGGCGGAAAGAATGGCAAACACTAGGGTCGTAAGCATGGAGTTCCCCCCTTGTTGTTAGGCGTCTCCGCGATCGGCGAACTCGCGCGGTCGCGATCCAACGATTACCGCACCGGTTCCCTAACCGGTATTCTGTTACATAGCTTAATGACGCGCTGCGATGTTCCCGGTCCTTTAGACTTTGAAGCGCGCTTTCAGCTTCTTCTTCACCGACACGTTCTTAAGCCTCACGTACTGCGGCAACCCGTTCTTGAAGGGCGGGCAGTCCTCGCCTTTTATTAAAGGCTCGAGGTACCGCCGGCACTTGCGCGTGATCCCGAAGCCGTCTTTCGAGATAAAGTCGGCTGGCATCTTTTTCTCTACATTGGCCACATCGGCTAGTTTGGCGACACCGATTTTCCACTTGTACGGTTTGCGCGAAGCGCGCACGATGGTCGGCATTACTGCATTATGTCCCTTCATTGCCAAGTTCACCGCGGCCTTTCCGAGTGCGTAAGCCTGATCGACATCGGTCTTCGAGGCGATGTGCCGGGCCGCTCGCTGCAGGTAGTCGGCAACGGCCCAGTGGTATTTGTAACCGAGGCGGTCTTTGACGAGCTGTGCGATTACCGGTGCGACGCCACCGAGCTGCGCGTGACCGAAAGCGTCCCGAGTGCCGGTGTCGGAAACGAACTTGCCTGCTTGGTTTCTAAGACCTTCGGAGACGACCATAGCACAGTAACCATATTTCTTGATTGTCCGATCCACCTTGGCGAGGAACTTCGTCTCATCGAAAGGCACTTCCGGAAACAAGATTATATGAGGCGGATCTTCGGGGCTCTCTGCCGCCAACCCGCCCGCCGCGGCGATCCAACCGGCATGTCGGCCCATCGCCTCCAGTATGAACACCTTGGTTGAGGTACGCGCCATGCTGGCGACGTCATAGCCGGCCTCGCGGATCGAAGTGGCAATGTACTTGGCGACCGATCCGAATCCAGGACTGTTGTCCGTCACCGGCAGATCGTTGTCAACAGTTTTTGGGATGCCTATAGCCGTCATCGGATAGCCAAGCTGCGCGCCGATTTGAGAGATCTTGTAAGAGGTATCCTGCGAATCACCGCCGCCGTTGTAAAAGAAGTACCCGATATCATGGGCTTTGAAGACCTGAATCAGCCGTTCGTACTCGGCTTTATTTTCGTCCAGACCCTTTAGTTTGTAGCGCGCAGAGCCGAAGGCGCCACCCGGCGTATAACGCAAGGCGCTAATTGCCTTCTTCGATTCCTTGCTCGTGTCAATTAGATCTTCGGTCAGTACACCGATGATGCCGTCGCGGCCCGCCAGAACCTTGCCTATCTTGCGCTTGTGCTTGCGCGCTGTCTCAATCACCCCGCACGCCGTGGCATTGATCACGGCCGTGACCCCGCCCGACTGGGCATAAAGTGCATTTCTTGCTCTTGTTTTAGGCATTTGCGCTTAGCTCTCCTACAGTAACACAATCTCCAACCGCACCATTCGGCAGACCCCGGAAAAAGTATTTCCGTCGCGACGAGCACGGCAGCGATCGCATGCCCGCCCAATGATCAAACCTTGGGTTGAACAATGTGGTGCCAGTTCTTCCGCTGACCGCTTGGCATCGGTAGTCGCTGGCTGAGGTCGGCCGCTAGATTAACTCAATTCGAAAGGTGGATCACGATGTCGCCGAAAACTCGCGAATTGACGCCAAAGGTAGGGAAAAACCATTGACGATGGAGAGACAAGAGGGTAATTTTGCTCCCCCAAATTTGGGCCTAACCCAAAGACTTACGGCCACGAACGTAAGACCACCCGAGCGAGCGGAAACATGAGAATCGTACTGTTGGGAGCGCCGGGTTCCGGCAAGGGCACGCAAGCTAACTTACTGACGGAAAAGTTCAAAATCCCGCATATTGCGACGGGTGACATTCTTCGCGAGGAGGTGGCGGCTCGCACAGATCTTGGCAAGAAGGCGAAGGCCGCTATGGACGCTGGGGAACTTGTTTCCAATGACGTCGTGCTCGGCATCATCCAGAGCCGGCTGTCCCGACCTGATTCCAGGGGTGGATTTGTACTCGACGGTTTCCCGCGTAACATTCCACAGGCGCAAGCACTCGACGCAATGCTGGCGCGCTTAGCTAAACCCTTGCAACTCGCCCTTCTCGTCGATGTTGACCGCGAGGTTTTGATGAAACGTTTGACGGGGCGGCGTATTGCTCCGAACGCTGGCACGATCTACAACATCTACTTCAACCCGCCGAAGGTGCCAGGCAGAGACGACAAGACCGGCGAGGTGTTGCACCACCGCGCAGACGATAACGAAGAGGCAGTGCGCAGGCGGCTCCAGGTGTATGAGGAACAGTCAACGCCGCTCGTTTCGTACTACAAGGCGCAGGGCAAACTGCGGACTGTGCGTGGTATCGGCAGCGTCAACGAAATCTTCAAGAACATCAGCGACATCATCGAGGCACAGATTCGTCCGTTGGCGGCCGCGATGAGCCGCGCTGAAGCGGCGATGGCCCAGTCTGCAGCACGACGCCCGGCCGTTGGCGCAAAGAGCGAAGCTAAACAGCCCAGCAGCAAAGCGACTATGAAGAAGGCGGCGAAAAAGAAACCGGTAAAGAAAAAGAAAGTGGCGAAGAAAGTTAAGAAGAAAGCGGTTAAGAAGAAGGCTAAAAGGAAAGTGGCGAAGAAAGTTAAGAAGAAAGCGGTTAAGAAGAAAGTCGCGAAGAAAGTAAAGAAGGCTAAGAAAAAGGTGAAGAAAAAGGCACGTAAGCCCAAATAACTTCTGCTATCAACCCCAGCCTTATACACCGCGGCTAAGCTTTAACTTAGGATGCGGTTTGCCGCACGGTGTTTTTTCCTATATAACCTAAGTACTTACCAAGCAGGATGTCGCTGAGTGGCCACAGACAGACTGACTCATAGAAGATTTCCGCGGACGCGCCTACGACGCATGCGCCGAGACAATTCTAGTCGAAAGCTCATGCGCGAAACGAATCTGACCGTCGACGACCTGATCCAGCCTATCTTTGTTATCGAAGGGACGGACGAGACCGAGCCGGTCTTCTCAATGCCGGGGGTCGAGCGCCTGACGATCGACCGTACAATCAAGTACGTTAACTCCCTGGTGAGCTTGGGCGTTCCGGCGGTCGCGCTGTTTCCGGTTGTGCCGAGCGAGAAGAAATCGGCTTTAGCGGAGGAGGCCTATAACCCCGAAGGCTTGGTACAGCGCGCGGTGCGTGCGCTGAAGCACGAGTTCCCCGAACTTGGTGTGATCACCGATGTCGCGCTCGACCCGTTTACCGTGCACGGCCAAGATGGGTTAATCGACGATAGCGGCTACGTGGTCAATGACGAGACGGTTGAGGTCTTGGTGCGTCAAGCATTATCGCTCGCCGAAGCCGGCACCGACATCGTTGCCCCTTCCGACATGATGGATGGGCGCATCGGTGCGATCCGAGACGCGCTCGAAGAACAAGGCCATAGTGGAACTCGCATACTTGCGTACTCGGCGAAATACGCTTCGACTTTCTACGGGCCATTTCGTGATGCGGTGGGCTCCGCAGCCAATCTCGGGAAGGGGAGCAAGTACACCTACCAAATGGATCCAGCCAATACAGACGAGGCGTTGCATGAAGTGGCATTGGATCTAGAGGAAGGTGCGGATATGGTTATGGTGAAACCTGGCCTGCCCTATCTCGATATCGTGCGGCGCGTAAAGGAGCACTTCGGCGTGCCCACGTTCGTGTATCAAGTGAGCGGCGAGTACGCGATGCTGATGGCGGGGGCGCAAAACGGATGGCTGGACGAGCGTGCCGCGATCGTAGAGTCGCTGGTATCGATCAAACGCGCCGGGGCGGACGCGATCCTGAGCTACTTCTCCAACCGCGTCGCTGGCTGGCTGCGCGAGTCCGGTACGGGCTGATAAACGGTCGCTTGAGCCAGCGGCCACGCCATCGTAAAGCAGCACCATAAACTAGATCTAGAGCCTTTAGTTCATGTTATCTCTACCTGGGGCACCGCGCGTTTACCTTAAGTCCTTTGTGGCCCATAGGAAGAACCCATGCCCATAGGCTACGTCACACGGCTATTCGGTAAATCACCGATCCGCCCTCTACAGGACCATATGACTAACGTTCACACCTGCGTTAAGTTGCTGAGGCCCCTGTTCGCGGCCGTAATCTCGGGCGATGACGCGGAGGTCGGACGCATACAAGTTGAGGTAACAAAACTGGAGCACGACGCTGACGCTAGGAAGAAAGCGCTGCGGCATGATCTGCCAACAGGCCTGTTCATGCCCGTCGACAGGCGCGACCTTCTCGATGTTCTGATGATGCAAGATAACATGGCGAATCAGACCAAAGACATCGCTGGGTTGGTACTCGGACGTAAAATGCGTCTCCCGCCGCAGTTGCATGAGCTTTTCATGAGGTACATAGACCGGATCTTAGATGCGTCCGGTCAAGCCTTACGAATCATCGATGAGCTCGATGAACTCCTGGAGACAGGCTTTCGCGGCATGGAGGTACAGCGCGTGGAGGCAATGATCGATGAGCTCAACGCGATAGAAAGCGATACGGATCGGATGCAGGTAAAGCTACGCGATGTACTCTTCGGCCTCGAGCAAGATTTGCGGCCGGTTGACGTGATGTTTATTTACCGTCTGATCGAGTGGGTTGGCATGGTCGCAGACTATGCCCAACGAGTGGGGAGTCGACTTCAGCTGTTGTTGGCCAAATAGCCGATCTGCACGTGGATCCTGTCCTTTTCTCACTTGCACTTGCTGCTGCGCTCGGGCTGTTCATGGCCTGGGGGATCGGTGCCAATGATGTCGCCAACGCGATGGCGACGTCGGTCGGATCTCGGGCTCTCACTGTTGCCCAGGCGGTCGTTATCGCGGCCATCTTCGAGTTTGCGGGTGCATACTTAGCGGGCGGCGAGGTAACCACGACGATACGCAAGGGTATTGTTGAGTCCTCTGTATTTGCCGATACGCCGGATCTGTTGATTTACGGAATGCTCGCTGCGTTACTTGCCTCCGGTGTCTGGCTTTTTATCGCTTCCCGTAGAGGCTGGCCTGTTTCAACGACGCACACCATTATCGGTGCCCTAGTCGGCTTCGCCGCTGTCGGAATAGGCATAGATGCGGTTCAGTGGGGCAAGGTCCGTACCGTCGCTATAAGCTGGGTAGTCTCACCGGTACTTGCTGGTGCGATCTCATATGCGGTGTTCAACAGCATCCAGACGCTCATCATTAATACGAACGAACCGCTGCATAACGCGAGACGGTATGCACCTGTCTACGTCTTTGCCGTCAGTTTCGTCATTGTTATGCTTACTCTGACGAAGGGTTTGAAACACGTCGGTCTCGATCTCTCTGCACTGGAGAGCGTCGGCCTTGCCTTGGTGTTTGCGTTCGCTGCCGCCGCGCTCGGTGTGCTTCTCGTTAGTCGCATCAAGATAGACCCGGAAGCAGACCGCCGATTCCACTATGCGAACGTAGAGAAGGTGTTTGGTGTGATGATGGTGTTTGCTGCTGCGGCCGTCGCTTTTGCCCACGGTTCTAACGACGTTGCGAATGCGGTCGGTCCCATGGCAGCTGTCATTACGACCGTGAAGACTGGAGAAGTCGTGCAAGAATCAGCGCTATCGCCCTGGGCCTTGCTCCTCGGCGGAACCGGGATCGTCATTGGTTTAACCACTTTCGGTTACCGGGTAATGCGCACAGTGGGGGAGCGAATTACCGAGCTTACGCCGAGTCGAGGGTTTGCAGCGAATCTATCCGCGGCCAGCACGGTCGTATTGGCTTCGTTCACTGGACTGCCCATATCGACGACCCACACACTCGTAGGAGCCGTGTTGGGTGTGGGTTTTGCTCGCGGCATCGCGGCGCTCGACCTCCGCGTCGTCAGCAATATATTCATGTCCTGGGTAGTCACCTTGCCGGCGGGCGCGCTGCTCGCGATCATGTTCTTTTTCATGTTTAAGGGCATGTTGATCGAGTACTCGTTGGTGCCCTGAGGCTCGACCGGCAACTCTTTCCCCGTATGCGGCGTCGCCCGGTCACGCGTAACTAAGCGGTATAATCAAGTTCTGCAATTGAGAGCAACAGAGCACAGTCGATGTGACGACGAAAAGACCCAGACCGACAGACGTTCGTTTACACCAGAAATCCAGGATCCTTGAAGTGGTGTTTGATAACGACTCGCGCTTCCGTTTTCCGTGCGAGTATCTGCGCGTGTACTCACCTTCGGCGGAAGTACAAGGGCATGGTCCCGGTCAGGAGGTCCTGCAGATCGGCAAAGAGAACGTCTGTATCATCAATCTTGAGCCTGTGGGGACCTATGCTGTGCGCTTGTACTTCGATGATGGCCACAATACCGGTTTGTACTCATGGGAATGGCTTTATCACCTTGGGGTTAATCAAGAGCGTTTATGGCAGCAATATCTAGAGCGTCTGGCCAAAGCCGGCCATAAGCGCGATGTCAAGCCGGCGCATTGAGCACGTGAAGCATGGCGGGCAACACCGGTAAATCGAGAACCACACATTTCGGCTATCGCGAGGTCCCAGAGCAAGCCAAATCGGGGCTTGTCGCCCAGGTGTTTGATTCGGTCGCCGACAGATACGATCTGATGAACGATCTCATGTCTTTCGGTTTTCATCGTCTGTGGAAGCGCTTTGCAGTGCTACAAAGCGGCGTTCGTGAAGGTCACCAAGTGGTCGATGTCGCTGGCGGTACAGGCGATCTCGCCCGTCTGTTTGCGAGGCGAGTGGGTCCAGCCGGTCAAGTCGTTATTGCCGATATCAACCTTGCGATGCTGGAGGTGGGACGTCAGCGCCTCGCCGATGCAGGGCTCGCTGGTAATGTCCATCTCGTGCAGGCAGATGCACAGACATTGCCGTTTCCGGACGAACAATTTGACTGCGTGAGCATTGGGTTCGGGCTACGCAACGTTACGCACATGGAAGATGCGTTGGCGGCGATGTTTCGAATCCTGAGGCCCGGGGGTCGGCTATTGGTACTTGAGTTTTCACGCCCGAGGTTCAGCACGCTCGGAAAACTTTACGATGGGTACTCGTTTAGCGTGCTCCCTTTTCTTGGTCGGGTAGTCGCGCGCGATGAAGGCAGCTACCGCTACCTCGCCGAATCGATTCGGCGGCATCCTGATCAAGCCACCTTAACGGAAATGATGGACCGGCAAGGCTTCGCACGTGTACATCATTTTAATCTAAGCGGGGGAATCGTGGCGCTTCACAAGGGCTTTAAGCTCTGAGTGTGCGCCTGTGAAACCCATGACCGCCAGCCAGATCGCGGTGCCAAGTGGTTGACGACCACCCACACGCCGGCGAGTTACTAGGACCTCTACTCCTTGCCCTCGAGCGCACGCTCAATGGCTTGCTGCGCATGGATCGCGAGACCATGCACCAGCTCGCCGAGCTGCAGGGAAAGCTCGTCGCTATTCATGTGATCCGCCATGGTGCGCCAGCGCTGGCGCTTTTCGTTTCTCCTACCGACGCAGGATTGCGCCTGTTTTCCCAATGCGACCGTTCACCGGATGTTACTCTGCGCGGTACGTCTTCCGCGCTTTCGCGGCTCATGGGTTCGACGACACCGTTGCCATTCTCACCTGGCGAACTTGAGATCACCGGCGATATCGAGCTAGGACGGAGGTTTCAACGCATCATGGAAGGGTTCGACGTTGATTGGGAAGAGCAAGCGTCGCGAGTCATCGGAGACGTCGGTGCACGCAGCCTCGGCAACGCGATGCGAGCAATCGGCCGCTGGGGTAAGGCATCGCTCACGACGTTCCGCGAGGATCTGGGCGAGTATTTGCAGGAGGAGGCGAGGGTGCTGGCCCCCAAGGTGCGGGTGGACGCCTTTCTAACGGCCGTCGACAGATTGCGTGCCGACACTGATCGTCTCGAGGCCAGAATACGTCAGCTGCGGGAATTGCCCTGATGGTTCGACTAGCGCAACTGAAGCGCCTGCTGCGCATTACGCGCATTTTTGTCAAACACGATCTCGATGAGTTTGTGACGGCTATCCATCTCTTTCGGCCGTATCGGTTGCTGTTGCGAGTGATGCCATGGCGCTGGCGAGCGCGGCCGGCTATCGTGCGTGGTGTGCGTCTGCGCGAGGCGCTCGAGGAGCTGGGTCCGATCTTCGTTAAGTTCGGGCAGATTCTTTCAACGCGACCGGACCTCCTGCCGGAGGACATTGCCGATGAACTAAGCAAGCTGCAGGATCGGGTCCCCCCTTTTCCGGGCGAGCAAGCGGCCGCCATCATTGAGCAAGCGTATGGTGGGCCGCTTGATGAGCACTTCCTGCACTTTGATCGTACACCGGGCGCATCGGCATCGGTGGCGCAAGTGCACTTTGCTCAATTACGAGACGATACCGACGTAGCGGTAAAAGTCCTTCGCCCTGGTGTTGAGCGCGTGATCGGACGCGATATCGGCGTGCTCTACACCTTAGCGAGACTGGCGGCGCGCTATTCAGCTGACGCCCGGCGGCTGCGGCCAACCGAAGTGGTCGACGAGTTCTACAAGACGCTTCAAGACGAACTCGACCTACAACGAGAGGCAGCAAACGCGAGCCAGCTGCGCGCGAACTTTTCAGACTCAGATATGCTCTATGTGCCGAAGGTCTACTGGGACCTGACACGACGCGAAGTCATGGTGATGGAACGCATTACCGGGATCCCCATTAGCAACGTCGAAGCGCTTCGGGCAGCAGGTGTGGACATGCGCCGTCTGGCACACAACGGCGTGAAGATATTCTTTACGCAAGCTTTCCGTGATGGTTTCTTTCATGCGGATATGCATCCTGGCAACATCTTCGTTACTCCTGATGGACAGTATCGCGCAGTCGATTTCGGAATCATGGGTTCGCTCGGTGAGCAGGATAAACGCTACTTAGCGGAGAACTTCCTCGCTTTTTTTAATCGCGATTATCGAGCTGTATCGGAATCTCACTTACGGGCGGGCTGGGTGCCTGCGGGCACCCGGGTGGATGAGTTCGAGGCTGCGATCCGGGCCGTGTGTGAACCCATCTTTGCCAAGCCGATCAAAGATATCTCCTTTGGCCGATTGCTGTTGCACCTGTTTCAAACAGCACGGCGTTTCAACATGGAGGTGCAACCGCAATTGGTCTTGCTCCAGAAAACCTTGTTCAACATCGAGGGTCTGGGCCGGCGTTTGTACCCTGAGCTTGATCTGTGGGAGACGGCCAAGCCGTTTCTGGAGCAATGGACCCGCGAGCACCTCGGCCCGCGGGCCCTGCTGCGAGGCTTGCGCAAGGAGCTTCCCCGTTGGTGGGAAATTGCGCCACAGTTGCCCGGGATCGCGCACGACGTCCTCGAGAAAGCGCGCTCCGGCGATCTGGAGCTGGGATGGAAGTCGCAGGAGCTGCAAGGCCTGCGCACCCAAATCCGTTCCAACTACCGGCGTTTATTCTTTGCAATCGTTGGCAGTGGCTTGCTAGTTTCCAGCGTCGTCGCGCTTGGGGTCAATTTCTATGGTCCACCCGGCTGGGCGGCGAGCGCATTGCTAGGCTGGTTGCTGGCCGGCCTCGGCGCCGTATGTCTGGTCGGCGCGTGGCCTCGTCGGGATTCTCACTAGCCGTTTGTCGCTAGGTTCCCAACGAACCGGCGGGGGTATATAGTAGTTGAAAATAGAGGGGCCACCATTTTAGTGCCACGCCGCATAATGTTTGCGCGCTGTCGCATATTATTATTGTTTCTAGCGCTTGGATTCCCACTGGCGGGGTGGGTTAGCGCTGTCGCACACGCCGAGGGTCAGTTGCAGCTCTACGCGGCTGGTGCATCAGACCACGGTACCGTCCGGGCCGAGGAGCGGGAGCGCGGGCTGTGGGAGTTACCGTTTACGCGTCAGCCGGTCTTGAACGGCTACGGCGAGCGTCGTGACCGGCTTCTGGCCGTTAGGTGGGAGCACCGCTTGGGCCACCGACAAAGTCTCGCTTTCTCCGCGGGCCACGGCGACGAGCCCAACCCTGACCACCGCGTTAAACCTTACAGCACGATTGGCAGCGTTGCTTCTGTCGCCTGGCAAAACCGATGGCAGGGAAAGCTCCGTCCGAGTCTTACCAGTAGTGTGTTTTATGGCGACGAAAGCGCCAAGGACGACCTTTACCGTCACCTCGACCGTCGCTATTTCGGTGTAAGCTTTTCCGGTCGCCTGACTTTGTTTGAAAAACACACGCCGTTTGTTTCGGTGCATATGTTGCGTAGCGACTATGAGCAAGACGTCGGCGATGACCCGCTGGCAGTCCCCGAGTATTCCCGATTAACTGCGGGCTGGGATTGGCAGATTCAGCCCAACTTGCGCTTGCGAGCTGGTGCTGACTATACCGCGGATGAGCTTAGCCTCAGACCCTACCGTTACGATCGAAGTCGAATCTTTTTCAGCACGCGCTACGATTTCCGTCGCTAACTCCGATCGCACCTAGCCCCGTCACCCGCCGGGACGAGCGCCCACTGCGCCGGGGCCACGACGCGCGGGTACCTTCAGACGCGCCCGAATGGCCAGAATCTCGCCGAGGCGTGCCAGGCGGTAACCACTTGCCGGCAGGGCGCGCAGGCGCTCTTTTAACACCCGCAAAGTTTCTTCGTAGGGATGAGCAATGGCCACAGCGGTACCGCGCTTGCGCGCGAGCGCTAACAGCTCATCGAGCCGTGCGCGAATCGAGTCGGTGTCTCGTTGGTCATCTAAAAATATATCGCGCTCCAAGCTGGGGATCTCCGCCTCCTGTGCTAGCTTGGCCGCTACGCTTTGGGCCGTTGTGCGCGAATCGACGAAGAACAAATCACCCTTGCTGGCAATTGCCGCCATTAGCCATTGCATAGCTTGCGGTTGTTGGGTCAGGAAGCTACCCATGTGATTGCTCACGCCCGCGGCGTGTGGAACCGCTTGTAAACCGCTCTGTAAGGCAATGAAGATGTCGAGAGCGCGCATCCGAGAATCCAAAGCACCGGGGCCGAGCGAGGTCTCATTCAACGACTCCATCGGTAAGTGCAGAATCACTTCCTTGTGGTGTGCGTATGCCTGACGAGCCAGTCGCTCACCATAAGGGGTATGTGGAAGAATTGCGCATGCGACCGCACCCGGCAATCGGATCACGCGCTCGCCGTCGGCAAGACTGTAGCCGAGATCGTCCATAACGATCCCGATGACAGCGACACTGGGTTGATCACCGGCTGCTGCAGGGCCCGCAGTGAACATAGCGAGCGCGGCTAGCGTGCTAGCCGCGCGCCACCACATTAGCTGCTCTTCTTGCTATAGATATTGATGCCCTTCAGCAGATTGAGCGCCTCGTTGAGCTGGAAGTCATCAGCGGCGCCCGAGGGCTTGCTGGGTTTCTCTTCGACTTTGTCGTTATCCGGCTCCGACGACTGGGCATTGCCCAAATGACCCGCAAGGTCAGCCTCCTTTAGTCTGCTAGTCGCGGTTTGTTCTCGCGTTAATTTCGCTTGCTCGGTAACAATGTCAGGTTCAATACCGGTCGCCTGGATGGAACGGCCATTCGGGGTAAAGTAACGTGCCGTTGTCAGTTTTAACGCTGCACCATTGCTCATCGGCATAATCGTCTGCACGGAACCCTTGCCAAAAGTCTTGGTGCCCATCACGATCGCGCGGCCGTTATCCTGCAACGCGCCGGCCACGATCTCCGACGCTGACGCCGATCCCCCGTTTACCAACACGACAATTGGCGCGTCCTCAAGCGCCTCATCGGGCTGGGCTTCGAAGGTGAGCTTGGAGTCGTCGACCCTTCCCTCGGTATAAACGATGGTTCCTTTCTTGAGAAAGAGGTCGCTTACCGCCACGGCTGCGTTCAGTACGCCACCAGGGTTGTTACGTAGGTCGAGAATGACCCCTGTTAACTTTCCGTCATTATCCTTTTCCAGTTTGCGCAAGGCCTTCCTTAGGTTCTTGGCGGTGTTGGCTTGAAACTGGGTGACGCGCACGTAGCCATAGTTGGGCTCGAGCAGACGACTTTTTACGCTGCGGATCTTGATCACGGCTCGGGTGATTGTGACCTTAAGGGGCTTGTTCTCACCTTCGCGCACGACCGTCAGAGTGATGTTGGAACCGGGCTTGCCGCGCATCATCTTCACAGCCTGCGCCAGTGTCATGCCTTTGACCGCCTTGTCGTCAAGACGGACGATCAAGTCGCCTGGCTTCAATCCCGCGCGGGCCGCGGGCGTGTCCTCGATCGGCGATACGACTTTCACGAACCCGTTTTCCATCGTTACTTCGATCCCGAGGCCACCGAACTGACCTTCGGTACCTATTCGCACCTCCTTGTAGCCTTGTGGATCCAGGTAGGTCGAATGCGGATCGAGTCCTGAGAGCATTCCGGTGATTGCGTCCTCGAGTAGTTTCTTGTCCTGCACGTCCTCCACGTAATCCGACTTGATCTTGCTGAAGACCTCAGTGAAGGTCTTGAGTTCATCGAGCGGCAAGGTGGAAGGGCCGGCCTGGCTGTTTGCGCGCTTGGCGAGTACTGCCGAATCCAGGCTAAGCCCGGCGCCGATGAATACCCCCAAGAACAAGATCAGTGTGTATCGTGTAACATTTTTCATCGCCATCTCTCCATCAAGGTCCACCAAGGGCAGGACCAAGAATGATCTATGGGTGGGCAGCTCCCCACTAGGGGCGCCGGCACCAGCGTAGTGGATCCTGCGGTCGTCCCTTCTCTCGGATCTCGAAGTAAACACCAGGGGCCGGCGCATCGCCGGTGCTCCCCATACTAGCAATCACCTGGCCAGCTTCGACCCAATCTCCGACCCGCGTATAAAGACTCTGGTTGTGGCCGTAGAGGGTCATATAGCCATCACCGTGCTCCAGAATCAAGAGTAGTCCAAATCCACGTAACCAGTCCGCAAAGGCAACACGGCCACGAGCCACGGAAATTACGTTTTGTCCCTCACGCCCGGCTAAAAATAGGCCTTTCCACCGCATTTTGCCAATTTTCTTCGGGGCGCCATAGCGGGCAAGGATCTGGCCCTTGGCAGGTAACGGCAGCCTGCCCTTATAGTCGCGAAATCGGCCTCCTGGTGCGGGCTCGAGCGGCAATTTCGCCAGATAATCCTGGAGACGTTCAAGCAGCTGCTCCAGATGCCGTTCATCCCGCCGCAGGCGTGCAATCGCCCGCGTATGGTCCTGAACTTGCCGGCCCAACCGCGCGAGCACTTGCGTGCGGCGTGCCCGACTTGCCTCCAGCTCCCGTTTTCTCTCTAGTTGGGCTGCCTGCAAGGCTTCGAGTTCCCGTGTTCGCTCCTGTATCGCATCTTCTAGTTGCCTTATACGCGAGAGCGCTGCTTCGATGCGGCCGATTTGATTTATGCGCGCACTGTTGAGGTACCGGTAGTAGGTGAGCACGCGACTGAAGGTCGCTGGGTCATCTTGGTTGAGTAGCATCTTTATATACTCTTGCCGTCCCATGACGTAGGCTGCGCGCAACTGCCGCTCGAGGCCCGATTTCTGTACACGCAGGTCGGCAAACGCTTCCTTGCGCTGTACCTCGAGTCGACTTAGCTTGTTTTGTTGGGCCTTCAGCCGCCCGTCCAGTTGTCTCAGCTCGTTGAGCAGGCGCCCGATTCTGCTTTCGATAGCGCGTAACTGTTCCCGTTCGCTATCACGCTCCTGCACCGCTTCATTGAGTTCGCGCTGCAAGGTCTTGATTTGTGCCCGTACGCGCTCAAGCTGCGCTGCCTGTTCGTCCGTGGACTCTGCGTAGATGCTGGAGCAGCAAGCAAAGCACAGTACCACCAGCGCCCGCGCGATCCTTAGAAGCGGCTTTGAGATCGAATAACGCAAAGGTCTCAAACAGCGAGAGCGCAAAGCGGAGTCCGAAAGCTTGCCAACGTCGAAGTCGAAAAGGTACTCAGGGCGCCTTTCCGCTGACGTGCCAGCGGTTCATTGCCGCGAGCGCTGGCAGGCGTCGGTGGTCTACATTGGGCCGGCCGGGATCTATATAATTGTATAATGTTTTAATAATATACTTTAGTACGATTCCCATTGTAGCGCGAAACGAGGGTTGGTCACTAAAGCGGAGAAGTCCATGCGGGTTCCTGCTGAACGCGTTCGTCAGCCCCTGATCACGGATGAAGACGATATCTACATTGCGTCTCGTTCGATGAAAGCCATGGCGCATCCATTGCGCCTGAAGATTCTCTGCATCGTTGGCGGTAGCACGGAGGTCTGCGTGCAGGACATCGTTGAGCAGGTGGGAACCTCTCAGAGCAATATCTCGCAGCATCTATCGATCTTGCGTGAGAAAGGGATCCTTGCTTTTCGAAAGGATGCAAACAAAGTTTATTACCGCATTGGTGATGCCCGAATCGTTAAGCTGATCGACTCGTTGCGCGATGCCTTCTGCACGGGTCGCAAATGACTTCGTGTGTTGCTGGTCACATGGCCGAACGCTGCATCTGGCGCTGTCCCCCGAGCGGTAACCCCAGCCATAAGAGCAGCCCACGATTATCGTCCTGTGTGTCGCTGGCGTATAGCCGTAGCGGCAGCTCAGCTAGACGAAGGTAACCATATGGAGTATATCGATTTCGCAATCAAGTACTGGTATCTGTTTGTGGCACTCGTCGTAGTGCTGGCGTTGCTCATTCTTGGTCCAGCGGCGCAAATGTTTCACGGCATCAAGAACGTCAACGTTTGGAATGCCGTAAAGTTGATTAACCAAGAATCGGCCATAGTGATCGATGTGTCCGAGCAGCACGAGTTCAAGACCGGGCATATTCCCAACGCGATCAACATTCCTGTCGGCGGCCTGGCCGGTAGGGTAAAAGAGTTGGAGAAGCACAAGGGTAAACCTATCCTGCTCAGTTGCCGCGGCGGTAATCGCGCGGGGCGCGCTGCAGTCGTGCTCCGTAAACACGGTTTTGAGCAGGTGTACACCTTGGCGGGTGATCTTGCATCGTGGGAGCGTGAAAATCTCCCATTGGAAAAATAAGTGCATGCTTCGAGTCGCTGAGGATCAAACTCATCACGTAAGCGGAGGGAAGCCCGTTGGCTGAACAACAGGCAGAGCAACCATTTGTCTACAGATTCAAGAAGGTCTATCTGAAGGATGCGTCTTTCGAAAGCCCGAGCGCGCCGGAAATCTTCCTCATCGAGTGGGAGCAGGAAGTTAGCTTAGACTATGAGCTTACTCACGCGCCTACTGACGAGGAAAACGGCTTCTACGAGGTAGCGCTCGTGATCAAGGTGGCCGCCAAGCGGCGAGACAAGCCAACCTTTATCGCAGAGGTACAGCAGGCCGGGATATTTCAAATTGGTGGCATTGCTGACGAAGACGTGAGGAAAGTGTTAGAGATTAGCTGCGCGAACATTCTGATGCCTTTTGCCCGTGAGGCGGTCTGTGACCTGGTCGTCAAAGGTGGCTTTCCACAACTGCTGATCGATCCCATTGATTTCCAGGCAGTCTACGAAGCCCAACACGGTGTGGGCACAGGTTACGTTTCGGACCCAAACTGGAGGCCCCATTTCACGGATGGCCCGTAAGGACGTAGCCATCGCTGTCTTGGGCGCTGGCTCGTGGGGAACAGCACTTGCGATACTAACAGCCCGCAACGGCTACACAGCTTGGCTCTGGGGACACGATCACAAGGCGATGGAACGTCTGGCCACTGCGCGCGAGAATCTCAAATACCTTCCCGGCATAGCTTTTCCGGCGGAGCTCGAGGTCTGTACCGGCCTTGATGAGTTGGCTGGCCAGACACGTCATTGGCTCGTAGCGGCGCCGAGTCATGCGTTTCGCACTCTCTTGCAACAGCTCGAGCCGCACTCAACGCCTCGTACGATTCTCGCTTGGGCAACCAAGGGTTTGGAGCCCGGGTCAGGCAAGTTGCTGCATCAGGTTGTGCAGGAGGTGTTGGGCGAGAAGGTTCACTTAGGAGTGATTTCCGGTCCTACGTTCGCCCGCGAAGTGGCGCGCGATTTGCCCACGGCATTTACTGTCGCCGCCGACACCGATGACATCGCTGAGGAGATCGCACGCTGGTTGCGCAACCCGCGAACCCGCGTGTACACCAGCCGCGACATGGCCGGTGTGCAGCTGGGCGGCGCGATCAAGAACGTGATGGCCATCGCTGCCGGAATCAGTGATGGCTTGGGCTTTGGCGCGAATGCCCGTGCCGGCTTGATCACTCGCGGGCTCGCCGAGCTCACCCGTCTCGGTGTGGCCATGGGCGGCGAAAAGGACACCTTCATGGGCTTGGCTGGCGCCGGTGATCTCATTCTCACTTGCACCGATGATCTATCGCGCAATCGGCGGGTGGGCTTGGGCCTCGGTCAAGGGCGCAAGCTCGCAGACATCCTCGCTGAGCTTGGGCAGGAGGCCGAAGGCGTGGCGACAACGCGGGAGCTTTTTACCTTGGCGCAACGCCTTGGTATCGATATGCCAATCACGGAACAGGTTTACCGCGTGCTCTACGAGCAACATTCCCCTGAACAGGCCGTGCAAGCGCTACTGGGTCGCGAACCGCGCCAGGAATAATCCGCTAGCCGCAGTGTGTGAGCATCCCACGCGAATTCGCAACGTTGATCTTGTTACCCTACCGCAATGCCAGGCTTGTTAGCCATCTGTAACGCTAACCGCGCGTTGCCCTACTCGATCGTTATCTGTCCTTTAGCAATAGGGCGGGAGGTTTTCTGCGCATCGGCTAGGCGCGCGTAGCACAGGAAGTTAAATCGCAAAGGAATATCGTGAGTGACGCAACGGCAGAGCTCGACCTCGCCCAACGTCGCTAAGCACCTGTTGTAAGCCCTGTGTGTCAAGTGCTCGATAACGTCATCGGCTGTCGGCAGCGTGCCTTGATCGATGATCTGATCAAGACGGCGACCCGGAGGTTCAGTCGCCAATATCGTCGATGTGTAGGCGATCAACAGTAATACACTTAGCGACATTCGGCGTAGCATGTTTATCTACATAGTTACGTAGTGCGTTTAGGTGGGGTCGCCATTCTACGCTCCTGCAGTGGGCGGCGACATGACGGCTAAGTGCCGCGATCGAAACCGAGCTGGCGCCACGCTTCGTACACGACTACCGCCACCGCGTTAGACAAGTTGAGACTGCGAACACCCGGCAACATCGGCAGTCGTAGACGTTGCTCAGGCGGCAGACCCTCTAATAGCTCCGCCGGCAGGCCGCGCGTTTCGGGCCCGAATAGGAAAGTGTCACCGGCTTCATAGTCGACCGCCGTGTAGACACGCTGCCCCTTGGTCGAGAACGCGAAAAGCTGGGGCGGTCGGACTTGCGTCATGAAACCCGGGAAGTCGGCGTGGACCCTGACGTTAGCCCATTCGTGATAATCCAGCCCCGCCCGGCGCAGCTGCCTGTCGTCAAGCGCGAAGCCCAGCGGCTCGATCAAATGCAGCCTCACTCCCGTATTCGCACACAGGCGCATGACGTTGCCCGTGTTCGGGGGGATCTCGGGCTGAAACAGGACCACGTTAAACATGGCGATTTATCGGTTTTCGGCCCAACGACTCGCTTGTGACCCAGTCATCCGCAGCGCACCGGCGCCAGCTGGGGCAGATTATTGGTTTAGGGCTGCTCTTTCACGCGCAGCGACTGCCGTCAAACGGCACCCGATGGACGGGCCGTTGCGTCTCATGCACCGCCACCCGGAAGTCTAAGTTCTTGATTCTACTGAATCCGCTTCCATTAGGCGCCCCGCAGTGCCCCGTGATCGGTAAGTCGGTGATCTTCTTGCGAAGGGGCTTGGCTGTACTAAGCTGAAAAAACGGCCGTTTTCAGCCTAGTTTTTGGCATAGCCTGTGCATTGGACCGACCAGGGTAGTCAACAACTGTGCGGGCATTTTAAGGGGGGATGGATCCCGTTAGCTCCGCAAGGTGGCGGCCCGACATGTAGAACCAGTACTTTCAACGGGAGACCCAAGAATGAACGCAAGATATCTTGTTATTAGCCTGTTTGCCGCGCTAATAGGCTTTGTCCTGACAATGCCCCAATCCGCGCGGGCCGACTCAGCCCAATGCTCCACGGCGGGCTGTACCGTCAACGCGAACGTGAATCTCCAGGTGGTTATCCCGGGCTTCATCCGCATGCAAATCGGTGCCTCCGGGACAACGAGTACGGTCACCTTCGACTACACGGGCAACCCGACGGCGATCGGTACCGGTGCCCCGGCCGGCAGCATCTCGGGCGGTGACCTAGGCGGGGCCCTAATCACGGCGGATGTCTTTTCCAACGCCGCCACGCCCAGCGGTTCGCTCACCATGACTACAGCGGTTTCAGGCCTCGGCTTGGGTATCCAATGTACTCCCGCTGCAGGCAGTAACTGTACAGCGGCGGACCACCTCAATTGGAATGAAATCGATACACAGTTAACAAGCGGCTCAGTTACCCCCCCGCCGCTGAATAACGGCGGCACCGGAACGGCTAACTATCCAGCGAATGCCGGCGGTGTCGTTAACGAGAGTGCCACCTGGACCTATGACTTCCTTAACACCGCAGCTGTGCTTAATGCACCGAGCGGCACCTACGATGGCACGGTGACCTATACGATACAGATTCCGTAATCGCATCTTGCCTTTACAGCACATAAGGGCCTGCCGTGTGGCGGGCCCTTTTTTTGGCACGATCGGTCACCAGCCATCGGTCTTTGCGCCGTCGGACTATTATTGGTATTGGTATGGGAATGCGTGGACAAAGGGCGCGATACGAGGCAACGGCGGTGAAGACGGCAGGCAAAATGCTGTTTGCGTTCAATGTGTTGCTTGCCGTGTCATTCGTCCAGGCCTCGCACATCCAGATCAACGGCCCGCCGCCGCAACTGCACCTGGCCGTGGGCACCCTGGGCGCGACCGTGGACACCGTCGTTTTTAGCGTGCCCGCCGCCTCGGCCGGCAGTGGGGTGCCGATTGCCGGTAACCAGTCGGTATTGATTGAGGTCGCAACCCGACGCGGCGGCGGTCCGGGTGGCGGACCGACGACGGTGACATTGACGGTGAATTCGTCCTCGCCGCTCACCAGCGGGCCGGCCACGATCCCGATGACGGACATCAGCTGGACCAGTAGCGCTGGCGTGATTCCATCGGCTGCGTTCAACGGCACGGCCAATCAGCTGCTCCTGAGTTTCTCCGCTCCCAATGGCACGACGCGGCAAGAAGATACCCACACCTTTTTCTACGCCAACACGGCCATTTATTCTGCCGGTACGTATACCGGGACGGTCGTCTATACAGCGACCGCATTATGAGAGCCTCGGCGCGCATCGCATTGGCGGTGATCTTTATGACGGCCGCGAGCGTAGGCGGTGCCGGGGAACGCTTACGTTTTGAATTTTTCCCCCAGCGCCATATCGCTCTGCAAGGCGATTGGGAAAAACGGCGTTTTACGGGCAATACGGCTGCCGACAGCCGCGTTGTCGCAGGCTTCAACGATGTGGAGCTGCGGCTCCTGATTCCGCGACGCTTCACGTCGCCGCCGCAGGAAGTGAACATCCATCTCGTCGTGGCGTCGCGGGTCCCGGGATTACGTGGGACCGGCGGCCTGGAGGTGAGCTGGGTAACGCGCGGGCGATTCCTCGCCGGCACCGCCCACCCGGGCGGGCGCGTGCTATTTTTCCAAGGCGTGGTGGATTCCGACGTGTTGAGCGACTTTATCAGCTTCACCTTCGCGGTCGATGCGCGCGAGCTGATGAGCTCCTTGCGCTTCGACCCCGTGTTTGAAATCGAGCTGAGGTAACGTATGCGCGTACCCCGACAGATGCGTTTGGTCGCGGTGATGGGCGGTATCATGGCGTTGACAGCATCGGCCACCGGTGCGGTCGCTTCTACGTTCGACGCCAGTGTGAGCCCGCCACGGTTCGAAAAACGCAGCCGCCCAGGCAAGATCGTTCGGGATATCGTGCGAATTACGAATATGGGGAAAACCACGGGCCAGTATGTGGTTAAGACCGCCGATTGGCAGCTTGCCGAGAACGGTCGTCTCACGTACCAAGAAGGCGCGCCGGCGCAGGGCTCCTGTCGGCCATGGGTGCGTATCGAACGTCATCGCACGCGCGTGCCGGCCGGCCGCACGAAGTCCTATCGTTTCGAGGTCCACGTGCCTGCCGACGCCAAGCCCCAGGAATGCCGGTTTGCGCTGCTGATCTCAGCCGATCCACAGACCTTGAAACCGCTCAGCATGGGCGACATCAGCTTTCCCGTTGTCGGCCGGGTCGCGGTCATCGTTTATTTGGCGGTCGGGGATGCGAAGCCCCGCTTGGAGTTTCGCCGCCTCGCCATGCGCGAGGTTCGCGGCGACGTGATCCCGGTCGCATTGATTGAAAACCTGGGCAATGCGCACGGCCGTCCGTTCGGCAGCCTAACGGCCACCGACGCTAACGGACGCCGGGTGCAGCTCGTGGTAGAACAAGCACCGATTCTGCCGGGCCAGAAACGGGTAATCGAGTTGCGGCCACTAGGCAGGGTCGACGCCCCGGCCGGAGATCAGCCCCCTAAGCTACGGGCACCGGTTCAAATCCGGGGGCGCATCGAATGGGACGGCGGTTCCGTGCGACTCGATCAGGTGGTGCGCTAGATTAGCCCCTACGAATTACTCATTTATTGTCGTCAGCGCATAGTCGAAGTGGCTCGCACCGCGCGGTGTCACGTGGATTTGCCGCGGGCGTTCATCGCGTAATCCCCAAGGCAGCGGCACATTGTCCAGACCGAGGCTGAGCGCGTGATCGCCGGCCGGGACAGGCCAGAACGCAAAACGCCCGCGGTCGTCGGTTTCAACACTAAAGCCGCCGTCTAAGTACACCGTAATGTTCGGCACCCCGGCCTCATCCGGCTCTTGAACGCCGTTTCTGTTGGCATCGAGAAACACGGTGCCCGCAATGCGGCCGTGGCCCGGCTGCACTGCGCGTTGGCCCACGACCGCCGTGCCGGCGCCCCAATTGAGGTCATAGCGCACGGAAACGAAGGCGTTTCGGTCGCTGACGCGGGTCTCTTGCCCGTTTACGAGCTCCACCACATTCTTGTTGTAATTCAGATTTAACCCCAACGTGAATGCCCGCGCAAAGCGCCAATTTAGGGTAACGTTTAGGCTGGAGGTGCGGCCTTCCTCGACGACGCCGTCGCCGGCGACGCCGAATGACAGGATGGTGTTTAAATCGGCGGGCCCGAAATTTTGGTTGGCGGTCACACGCAAGGAGGTCTGCGTGCGCGTATCCGTCGGCTGCTTGTCGCGCTCGTGTTCGAGACCGGTGCGCAGGCGGGCCGTGCCCGGCAGTCGCCAATCGAAATCCCACAATAGCTCAGCATTCGTTCCCGGGTTAGTACCGCCGCTGCGGTCGGCATAACCGAGCGTCCACAAGCTCGTCCCTCTAGTGAACCGGTAGCTCACGGTCCCGCGTGCTCCGCGGACATCCTCGTTCGGGCTCGGGCGCCCACCCCCCGGGCGTTGGCGGATGAATCGCACGGACCCATCGACGCCGATTCGGCGGCTGAACTGATAAGACACGTTGGTGAACGCATTCAAGGTTTCCCTGCCGGTCAACGTTGGGTCGGCGTCGATGTTGGTGTCAGTGAAGTCCAGACCGGCGCCGACGTTTAACCCGAACTTCCTGAACGAAGCGTTCCAATAGGCGCCTTGCCGGTCATTGGCGACGCTGGCGGTTTCGTCGATCCAGAGCAACCCGGGATCGAGCCGGAACAGCCCGAAGTTGTGTCGCCAGCGGCCCGGGCGGAGCTCGCCATCGAGCCACGCCCCGAGCTCGCCGCCGTCGTTGCGCAATAAGTGGAACTGCCCGAGCTGGCCGGCGACCGGATCCTGATACTCGAGCGCGCCGGCCGTGCTCGTGTGCGTGCTAATCGTGGTGCCCACGCGCGCATCCTTGACGTCCCAATACTGCAATCCGGCGCGCCAGCGCCGGTCGAAATGATGCGTCGCGGCGGCACCCGCTACGTCCCCAGATGTGCTTTGAAAAACCGGGAACGTGCGTCCACGCAAAATGCCAAGCTCCCCGGTCGTGACGGCGACGGCCGTGTTTCGATACCGCAGACGGCTCGATAACCCCTGCACGACCGGCGCCGGCAAGCGCAGGCGGTAGCTCGTTGCGATCAATAGCGGGGTCGCCGCGCGAACGTGGCCGACGCCGTTGTCCATGAGCCAGCGTTCATTCAGCGGCAAGTCCGTTTGAATCAAGCGTACTTGCTCGCCTGAGCCCACGTCGGGGTCGGGTTTTTCCTCTTGGTTCGTGACCGCGGCGCGCAAGTCGAGGCGCCCGAAATTCAGGGTCTCTTGGCGCAGGACGGCGCCGAGCCCGTTTTCATTGAGGGATCGATCGACGGCGCCGGTCGTTTTCGAGCCGAAATACCGGTACTCGAACCCGGCTCCGCCGGGCCCGAAGCGACCCAGGCCTTTTTCCTCTGGCCGTACTTCGTCGACGAAGGCTTCGTCGGCAACAGTCGGATCGATCAATTGGTCCACCCAGGGCTCGGGTGTCGCCGCTGTGGGCAGGGGGGTCGTTCCCTCGGATTCGGTCCGTGGGACAGCTAATGGCGTTTGCCCTTCCGCGCTGGGCACCGTTTGTGCCTGCGCCACCACGGGGGGCAGCGATCCCGGTATTGACGCTGCGGCGGCTGCGCTGGGGATGCTGGGGAGGATCGCTAGCATCGCAAATCCTGTCATCGCTGCTGGCAATCGCAGTCCGACGATCCCTGTCAGCGACCTGCATGCCCTATCGCCCAAAATTTAGTCTTTTGTCATGAATTTCTGCATTGTCAGGTAAAAATAGCAGGTATATGGCGGACCCCCAGCCCAGCTTGGTGATTCACGGTCGTGCGCGCCGCGGCATGTTGGGCGACATCTGCGCCCTGGTGGCCAGGCACGCGTCGCGGCTGGCGTTTAGCCGCCGCATAGCCAGGCTGGTGGGGGTTTACCGGCGGGTGTTCGTTCTAAATGAACTGTGGGTCTTACGGTTTGCGCGCGCGATGCACGCGGGCTCATAGCGGTTACGCGTTCGCAAGCAAGGAGTGCGTGAAAGCGCAGGAGGAATCGGCGTTCGACGCCTTACCGGCGGCAGCACGAACTAATGCTGTTGTCCTTGATTTTCCTCGTCGGATAGAAACCCATCGATCGCCGACTCGACCTGAGTCCACCAGCTTCGGGTTTGGTTCACCAAACCGTCCGAGTCACGGCCTTGATGACGCTCGGGGTAGGTTGGCGGGCGATCGTACGCCATTGCGATGAGCCCGCGCGAGTAGTTCTGTTTATTCAGTCTGAACCCCTGCGCTTTCGCGGCCTCGAACGGCGCATTCAGCAAAAACACGGCGTTGATTTTATTGACCCGGAATGTCTTCCAAAACGGGGCGGCTTTGCCGGCGACGGAATGACCTTTGACCTGATAACAGTCCGCAACAATACTGCCCTCATCATCCATATAGATGACGTGGGGCTCGACAACGCGGAGATGGTGTTGGCCGTTGTAGCGGATCGCCGCACGACGCCTTTCCTTTGCAGCCTTGGTCAGCAATTTGAGTACCACTGGTGTCATCCCTAATCTCCCTGTTACAACCCTCTCAATTGCGCTGCGGCAAACATATATATGGCACATGAAAGTCGCGAATTAGCGCCGCGGTACAGTAGAGCCGATAACCGCCGCCAAAGCCCGGATGAGCGGTTACGCCCAACTAGCGAGGCACGCTACCTTACGGGCCAGCGGACATGGGGGTCAAGCGTTGCGACGGACGTACCGCGACCGGCATTCCCGACCCGACATAGGGTCCCCCCCTTTAGAGCGCGTTATATCAGGCCCGGGCCAGTACCCACACTTGCACATCCTTGGCACCTGCCTTGCGCAGGCATTCAGCGAGCGCGTTCGCGGTGTAGCCGGTGGTCATGACGTCGTCGATTACCGCAATTCGCTGACCGGCGACCCCCCCTGCGACTAAAAACGCCCCTCGTACATTGCGCCACCGTGCTTTTTGCGGCAACTCCGTTTGCGGGGCAGTGGGCCGAGTCCGCTGCACGCGCTCATACTCCAGTGGCAAGCGCAGTTGTTCCGCTACGGGGCGTGCGAGTTCTAAGGATTGGTTAAAGCCGCGCTCGCGCAAGCGCGTACGATGCAATGGCACCGGCACGATCAGGTCGATTTTTCCACTCGCTCGTGCTTCCAGAAATGCGGCGAAGCGTCGCCCAAGGATACGTGCCGTTTCGAGTCGGCCACGGTACTTCAGGTCATGGATAAGCCTGTCAATTGGCGTTGCATAACGAAACAGAGCAACAGTGCGACTGAAAACCGGAGGCCTTTGTTGACACTGCCCGCAGCGGTAGGCATCCGGCCCGTCGAGTGTCACAAGCGCGGCGCATTGTGGACAACCTGTGTCGACAAACGGCAGCGAAGCCTCACACTCGCCGCAGAAATCATCACCCGACGGAATACGTGCGACGCAAAGTAGGCAGGTGCCCGGGAGCAACCACTCCGGTATACTTCGCAGCCGTTCACGAAGCAGCGTCATCATCGGTGATCGCAATCGTTGCCCTTTTTAGCTCGAGTCACCGGCACCGCCTTCGAGTCCATTCCGCAATCTGCAACGTAGGCTTTACTCGGGCCAATCTCAAAGACGATGCCTGACCTTGCAGCCCGACTAGCGGCGCGTCGTTCTCAGCGACTGTACCGCGAGCGTCAAGTATTAGCGGGTGCACAGGGTGTCGAGGTGCGAGTTGCTAACGATACCCTATTATCTTTTTGCAGTAACGATTATCTGGGACTCGCTAACGATAAGCGCGTCGTGTCCGCCCTATGCGAAGGGGCCAAGCGTTACGGTGTCGGGTCGGGTGCGTCCCATCTCATCACGGGCCATAGCCTGAGCCACCATGCTTTAGAGGAAGAGCTCGCTGACTTTGTCGGCACGCCGCGCGCGCTCGTGTTCTCGACCGGATACATGGCGAACCTGGGGATCGTCACGACCCTAACCGATCGTCATAGCGTAGTGCTTGAGGACAAGCTCAACCACGCTTCCTTAATCGACGCCGCCCGGCTCTCGCAGGCGCAGACTAAACGCTATCCACATGCTGACATGGACCGTCTTACTACACTGCTCGCGCACACCGGCGGCGACAAGTTAATCGTCAGCGATGCAGTGTTCAGCATGGACGGGGATCTGGCACCGCTGCATACCTTGCTGGATCTCGCGAGGCGGCACAGAGCCTGGCTGCTCACCGACGACGCGCACGGTATTGGGGTATTCGGGCCCGAGGGACGTGGCTCCTGGGCGAGTCAAGACAGAGCCATTGAGTCGCCAATTATTCTTATGGGTACCTTAGGCAAGGCCTTCGGGGTGTTCGGTGCGTTTGTGGCGGGTAGCGAAGCGCTGATTGAGACCTTAATCCAGGAGGCACGCACTTATATCTACACAACCGCGCTGCCTCCGGCGGTCGCCGAGGCTACACGCGTGAGCTTGAAGATCGTTCGCAGCGAAACGTGGCGGCGCGAGCGATTGTATGCACTGATTGCTCAGTTCTTGGACGGCGCCAAACAGCTTGGGCTTCGACTCGTTGCATCCAACACGCCGATTCAGCCGGTGATCCTCGGTCGCACGGACGCCGCCCTGGGCGCCAGCCGTGCGTTACGCGAGCTAGGCATTCTTGTGCCGGCGATTCGCCCCCCTACTGTGCCGGCCGACACCGCGCGACTGCGGATTACTTTTTCTGCTGCGCACGAGCCCGCGCACATTGACCGTCTGTTAGACGCGTTGTCACACCTGCCGGACGTTTAACGATGAGTTTGCACTACCGGCGAGCTGGACACGGGCCGGAGCTTGTATTGGTGCACGGGTGGGGCTTGCACGGCGGCGTATGGCAAGACATCGCAGCCGCATTAGGTGTCTGCTTTACCGTAACAGTCGTCGACTTGCCTGGTTACGGCACAAGCCGGGAACTTCCCGCCGAATACACGCTCGAGGTCTTAGCCGCCCAAGTGCTCGAGCTCTGCCACGCGCCTGTCATCTGGGTCGGTTGGTCCCTGGGAGCCATGCTCGGAATAACAGCCTCAACAACACACGCGAGCGCCCTGGCGGGTCTGGTGTTGATCGGCGCGACGCCGAAGTTTGTTCAGAGCAAGGATTGGCCTCACGGTTTGCCGCCGCAGCAATTAAGGCAGTTCGCCGATGATCTAGAGCGCGACTACCCTGGCACCTTAAAGCGGTTCCTGAGTCTGCAGGTAGGCGTGGCGGCCGATATGCGCGGTGTCGTAGCGAGGCTGCGCCGGAGTTTGTCGAGATCGCCGCCCCCTGATCCGCGGGCGCTGCGGGCCGGGCTGGACTTGCTGCGACACACCGACCTGCGTCCGGCTTTACGATCGGTGATCCACAGGGTGCAGGTCATACACGGTGAGCGCGACCGGCTGGCGCCGATCGCCGCCGGCGCTTATCTGGCGGATCATCTGGCCGCAGGCAAGCTACAATCGGTAGCCCGTGCGGGCCACGCGCCCTTTCTTTCGCATCCCGAGCTCGTGCGGCAGCGATTGATGGAATGGCGCCATGAGTGAATACGTCGGCCCGGCAGCACTGCTCGACAAACGTCAGGCGCGGGCTGCCTTTGAACGCGCAGCAACGAGTTACGATGCCAGCGCCGTGCTCCAGCGCGAGATCGCTAATCGCATGTTAGATCGCTTGGACGTGATCAGACGCGACCCGCGTCGTGTGGCTGATGTGGGGTGTGGAACCGGACACTGCAGTCGGGCATTGCAGCAGCGCTATAGGCGGGCGCGTGTTTTCGGTGTGGACATTGCCGATCCAATGCTGGATGCAGCTCGGAGCCAAGCCGGCTGGCGTGGCCGACAGTATTTTGTCTGCGGCGATGCCGAGGCATTGCCGATAGCCGACGCCTCGGTAGACATGATCGTGTCCAACCTTACACTTCAGTGGTGTGACCCGGATAAAGTATTACGGGAATTCGCGCGGATCATCCGCCCGGGGGGTGTCGTGATGTTCAGCAGTTTCGGCCCCGACACCTTAAAAGAGCTGCGCAGCGCCTGGGGATCCGTGGATGATCGGCCGCACGTGCACAGCTTCATCGATATGCATGATCTGGGCGATGCGATCATACGCGCAGGCTTGGTGGATCCGGTTATGGATGTCGAGCACTTCACCGTGACCTATGCGGATGTGATGGCGATCTTGCGCGATTTGAAGAACCTTGGAGCCCATAACGTGAGTCGGGAGCGCCACCGCGGGCTCACTGGCAAGTCCCGTTTCGCGCGTTTCAAATCCGCGTACGAGGCGCAGGCGCGCAACGGCGTGATCCCGGCCAGTTACGAGGCTGTCTACGGCCACGCCTGGGCCCCTGAACCGCGGCGCGACGGGCAACGCCGTCAACGCACCCCGGTGGTACCGGTGCGCGCATTGCAACGGCGTAAGCCATGACAACCGGCTGGTTCGTCACCGGCACCGACACGGAGGTTGGTAAGACCCTGATCGCCACCGGCCTGTTGTCTGCTTTGCGTAACCAGGGTTTGTCCTGTGTCGGCATGAAGCCGGTGGCAAGTGGGTGTGAGATTAACCGCTCGGGTTCTCACCACTGCGAAGATGCGCAAATGCTCCTCGATAATAGCTCTGTCCGCGTCGATTACATCGACGTCAACCCTTACGGTTTCGCGCCAGCAGTGGCTCCCCATCTGGCTGCTCACGCTGCCGGCGTAGACATCAATCTAGAGCAGATTCGCACGCACTTCGATCGCTTGTGTGCGCAAGCCGAGTGCATTGTGGTCGAAGGCATCGGTGGATGGCTCGTGCCCTTGAACGAGGAAAATACAACGGCAGACTTGGCTCGTTTGTTGGGCTTACCGGTGATTTTGGTCGCCGGCGTGCGCCTGGGTTGCCTCAACCATACATTGCTCACCGTCGCTGCCATTGCCGCAAGCGGAGCGGCCCTCGCGGGCTGGGTAGCGAACCGCGTAGACCCCGATGTTGCACTGTTCGAGGAGAATGTCGTGAGCCTACAAGGACGCATCAACGCACCGCTATTGGGTATGGTGCCGTACGGAGTGGACGGTGCGACACCAGCGTTCGCCGCACGCCATCTGAAGCTGTCGCACTTACGGCGATAGTTCACGCCGCAGCAACGCGCAAAATGCGGCGGCAACGGCGTTGTAAAAAAGCCGCAAGCGCTTGGAAAACAGGGGTTTTAGCCGACAAATCGGTTGCAGCCCTATCGTCCATGTGGTAGCGTCCGGCCTACTTTTGGGAAGGCCAACGGCACCAACAAGGGCTCGGAGAAGAACGTCTGCCGCCGTTTGCGGTGCAGACCAGCATCGGAGTTCGTTAACGGTCCGGTGAGCGGTCGCTCACCCACGTGGCAATTCGCCCCCATTCTTTAGCGGTCCGCATGGTCTGCTTGGCGGCCGCCGCGGGCCGTGCGAGAACAGAACGTGAACGCAAGTCACTCGGTTGCGATGGGCGGGGGACAGGCGCAATGCATCAAGGTCTGCCCTAACCGCTCACTTTCGCTACGCGGAGCCGTGTGGCTTTCGTTAGCGTACATTGCCTTCATGTTGGCTATTGGCCTCGGCTTTCTTTGGGCCGGGGCGTGGATGGTGTTGCCGTTCGCCGGCCTTGAGGCCGTGCTCATTGGCGCTGTTTTCTATTTCATCTATCGCCACGCCCGCGACCATGAGCTGATAGTGTGCACGGGCAATGCGCTTAATGTGATCAAACACCGCGCGGGGCTGCAATCGCAACACAACTTTCAGCGCCACTGGGCGACCGTGCGCCTGCAAGGTGGCGAAAACGATTGGTACCCGTCACGCTTGCTGCTCGGATCGCACGGCCGGTTCGTGGAGGTGGGTGCGAGCTTGCAAGAGCGTGACCGACAGGCGCTGGCCAAGACCCTAAAGGCGTCTATCGGTCAAGCGTACCGGGCGTGATGATGTTGGTTTTGCACACTGTGGAGAAAAGCATGTCGACATTTCGTTTCCTTAAGACCACCACCTTGGCAGCGACAGGCCTGCTTATAGCGCCCGGGCTCGCGTTAGCCGAATACGGGCTTAACCTACCGCCTCCGGTGACTCCGATCGCCCGCGACATACTCAATCTGCATAACCTCATCATTATTATCTGCTGCGTCATATTTGTCATTGTCTTCGGCGTCATGTTCTACGCGGTGTTTGCGCACCGCAAGAACCGCGGTCACAAGGCAGCGACATTCTACGAGAACTCCAAGCTAGAGGTCGTGTGGACCATCATCCCGTTTCTAATTCTTGTGGGAATGGCAATCCCGTCGACGGCGGTCCTGCTCAAGATGGACGACGTCACCGGGTCAGATCTGACGGTCAAGATTACCGGCTACCAGTGGAAGTGGCGCTACGACTACATGGACCACGACGTCGGTTTCTTCAGTGTGCTGTCAACGCCGCGCGAGCAGATCGAGAACAGGGAAGAAAAAGGCGAGCATTATCTACTCGAGGTCGATAATCCACTAGTGTTGCCGGTGAATAAAAAGGTTCGGCTTTTGTTAACCACTAACGACGTGCTACACGCCTGGTGGGTGCCGAAGCTCGGCGTGAAAAAGGATGGCATCCCGGGTTTTATTAACGAGATGTGGGCCAAGATAGAGAAACCCGGTGTGTACCGCGGCCAATGCGCCGAGCTTTGCGGCAAGGATCACGGCTTCATGCCCATCGTCGTCAATGCCGTGGACGAGCAAGAGTTCGCGAGCTGGATCGGCCAGCAGAAGACCATGCTAGCCGCCGCCGCGGCCGGCGCCGAGCGCACGTGGGCGAAGGCAGAGCTGATGGAGCGCGGTAAGGCAATGTACAACAAGGTCTGCGCCGCCTGTCACGGGCCCACGGGTCAGGGTGTGCCAGGCGTGTTTCCAGCAATCGCGGGCAGCAAGGTGGCGACCGGTCCCGTCGACGGACACTTGAGCATCGTCATGAACGGTAAGCCGGGCACGGCCATGCAGGCGTTCGGTCCCCAGCTTAACGACGTCGACATCGCCGCGGTGATCACCTTTCAGCGTAACGCATTCGGTAACAGCACCGGCGATGTAGTGCAGCCTTCACAGATCAAAGCGGTACGCAAGTGAGGTTCAGGTTCCTATTGGGAGATTAACAGATGGCACAAGCAGCAACGGCACATCACGAAGAACACCCGAGCGGCATCACACGTTGGCTGTATACAACCAACCACAAGGACATCGGCACGCTCTACCTCTGGTTTGCGTTCATCATGTTCTTTGTCGCGGGGGGGATGGCGATGATCCTCCGCGCTGAACTGATGCAACCGGGCCTCCAGGTAGTAGAGCCGCAGTTCTTCAATCAAATGACCACCCTGCATGCGTTGGTGATGATCTTCGGCGCGATCATGCCCGCCTTCGTGGGGTTGGCGAACTGGCAGGTGCCAATGATGGTCGGCGCGCCGGACATGGCGTTGCCGCGGCTTAACAACTGGAGCTTCTGGCTGCTGCCTCCGGCCGCCACTTTGTTGATGCTGTCGTTGTTTGTCCCCGGCGGGGCCCCAGGTGCCGGTTGGACGATCTACCCACCATTGACACTGCAAACCGGCATGGGGATGGATTTCACTATTTTGTCAATCCACATGCTCGGTATGTCGTCAGTGCTGGGCGCCTTGAACATCATCACCACCATCCTGAACATGCGTGCGCCGGGCATGAGCTTGATGAAAATGCCACTGTTCGTATGGACCTGGCTCATCACCGCTTTTTTGTTGTTGGCGGCGATGCCGGTGTTAGCCGGGGTCGTGACTATGCTGCTTACCGATCGCCATTTCGGCACGTATTTCTTTGACGCTGCCGGGGGCGGCGACCCGGTTATGTTTCAGCACGTGTTCTGGTTCTTCGGGCACCCTGAGGTGTACATTTTGATCCTGCCAGCCTTCGGTATCATTTCGCAGATCATCCCGACGTTTTCACGCAAGCCGCTATTCGGCTACGACTCCATGGTGTACGCGACCGCGTCGATCGCCTTCCTGTCGTTTGTCGTCTGGGCGCATCACATGTTCACCGTAGGTATGCCGACCGCAGGCGAACTTTTCTTTATGTATACGACAATGCTCATTGCCGTGCCGACGGGCGTGAAAGTGTTTAACTGGGTCTCGACGATGTGGCGTGGCTCAATGACATTCGAGACCCCGATGCTGTTTGCTATCGGCTTCGTGTTTCTTTTTACGATCGGTGGTCTATCGGGCTTGATGCTGGCGATTGTACCGGCGGACTTCCAATACCACGATACTTACTTCGTGGTCGCGCACTTTCACTATGTGTTGTTCTCCGGTTCTATTATGGCCATCATGGGCGCGGTGTACTTCTGGCTGCCCAAGTGGACTGGGCACATGTATAACGAGACCCTGGGCAAATGGCATTTTTGGTTAACCGCGATCTTCTTCAATGTCACCTTCTTCCCGCAACACTTTCTGGGCTTGGCGGGCATGCCGCGACGTATACCGGACTATGCGCTGCAGTTCGCCGAGTTCAACTGGTGGTCCAGTATCGGTGCCTTCGGCTTAGGTATTACGCAGCTTTTGTTCCTGTACATCGTTGTGCAGACCGTGCGCGGCGGTAAGAAGGCTACGACCCAAGTTTGGGAGGGCGCACACGGGCTCGAGTGGACAGTGCCTTCACCGCCGCCGTACCACACGTTCTCGACCCCGCCGAAAGTGCGGCCGCAGGATCTGATCAGTGGCCTATGATGGCACGGACCGGTAAGACGCCGGCACAGAGACGCGCCGCCATTCTGCGAACCGCGGTAATTCTGGGCTCGCTGGCCGTGGCGCTTTACCTGTTCACGATCTTCAGCAGGTGGTGATGAACAAGTCTTCCGACATTGGTCGCGCGAACCGTCGTCTCGTGGGCAAGCTGTTGCTGCTAACGGTGGGGATGTTCGGCTTCGGCTATGCGCTGGTGCCACTCTACGGGCTGCTCTGCCAGATTACCGGCATCAATGGCAAGACCGGCCGTGTGGATGTGCAGGCAGCACAGGCCAGTCGGGTAGACACGAGTCGTTGGGTAACGGTGGAATTCACGGGTCAAGTGATGAACAGCTTGCCGTGGGAGTTTCGGCCGTTGCAAACCAAAGTACGCGTGCATCCGGGCGATACTTTTACGGTTAGCTACTATGCGCGCAACCGGAGCCAGGAACCGATGACAGCGCAGGCGGTGCCCAGTGTAAGCCCGCCGCAGGCGGCGACGCACTTCAAGAAAGTGGAGTGCTTTTGCTTTACGAACCAGGAGCTCAACGGCGGTGAAGGCCGCGAGATGCCGGTGCGATTTCTAGTGGAGCGCGATCTGCCGCGGGATGTGAAAACCTTGACCCTGTCGTACGCGTTTTTCGGTGTAGACAAGCGGCAGGCGAAGAATGGTTCCAGCGCCCGCGTTGCCAGCGACGGGTCTCGTCCCACCGACGGAGCCGGGAAGCCTGGTCAGATTTGAAGAAACGTTAATGTAAGGGGAGTACGCATGGCGACAGCACACGGGAGTTACTATCTGCCGGACCCGAGCCCGTGGCCAGTGATTACATCAATTGGTCTATTTTCGCTGGCACTCGGTTTCATTCTGTTGATCAATGATGTCGGCGTCGGTCCATGGTTAATGCTGATCGGTGCGGCGATTATTTTCTACGTGATGTTCCGCTGGTTCGGCCAGGTGATCGGCGAGAGCGAAAGCGGACTCTATGACAAGCAAGTCGACCACTCGTTCCGCTGGTCCATGGCGTGGTTCATCTTCTCCGAGGTCATGTTTTTCGGTGCATTCTTCGGCGCCCTGTTCTATGTGCGAATCTTTGCCGTGCCCTGGCTTGCCGACACGCAACTGCTGTGGCCCGGCTATGAAGGCATCTGGCCCACGGCCGGCCCGGAGGGGCAGACTATGCTTCCCGTCGGCGAAATACCCGCTGACATAAACACGCAGTTCTCGCCGATGGCCGCCTGGGGTGTGCCCGCGCTCAACACGTTGATCCTGCTGAGTTCGGGCGTGACGATCACGATCGCCCACTGGGGCCTGTTGAAGGACAACCGCGGTCAAGCGGTGACGTTCCAATTTCTTACCGTATGCCTCGGCATTCTGTTCCTGGGTTTTCAAGCCGGCGAGTACGTGCATGCGTACAAAGAACTAGGATTGACGCTTGGCACGGGTGTCTACGGAGCCACGTTTTTCATGCTGACGGGTTTTCATGGTTTCCATGTCACCATGGGCACTATCATGCTAATTACGATTCTGGTACGCCTAATCAAGGGGCATTTCACTCCAGACCAGCACTTTGGATTCGAGGCGGTAGCTTGGTACTGGCACTTCGTGGACGTGGTGTGGTTGTTCCTGTTTGTGTTTGTGTATTGGCTCGCTGCTTGACGGTGTTTGTACGACGGGGTAGGGACGCTGTCTGACCGGCAGCGTCTTTTTTTCTATTCGATCGCAAGTCGCAAGTAACACGTAGCAAGACGAGGCAGGCATGCTCATCAGGATAATCGTGATTGTTATGCTGATTGGCATCTTTGTCAGCCTGGCATCTGCGGCTGTGTACTTGTTTCGCGATCGGGGCGAGAGCACGCGCATGGCCAAGGCCCTGACTATCCGCATCGGCCTTTCAATCGCGCTCTTTGTATTGCTCATGGCAGGTTTTTATTTCGGCATTATTTCGCCCCGCGGGATCTAGGCGTCTTCGTGCAGCCAGCTATGCGTCGCTACCGCTTCCGTCCGTCGCTTATTCCAACCTTAGCGTTGCTCCTCTTGGTCCCGATCTTGGCCGCCCTTGGGTTCTGGCAGCTAGATCGCGCGGAGCAGAAGCGTGCTATCCAGCAGGAGTACGATCGGCGCAGCCAAGATGCGCACGCGCAGATCGGCGGACGTATCCAGCAAGCGGAAGACCTGCGCTTCTATCGGGTGATTGCGCAAGGGACGTATGAGCCGCAGTACCAGGTGTTGATCGACAACCGTGTTCACCATGGGCGCGCCGGCTACCATGTGATCACGCCGCTGCGTATCGTTGGAAGCGATGTGCGTGTGCTCGTCAATCGTGGTTGGATACCGCTCGGCAGGACGCGGGATGAGCTGCCTAGGTTTGATACACCTGAAGGTGTGCAGAAAGTCACCGGCGTTGCCACGGTGCCGAGGGCGAAGGTATTCACCCTGGCTGAGACAGCACCAATCACGGGTCAGTGGGAACTGCTGTGGCAGCATGTGGACATGAGACGCTACGCTGACGCTGTGCCGTTTTCTGTTCAACCAGTCGTGATCCTGCTTGATCCGGATAACCCCAGTGGCGGGTTCGTGCGCGAGTGGGCACGGCTCGACGCTGGTATCGCCGTACATCAGGGCTACGCTGTTCAATGGTTTGCACTCGCCGCTGCCCTGATCGTGATCTATATCGTAGTCAATCTGCGCCGGTCGGATGACAATAGTAATCGACCCGAGCACGCGAAGACGCCGTGAATAAGCTCACTATCGCGCTGGTGTTCCTTGTTTTTGCTGTGCCCATTACGTTGTCCTACGTCCTGTATTTGAGCGGTTGGCGGCCCGAGGGCACCGCGAATCACGGCGAACTCGTGCAGCCGCCGCGAGCGATCCAAGACGTAAGGTTAGAAACACTGGAGGGAGCACCGATACGATTCGCCGATCTACGCAGGAAGTGGGCACTGGTTTACTTCGGCTCCGCGGAGTGCTTGGCACCGTGCGAGCGTAACCTTTACAAAATGCGTCAGATCCAGCTGGCTCAAGGCAAGCATGCGGATCGCGTGCAACGCCTATTCATACTGACTGACACGCGTGCGGTTCACCGCTTGCGCGCTTTGCTTGAGGGCTACCCGGGGATGCGAGTCATTGCCGGGCCGACCGAAAATGTTGGGGCGCTGGCCAGGCAATTCGCCCTTCCAGTGGGGACGCCTTTGGACGGACTCGATCGGGTTTACGTAGTCGATCCGGCTGGCAACTGGATGATGACCTACCCGGTCGACGCTGACCCGAGCGGTATGCGTAAGGATCTCAAGCGCCTGCTGAAAGTGTCTCAGATCGGCTGAGTTAGACCGGTCGGTCGCGTGCTCACTGTTGCACTTTGATTATTAACCGATATGATCTTGGCCGCGTCCCGATCAGTTAGCAAAGACAAGACGAACTCAATGAAATCCGAGAGCCAATCCGTTAGCGCCGTTTCGAGAAAACGTGGCATCGTGGCGAGTACTCGCGAGTACTTCGAGCTCACCAAACCACGCGTCGTATCACTTATCGTATTCACAGCCGTTGTCGGTATGTTTTTGTCAACGCCTGGACTAGTGCCCTGGCATATCTTGATACTCGCTACTGTCGGTATCTATTTGGCCGCCGGATCGGCTGCGACCATTAATCATCTAGTAGAGCAGCGCTCTGACGCACTCATGGCGCGTACGCGCGGCCGCCCGCTGCCAATGGGGCATTTAAGCTCGGGTCAAGCGATCGTGTTCGCTGCCGTTATTGGCACGCTTTCGATGGTGATTCTGGTAATTGGGGTGAATGTGCTAACAGCAGTGCTCACGTTTTTCTCGCTCATTGGTTACTCGATCATCTACACGATCTACCTAAAGCGTCTGACACCACAAAACATTGTGATCGGCGGCGCTGCGGGCGCGACACCGCCGGTGCTTGGCTGGACCGCGGTCACGGGCGAGCTGGCGGCCAACGCACTTCTGCTGTTCCTGATCATTTTCGTGTGGACCCCGCCACATTTCTGGTCACTTGCGCTCTATCGCCAGAAGGAATACGCAAAGGCGGAGATTCCAATGTTGCCGGTTACTCACGGCAGCCACTATACGCGTTTGCACATCTTGCTTTATACGATTTTGTTGGCCGCGGTCACGATTCTTCCGTTTGCGACTCGGATGGCAGGATTGATCTATTTGATCGGCGTGTTGGCGTTGAATGCAGGCTTTCTGTACTACGCTTGGCGGCTTTACCGGGACTATTGTGATGCACTCGCACGCAAGACATTCGGTTATTCCATCCAATATCTGGCGATATTGTTTGCGTTGCTGCTCGTTGACCACTATCGGGTTCTGATTACCGAGACGTTGCAGACGGCGCTGTATTAACCCCTGCCCCTTCCTAACCTCCCCCACCGAGTGGGGGAGGAAATGACCTCAAGCGACAAGCGACTTGATGACCTATCGTCCTGCAATATTTCCCTAGCTTAAGTGATTCCGGGATGACCGTGAGTCCGACGAACGGCGAAATACTTCCTGCTACGACAGGGTCTACTATCTATTTAGCAGTACCCGAACCGATCTATGGAAGCGATTTTACATTCGAGGGCGTGGCCTTACCGGGCGGTGCGGATCACCGTCCTCGTGTTACTGGCTTGGTTGGCGCTCAAGTACGTGATGCCAATCCTTAGGGCGGAGATGCCCTGGGAAGTCGAGTGGCCACATACCGATTTTTCGCAGGCGACTGTCGATCTCAACGAGATTACATCTGGCGGACCCCCCAAGGACGGCATCCCGGCGATCGATAACCCTGAGTTCGTATCTCCACAAAAAGCGGATGATTGGCTCGATCCACACGAACCGGTCATCGTCGTCCAGCGACAAGGCGAAGCCCGCGCCTATC
>JBHICC010000015.1:0-55839 GCA_046759385.1 Acidiferrobacterales bacterium | reverse complement strand
AATCGAACCGAGCGCGAGTCACCGAAGAATGTGATTCGTCTCTCGCCGTCTTCGCCTTCAAGCGTCAAAGCGTGGGCCTGCTCGAGCTGCCGTCTAATCAACAGCTGCCCGAGATGCGCGTCTTGAAGTGCGGTCGTTCGCTCTTCGACAGTGTCCCACGCACGCGCGCCAAGCCGCAGGCCGTTGAACAACAACATTAGCATCGTGCTGAGAATGACAAGCGCAATGATTAGCTCAAGCAGCGTAAACCCAGCGATCCCAGTGCGCTGAAAGGGTATGCCAGACGTCCTCATCCCGCTTTCCTCACGCGCACCGTCGTCATCGTGACCGAGCGCTTCTTGTTATGCCTTTGCCAAAAGACTCTCACAGTGATCCCATAGGGAACGAATCCAGGCTCTTCAGCCGTGGTACTTGCGTTCCATCGATACGGCGTGATGTGACTTTCCCAGCGGTAGCGCGCATCGAACTCGCCGGTGGCCGCGCCCGCCGGCAAACGGTTGTCTGCCGCGATTTCAGTCAGCTTCGAATCTGCCAGCAGCACTGCGTGGTGGTATTGCGCTACAAGATCCGCGCGGCGAGCGGTCGACGAGAAGACCTGGTAGAGCACGCCCAACACTAAGGCAAGAACGACAAACGCGACTACAACTTCGAGTAGCGAGAAGCCCGCGCAGTTCTTAATTTTGCGTGAACCGCTAATCATGAATACTGACCCTGCCTGTAAGCCATTTCACATCGATAACGTGCGCATGACCGTCCGTGCTCAGCTTAATTTGTCCGCCGGTTGAGCTACCGTCGGCGAAAAAACGAATCGCACCTACGGTCTCATTGACTATTTCGCTTTTGGCCGTCAGCAGCTTCAGCTTGAGTGCTGAAGGCAACGTATGCCGTTGGGTGACGCCACTGGTTTCATATGTGCGACGCTCAACATTCAACGTCACTGCAACATGATGCCGTTGCGCGATTGCTTGACTGCGCGCTTGTCGCAGGGCCGAGGCGAGTTCCCGCACGCTGCTTTTTAGCTCCAATGTCGCCATCACTCCGGAAAACTGCGGGACGACGATGGCGACCAGGGCCGACGCGATCGCCAGCACAACCAGTAGTTCAAGCAAGGTGAAGCCTTTGCAGACCTTTGCCCGGGATCTAACTGCTTGCATTATGATGCTTTGTCGGAACGCGTTATCTCCAACCCAAGACATCGCCATTCTCGCTCTCGCCACCTTCGGCGTTATCTGCGCCCAACGAGTAAAGGTCATATGGCCCGTGTTCCCCGGGCGCGCGGTAGCGGTAGTCGTTGCCCCACGGATCCTTGGGCACGACCCGTTTCCTTAGGTAGGGTCCATCCCACGCGTCGACGCCTGCCGGTGGTTGCACCAGCGCCACTAAACCATCGTCGTTGCTCGGATAGCGACCGAGCTCAAGCCGGTAGACATCGAGCGCAGTGCCCAATTCTTCGATTTGTAGTCGCGCCGTTTTCGTCTTGGACTCGCCCACGTGCTTCATCACGCGCGGAGCGACCAGCCCTGCAAGCAAGCCCAGAATCACCAACACCACGAGAAGCTCAAGCAGGGTAAACCCGCGCGCGTTCCTGGCTTCTACATTAAATAAAGCGTTCATTTCTTAACTCTCCCAAAACGATTTATCGCAGTAACTCAACTCTCTCGCCGTCCGAGTCTTTCCACAGAGCTACGCTACAGCGGAAGCTCGTTAACACTTAGTATCGCGACCAAAATCGACATGATGATGCCGGCGATTACGATACCCAGTCCGACGATAAGAATGGGCTCAAGTAGCACGAGTAGTCGCTGTATCGCTGTCGCCACTTCGCGATCATAGACATCGGCAACACGAAACAGCATTTCCTCGAGTCGCCCGGTCTCCTCACCGACCTTGACCATTTGCAATCCGAGCGCAGGGAACAAGCCCGTTGCCATCAACTGTTCTGCCAGACTCCGCCCGGCCTTCAAGTTCTCGGCAGCATTCTCCAGCGCCTCAGACAGCACACGGTTAGCAAGGATATCTTTCGCAATGGATAGCGCAGTTAGCAGTGGCACGCCGCTGGCAAGCAATGCGCCTACGCTGCGACTGAACCGCGCCATATCCATTTTCTTGATGAGATCACCGGCCAGCGGTGTCCGTAGCAACCATCGGTCCCATCGCCGGCGGCCCAAGGCCGTCGCAAGCTGAAGACGAACGGCAAAGACGATACCTGCGACGACGGCAAGGACAAGCCACCCATAGTCTCTGAGCACGTCGGCGACACCGATCACCACCTGAGTCGACAGAGGTAATGCGCCGCCCGCATCTTCAAACAGCCCGGTAAACTGCGGCACAACATAGGTCATGAGGATGAACAGCGATACGCCTGCAACGCTAACCAGTATCACCGGATAGATGAGCGCGGAGAGTACGTTGTCTTTGAGCGCTTTGGTGCGTTCCAAGTACTCCGACAAACGCGCTAACCCGGCATCGAGGGTGCCGGCCGCTTCCGCGGCTCGGATCATGTTCACGTAGAACCGAGAGAAGGTTCCTCTTTGCGCCTCGAGCGCAGCCGACAACGCTGCTCCACTCCTCACCGCCTCCTGCACGCTGCTTGTCAACCGACGCACATCGTTGCTATCAGTAACATCAATCATGATTTGCAAAGCACGATCGAGTGGTAGGCCGGCATGGAGTAACGAGGCAAGCTCTTGCGTAAATAGCGCGAGCTCACGCCGCGAGATGTGGCGCGCCCGAAACAGTGGCGAACGAAATCGAAACGCGAAGCCCTCTACGCCGACCTGTTTGGCATGGATCGGTATGTAACCGGACTCCTGGATGCGGGCGATCACCATGTCTTGGTCACTACCTTCCATCTCACCCTCCAGCAGCTCGCCATCCGTGGTTACTGCCTTGTATTGATATAGGGGCATCTTGCGTCAACCTTCGTACGTTACGCGCATGATTTCTTCTATCGTGGTCGTACCGGCAACGGCTTTGCGTAGCCCGTCTTCATACATCGTGTGCATACCTTCCCCGAGCGCGGTCCGTTGGATATCGCTTGCGTCCGCATGCTGCAGAACCAAACGTCGAATGGGGTCAGCTATAACCAGAAGCTCGAGGATCGCGGTTCGACCACGGTAGCCCGTGCCATTGCAGTGCTCGCAGCCGACGGGTTTGTAGAGCGCGAGCGACCCCTCGCGTACAAACCGTTCCAGGCCGGTCTTCTTCACGGTTTCGGTTAGTGGCTCGTACACAGCGCGGCAGTCGCAACAAAGTACACGCACCAGACGCTGGCCAATTACCGCGTTCACTGTGGAGGTCAATAGGTAGTCCTCGACACCCATCTCGATCAGTCGGGTCACGCTGCTTGCTGCATCATTGGTGTGCAAAGTGGATAGCACCAGGTGGCCGGTTAATGCGGACTGCACACAAATGCGCGCAGTCTCCAGGTCGCGCATCTCGCCGACCATGATTACGTCAGGGTCTTGTCGCACGATGGACCGCAGCGTGTTAGCAAACGTCAAGCCGATCGCGGGCTTGACTTGTATTTGATTCACCCCTTCGAGTTGATACTCGACCGGGTCCTCGACAGTAATGATCTTGCGCTCGGCAGTGTTGAGCTTATCTAAGACCGTATAGAGCGTGGTCGACTTGCCACTGCCGGTGGGACCGGTAACAAGAATCATGCCGTAGGGAAGCGTGAGCACTTCGGAAAATTTACTCAGTGTGTGATCGGCAAAACCCAGCGCAGTGAAATCCAGGGTGACCGTTTCTTGGTTCAATAAGCGCATGACCACGCTTTCACCATGCATCGTCGGCACTGTGGAAACGCGCACATCGAGCTCTTTACCCTGGACGCGTAATCGAATGCGTCCATCCTGAGGCAGTCGGCGCTCGGCGATGTTGAGATTCGCCATGATCTTGACGCGAGAGATCACCGCAGCCGTGAAGTGTGCGGGCGGTGCTTCAACGTCCCGCAACACACCATCGATGCGGTAGCGCACTTTTAGACGATCCTCGAACGGTTCGACATGAATATCTGAGGCACCGGCATCGCTCGCTCGCTGAATAATCAAGCTAACCAAGCGTATGACCGGCGCTTCACTCGCCATGTCTTTAAGCTGATCGACATCATCTTCGGTGACGTGCTCATTGGCATCGACGCTCTCGAGTATCTGGCCCATGCGGGACTTGCCATCGCCGTGCAGGCGCTCAATGGCCGTCTCAATCTCTGACGGAATTCCGACCCACGGCACCACCGGCTTCCCACAAGCAACGCTCAACGCTGAAAGCGAGTAGCTATCTTGGGGGTCCGCCATGGCGACGATGACCTTTTCGTCATCCACAGTGATCGGGATGGCCAGGTGCTGTTTGAGGAAGCGGATCGGTATGCTGCCGTTGAGCGGGCTGAGATCAGGATAGTCTGTGCTTTGTGCGAGCGGGAGCTCGAGTAACTGTGACAGCGCTTCAGCCGTGTCGCGCTCAGAAACGATTCCTAGTTTAACGAGCAGACGTGAAAGCGGCTGATGATTCTCTTGCTCTTGTTGGACACGTCTAAGCCGCGCGCAGTCCGCATCCCGGAGTTTTGCACGCGCGATGAGGAATTCCGCTAGCTGTTCGTCTAGCGTTCCCTCAGTTTCCTGTTGGACTCGTTCAGCCATAGCGCGTATCGAGATCGTTATTGGTTGTTCTACGTGACACAGCGTGCTTCTGTCAGCGCTACGTCGAAAGTGGGAAAAGGCTGTATTTCACCAGTAGGGTTACCTTATCTTTCCCGGTGCTGAGTGCTCCGGCGCACGCCATCGACAAATAGAGCGATTGCAACCCTAAGATACAGCCTTTTCCTACTCGTCTAGGCAGACCGGTCAGGGCACGGTCGGGGCTCGCCATATGGGCGCGCCCAAATGGAGGCTTGCCTATGCAGAACAACGGCCCGGGCCGCCATCGCTCGGGCACGTCGCGGAAGCCGGGGTGGCGGCACGCCGCCTGTCCACGCATGGGCGCTGGCGGTCGGCGCACGTCATGCCTAGGCGTGCAGTCAGCGCAAGACTCGGGTAACTTCCGTATATCGGCCCTAAAGCGCTACGTGGAGACCAGCCGCCCGTGTATCGCTACCTAGCCCCACGTGACAAAAAGCTTATTGCGCAGCTCGCCGTTGTCGCCGCGCTGTCGTTGGTCAGCGTCTACCTCGTGGGACGCTATGCCGAATCCGTTTTCTTACGCACCGAGTCGGAAGCGGCATCGGTGCGCATGGCAAATTTTCTAAGCAAGAACCTTTCTGATCTGGATAACATCCTCGGAGGCGGCAGTGTCACGGAGGCAGACCGCGCGCTATTCGAGCATGCGGCGCACATGGGTGGTGTATTCCGATACAAGCTGTTCAACGCTGACGGACAGATTGTGCACGCCTCGCGCCCTACGGATATCGGTAGGCGCGTCAGCGCTTCTTACTTCGACACGGTCGTGCGTCAAGGGGAAAGTTATTTCAGCATCGCCTACCGGCCCATTGGCACCACTGCCTACACCGACGAGCTTGGGACACCTTATGAAGAAGGCGTTGTATTGGTGAGCGAACGCTATGTCCCCATCGTGGACAACGCGATTTTCAGGGGTGCGCTTGAGGTCTACATCGATATGACGCCGTTGTTGAGGCGACTACGTGGGGTCACTTTGGGCGCGCTCGCTGGTGTCTCGCTGTTGCTTGTCATCGTCGGCCTTCTCAACGGTGTGTTCATCTACCGCAACCTCATTGAAAGGCGTCAGCGTATACGAGAGCTTGAAACCGCGCGGCACAAAGCGGAGAACCTGGCGCTCGAGTTACGAGAGGGTGCGGCGCGTGCTGAAGCGATCATCAATAACGTGGTCGACGGAGTTATCACGGTAGATGAGTCGGGTGCTATTGAATCGTTTAATCCCACAGCGGAGCGCGTTTTCGGCTATGCCGCCTCGGAGGTGATCGGCAAGCGCTTCGACATGCTTTTGGAAGAAGACCGTTGCCAAGAATATAACACTTACATCACACGTGATCTGAATCAGGAATCCTTGCCGGGTGGAAGGTACCAGTATGACGAGTTCGGCAGATATAAGGACGGCACGATATTCCCGATCGAGTTGGTTGCCAGCAAACTGGTCCTCCAGGGCCGCCGTCTCCTCGTGCACATCGCGCGAGATATCAGCGAGCGCCGGCGAGCGGAAAAGCGATTGCGGCTCGCCGCCAGCGTGTTCGATAACACCACCGAAGGAATATTAATCACCGATCACCGTGGCAGCATCGAGTTCGTCAACCCGGCCTTTACCGCGATCACCGGCTACCGATCCGAGGAAGTAATCGGCAAAAACCCGCGGGTTTTGCAGTCCGGCCGGCAGAACAAGCACTTTTACGAGAAAATGTGGGAGTCCATCAAGGACACTGGGCACTGGCAAGGCGAGATATATAACCGACGGAAGAACGGTGAGATCTACCCCCAGTGGTTAACGATAAGCGCAATCAGGGATCACCGGGGTAGCACGATGAACTATGTCGGGGTTACCTGGGATATCACCGAGCTTAAGGCGTCCGAGCGAATCAAAGACGAGTTTATCGCGACTGTCAGTCACGAGTTACGGACACCACTTACCTCCATACACGGTTCGCTCGGCCTGATCCTCGGCGGCGTCGCGGGACGCGTTTCCGCGAAAGCACAAAATCTCATTCAGATTGCGCACGGTAACAGTGAGCGGCTCGTGCGCTTGATCAATGATATCTTGGACATCGCTAAGATGGAAGCAGGCAAGATGCGCTTCCACCTTCGGCCGCTTGATTTGACATCCATAATTGATCAGGCGATCGAGACGAACCAGGGGCTCGCTAGTCAGTATGGCGTCAGGATTAGCGTAGAGCAGTCCGTACCCGGTGCGACAGTCGTCGGCGACAGCGACCGCTTGATGCAGGTATTCACGAACCTGCTGTCTAACGCCGTGAAGTACGGCCCGCGTGACAGCGAGGTATACGTATCAGTTACGCGTAACGACGGCGGTCTTCGCGTGGCTGTGACCGACCGTGGGTCCGGAATACCCGAGCACTTCCGCGATAAGGTGTTCAGGAAATTTGCGCAAGCGGACGCGTCGGACGCGCGAGAAAAGGGTGGCACCGGTTTGGGCTTGAGCATTTCCCAGCTCATCGTCGAGCGGCTCGGCGGGCGCATCGACTATTACTCGGAACCGGGCACAGCAACGACCTTCTATTTCGAACTGCCAGAGCTGCGGAAGGAGTCGCGACAGACGTCGACGGAAAAAGAGGTGCATCGTGTCTAATGACTCGACCGTTGGCTATGAACCGTAGGGGCGGTAGTCGAGATGGCAAAACGAAGGCTCTCACATATTCTATACGTTGAGGATGATGCCGACATCCGAGAGATCGTCCGACTTTCGTTGGAATCCGTCGGTGGCTTCAACATCGCTGTTTGCGCCTCAGGTGTGGCCGCCGTCGAGGTAGCGCCGTCAGTCAAACCGGACCTCATCTTGATGGATGTAATGATGCCCGATATGGACGGGCCGAGCACTTTGCGTGCGTTGCGTGCCTTGCCCGAAACCACGACCACGCCGGTGATCTTCTTCACCGCAAAAGTGCAACCAGGCGACTTGGAACAGTACAAAGAATCCGGTGCGCTTGACGTGATTTTCAAGCCGTTCGACCCCATGCGTTTGCCGTCAGATATCAGCCGCATCTGGGCAAAACACTATGGATAAAGATGTGAGTCGGCTGTTACAGCGGCAGCTACAGCGGCTCGCGCGAGACTACGCGAAGGAGCTGCCGGCGAACGTTGAAATGATCGCGACGGGGATACAGCAGCTTCTGGCTCAATCTGCTGACAGTGAAACCGGGGAATCAGTTCGCCAACACCTACATAGGCTGAAGGGTTCGGGAACGACACTCGGCTTCGATGACGTTAGCGAGACGGCGCGCGTATTAGAAGCGTTACTTGCTTCCGCGCTCGGTCAGACTGTGCCACTGAGCGCGGATCAGCGCACGGAAATGCATCGTGCGATCGCCGACTTGCGCGCGGTAGCGCGGCGTGCACGTCAGAGCATTGTAGACGACAAAAGCACAGTTCCGACTGGGTAGTCGAAAGGATTTGAATACACGTATGAACGTTCTGCTCGTTGAAGACGACCCACAAATCCTCGAACTGCTAAAAGCCTACTTCGAGACCAAAGGCTATGGCGTTTCGGCGGTGGACGATGGAGTCGAAGCGCTAGAGCACTTTCGCAATGCTGAACCCGATTTGATGCTGCTTGATATCGGTTTGCCCCGATTGGACGGATGGAGTGTGCTCGAAGCCGTGCGTGCAACCAGCAAAGTTCCCGTTATCGTGCTGACAGCCCATGATGAGAGCGAAGACGCGGTCAGAGGACTGTCACTCGGCGCGGATGATTATCTGCGCAAGCCTTTCGACATTCGCGAGCTGGATGCCCGCATCGGGGCTGTTCTACGCCGAGCCGCGGGGCCACCACTAGCTGAGTTGCTCGAAGTCGGCGCGATCCAGATCGATAACCGAGCGAAGCAAGTCACGCTTTCGGGTGAGCCGGTGACGTTATCGCCCAAGGAATACGAACTGCTGCGGTTACTGGCGAGCGATCCAGGGCGGGTGTTTTCCAATGACGAAATCATCGCTCATTTATGGCCTGATAGCGATCGCGCCGATGCTAGCGATGTCAAGCAGTACGTGCACCTCCTGCGTGGCAAGCTGGTGTGTAACCACGGAACCCGCGAATGTATCCAAACCGTCAAAGGTTTCGGCTATAAGGTCGTTACCTAGGGCGCGGCGCATCGCCATTTCCTTACCCTGAGGACCGCATGCTGAAGCGCATGCATGTCGGTGGGTTGCGCCGCTCTTGATTTGCTTTTAACCCTGCCTTAACCGATCTTCATCTTTTCAATCACCCGATTTCTATGCCTATGCGGCGGCATGTTTGGGAATATGTACCCACGCGCTTGATGAAGTAGCCAGACCACTTAACCAACATAGAAGGAGAGTTGAGATGATGAAGACAAAGATACTACTAACCCTTTGCACTTCGATGATTCTAGCTATGCCTATCGTCAACGCCGATTCGCCAACGATTCGTGTTAAGTGCGAAAAACGCGATGACAGATCAAAGATCTCGGATGAGAGATCAAAGATCTCGGTGGACGGCAAGAACCTGTTCGGTAATCGGTTTTCGACCGAAGTGATGTCCGGTTCGAACACCGCGACCTCCTCGTTGCAAGCGCCTGTCGGTGATGAGGCTGAGTATGACTTCGACAGTGCGCCGGACAACATCGCTGCAGGTGCAGTGCTGATTCCTGCCAATTTCATTCAAGGTGGGCAGGTCACCGGCAAGATCCTCAATGAAGACGGCTACACTGTGGTGTCTGATTATGTTCGATGCGACACGAAAGACTAGACCAACCGGTAAACGAGCTTGCGGGAGACGCCAGGGACGGCGTCACGCAAGCGCAAGGCTACTAGCCGACTCACCTACCTCAGAGCTTAAGCTCATCTGGCTGGCCAAGAACTAACCCTCCCCCAACGCATCCCCGGACCCTGGGGATGTTTTGAAGCCAGGACGCGGGCCCTGCCTTTCTTTTAGGGGCGGCGCTGGCGTCCGTTCCACTTCATGGCTACACTCGCTCACTTGCCACCCCTAGGTACCTAGCGCGTGAACCTATACCGCCTCTTACAAGAGCGGGAAGCCACGAGGCCCGTGCGGGTCGGAATTATCGGCGTCGGCAAGTTCGCCTCCATGTTCCTGGCCCAAGCCAGGCATACGCCGGGCTTGCACGTTATAGGCGTCTGCGACCTTGACCTCGACCGAGCGAAGGCAACGCTGGCACGCGTGGGGTGGTCACCGGAGCAGATGACCGCCGCTTCTTTCGAACAAGCGATCAAGCAAGCATCGACCCATCTGACCGAAGACGCGGGCGCACTCATCACCGCTGATGGCATCGAAGTCATAATCGACTCGACCGGTGATCCGGCGGCCGGTATCCGTCACGCGCTCACGTGCATCGATGCGGGCCGCCACATTGTTATGGTCAATGTGGAAGCGGACGTGCTGGCCGGACCGCTGTTGGCCCGGCGCGCGCGCGACGCGGGGGTTGTTTACTCCATGGCCTATGGGGACCAGCCAGCTCTTATTGTCGAGCTCGTCGACTGGGCACGCACCACAGGCTTTGACGTCGTCTGTGCCGGCAAAGGCACAAAATATCTTCCCGCTTATCACAGCTCTACGCCGGAAACAGTCTGGCAGTTCTACGGCCTCACCCCCGAGCAAGCGGCCGACGGCGGCATGAATCCAAAGATGTTCAATTCTTTTCTGGACGGCACGAAGTCAGCGATCGAGATGGCGGCCGTTGCTAACGCGACGGGGCTTGCGCCCGCGCCGCACGGGCTTGAGTTTCCACCCGCGAGCGTTGAGGCGCTGCCACAGGTGTTGAAGCCGCGCCCAGAAGGCGGCGTGTTACATCACACGGGTACAGTCGAAGTCGTGTCATCACAGCAACGGGACGGTAGCGATGTGGAGCGTAATTTACGATGGGGCGTGTATGTCACCTTCGAGGCGCCGTCGAAATACGCCGCGCAGTGCTTCGCCGAGTACGGCGTGAAGACCGATGATAGCGGCCGCTATGCCGCGCTCTACCGCCCCTATCATCTGATTGGTTTGGAACTGGGTATCAGCGTTGCGATGGCGGCGCTGCGCCGCGAGCCGACAGGCGATGCACAGAACTTTGTTGGTGATGTCGTCGCCACCGCAAAGCGCGATCTCGCTGCGGGAGAGATTCTCGATGGCGAGGGCGGCTACACCGTCTGGGGGCGCTTGATGCCGGCGGTTGATTCGCTGGCGCTCGGTGGCTTGCCCATTGGTTTGGCGCACGGCGTAAAACTTAAGAGTTCCATAGGAATCGGACAACCTATCCGTTGGAGCGACATTGAGTTGGCTGAAATATCCGAGGCCGTTCAGATCCGCCGCGAAATGGAAGCTGCGTTTCGGCAGAACAACGGCGTTCGCGCCGCTAGCTAACCGAACTCGTTTATTCCCACGCTTCGGGGTCTACCGTCATGCCAAATTTCGCCGCCAATCTCACCATGCTTTTCAATGAAGTCGACTTTCTCGACCGTTTCGAGGCGGCCGCCAAGGTTGGCTTCAAAGGCGTGGAGTACTTGTTTCCGTACAGCTACGACAAGGAGCAGCTCGCCGAACGGCTGCAGCAGCACGGTCTCACTCAAGTGCTGCACAACCTACCGCCCGGCAACTGGGATGCAGGCGAACGTGGGATCGGTTGTCATCCGGATCGAGTGAGTGAGTTTCACGATGGCGTCGACAAAGCGATTGAGTATGCGTCCGCTTTAGGGTGCAAACAGCTCAACTGCCTAGCGGGCATCGCACCGACCGGCGTTCCTGATGAAAAACTGCGCGAAACGTTTATCGAGAATCTCAAGTTTGCCGCCGCCAGACTACAGGATGCCGGGATCACTTTACTAATCGAGCCGATCAACACAATGGATATTCCTGGCTTCTACCTTAATTACAGCGATCAGGCGCTTGCAATCATCGAGGAAGTCGGCTCTGAAAACCTGCGGTTGCAATACGACATCTATCACATGCAGATCATGGAGGGAGATCTCGCAAGGACCATAGAGAACAATCTCAATCTGATCCAGCACATGCAGCTCGCTGACAATCCGGGGAGACATGAGCCGGGTACCGGAGAGATCAATTACCCGTTCCTCTTCGGTTTCCTCGATCGAATCGGCTATCAAAACTGGATCGGCTGCGAGTACAAGCCCCAAGCTGGCACAGAAGACGGGCTTAGCTGGGTTTATCCGTATTTGCAAACAAGCGTCGATAACTGAGGAGATTATCAACATGAGCAAGATTGGTTTTATCGGTGTAGGCATCATGGGTGCGCCGATGGCGGGCCACCTGCAAAAAGCGAGGCATGAGATCTTTCTCGTCAAGCACCGCTCGCCACTCCCTCAAGAGCTCGTCGATGGTGGTGCTGTTGCGTGTACAAGCTGTAAGGAGGTCGCCGAGAAGTCGGAGATCGTCATTACCATGGTTCCCGATACACCCGACGTCGAAGCCGTGTTATTCGGGCTCGATGGTGTCGTCGAAGGCTTGAGCTCGGGTAAGACCGTGGTCGATATGAGTTCGATCTCGCCCATCGAGACCAAGGCGTTCGCCAAAAAAATCAACGAATACGGATGCGATTACCTAGATGCGCCGGTTTCCGGCGGTGAAGTCGGCGCGAAAAATGCCGCGCTTACAATCATGGTGGGCGGTCCACAGGCCACCTTCGAAAAGATTAAACCGCTGTTTGAGCTCATGGGTAAAAGCATTACCCTTATTGGCGAGAACGGCGCCGGGCAAACGGCGAAAGTGGCCAATCAGATCGTCGTCGCGCTCACTTTAGCAGCCGTGAGCGAGGCACTCGTGTTCGCCTCGAAGGCGGGCGTCGACCCGGCGAAGGTGCGCGAAGCGTTGTTAGGCGGCTTTGCTGGATCGCGCATCCTCGAGGTGCACGGCGAGCGCATGATCAAGCGCACCTTCGACCCCGGCTTTCGCATCGAGCTGCATCAGAAGGATTTGAGCCTGGCGTTGGCCGGCGCGCGGGCGCTCAACATGAGCCTGCCCAACACAGCAACCACGCAAGAACTATTTAACGCGTGCGCCGCCCATGGCTGGGCAAGTATGGACCATTCGACTTTAGTCAGAGCGCTGGAGGGCCTCGCCGATCATGAGATTGGCTGACCGTAGGTTGAGATTCTATAACGTTGTGACCGACCCTCCCGGGCGGCCACAAGTCCCACCATTTCCCCTGGGTTGGTGAGGGGGGCCGTTGATGCCCTTTGGCACCACAGTTTAGGGGCCGTGGCCTAAAAAACCGCGAGAATGACCAAACCTGAGAAGAAAGTAGCCGCTAGCAGCCAGGCACATGTGACATCTTCCCCGCGTGCGTTCGATATATCGTCTTGATAATCGTTCATGGCTAACTCCCTGTTCGCGTCGTGTTCCAGATCAGTATAGGCACGGGAGGGGGGGTAGTGCCGCTTATTTCCAGGGCCGGATGTGAGCTTTGTCACATCCGGCCTGGGAAAACGGAGTTTGAACAACCTCCAGTGGACTGAGGGGCTATTCCGCTAGCCCCTGCTGAGCCCATAGAACGTTGGGTTATAAGGATAGAACGAAAAGTTATTAGCCAGGGGTTGAGTTATCAAGCCCTGGACCACAGTATTTTACGTTGCGAGGCGGGCGCTAACTCTGCCCTGATAGGATCGCAGCATGATTTTTGGTCGAACTGATGCAGCCTGTATTAACGCCAAACGGTGTTGCCCCTGCGCGTGTTGCTGTAGTGGGGGGAACGCTCGGGAAGCGTCGGTTTGAGCAAGTAGTCCTTCACCAGCCACCGTACCCACCGCGCCCCGCAACGTTCCCCGAAATCAGCTCCGCACGGAGCCAGTGCTTGGGTAACGAACGACTGATGAGAGGAAAAAGAAAATAATGAGCCGTATCTACGTAATTCACGAAAACGATGACTGGACCGCGCCGCTGCGCCGCGAGCTGGAGCAACTCAGCTTACCGTACGAGGAGTGGTTTCTCGATCGCGGGCACCTGGACCTTAGCGTCCCGCCACCAGAGGGTGTTTTCTACAATCGCATGAGCGCCTCGTCGCACACGCGTGACCATCGCTATGCGCCCGAGTACACAGGGGCGGTGCTCGGCTGGCTCGAGAGCCATGGTCGGCGCGTACTCAACACGAGCCGAGCGCTACAGCTCGAGATCAGCAAAGTCGCGCAATACGCTGCACTCAATGCTCACGGCATCCGTACGCCGCGGACAACCGCTGCGGTTGGGAAGGAAGAGATCGTCAAGGCGGCACGAGCCTTCGATGGGGCGTTTATTACCAAGCACAATCGGGCCGGCAAGGGCCTGGGCGTGCGACTGTTCCGCAACATCGACGCACTCAGGGATTACGTCTACGGGGCCGAGTTTGAACCTCCGATAGACGGCATCACCTTGATCCAGGAATACATCGAAGCGCCCGAGCCTTACATCACCCGCTGCGAATTCGTCGGGCGTAAGTTCCTCTATGCGGTGCGCGCCGATACCTCAGAAGGGTTTGAGCTCTGCCCAGCTGATGAGTGCCAGACGGGGGATGCGTTCTGCCCGACAACAACACGACCCAAGTCCAAGTTCCGGGTCGTGAAAGGCTTCGATCATCCGTTGCTCGAGAAGTACAGGCAATTTCTCGAGCCTAACGGCATTCATATCGCCGGTGTCGAATTTATTCTGAACAAGCAGGGTGAGGCGTTCACCTACGACATCAACACCAACACCAACTATAACCCCGATGCCGAGGCCGCAGCTGGTGTGTCCGGGATGCGCGCCGTGGCGCACTATCTCGGGAAAGAATTAGCGCAATTGGATCGGGCGACGGAAACTCGTCGCCGCGCAGCAGGCTAGTCAGCCCGCAGCGGCGGCGTTTGCCTGCATGGTCGGCCCCGGCCTGTCGGCGCCGAGCGACCGGCCTTTGATGTAAAGGCAGCCTTCCGTCATCGTCTTTCCAAGCAGTTTCACGCACGCATAGACCGCCGTGAGCGCGGGCGTGGCGGTGCCCGTGAGTTCGCCGAGCTCGATCACGGTTCCCAGCAGCGCGTCCGCCTCCAGCGCTTTGCCGGCCTCGACGTCCTGAAGCATAGACGTCTTGTGCTTGCCGACGCGCTCGGCGCCGGCGATGCGTTTTTCCATCGGCACGCGGAAGCTGATCCCGAGCTTGTTCGCGATCGTTTGCGCCTCGGTCATCATGTTCGCTGCGAGTTCCCGGGTCGGTGGATATTGGCAGATATCGATCAATGTCGAATGGGTCAACGCGCTGATTGGATTGAATGTCAGGTTACCCCAGGCCTTGAGCCAGAGCTCGGAGCGGATATCCGTCAAGATTGGCGCCTTTAAGCCAGCTCGCACTAGCATCTTGGAGACGGCCTTTACACGCTCGGTTTCCGTGCCGTCGAGCTCGCCGACCGGAAATCGCGTGCCCTCGATATGGCGTATCACACCCGGCGCGCTGATCTCAGCCGCCGGATACGGGATGCACCCGATGATACGCTGAGCCTCGATGTTGGCGGTAATCGTACCCTCAGGGTCAGCGGTCTTAATGCGGTAGCCCTCGAACCGATCACCGCGTTTATGGAAGTACCACCAAGGAATGCCGTTCTGGGTCGTGACGACAGCCGTGTGTGAGTGGAAGAGTAGCCGTAGGTCCCGCGCGATCGGCGCGATCTGGTGCGCCTTGACGCCGAGGATAACGACGTCCTGCGGGCCGGCTACGTCGAGGCGGTCAGTCGCCTTTACACCCTTGGCCACTTCAGCGGTTCCATCCCGGTTAATCAGTGTTAAACCGTTCGCCGTGATGGCCTGAAGATGGTCACCGCGCGCAATCAGTGTCACGTCTTCGCCCGAGCGTGCCAGCTTGACGCCCAGGTAACCGCCGATCGCACCGGCCCCGACAACGCAAACCTTCATGACTGCTCTCCCATTGATGCTGTGGATCACTACAGGCCTAATGCCTACCCCGTGCCGCCGCCTGCACAGGCGCTGCAGGGTTCTGAAGCATTCTAGGCTGGGTTGTGGCATTTAAATTAACAATTATTTCAATATTAAGTATTTGCTGAGCCAATATAGGCCCACGGCCTGAGCCTGAGGTCTCCAGGCGGGCAACGGAGCGTGGGAAATCAGCTCGACGCTTTGTCGATAGGCTCCACGATCAGAACAAGTCCGCGCATCTCACGGACCCGCACCTGCTGACCTTTGCGAATCCGGGCGCCGGGGGCGGCTTCAGCCTGCCAAAGTTCGCTTCGCACTCGAATCTGTCCGGAAGGCGCGAGGCGACTTTGCGTAACCCCAATCGCACCGACCAACGAGTGGCTCGCAGCCCGAAACCCGGGATCATACGAGCGCCAGACGAATGGGAATAAAGCAACGTCCTTTGCGACCCAGAAACCGACGATACTCCAGACCAGCCAGGTCGGTATATGCAGGCGGTCTTTGACGAGTAGCAGTATCAGGATCAACAGTGCGGTCGCGGGTAACTGGAGCAACGTGTACTTGCCAACGACACGTGCCGACCAGCGATGCCCGTCCGCGCCTATCGCGGATCGCTGCGACCAACCCCTGAACTTCTCGGAAAACCCCGCCATAGGAACATATGAGTTTCGCAGTATCGTGAGCGACAAAGGCAGCTTAGCAGCGCGGTCGGAGAGATCGGTATGTTTCTAGTGACAGTGGGCAGCGCTTTCCTTCGCCCAGTTTAGTTCCCTCTACGTTGTAGACTCACCCGCTGATAGACGCCCTCGATGTTGAGCGGCAGCCATTCATCATAACGGCCCCACTCCTTGTATTTGTCGAGCTTGATGTTGCTCTTCATCTGTTCTAACGATTGACCGGCGCGGGCCGCAGCTAGCACCGCTGCATACAGGTCTTCAAGGTAAGCACGATGATCGCTTGCATCGGCCTTTGTTCCCGCGGGTCCATGGCCTGGAACAAGGATATCGAAGTCGATAGCTTCCACCACCTTGATGGCGTCAATCCAATCTGGGAAGTAGGAATCGGAAAGATTCCTGTAAGCCAACCTCTTTACGGAAATGAAATCGACCGCGAATACCGCACGCTCCGCTGGGAAGTGCATGACGATCATGTTGTCCGAGTGACCCTTGCCAACATAGATCAGCTTGACGACCTTGCCTCCAAGTTCTACCGTCAGTCGATCCGAAAACGTGACGTCTGGTACCGCGGTGGGTCGCTTCTCCGCCACAATGGTCGCCTTTGCGTTTTCGTGAGCGATGACGGTGGCGGTATCGGCGAAGACCTCACCACCCGCACTATGATCGACATGATCATGGCTGTAGACGAGATATTTAATCGGTTTGTTAAAACGCTTCTTAAGCTCGGCCTTCAACCACTCGGCGGCGTCAGCATTGATGGGGTCAGTGACAATGATCCCTTTCGGCGTCACTAGAAAAACGGAGTAGTGAAAATTGTTCTGAAACCGGTACAGATTGCCCGCGACATTGGTGATGCTACGTTTCACTCCTTGAGCGGCGGCAGTTCCCATGGGACCTATAAGCGCCACCACGACGACACCAATCACTAATTTGCTGATTCCCTTTATCACGGCGTTTTCTCCGCGGTTTGGGTTGGGACACCCAATCATAGCAAAAGGCACCAGGAAAATATTTGCTACAAAAGGTGTGGCGGCTTCGTGCGACAAACCTCGCGACAATGAGTTAACACAGTGCTAGACAACTAGCCGCCGCCGGAGGGCGCCGGGTGATGGCCGGGGCCGATAACGGGGGGTTTATCAGGCAAGATAGATTGATCGACGTCGGAGCGAAAAATCTTCGCGTAGGTGGCGATCACTTTCTTCTGGTCAGGATCGACTAGTCGCAGCTTGACGTGGTAATCCTGATTAGCTTTCACCCCATGTACCGGCGGGGTGCGAAACGTGTACTCAAGCCTTCCCCACCTGGCTGTCTGGCGAACGATGATCGGTTCGCCGCCGCCCGGGTTCTCGAACTCGGCTTCGAGGATGGTCCCGTCGGGGATGCGACGAATCGGTTTGATCACAAAGCCGTAGTCCGCTTCCGCCAATCGATAGTTGAAAATAAAGCCACCGCCGATGAACTCGAGATACGGTTCGTCCGAATCACCGCCCGAGCACGCGATTAACAGGCCTGTCGCGCATAACGCATTAATCAAACGGTGCAAAGACTTTCACCTCGAACTTCACCCTGCCGCTTTCCAATAGAATAATCCATCCTGGAAGGACCGGCCCAAAGTCCGGGCTTTGCTGGCAGGCCTCGTGGTCTGCTCTTGTTTCCCACTCTATGACTGACACCAGCTCATCGCCATCGTCAGACAGGTAGGTCTTGATTCCACGGAATCCCTTCTGTCTAGGAAAGAGTTTTGCGGCCTCTCGGCTAAAGCTCAGTACGTCGTCTTTCGCATCAGCACCAAACATCATACGCGTTATCGCTGCTATCGCCATAAGTCACCTTAGGACTCATTCTTCAAACAAAGACTATAGATACAGTGCCGCGCCGGTGATGAGGAAAAAGGGTACGCTGACTAGTGTCACCAGTTCAACGGCGCTAACGTAGAAAGCTTGCCCCACACTGAACCGGCGCGGAAAAAAGCACTCCAGCTAACGGATTGCCTCAACAAAGCGCCAGCAGACTGCAGGAACAACGACAATACTGATTGCGACAAGGCATGAGATCAAGGTCTCATAGCTAGGTTTCATGATCAGCCACGCTCTATACGTTCTAAGGGTCGTTGGGAACCAAGAGAAAAAATACTGGCTGTTTTTGATCGCGTCCTAGGCACCGCTGTAAGCTTGCAAAGCTCCTAGTTTACAATCGCCCCAGGTAAGGATAGAGGTGAACGTATGGGACAGTTCGGCATTGGCCAACGCGTACGCCGCGTCGAGGATTTACGGTTGCTGACGGGCAAGGGCCACTATACCGACGATATCCGAATTCCGGGCATGGCTTGCGCGTACTTCGTTCGATCGCCCTACGCGCACGCGCGAATACGCTCGATCGACACGAGACCCGTACACGCTTTGCCGAGGGTGCTCGCTGTCTACACTGACAAAGACATGAAGGCGGCCGGTCTCGGGACGATTCCTTGTCTAATTCCACTTAAGCAGACTAACGGTGAACCGCTGGTTACGCCGCCACGGCCGGTCCTGGCTGATGGCATTGTGCGCCACGTGGGTGAAGCGGTCGCGATGATTGTCGCCGAGAGCACCGATGCGGCACGTGATGCTGCTGAGCTGATCGACGTGCAGTACGAAGAATTGCCGGCAATCGTCGACACAGCCGGGGCAACGACAAAGGGCGTGGCGCAACTGTGGGCGCAAGCGCCTGCCAACGTGTGTTTTCAGTGGGAAAAGGGCGATCGGGAAAAGACCGACGCCGCATTTGATAACGCCGTCCAAGTCGTAAAGCAGCGTGTCGTCAATAACCGCATTATCGTTAATCCCATCGAGCCGCGCGCGGCGATCGGCGAGTGGGACGGTAAACGTTTCACCTTGCACACCCCCTCGCAGGGGCCGCACATGCTGCGCGACCAGCTTGCCGATAACCTGTTCAAGCTATCGAAGGACCAATTTCGCGTCGTAACCACTGACGTGGGTGGCAGCTTCGGAATGAAAATTTTTCTTTACCCGGAGCACGTACTCGTGCTGTTCGCGGCACGGGCGCTAAATCGCGCCATCAAATGGACTGGTGAACGCACCACGGATGATTTCGTCTCCGACACACAAGGACGCGATCACGTTGCCGAAGCCGAGCTCGCCCTAGACAACGACGGAAAGTTCCTGGGCTTGCGTGTGCGCACGATCGCCAACCTGGGAGCGTACTTATCGAACTTTGCACCGTATATCCCCACCGATCTCTACGCTGTGATGCTTCCTGGGGTATACACGATTCCTACCGTGCACGCGCAAGTTACCGGCGTATTCACTAACACTGTGCCGGTAGACGCCTACCGCGGGGCCGGCAGGCCCGAGGCGACACATCTGCTGGAGCGTCTCGTCGACGCAGCGGCGCGCCAGACCGGCCTCGGGCCGGTGGAAATTCGGCGGCGGAACTTCATACCGCCTGATGCAATGCCGTACAGCACGCCGATGCGGCTCGAATACGACACCGGCGAGTTTGCAAACACGATGGATATGGCGCTCGAGCGCGCAAACTGGAAGGATTTCCCCGAACGCAAACAGCGCACGCGATTAGATGACCGCTTACGCGGTATCGGGCTGGCGTACTACATCGAAGCATGTGGTGGCGAGATCGGCGAATCGGCTGAGGTACGGGTCGACGTTGAAGGTCGCGTCACCGTACTCATCGGAAGCCAGTCGAATGGGCAAGGTCATGAAACAGCACTGGCCCAGGTTGTGGCGGATCGACTGGGCGTACGCATCGATCAGGTGCGGGTCGTACAAGGTGACACGGATGTGATTGCTACCGGTACCGGGACCGGCGGTTCTCGAGGTCTACCCGTCGGTGGGGTCGCTTGCGAGTACGCAGCTGAAGCAGTGATCGAAAAGGGTCAGCGCATTGCCGCTGAAATCCTAGAGGCAGCGACCACGGACATTGAGTTTGCCGACGGTGTGTTCCAGATCGCCGGCACCGATCGACGGCTCGCGCTCGCCGAGGTTGCCGCAGCGTCGCTCGAGAAGCGGCACGTGCCTGAAGGCGAACTCGGTCTTTCCGCTTCGGGGACCTTCAATCCCAAGGTGCGCACGTTTCCAAACGGCTGCCACATTTGCGAGTTGGAAATCGACCCTGAGACTGGCGCGGTTACGATCCTTCGCTACACCGTCGCCGACGACTTCGGTACGGTGGTAAACCCGTTGCTACTCGCAGGACAGATCCATGGTGGCGTCGTGCAGGGGGTCGGTCAAGCAATACTCGAGCGTTGCGTCTATGACGAAGATACCGGTCAGCTCTTGACTGGCTCCTTCATGGACTACGGTCTGCCGCGTGCGGACGACGCGCCCGATGTTGACTTGGTGCTCAATGAGGATGCGCCATGCACCACAAATCCACTTGGTATCAAAGGTGCTGGCGAGGCCGGGGCGGTGGGTGCGCCGCCAGCGGTGGTAAATGCCATCGTCGATGCCCTATCGGAATACGGCGTCACACATCTCGACATGCCTATCACGCCTAAGCGGATCTGGGAGGCGCTGCAAGGCCGGTAGCACGAGAATCGCCGACTATTCGTCACTTGCCTTTTCTTGGACCCGGCGGTCGAAGCGCGCAACGTTGACGATTACCCGTTCGTGGGTGCCCTCGCCTATTAGCTCCCGCTCGTCCTCGGCTGATACCCGAAACGTGAGTCTGCGGCCGTCAATATTGACGAGCTCGGCGTCGGCACGCACGCGCATACCCACGGGGGTTGCGGCGACGTGCGACACGTCGAGGCGTATTCCGAGCGTCTGGTGACCCACCGGAAGCTGCTCCTCCACTGCGGCAAGCGCTGCCGCCTCCATCAAGTTCACCATCACCGGGGTCGCGAGCACGGCGATTTCGCCGCTACCCACATGCGGCGCGGTGTGCTCGGGGGCGACGAGCAGTTCCATAGAGCCCCTTGCGCCAGGCGCAAGTGCGATCTTATTCATGCGTTCTACACTTACCGGAGGCCGGGCAATTTGTACCTGGCTAAATGGTATTATCGGCGCCGGCGGGGAATGCAACCCGCCCTCAGTACTGCACGCCGACGAGTCCCCGAGAGAACGCGCAAGCGATCAAGAGTATTGTTTACGCCGTAGAACCTGCAAGCTTAGAGGAGAACAAGGCATGCCCAAGCCGTTGGAAGATCTCAAAGTCCTGGATCTAACCCGGGTTCTCGCCGGACCCTACTGTACCATGTTGCTCGGCGACATGGGTGCCGATGTAGTGAAGGTTGAGCGACCTGGGTCCGGCGATGATACGCGCGGCTTCGGCCCGCCATTTATCAATGGTGAGAGCGCTTACTTCATGAGTATTAATCGAAACAAGCGCAGCATTACGCTTGATCTCAAGCACGAGAAGGGCAGACAGCTTCTGCGTCAACTGATCGTGACGGCGGACGTGCTCGTCGAAAACTTCAGGCCCAGGCAAATGGACTCGTTTGGGTTCGGGTACGAGCAAGTGAACAAGATCAATCCGCGTTTGATCTTTTGTTCGATTTCAGGGTACGGCCATACCGGACCGGATGCACAACTGCCCGGTTATGATCTGATCATTCAAGGCGAGGGTGGTATTGCCAGCCTCACCGGCGACCCGGACGGGCCACCTTATAAAGTAGGGACCTCTCAGGCTGACATCATTGCAGGCATGATGGCATTTCAAGGGATCTTGCTGGCGTTGTTGACACGTACCGAGTCTGGTCGTGGGCAAAAGATCGACATCGGCATGCTCGATTGCCAAGTCGCGTTGCTCACTTATCAAGCAGGCATTTACTTTGCAACCGGCGAAAGTCCAACCCGCAATGGCAACCGACATCCGACGATTGCCCCTTATGAAACGGTTCTATGCAAAGATGGCTATCTCAATGTTGGCTGCGGTAATGATTCACTCTGGCGCACGTTCTGCCAGGCGGCCGGGCTCGAATCGCTAGCAGACGACCCGCGCTTTCGTACCAATCCCGATCGGGTAAAAAATGTCGATGTCCTGCGTGGCTGGTTAGAGCCGGTGATGAAACAAAAAACCACGGAAGAATGGATCGATTTGTTGCGGCCCGTGGGGCTGCCCTGTGGGCGTATCCAGTCCGTCAAGGAAGTGTGCGAACACCCCCAGACGCTCGCACGCGACATGGTGGTTAACGTAGAGCATTCAAAGGCGGGCCCGATCCGGGTAACCGGTATTCCCATTAAGCTGTCGGATACCCCTGGCGCCGTTGATTTACCACCGCCCGTGTTGGGTGAGCATACAAATCAAGTCATGCACGATTGGCTCAACTTGAGTGCGGCGGAGATTGACCGGCTTCGTCAAGACAAAGTGGTATGAACGGCGTAGGAACACAGACCTAGGGCCGGGGGCGGAACGAGAACTCGAGCATCTTAGCCCTTATTCCCGCAGTCCTAAGTCTTAACTAAGCCGCCAGCGCAAATCTCTTTTGCTCCAGATCCGCGATTAACGTCTGTGCCTGCGTTTCATTCAAGCGCACGAGTGGCGGGCGCACCGCACACCAAGCCGCGTCTCGGCGGTAATGCGCGATGATCTGTTTCAATGCCGGTATCATCGGATAGCTCTGTATCGTCTTGCGAAGCGCGGTGATCTCTCCTTGCAAGGTATCGGCTTGGGGCTGCTGCCAGCGATCGTAGAGCTTGCACACCATCGCCGCATTCACGTTAGCCGTCGCCGTGATGCAACCGGCTGCCCCTGCACGCAGTCCCTGAAGCAGAAAGACCTCCGATCCGGGAAACACATCAAAGCCGGGGAAGCGCTTGAGGATGGCCGCCGTGTTGTTCCAGTCGCCCGAGCTGTCCTTCAAGCCAACAACCGTTGATGGATAGGCCGCGATCAACCGTTCGATCAGACCGAGGCTATATCCGATTACTGCCATAGCTGGAAAGTGATACAGGTAAATGCGCAGGCGATCGTCGCCAACACGCTCGATTATCTCCGCGACATTTGCGTAGATTCCGTCATCACTAATGCCCTTGTAATAGAACGGCGGCAATATGAGCACACCGGCACAGCTATTCTGCACCGCATGGCGTGTGAGCTGTACGCTATCCGCCAGCGCGCAGCAGCCGGTGCCAGGCATCAGCAACTCCGGCTTGACCCCGCCTTCAATCAGCGCGTCCAAGAGTGCCATGCGTTCCTCGACCGAAAGCGAGTTTGCCTCGCTCGTCGTGCCGAAGACGGCGAGACCGCTCACTCCTTGCTCAAGCAGCCAGTGGCAGTGTGCAACAAAGCGGTCGGAATCCGGGCTCAAATCTTCTCTAAAGGGTGTCAGTACTGGCGAGAGTACGCCAGCAAAAGCTTTCTTTTTGGTCATCGTTAGGCTCTGTCTATTTTGAGATGGCAACTATTCTGATTACGTGGCAAGCACGATGCTGGACGCAATCAGATCCTCGATCTCGTTCGCCGAGTAGCCGTATTCGTCCAGGACTTCACGTGTGTGTTCACCGAGCACCGGCGCCCCTCTCTGCACGCCGCCCGGCGTCGCCGAGAATTTCACCGGCGCACCGATGGTCTTGAACTTGCCAAGTCGGCTATGCGCGACCTCGACCACCATTTCGCGCGCGCGCGCCTGGGGATCGGTGTGCATCTGCCCGATGTTGAGAACGGGCCCAGCCGGCACGGCGGCTGCCTCGAAACGCTGCAACCAGTCCGCTGATTTGCGCGTCTTAAAGAGAGGTGTCAATGTGTCGACTAATGCCGACAAGTTTCGCATGCGCACATCATTGGTGGCGAAACGCGGGTCGTCCTTAAGCTCGGCCGCTTCCAAGGCATCGACAAGCCTGAGCCAGTTTGTCTGGTTAGCGGCACCGATTGTGATCCAGCCATCCGCCGTCTGAAACGCCTGGTAAGGTGCATTGAGCGGATGCGCCGACCCCATTGGTCCGGGTGACTCGCCCGTCGCAAACGTGATCGCCGATTGCCAGTAAGTATGCACGATACCGGCATCGAACAAGGATGTATCTATTCGCTGCCCCTCCCCAGTTTTAAGGCGATGCACATAGGCCGCGAGTACACCCATGGCGGCGAGGATGCCGGCGGTGATGTCCGTCATCGGTGCGCCACACTTGACCGGCGGGCGTCCCGGACCCTCGCCGGTGATGCTCATCAGCCCGGACATCCCCTGTGCGACTAGGTCGAACCCGCCGCGTTCCGCATACGGCCCGGTGCGCCCGAATCCCGACACCTCGGCAAAGATCAGTGCCGGATTAAGTTTTCGCAATTCATCGTAGCCCAAGCCCAAGCGGTCCATGGTACCTTTGCGAAAGTTTTCGATCGCAACATCCGCCGTGCGCAATAGGCGCCGCGCGATCTCTTTCCCTTGCTCGCGTTTCAAATCGACGGCAATGCCCCGCTTGTTGCGGTTCATTACCAAGAACGCAGCTGATTCGCCGTCGATCTCGGGTGGCGCCGAACGACGAGTATCATCCCCATCCGGAACCTTCTCGAGCTTGATTACATCGGCGCCCATATCAGCCAGCATCAGACCACACGTTGGCCCGGCCATGATGTGGGCGAACTCGATCACCTTAAGGCCGGCTAGCGGTCCCATCGCTAGCGCCCTTTGAACTCCGGCTTTGTTTTGCCAAGGAAGGCGCGATAACCGATTTGGAAGTCCTCGGTCCCGAAGCACGTGAACCCCTCGTCGATCTCCTCTTCTGACAATGGTCGCTGATCGAGCAGACGGTTCGCGAACTTCTTGTGCCAACGTGCGACCAGCGGCGCGCCGTCGGCAATGCGTGCGGCGGCGGCATAGGCTTCCGCCTCGACCTTATCGTCCGGTACCACACGCGTAACCAAACCCTTGTCCTTCGCTTCCTTTGCGTCAAATACTTGCCCTTCGAGCAAGATCTCTAACGCCGTTGCCCGTCCCACCAGCGCAATCAAACCACGAAGCTCGGCATGCGCCATTACCAACCCGAGCTTGTTAATCGGCACACCGAAGCGACTCGACTCGCCGCAGATGCGTACATCGCAATGCGCCGCGAGCTCGAGCCCACCGCCGACACAGATGCCCTTTATGAGGGCGACCATAGGATGGCGACAGTGCTCGAGGCCCTCGAGCGTGTGGCGCATGATCGCACCGTAGGCGCGCGCTTGCTCGACGTTCGAACGCTCGTTTTCGAACTCGGAGATATCATTGCCGGGCGCGAAAGATTTCTCGCCGGCGCCACGCAGCACAATACAACGGAGACTCTCATCCGCCGAAAGCGCGACGAACTCTTCGCCGAGACGCTGCCACATCGGCTTGGTCAGCGCGTTCAGCTTCTGTGGCCGGTTCAGCACTACCGTAGCAATCGGCCCGTCGCGTTCGACTAAGATCGTCTCTGCCATTCTGCCTTTCCTTTCAATGTGTTAACTCACTGGACCTGCCCCGGACCCGGGCGCAAGGTTACGTAGGGTATCATCCTCCCCGTTTCGGGAAAAACGAGAAGGGTTCTCCGATGAGCGCACTGAAGGGAGTCACGATCGGCTTCATTGGTCTCGGGCTAATGGGCCGGCCAATGAGCCTTAACCTGCAGCGGGCCGGCGCGGAACTCGTAATCCATAACCGTAGTCACGGCGTGGTCGAGGAACTGAGCGCCGAGGGCATGACACCGGCAAACTCACCACAAGCGGTGGCGGAGCGTGCGCCGACGCTTATCCTGATGTTGTCCGACACGCCGGCAGTGGAAAAGGTGTTGCTCGGTGAGCGCGGGGTAATCCATGGCCTGAAGCGCGAAAGCCTCGTGATCGACATGGGTACCACCGCCGTCATGGCAACGCGCCGATTCGCTAATCAGGTAATGGCCACAGGCGCCGACTACATCGATGCGCCGGTTTCGGGCGGACAGATCGGTGCTCAGGAGGCGACCTTGACCATTATGGCTGGTGGCAGTGAGGAGGCATTCGCGCGTGCCAAGCCGATCCTCGAGGTCATGGGCAAACACATCACGCGCGTCGGCGAGGTAAGCGCGGGACAAGTGGCCAAGGCTGCGAACCAGATTATTGTCGGACTCACGATCGGGACTGTCGCAGAAGCGCTAACGCTTGCCAAACGTGCCGGGGTCGACCCCGGCAAGATACGTGAGGCGCTTGCGGGCGGCTTTGCTGCCTCGCGTATTCTGGAGGTACATGGGAAGAGAATGATCGAAAGCACGTTCGAGCCCGGCGCCAAGGCAACAACCCAACGCAAAGATTTGGCACAAGCATTGGAGTTGGCGAAGGAAATTGGCGTCGAGTTACCTGCGACGGCGCTCAACCTCGAGCTTTACGAGCGACTAATCGCCGAAGGAAGCGGCGACCTCGATCATAGTGCGCTTTACAAAGTGATCGATAGGAGCTGAATGCTTAAGCTGCGGATGCGCTTGAATTCGTCTCGTTCGTTCGTTTAACGACGTCGGTCAAGTACCCGAGTGCGGCACGCACGCCAGCCGCTTTATGCGGAATCCCGCTCAGGGCGAGTCCCATTTCCACACCGGCTAACGTTCCCGCGAGTGAAAGGTCATTGAAATCGCCGAGGTGACCGATGCGAAAGACGCGTCCTTTGAGCTTACCCAAGCCGGTACCAAGCGACATGTTGAAACGTTGGAGAATCAATTCGCGCAGGACATCGGCATCGTGACCGGAAGGCACCAGCACAGCTGTCAATGAACTGCTGTACTCGGCCGGATTATGGCAAAGCAGCTCCAGATCCCACCCACGGACGGCACGGCGGGTTGCCTCTGCGTGACGATCGTGACGCGCAAAGACTTGCTCGAGGCCTTCCTCGAGTAACATTCGCAGCGCTTCACGCAAGCCATAGAGCAGGTTCGTCGCCGGCGTGTAGGGAAAAAAACCGCTCTTATTAGTCGCTAGCATTTCTTCCCAGTCCCAATAAGAGCGCTTGAGCGCGGCCGACTTTCCTGCAGCAAGTGCCTTGTCACTGATGGCGTTGATGCCCAAACCCGGCGGTAGCATCAATCCTTTTTGTGAGCAGCCCACCGTTACATCGACTTCCCACTCGTCCATGCAGTAATCGATCGATGCGAGCGACGAAATGGTGTCGACGAACAACAGCGCCGGGTGATTCGCCTGGTTCATCGCCGCTCGGATCTCGCTGATGCGGCTGGCCACGCCTGTCGAGGTTTCATTATGCACAACCGCGACGGCTTTGATCTCGTGTTTACTGTCTGTGCTGAGTTTGGTTTCTACGATCGCGGGATCGACACCAGTTCGCCAGTCGCCTGCGACAAACTCGACGTCGAGTCCAAGGTTCTTCGCCATGTTGTACCAAAGCGTGGCGAAATGACCGGTCTCGAACATCAGCACCTTGTCGGCTGGCGATAGCGTATTCGCGAGCGAGGCTTCCCACGCACCTGTGCCGGAGCTCGGAAAAACGACCACGTATCCTTGAGTCTTGAAAATCGCCTTCAGGCCCTCCAGCAGTTCCTTGCCCAGCTCGGCAAACCCGGGACCGCGGTGATCAATCGTCGGCGCTGCCATAGCGCGCAGCACCCGATCCGGTACATTGGTCGGGCCTGGGATCTGTAGAAAATGTCGGCCTTCGTAGTTAGACATGCATGCATTTCCTGGCGAACGGTTGTCAACCGAATCCCGGATTATGCACGTAAATCAATTACCGATGAATAGAAGCCGACTGACTAAACCCTCGATTCCGTGAGGTGCGCCATTGTGTTCTGCTATGATCGGTAGACTGATGAAGGCCCCGGATCTACCCCCGTCCAAGCATATCGCGCCCGGTGATCCGGCACTCGCAGCACGTCTGTCACGCGAGATAGAAGGTGAGGTGTTGTTCGACGCCTTCAGCCGCGGCCGTTACAGCACCGACGCTTCGATCTATCAAGTCGAACCGGTGGGCGTGCTGATACCGCGAAATCAACAAGACATCATCCGCATTATCCAGATTGCAGCCGAGCAGTCGGTATCGGTCGTCGCCCGTGGTGGCGGTACCTCACAGTGTGGGCAGACGGTCGGCAACGGACTCGTTGTCGACGTCAGCAAACACCTAAATAACGTGCTCGAGTTCAATCCGGAAGAACGCCGTATCACGGTGCAGCCGGGCATCGTGCTGGACCAGCTCAACAAATTTCTGAAACCCCACGGTCTGTTTTTCCCGATCGATCCCTCGACCGCTAGCCGCGCCACCATTGGTGGCATGGCAGGTAATAACAGCTGCGGTGCGCGCTCGATCCGCTACGGCAACATGGTGCACAACGTGCGTGCCATCGACGCGGTGACAGCCAACGGCAAGATCTGGCACTTCGGTGAGGTGCCCGCGAACCTGGATCAACTCGATAACGCGAGCTTTCGCGCCCTTGTTGAAAAGCTGCGCGCGATCGCGTTGCGCGAAAGCGACGAGATCGAAGCGCGTTGGCCAAAACTGTTACGTCGGGTCGGCGGCTACAACATCGACATGATCTCGCCCAATGGGCATAACATGGCTCAGCTGCTCGTGGGCTCAGAAGGCACGCTTGCTTTTTTTACGGCAATCGAGCTCGAGCTGCACCCAAGTCCAATTCATAAAGTCCTCGGCGTATGCCACTTCCCGACGTTTTATCAAGCAATGGATTGTACTCAACACATCGTCAAACTCGACACTGCAGCGGTCGAACTCATCGATCGTACGATGATCGACCTCGCGCGCGATATCGCCGCCTTCCGGCCGACGGTCGATCGCTTTGTCAAGGGCGAGCCGGATGCTTTGCTGCTGGTCGAGTTTGCTGGCGACGATCATGCCGAGCAGGTACGAAATCTCGATCAGCTCGATGAGTTGATGGGCTCACTGGGTTTCCCTGATGCTGTTATCAAGATCACTGATGAGACGTTTTCAAAAGCTGTGTGGGAGGTACGCAAGGCCGGGCTCAACATCATGATGTCGATGAAAGGTGACGGTAAGCCCATTTCATTCATCGAAGACTGCGCGGTGTCGCTAGAGGATCTCGCCGAGTACACCGGTCGACTAAACAAGGTATTTGCCAAGCATGGCACCACTGGCACTTGGTACGCGCACGCGTCGGTCGGCTGCCTACATGTGCGCCCGATTCTAAACATAAAGGCCGAAACAGACGTGCGCAAAATGCGTGAGATCGCTGAGGAAGCGTTCGCGATGGTGCGCGAATACAAGGGCTCACATTCGGGTGAACATGGTGATGGCATTGTGCGCTCGGAGTTTCATGAGCCGATGTTTGGCCCACGGATCGTGCGCGCTCTAGAAGAGATTAAAGACCACTTCGATCCCGCCGGTTTGTTTAATCCGAATCGGATCGTGCGGCCGCCGCGCATGGATGACAGGCGGTTGTTTCGCTACCGACCAGACTATGCGCCTGGTCGGCCCGATACGGCGCTTGATTGGTCGGAATGGGGTAGCTTTGCCGGCGCGATCGAGATGTGTAACAACAACGGTGCCTGCCGCAAGGCCGATCCCGGCATCATGTGCCCTTCTTATCGTGCCACCGGCGACGAACAGCATTTAACGCGTGGCCGCGCGAATGCGTTGCGGCTAGCAATCACCGGTCAGCTCGGTCGCGAAGCACTCGTCTCCGACGCGATGGCCGAAACCATGGCACTGTGCGTGTCATGCAAGGGCTGTAAGCGTGAGTGTCCGACCGGTGTCGACATGGCACGCATGAAGATCGAGTTTCTGTACCACTACCGCAAACGCCGTAAGCTGAGTCTGAGAGATCGAGCCGTGGCGTATTTGCCGCGTTACGCTGCACGCGCCGCACGAGTGGGCCCCTTGCTTAACCTGCGTGAGCAACTACCAGGCGCGCGAACGATAAGCGAGCGGCTACTGGGCGTGAGTGCGCGGCGCAGCCTGCCGGCTTGGCGGCGAGATTTCTTCACCGCAGACACCCATGGCTCTGGCCTACGTGCTAACGGCAAACGTCCGGTCGTTTTGTTTGTCGATACGTTCAACAACTACTTCGAACCTGACAACGCTCGCGCGGCACAAGCAGTGCTAGCGGCCGGCGGTTACGATGTGCAGGTGCCAAAGGGCGTCGACGGACGGCCGTTGTGCTGTGGACGGACTTTTCTCGCCGCCGGGCTTGTGGATGAAGCTAAAACCGAGGCCCATCGGATGCTCGACACGCTCGAGCCCTATGTCGAGCGAGGTACACCGATCATCGGGCTCGAACCCTCATGCCTGTTTACCTTACGCGATGAATTTCGTGTCATGCTGCCGGGTCGAGCGACCGATGAGCTCGCGGAGCGGGCGTTACTGCTTGAGGAGTTCCTGGCTCGCGAAGACGATGCCGGGACGCTTGTTATTCCGCTAAAGCCTGCGCCTTGGCGACACGCGCTACTGCACGGGCACTGTCATCAGAAAGCTTTCGGCATGATGTCAACAGTCGAACGCGCCCTCAGACTCGTTCCGGACTTGGATGTCGAGCTGATCGAGTCGACATGCTGCGGCATGGCTGGAGCATTCGGCTTCGAGGCCGAGCACTTCGACCTGTCGATGAAGATCGGTGAGCTCGACATACTGCCAGCTGTCCGAGCCGCCAACGATGACAGCGTGATCGTGGCTGACGGTACAAGCTGTCGGCATCAGATCAAGGATGGCACATTTCGCGAGGCGTTGCATGTGGTGCGCGTGTTACAATCCGCGCTGACCGATCGCACTTCGGCGTAAACCAAGCAAAACGTCTCTACAACGATGCGGCTTTCGGCAATTGCGTTTGTTGTCGTCGCGTTCACATTAGCTGCCAACGCGACCCATCCGCAACGCCCCCTCAAACCAGTCAGCAAGCTGATCGTAAACACCACCAATACCGAGCGCACGATTGCAAGCGACAAGTGCGAACTTGAGGGCATTCAAGACATCATCGAGCTGATGAAACACTCATCATACGAAGAGATGTGGGTGTACTTGCCGAAGACGTGTCAATGGATTGAGATTGGGATCAACGAGAAGGCTGGCGACGAAGCCGCCTCGGTGAATATTGATCGGGCGTTCTTGACGCAGGTGCTCATTCAGTCATCTCTGGCGGACCTTTACCACTTCCACCCCCTGGCCTACTTCCGAAAATGCAGCGAGGCCGCGCTTTGTGGCAGTAGGTCGCTGACACGTGACGAGCTGATATCGAACCTGCGCTACGCCATGCCGAGCCCCGAGGACATTTATTTTATGATGGACATCACCTGGCAGTTCGACCAGGTGCAATCCGCGCACGGTCGCATGCGACACCGCGTGGTCACACCTTACGGGATCGTGGAGTTCGCGCTCACTGAAACGGGAAAGGAAAAATTCGCGCTCGACCGGGATCTCAGGACAGCTGGCCTTTACATCAAGCTGGTCGCCGCGAATGCGCTCGTGGACGACAATATCGAATCAATCGTCGGTGATCACCCGAACGCCAGCGAGGCGCTCGCCAGCTTGGTCGAGAACCTTAACAGTACGCACCTGCGGGTTACGCACGCGCCGCTACCACCGACGCCCTAGAAAAGACCGTCGGCAATGCGGTTTGTCCCTGCTGCACTCTGAGATGGCCTGAGCTATGTAGGATCGTTACGAACTTGGAATGATTCTAAAGCTGATTCGTTTTGCAACGATCTGGTATATTGTATACAGTATCTAGCCTAGTAATCCTCCGTAACTTGGTGTGGGCATTTGCTCGCTAGGCCGCGCGCCGGTCGGACGCCCGGGGGCTTGTTCGATCGGTCGCGGCGACTTTTTTGTGCGCTTGGGAACCTCGGCCTCCGCGCGAAATAAACAAGAGCAAGAAAACAGAAAAAACTGATGATTGTTCGCTTTCAGCCAAACGCCCAGATTGAGTGGCGCGCCTACCGTGATACCGAAACCGATGGCTGGGTCGCTGTCTGTGATGCGCTCGGCCGAAGTGCGGCCGGCGATACCTGGGACCGGCTCTGCGCCACGATCTTCGATCTACAACACGCGTTATTAATGGATTTGCTCATCGAAGGCGAACTCGCGTCTTTTCTTAGGCACCGCGGTTGGCACATCGCGGATCCGTTGCCCGAACGTGTTCCCGACGGCGGCGTAACGTTCGACGTGCCGACCACGATCACGCACATCCCCGGCGTGAACGTTACCGAGCTCCACTCTAAGCCTTCATCCGCTAGTGCTGTTAATTAACGCGCTGCTGGCGTGGAGGTCGCCGCATCCCTGCGGCTGGGACATATTTTCCTAATGGATCGCTATGCGAGGTTGCACGGTGGATGGTCGTCGCGCGCGATCATGCAACTAATTCTCGCAGTCGACCTCGTCCGCCGTGCCATCACCCAAACCATCTACTGGCACATCATCCTTATCTTTGACCTTAACCAGGGCGCACACGCCGCTTTGGACAAGACCATCGAAGTCAGCCAAAGTGGCCACAGGGTTATCATCGGCATCTTCGAACTGTGTCGCGGCATTCGTTGCAAATTCGATGTCCAGTAACCTGATGACCCCGGTACCCGTGTTGGCGCTATAGTCATCCTTAGCTCCTTGTAGGATGACATCGTCCGGATCATCCCGCTCGAGGCGGGTCGCAATGATATCTCCGGTACCATCCTTGAACGCCCTGATTTCCAGGAAATCTCCTTGACCGATGTCGCCGAGATCGAACGACGGGGGCGTGGGATCCGCTCCGGTATCGTCCTCAGTGCGCGTTTGTTGGTTGACGTGTACGACGAGGGTCTGGGTGGTGGCCGGATTCATTGGATCCGGGGCGATAGCAAGCTCTACCGTACCGTTCTGACTGGTGCCTTGGGGGTCGACAGCCACTACTGTGGCTTCGATCTTTATATCGCCGCCACGTGCTTCGACCTCAAACGCTTCCAAAACACCGTTGTTCACGCGGCCTTCGACTTCCACTTCAAGCCCATTGGTGAGAACCAGGCCGACCGGTTCGAACGTAGCACCCGGCAGTATCCTAACCGGCACAGGGCCGACGCCAGTATTCAAGGTAAAGTTGTCACAAGGCGGTGTTGGCGGACAGTCTGTTACGATACCCTGCGCGCTCACCTCATCGACTTCAATGCCCTGGTCGAGGCCTTCGAGTTCTACTGAATTGGCGTGGACAGTCCCATCAGACTGAAGATCGCCCTTCACCTCCACGAACAGCCCATTGGCAAGCCCGCCGGGCACGTCTGATAGATCGGTGGCCGCATCACCTGTGATGGTCAATGCACGGATCTGAAAACTAAATACATTGCTGCCATTAACCAACCCTTCAATCGTGCCCTTGACTTCTACCTGTAGGGGAGCACCGGAGAACACACCTTTTCTCTCGATGCGCTTAGCGATGAATTGGTCCATGTTATCGAAGAAACCATGGATATCGACAATATCGTTCAGCGCAATCGTATCGAAATTGAACGACGGATCGGCGTTATCAAAGACAGTGTCGTTCTTCTCAACAACCACAGTTGTACCTAGCACAGTGAACGTCTTGGTATTGCCGTCTGCATCGGGTTGCGGGGCGCTCGTAATTGGTCCGTCTAGACCGCCATCGGCTTCCACTATGATCGCCGCGCTGCTGCTCAGGTCAACAATTGCCGTAACTACCATGCCTAGTTTAATTTCGTCCTCAGACGCCGCAGTATCATCTATCGTAATTGAGGCGTTGCTGACATTGAGCCGCGAGCCGTTCACGAAGATGCTGCCAAAACCCGTGACGGATCCATGACTGATACCGGTACCGCCAATACCGCCGCTGGCAACGGTTCCGTCACCACCGCCGCCACCGCAGGAGGCAGTCAACAAGACCAATAAGGAAGCCACCAAAACTTTACGAATGGCCCCGTTAATCATGACTGCTCCTCCTCAAAATCTTCCTCAAAGTAGTAAATCCCGATTCCCGCCCGCTTGCGGCCGGTACCAGCGACAGATGGGTTAGTGTCGCGATCGTGTCCGGCCATCCAGCGGTCGATCTTCTCCAGCAACGCCTGCGCTTCGTTAGCGCTCATCTGACGCAGCTCCTCTAACACCTGCACGGGCAAGTTGTCATAGGCTACCTTGCGCTGAAACCGTGGCTCCGCATCAACGACGTGCACGTTGTGATCGATCGTGTCGATGAGGTAGCAGACATCCGTGCCCAAAATGTCGAGTTTGTCCGCTTTACTATCGCGCGGGACATAAGCCCGTGTTAGTAAGCGAATGCGGCTATCCGGCAGTTGTTCCACGGCGCCGACGTGTATCAGCTCATCCAGGATCGCGCGTGGCGGCACATCGCCACTGTACTCTCTGACGAGCCGGGTAAAGGTCGCACCCTCGCCTTCCATCGGCAGCAGCGCGGGTTGTCCATCGTCGTCGGCAAATCGCTTGTCACGAATCCAGCCAGTGATCACGCGGGCCGCGCGGTTGTAGCGCTCGGCAGCGGCCGCCGCATCGCGGTCCTCGAGCTCGCGGATACGTGTAATCTCCTTGCGCGTCAGCCCCGTGATGATAGAGACCCGGGAAACAGTTTGCTTTCGTCCCGGTATCTCGAATTCCTTCGACGCGATGTCAACATAGGTCTGCTTGGCGAGATCGGCGAACAGACCATAAGGAATGCCGCACCGGAGCAAGATACGCACCAATGGGTGCAGTAGCCTGCGCACGGCCGCGGATAAGACGTAGCGGTGTTCCTGCGCTGGCGTTGTAGCAAGCCGTTGCTTAACAGATTCGGTCATGATTTTTGGGACCATATTCCCAAACTAGACGATCTGTCAATAAAGGGTTTCCCTACCTTTGGTGGTACAGCGCTCACTTCTGCGATAGAAAGGCAAGATCAAGCGGGGGAGTGACTCACCCGCCTCCTCTATTCCTGTAGCGTGGGCTGAGTTGGCGCGCTCCGCTTGGTCAGCTTGGCCAATTTACCGGCTCGGGTTATCTGCGCGGCAAGCTGCGCGGTGGCGTCTTCGGCTACCCGCACGCCTTCGCGCGCTCGCACGGCCTTATAGCTATTCTCTGGATCCCGCGCGGCAGCATCAGCGGCTACTGCAGCAGCTTCGAGGGCCTGCCGTGCCCGGGCCCGCAAGTACTCGCCATATAATCTCTCTTCCTCGACCAATTGCTGCAGGCTATGGGACGCCACTACCGCGCTTGCCTCCTTGAAGATATAGCCACATGGACATGCCGTTGCCGGTCTGCTCAGGGCCGCTGCACATTCGGGGCAAGATTTGCGGAAGATGTTCATCACGCCTGTCGGTGGGTGGCGTATTTGGTATATTTGGGATTTTATTCCCAAATATACCCACTGTCAACTCTCTATTTCGGGGCCAGGGGAGATGCCGGCGTTCTACAGCGTGCCGCAGCCGCTGCCAATCTGATTCAGAGTGGCAAGCCGCGACAAGCTTTTCCAGCTGACGGGATGGTCAATACGGCAAGTCGCGCACGTAAACACGCAACTGCCACATCGCGAGCCACCTTTTTGGTGCCTTCAAGCCCAGCGCCGTATTCAGCTGTCTGCACGATACAGGGCATCGATTACGGGGCACGCCGGCACGACACCGTTTTCACACTGGGCCACCATTTCAGCCAAGACACTCTCGAGCCGCTTGAGATCAGCACGTTTACGCCTCACATGCTCAAGCTGCTCTCGGGTGATGGCCTTCACCTCGTCGCAGGAATAGTCGTTCGCTTGTGCGAGCCGCACGAGCACCCGCACCTGCTCCAACGTGAACCCTAACGCGCGGCTGCGCCGTATGAACAGCAGCTGTTTGAGGTGATCTTCCCTGTACAGACGGTGACCGCCCGCCGTACGCGGCGGCTCCGGCAGCAGCCCTACGCGCTCGTAGTAGCGAATGGTCTCGACATTGGTGGCGGTGCGGCTTGCCAATACGCCAATAGAAAAGATCTCGCTGTGTGTCATGAGCTATTGAACCTGTAGTCACTACGGGTTCTATAGTACCACTGATGTCAAAGCGAGCCCTTCTGCGTACCGGCATTGTAGGAACGGTCGTTGCCGTCGTGTGCTGCTTTACACCCGCCTTGGTGCTGCTGTTGGGTGGGTTAGGCCTGTCTGCCTGGCTCGCCTGGCTGGACTATGTGTTGCTACCGGCATTAGTGCTCTTTGCTGCCCTCACGGCGTACGCTCTCATCAAGCGGTCACGCAGGCGTGGCGAGCGCACGTGAAGGACCGGCTTTGACGTCTATTCAGCGGCATTCGACCGTAACCTGCCCGCATTGTGGGACTCGCAAGACCGAGATTATGCCCGCCGACCGTTGTCTGTACTTTTACGAGTGTTCGGGGTGCGGGGCGCTGCTCAAGCCCAAGCCGGCGGACTGCTGCGTATTTTGCTCCTACGGCTCCGCTCTCTGCCCACCGCGACAGGCCAATTCCCGCAAGATTTGACTCCTTTACCGGGTCCCTATACTGATTACACCCGCTTCACCGCGCTATCGCTTGACGGGGGGCACTCCCGCTAAAATTAGCGCTACCGCGAGTCGGGGGCTCAAGCACCGGTGTTGGTGCCAGATGCGGCGCTCCTAGCTGTTGCCCAAGAACAGAGCCGCCGTCTGAGAGAGTGCAGCAGGGACAGACCGCGAACGCAGACATCCAAACAAATAAAGCAAAACAGAACGGCGGAGGAGGTTAGCATGACTCATTGGATCCGGTTCGAACACGCCGGCGCCGCTAAGTTTGGCACGCTTGAAAACGGCGCCATCACTGTTCATCGGGGAAGTATGTTTGATTCGCCCGATGCCACGTCAGAAACGGTCCCATTAAGCGACGTCAAACTTCTTACTCCGACGCCAGCATCGAAGATGGTGGCGCTGTGGAATAACTTCCACGCGCTCGCGGCCAAGTTTAATTTCAGCATCCCCGAGGAGCCGCTTTGGTTCATTAAGTCGGCGAGCTCGTTTCTCGCGCCCGGCGAAACCATACGCCGCCCCAATTCTTACGGTGGCCGGATCGTGTTTGAGGGCGAGCTGGGGGTGGTCATCGGAAAGGAGTGCCGTGAAGTTTCCGAGGCCGACGCCGAGCAATATGTGTTCGGTTATACATGTGTCAACGACGTGACAGGATTTGAACTTATTAATAAGGATTCGTCGTTCGCTCAATGGACACGCGCCAAGAGCTTCGACACGTTTGGTCCGTTTGGCCCGGTAGTCGCGACCAGCCTGAATCCGATGGAGTTGTCGATCAAGACGTATCTCAATGAGGAGGAACGACAAAACTACCCGGTAAGTGACATGATATTTCCGCCTCTGCGGCTCGTGAGCCTGATCTCACAGGACCTGACGATGTATCCCGGCGACGTTATTACCTGCGGGACCTCCTTGGGGGTGGGCTCATTAAAGCCTGGGAGCAAGATCGAAGTTGAGATCGAGGGCATCGGTCGGTTGAGCAACGCCTTCGAGTAAATCACAGTGCTATATAAAGCAAAGAACGTTGGATAATTGACCTTCACAGACTTTGCCCAGAAAAGGAGAGAGAGATGAAGATTTGTGTAATCGGTGCAGGCGCGATTGGAGGGTTGATGGGTGCCAAGTTTTCCTTGGTGGGTGAGGACGTCACCTTCATCGAGCGCCCCGGACCGCACCTCGATGCAATCAATAAGAACGGGCTCAAGGTGCTGATGCATGATGGGCAGGAGGTTGTCGCCCGTGACACGAAAGCCGTTGAAAATATGGCCAAAACGGGTCCACAGGACCTGGTTGTCATCGCTGTTAAGGCCTACCAGATCCCGCCGATTGCCCCGAAGATGCGCGCGCTTTTCGGACCGGACACGACGGTGCTCACGATCCAGAATGGGATTCCCTGGTGGTACTTCCAGAAGCACGGCGGTGAGTTGGACGGCCGTCGCCTCGAATCCGTGGACCCGGACGGTACCATCGAGGCGAACATCGAGGCGGCTCGGATTATCGGCTGCGTCGTCTATCCGGCAGCGGAAGTGATTCAGCCCGGCGTAATCAAGCACGTGGAAGGCAACCGCTTTCCCATTGGCGAGCTCGACGGTTCACAAAGCGAGCGGGTCGAACGGATACAGCAGATGTTCGTCGGCGCTGGCTTCAAGTCGTTCGTGCTGGACAACATACGCTCCGAGATCTGGCTCAAAGCCTGGGGCAATCTCTCCTTCAACCCGATCAGCGCATTGACACAAGCGACATTGGTCGATATCTGCCAGTTCACGCCTACGCGCGAGCTTGCTGCCAGAATGATGGGAGAGGCGCAGGCGATCGCAAACAAGCTCGACATCACCTTCCGCCACACGATCGAGAAACGTATCGCCGGTGCGGAAAGCGTGGGCAAGCATAAGACCTCGATGCTACAAGACGTCGAGGCCGGACGCGCGCTGGAGATCGAGGCGCTTGTTGGCGCAATCGTTGAGCTTGGCCGACTTACGGAGACACCAACGCCGCATATCGATGCGGTCTATGCGTGCACGAAGCTGCTCGATAAGGTGATGCGCGATGAAGGTGTGGCGGTGGTGCCGAAAAGTTTAGCAGCTTGACGAGACGCGGCGGCGGCGCAAGCTCGGCCGGCCCCCGGGGAACGACACGCCGCGTGTCGGGCGCATCATCAATCGCGCGTCCGGTTCCCGCCTTGTCTTAGAGCCTGTACAAGTTCAATAAGTACGACGGCGACAATCACAATGATTATGATCCAAAGCGGAATGGAGCCTATCATTACGGCGTAATAGCCCAAGAAAACGACAACCAGTAATGCGGCGATCAACCCCGTGATCAAGTTAGTCATAAAACCTCGATGCCTCCGTCACTTCTCGATAACCTCTGTGAGCCAACGCGCCGTTCGCAAAAGGCGGGCGTCGTCCGCTCTCTCTGCCACCAGTTGCACTCCTATGGGCATCCCGCTTGAGCCCCGTAAGAGCGGGAGCGTGATCGCGGGCATCCCGCACAAGGTCCATATCGTGCAAAAAATTGGGTTGCCCGTCGACTCCAGACCGACCGGTGCCTCGCCGGTGGTCGCGGGCGTGAGGATGGCGTCGTACTTCTGGAAGATGTGGCCGAGCATGCTGTTCAAGACGGGTATCTGACCCACGGCGTCATTGTAGTCCACAGCCAGGCAGCGCTGTCCGCGCTCGATCATTTCGCGAAGAATCGCGCTCAACTTCTCTTTACCGTCTTCATATTCACGCTTGAAGCTCCGTGCCAAATCCGCTTCCATAATCGTACGATGCCACGATATTGCGTCGTTGAACACATCTGGGAGCACGGTCTCCTCGATGTCTTCGCCAAGATGCTCGACTAACTCCGCAAACGCTTCCTGTGTATCGTTGTCGGCATGATCCCACATGGGCGTCTTTGCAAAGGCCAGCTGCGGTGTGACCGGAGGCTCTTGCGGTACGGTTTCAACGAGCGCTGGCCGTGTCCGCGGTCGTGTATCGGGATCGTGTTCGTCGAACGCCATAAGCTGCTCTGCAATCAGCGCGGCATCCTCAATGGTGCGCGCAAACACGCCGACCTGGTCTAAAGGCCGTGACTGCTGCAGCACCAGATGCCGGGAAATGAGGCCGTGGCTAGGCTTGTAACCGTACACACCGCAATACGACGCCGGTCGTATGACCGATCCATTGGTTTGGGTACCGACGGCGAGCGGCACCATACTCGCCGCCACGGCAGCGGCGGACCCGCTGGACGAACCCCCGGGTGTGCGGCTCGGATCATGCGGGTTTCCAGTCTTGCCGGGCGCGTAGACCGCCAGCTCCGTGGTTACGGTCTTGCCCATGATGATCGCGCCGGCCTCACGCAGTAATGACACCACGGTTGCATCCATGGCTGGCTGGCGCCCGGCGTGCAATACCGTGCCGTCCTCCGTCGGCATGTCATCGGTATCGAAGATGTCCTTGACGCCAACCGGAATACCGTGCAGCGGCCCTAGCGCCTTGCCTTCCCCTTGTCTGATGTCCGCGTCGCGCGCTTGCTTTAGGGCGTGGTCTGGGTCCAGGAACGCCCACGCGCTAATCGTATCCTCAATCTCGGCGATGTGATCGAGGCAGGCCTGCACCAGTTCCTCGGACTTGATCTCGCCTGCACGAATCGCCCGAGCCGCCTCGACGGCGCTCATGTGAATCAGGTCCATGGATATGCGTTCGTTGTTATTGGCGTAGAAGTGGTTTACACGGGCGATATCGCGCCCGCACGGTGCTGCAAATACCTGACGTTGAAGCGCTGCTCGTCACTACCTGATTGTGTACATTTGCTCAGGCAGCCACATCGCGATACCCGGGTAGTTGTACAGGAGTATCATCGCGATCAGCACCACCATCAGGAACGGGAAGCACCCCTTGAAGATCTCCATAAGCTGGATGTGCGGCGGTGCCACCCCCTTGAGGTAATACGCAGCCATCGCCATCGGCGGCGTCATGAACGAGGTTTGCAGATTGAGCGCCACGAGGATGCCGAAAAACAGCGGGTGGATGCCAAACGGTTCCAGCAGCGGCAGGAAGATAGGCACGAAGATAATGATGATCTCGCTCCACTCCAATGGCCAGCCCAGCAGGAAGATGATGATCTGCGATATGATGAGGAAGGTTACCCACGGCTCCATCATACCACCGAGCGACAGGTCCAGACTAAGCACGAACTCCTCGATGACGGCGTGGCCGCCGAGGTAGGAAAACACCGAGGAGAAGGTCCACGAACCGACAAACAGCCAGCACACCATGGCCGAGGTGCGCACGGTCAAGTAGACCGATTCTTTAAGAGTCCCAAAGTCTAAACCACGCAAACCTATGGCCGCCAACATGCCGACGTAGAACCCGACGTCGAGCGCATAGGTGACTATGCCCCCTTCCCCGAGACCCCCACCGGCACTGAGGAGAGAAGCGACGATCAGATAAAGCGCGCCGAGCGCCAAGCCACCGACGGCGCCCAGTCCTGCCGAGTGCATCAACGCACGCATCGCGGCGGTCTTTGGCTGAAGCCTCGCTAATGCCGGAATGCTGCCACCTGAAAATCGAAGGCCTACTGCAGCAGCGAGGCCGATGACGACGCTGACCACCGGCCCCCCGGGGAGCGCTTTGACCGGCAAGCTGAACGTTGGGTCACCCATGAGACGGAGCGCAAAATAACCGAGGTAAAGCACGAACACGACGCCAGCGCCAACACCGATCGTACCGAACCAATTCCTTTCCGAGTGATGGTAGTTTGCAACCCAATCGGGGGTAACTTTGCCATCAAAAATCGTGGCGAAGCGATAAGCTGCGGCTAGCACCAAGCCACCGAAAGAACCTAGCGCGGCTGCCTCCGTCGGCGAGGCAAGCCCAAACAAGATAGCGCCCAACACAGCCATGATTAAGAAGGCGAGCGGAAGGAAGGAGGTCAGTATCATCCAGAGCAACTGCGTCCACGGCATCTCCTCCCTGGGCGGCTTCGGCGCCAGTCTGGGATTGAGCAAGGCTCTGCCGACGACGTAGATCATGTAGAGCCCCGCCAGCATTAGCCCTGGCCCCATGGCGGCGGCGTACGCCTGCACCACGGAGATGGCCGCCGTCGCAGCATAGACGATTAGCATGATGCTCGGCGGGATCAAGATCCCGAGGCAGCCGCCGGCGCAGATGACGCCGGCGGAGAACTTGGTGTCGTAGCCGGCTTTCAGCAGCGCCGGGAAGGCCAGCAATCCCATCAACGTCACCACGGCACCGATGATGCCGACAGCGGTGGCGAACAACGCACAGGTTGCCAGCGCCGCCACGGCCATGGATGCAGGCACGGCCCGCGCCGCGATATTGAGACTGAAAAACAGCCGATCGACGATATTGGCGCGCTCTACGATGTAGCCCATGAATAGAAACAGCGGCACCGCGACCAGCACATCGTTGGTCATCACCGAATACGTCTGATTCACCAGCAGATCGAAGATGTTATTTTCGTACCAGGGTATGTCGGCGTTGTAGTAGGCGTAGAAGCCAAAGCCGACGCCCATCGCAACTAGGGTGAAGGCAATGGGGAAGCCCAGAAGGATGGCAAACAGAAGCACTCCCAGCATCAGCAAGGCGACTTGGGGATCAGTCATTTCTGCTTTCCTTCGGCCGTGTCTTCTGACTCATCCAGATGCAACGCGTGCTCAATTTCGTGCTCACGCTCCTGCAGCGCGGCGACTTCGGTCTCTTCCACATCACTGATGCGCGGCGGCCATCTACCATGCTTGATGGCGAACACGGCGCGGGCTGCTTCCCCGATTCCCTGTATCAACACAAAGAACGCCGCGATTGGTAGAAGCGTCTTCAGCGGAGAGACTGGCACGCCTGCGGGGCTGTTGATGCTGACCTCGCCGCGCGGTCCCTCCGGCCCATAAGGGCGGAAACTCCAGGAGTCGGAAGCGTAATCGATGCCGGCATAGATCAGCGCTGCCATCCCAGGGAACAGAAAGAAAACGATCAAGGTGAGCTCGATCACCGCCTGAATGCGCGGCGACCACAGTCGATAGATCACGTCCCCACGTACGTGCGCGTCGCGCGAAAGGGCATAGGCCCCCGCCATCATGAACAGCGCCCCGTACATCGTGTAGCTCATGTCGAACGCCCATGCGGTCGGATCATTCAGTACATAGCGGACGAATACCTCGTAGGTATAGGCAAAGGTGAGCACCATGATGCACCAGGCGAACGCCTTTCCTACCCATGTACTCAGGCTGTCAATGACGAATAGAAATCGGTCCATTGCCACGTCCCAAGAAGTTTCGGGCACTCACCAATACGAGCGGGGCGGCGCTTGACGCGCCGCCCCGAACGTGAGTCAGACGACGACTTTCGTGAGCTGCGGATCGCTCCGTTAGAAGCCGAGCTCGCCTGGCCAGTAGTGGTCGTAGGCAAGCTTGTAGTCGCATTGATTAAGAAGAATATAGAAGGCCGACCGGTGCGCAAAATTCTTCTGCGACGCCAAGACCTTCTTGAAGAACGGATCCTCGTTCTCCATTCTCTCAATCATCACGTCCCAGGCCTCGAGCTGCTTATTCATGATCGACTGCGGCGTGCGGTAGACCTTGACGCCTGCCTTCTTGATCAGCCACTGTAGATCTCTCGAGTAGCGGTCCATCGCCAGGAAAAAGTTGGCCGAGTTCGCCGCCTCCGCCGCGTACCGCAGAATCGCCTTGTGCTCCGCCGGCAGGGCGTTGTACTTGGTCTTATTAAAGATGATCTCGAAGAACTCGGCTGCCTGGTGGTAGCTGCCCATCATGTAGGTTTTGCTGACGTCTTGGGCGCCAAAGCTCTTATCCGATGTCGGATTGTTGAACTCGAACGCCTCGATCACGCCGCGTTCCAATGCCGGGACGATCTCGCCACCCGGAAGCTGCGTCACCTTCAGGCCCATCTCCTGCATGAGGTCAGCCGCCAGGCCCACGGTGCGGTACTTGAGGCCTACCATGTCCTGGGCAGTTCTGATCGGCTTCCTGAACCAACCGAGCGGCTGGGTCGGCATCGGCATGGCGAAGAAGCCGACGGTGTTGATTCCCAGCTTGTCGATCAGCTCGTTATAGAGTTGCAGGCCGCCGCCGTTGTAAATCCACGCCAGTCCGAGGTGGGCATCCTGACCGAACACGGGTCCGGTGCCAAATAGCGAAGCTACCTTGCTCTTGCCGTACCAATACACGGTCACGCCGTGCCCGGCATCGAGCACGCCTTTGTGGACAGCGTCTTGCACGCGGAATGCCTTCACCACCGCGCCGGAAGGCAGATATCTGATCTTCAACCGGCCGCCCGACATCTCGTTGACTCTGTCGACATACTGCACGGCCATATCGTTGAACACGTCCTTCGCGCCCCAGGCACCTTGCATTTTCAAGGTCACCGTCTGCGCTCTGGACACCATGGGAAAGCCTAGCGTAGCCGCGCCGGCTGCGCCCGCCGCCGTAGCGGCACCGGCCTTAAGAAACTTACGCCGGCTCAGCTTCTTGGTATTGGTCTTAGGCTTCTTCATAGGTTTCACCCTCCTCTCTCGGATACACCAGTAGTAAAAGCAAAACTAAATTAGGTTTAGGTGTGATAAAGCACTAGCGGGCAGTGACTGCGTGTTACTTATGCCGCGCTATACTTTCGGACGGTCGCCTTCTCGCGCCACGCGTGAGGGCACATGGGCCCGCACACGCAAGCAGAGAATTCAGCCTGACCCGAATCGTGATTTGCTTCCTCCTTGTTGTGGCGATCTACAGGGACCTTGTTCTGCTTCTTGAGGCCTCCATGGGCCGCCTGCAGCGCATAGGTTAACCGGACAAATGCCGCAATACAACAAGATAGGACCGCGGCTGGATTTCGGTTCTTACATCTTTGTGCACGATTCGCGTTGCACCGCAGCACAAAATCACACAAGCCGGTCGCGTGGTTCCGTACCCGCAAAGAATGCGTCTAAATTGTCCAACGCCCTGAATCCCATAGCATCCCGGGTCTCGCGCGTCGCGCTGCCCACATGTGGTAGCAAGAACGTATTCGTAAGGTCGCGGAAAACGGGGTTGATACGGGGCTCGTTGTTGTAGACGTCCAGACCAGCGGCAGCGAGTTTGCCTGACTTCAACGCCTCGATCAGCGCTGGTTCGTCAACGACGCTGCCGCGTGCCGCGTTCACGATGATTGCGCCGTCGGGGAGCAGCGCAATACGCCGCGCGTCGAGCAGCCTCGTCGTGTCGGGCGTGGCTGGGCAGTGCAATGCCAGGAACTCGCAATTGGGAAGTAGGTCGTCCAAGGTTTCGTGGAAAATGGCGCTGGCCTCGCGTTCAGCGGGCAAGCGATGCCGATTGTGGTAGTGAATGGTCATATCAAAACCCCGGGCGCGCTTCGCGGTGACCTGCCCAACGCCGCCCATACCGACGATACCAAGACGCTTCCCAGTGACCTGGACTCCTACCATGAAGCTCGGGCTCCAGGCATCCCATTGGCCAGTGCGCACGAGCCGTTCGCCCTCGCTGGCACGCCGGGCCGCGCCGAGCATCAGTAGCATCGTCAACTCCGCGGTCGCGTCTGTGAGCACGTTCGGTGTATTCGTAACAACGATCCCGTGCGCCTTGGCAGCAGCAAGGTCGACGTGATCAACCCCGACCGAGAAGCTTGCGATGGCGCGCACACTCCCGGGTAAACGCCCAATCACATCCGCCGACAAATGCTCGGTATGACAGACAAGTAACGCGTCGGCGCCATCGGCCCGCTCGAGCAGGTCGTCAGTCGTGTACACACGGTCGTCGTCGTTGAAACGCGGTGTGTAATCGCTGCGCAGACGAGTCTGGACCGCCTGGGACAATTTTCGCGTAACCAAAACAGCCGGTTTGTTTCCCATTTCTTAGCCTGATAGGCAGCAATCGGCGATTCTGAACCGCCAACCAACAGGTGACAAGCACCCCAAGCTAGGCTTCGCCGCGCGCCGGATAGTCTTTGTCGACAATGAAATCGATCGCAGCCAGTATTTCTTTGAAGTGTGGTCGCGCAAACGGCATGGTCGCAATGGAAGCGGCATACAGCGTCTGGTCTGGCTTCACCAGAAACAATCCTGGCTCGTTAAAACGATCCGGCTCGACCACGCCCGCTGATGTCTTGCCACGGCTGGTGGAGATGTAGAGTCCCCACTCCCGTGCCTTGTCGATGCTGAGCCCATAGCCAATTCGCAAATGCTTAAGTTTCCAATCATCCTTCGTTTGTTCAGCCCGCTCGCGCGTATCGGTGCTCAATGCAATGACTTCTATACCACGGTTCTTGAACTCCTCGGCATCGCGATCAAGTTCTGACACGTACGGCCGACAGATCGGGCAATGCAGCCCACGATAGGCGACGATCATCGTGAAGTTGTCGGGTTTCTGCTCGGATAGACGCCATGTTCCGCTGTCAAGCGTCTCAACTTCGAGTTCGGGGGTCCGAGTTCGCGGTTTTAAGACCGACATAATTGCTTCTCCTCAAGGCAGCCTAGTGGGTTTACATTGACTCAAGGGCGGTCGCCGTCCAAGGCGTAGTCGTGCACCAGCCTCGGTTAGGCGTACGCCGATAACGTATCAAGATGTCTCCCTTGCTGACCGCAGTGCATGTCTACTTCTGCGCGAGTTGTCCTGCGCCATTATGCGAAACAGGCGTCAACAGAATCAATCTTGCGATGTGGGAGGGGAGGTCATTTGACGGCACCAACAGTAAAACCAGAAATGAAGCGATCAACAAAAAAATTATAGACAATTGCTATCGGCACGCTGGCAATAAGGCAGGCTGCCATCAGCGAGCCCCAGAAGTAAACATCGCCGCGCACGAGAAAAGTCGGAACCCCAACGCTTACTGTGTACTCTTTCGACGATGTGATGAAGGTCAGAGCGTAAACGAACTCTTGTGCCACCAGGGCAAAGGTGAAGATCACCACCGTCAGGATACCGGCGGTAGAGACCGGCATAACCACCTTTACGAACGCGCCGAACCGGCTGAGTCCGTCGACCATCGCCGCATCCTCAATGTCGCGCGGAACGGCCTTGAAGAATGCCATTAACAGCCAGGTACAGAACGGCACAGTAAAGCTGGGGTACACCACAACCAAGGACCACAAGGAGTCTTGCAGGCCGAGGTCAGCGATCACACGCGAGAACGGAATGAACAAGATGGTCGGCGGCACAAGGTAGGTGAGAAATATCCCGATCGCGAGGTGTTGCGCCCAACGTCCGGGCAACCGCGCAAGAGCATAGCCCGCGGGCACCGCCAGCAGCAGGGTTATTATGACTACCGCGACCCCAACCACCAGCGTATTAACGAGCCATTGGACGTATAACGTTTCGGTGAAAAGGACTCGAAGATTGTCGAGAGTCGCGGGTTCATTGAACAAGAAAGGGTTGTTCTCGGGGTTGAGGAGGTCGCGCGTCTCCTTGAAGGTGGTGATTAGCATCCAGTAGAAGGGGAACGCAGCAAATCCGACAAACGCCAATATGATGCCGAAATGCCCACCCTGCAGGCCCCACTTTTTCAAGTGTGCCGACTTCATACTCATCTCAAGTCACCTCAGTACGCCGAGCGATGCGAAGAAACAGTATCGCTACCATGGCCAGAAGTGGGAACAGGAACAAGGAAATTGCCGCGCCTTCCGCCAGATCACCGCCGTCGATGCCGGTGAAATAGGCGAGACTGGCCAACACCTGGGTACTGTCGTAAGGCCCGCCCCGTGTCAGTACGAAAACAACGATCATGTCGGCAAATGCAAAGACGATACCGAAAAGAAACGCAACCAACAGGATAGGCAGCAGCAGCGGCAACGTGATCTGGAAAAGCGTGCGCCAGAACCCGGCACCATCCACCGCAGCGGCGTCGAGAATGTCCTGCGGAATCGAGGTAAGCCCGGCAAGGATAATTACGGTTGCAAGCGGAAGCAGCCGCCAGACATGTACCGTGATAATGGAGGCCATGGCGAGATTGGGCTGACCCAGCCAGATCGGCCACGTATCCGGCCCGAAAATGCCAATGGCTCTCGCGCTCCAGTTAATGACACTGTAGATGGAATCAAGAATCCATAACCAGCCGATGCTGCCGAGCGAGATTGCCGCGACCCAGGGAAGCAGGATCAGCAGCCGCACTAGCCACTTGCCGCGAAAGTCCTTGATTAACGACATTGCCAGCACCTTGGCTAGAACGACGACGACTATCTGCGAGACGAAGGCAAAAATGAAAGTGTTCTTGACTGCGTCCCAGAACGTCGGATTTTCGATCACGCGCCGAAAGTTCTCGAGGCCGACGAAGCGCATCTCCTGGCTACCGACGGTTACGTTGGTCAGGCTATAGAACAGCGCGAGAAAAAAAGGAAACCCGACCAACAAAACGACGTAGACAATAGCCGGGGCAACCATGAGGCGGCCAAGCCAGCGCTCATCATCGACAAGTCTGGACAGATACCGGTCCGTGGGATGGGCGCGCTCTTCAAGCGTTGTCATAATGCCCCCCGCTGGTATCGATGCGTTGGCCAGTAGTGTTGTCAAATCTGTTAACGTTCGTTGCCTTTACGAAGAACTCGTAGCGCTGCCCTACTTCGATAGGGACCGTAACCATCGAGGGCAATTCGGCGATCGCTCTTACATCAGGGAAAGGTGATTCCAGCACGCCATAGAGCAGCCGATCCGCGCCCAGATACTCAACTCGCGTGACCCGAAAAGGGAAGGGCATCAAATCATCGCCCTCAACTAGCACGTCGCGAGGAAGAAAATGTTCGGGACGAAAGCCCAGAATCGTGCCGTCTTGCTCGACCAGATTCATTGGCGGAGAGCCGATGAAAGTCGCAACGAACGTATCAGCGGGACGATGGTAGACCTCATGCGGCGTGCCAATCTGGTGTACCTTACCCTGATTCAGTACGGCTACGCGATCGCCAAGTCCCATCGCCTCGATCTGGTCATGGGTAACGTAGATGGTGGTAGTCCCGATGCGCCGCTGCAATTGCTGAAGCTCATCTCTTGCCGAATTTCTAAGCTTCGCGTCAAGGTTAGACAAAGGCTCATCAAGCAAGAATACGACTGGCTCGCGAACCAATGCGCGCGCCAACGCAACGCGCTGACGTTCACCACCGGAGAGCTGGCGCGGCTTGCGGTTAAGCAATTGCTCGATGCTGAACATACCGGCGACCCATTGCACCTTTTGGCGAACGTTGTCCTTATCCATACCTTGCGCCCGCAGCGGAAAAGCGATGTTTTTAAACACCGTGAGATGCGGGTAAAGAGCGTAACTTTGAAATACCATCGCGATGTTGCGGGTCCGCGGTGGTAAAGGTGTAACCACTTCTCCGCCGATCAAAACGTCACCCGCGGTGGGCGTTTCGAGGCCGGCAATCATGCGCATCAACGTCGTCTTGCCGCAGCCTGACGGTCCCAGCAGGACGATGAACTCGCCTTCGCGGGCCACGAGATCAATCCCGTCGACCGCACGCACGTCGCCGAACAACTTCGTGATAGCGCGTGTCTCTACTGTACTCATGAGCCTTATCCTGAAGCAAAATCCGCCCACGGCATCCGCCCACGGGCCACTTTCAGAACCGTATTCGACGATGACAAAAGAGAAAGACCCCGGCGCCACGGCGCCCCGCGCTCGTGAGTCAAGCGCTCGCCCCCTGACACCACCGCCGGGGTCAGTGCGGCATTAGATCATCTTCTTCTCTATCCACTTCGCCCAGATGCGCTTACACGCGGCTTCAGCCGCCTTGATCGCATCCTCGGGTTTTTCCGCGCCAGTGGCCGCCTTGGCGAACATGGTGTTGACCACCCAGGTACTGAATACCTCATCGATGGCGGCGTTAGCATAGCCCGGATAACCCACGTTGGTCGCCCAGTCGAGCACATCCTCCAACACCTTATATTTATCAGCCGGCTTGGCCTTGGAGTCGCGGGCAACCTGTTGCTTGAGATCCGGTACCTGATCGGGGAAGCAGGGGAAATTGTAAAACTCGCTGGCAAGAAATCCCTGCTTAAAGTTGCCAATGTAGTCCACGAGAAACTTCTTGGCACCTTCAATGTTGTCGGCAAACTTCCAGATCACGTAGACATCCATGACGTGCTCAAGCCCGATGCGCCGCATCGGTCCCGCCGCCGCCTTCGCCAGCCAGATATCGTCGGCGACTGCGATCTTCTTATTTTCGCCCGTGCGCGTAATAGAGATTGCATTTAGTGCAAGCGATCCTTTGCCGGCTAACATGAAACGATTGTTCGACGATGCGTCCCAAGCGAGCACTTCCGGGGTCATCGTCTCTTCGAACAACGCCTTCACGAACTTGACCGCCTCTAGTGTCTCCTTGGAGTTCAATACCAAATTGCCGTTGGCGTCCTGAACCGAAGAGCCGAAGGCATACATGATCGCCCTCATCGCCATGCCGGTGTCGATCTCGGCCGAGAGCCCGATGCCAACGGGGATGTTGTGCTTCTGCTTGATCTTGCGTCCGCCGTTACGAATATCATCCCACGTGTCCGGATGCATCCCTACGTCATCCCATAGGCTCTTGCGGTAATTGATGGGATCAGGAACGTAGCTGTCCGAGAAACCGTAATACTTCCTGGTCTTGGGGTTGTAGGTGCTCTTGATCGCGAGATCGATCGCCTTGCCGTACTTGCGCTCACACTCCTGATAGATCTCAGCGTGGTCGATGACCTGCTCCTCGAACACCGGTGGCGGCCACAAGAACATGAACAGGTCGTGGCCCTTTTGTGCCGAGACCTCGGCCGCGGCTCGTGAGTTAAGGGTGGCGAGGCCGACGTTGTCTACGATCACCTCCGTGTCATTCTTCTGGCCCCACTCCTTTATATAGGTGTTGTTGAACCACTTATCGTAACCAGGGACAAAGTGGTTCCACTGAATGATCTTCAGAGTCTTCTTCGCCGCGCGGGCCTTACTGGGAATGATGATACTGGGTCCGACCGCTCCTGCCAGCGCTCCAACACCTGCTACCTTGATAAAATCGCGCCGGGAGACACCGCTCTTCCGTTGGTTAGCCATGGCAACCTCCTAATGGGTTAGTTGAACCAAATGCCTAAACGGAGCCGGTGAGACGTTGGCTCTTACCGCCTTATTATTGAAACAGATACTGCCTAAATTTGACCCTATACGCCCGCGAACAATGCCTGTCAAGAGTGGACACCCGCGTACAAACAAAGTGTGCCCTCCACGCCCAAAGCGTGAGGCAGTTTATGATCAGCGGCGCTGATACTGTGTAGCGCCAAATAAACACTCGAGTGCTTTCTCGTCAAAGTCATGTCGCAGTGCACGGATCACCTCGACACCTCGCTCGACCGCTGGCCGGGCGGCAATCGCGTCGAACCAGCGTTTGAGATCCGGGAAATCATCGATTTCCTGACCTTGACGCTTGTGCGCGCGAAGCCAAGGAAATGTCGCGATATCGGCGATGGAATAATCCGCGCCCGCAAGGTAGGGGGATTCTCCGAGCCGCTTATCGATGACACAATAAAGACGTCGAGCTTCGTTCGTATAGCGGTCGACCGCATACGGGATCTTCTCGGGGGCATAACCGCGAAAATGATGCGCCTGGCCAAGCATCGGTCCCACATGCGCCATTTGGAACATCAACCACTGGACGACTTTATAGCGCTCAACAACGTCGGACGGCATGAACTTGTCGTGCTTTTCCGCTAGATACATCAAGATCGCGCCGGATTCGAACAGCGCCAAAGGCTTACCGCCTGGTCCATCGTGATCGACGATAGCGGGAATCTTGTTATTCGGGCTGATCCTTAGAAACTCCGGCTTGAACTGATCGCCGGTACCGATATTCACCGGAATCACTTTGTACGGCTGTTCGATCTCCTCGAGCATGATGGAGATTTTGATGCCGTTCGGTGTAGACCAGGTATAAAAGTCAATCATAGTATCGTGAGCCGTGATTGGTGATTGAGTCATACTTCGGAAACCACTTAACCCCTCTGCGCCTTTGCGTTGGACGGTTAACCCGCCCCAGGATGCATCTGGTGCAACATCTCTGCCAGCGAATGCGCCGGCGCCACTTCCTCAGTGATATCCCTGCCCATGAGCTTGCTTATCCGGCTGGTCGAGAACAGACCGCAAACCCGATGATCGCCGTTGGCCTCATCGATATCTACGGCCAGGATGTGTTGGCGCTCTAGCTGGCGCAAGGTTTCGATGATATGGCCAACCTGAGCATGGCGCACGCTCAACATATTAAGCACAGGAATCACCGGTTGCGGATCCATGATCATGGCGACGGTAATTTGTGATCGCCGAACGCTTTTATCCTCAACCATCCGAATTGGACGTTCGCCCTGGATGTCCTTGGCCGTGATCAGTCCGATGATCTCACTAGCCTCATTCGTGACCAGCAACAGGCGGACACCCGAGGTCTTCATCTTTTCGAGTGCTTGGTCGATGGGTACATCGGGGTCTGTCGTCACCGGATGCACGAACTTGAAATCTGTCATCACCGTCGGCGCGGGGCTATCCAGATGAATAATCTCGGGCGGCTGCGGGGGGTGCTCGAAGGTTGTTTGCGGCTTCAGTGTGATATGCGAAAGCGCAGCAAATTCACGTTTCATGGCTGACCTCCTTCACGAAGGACGGCATTTGGCTCTCTATAATAAGGTGACCCGCGTTAGCGCGCGTAGTTCAAAAAGCTAGACTCTATGACTCCACTATCGGCGTGTACCGGCTTGTTTGCTGTGGATTCGCTCGGACTCCTGCGGAATATTGATAACCGGTGCCGTTTTGCTCAGCTCATCGAGTGGAATATGGCAAGCGATGTGGTGGCCCTCCGCCGCTAGCTGTACCGGCGGCCGCTCTTCGTCGCACACCTCGCTGAGCTTGCGCGGACACCGTGTAGCGAACGGACAACCCTTAGGCGGATTTATTACGCTCGGCAGGTTGCCTTCCAGCACGATCTCGCGCTTGCTGACCTCCGGATCGGCGATCGGTACGGCTGAGAGCAGCGCCTCCGTGTAGGGGTGATAAGGCGGATTGAAGATCTGCTCTGTGGTACCGCGTTCCATGATCTGCCCGAGGTACATCACGACGATACGGTCGGACAGGTAGCGCACGACGCTAAGGTCGTGGCTAATGAACAAAAGCGTCGTTTTGTTCTCACGCTGAATGTCCATTAGCAATTCAGTGACCGCGGCGGCCACCGAAACGTCAAGCGCCGAAACCGGTTCATCGGCGATGACCATGGAGGGATTGCCGGCAAAGGCGCGGGCGATACCGATGCGCTGCTTCTGGCCACCGGAAAGTTGGCGCGGCCGGCGGAAGTAGAAATCGCGCGGCAGTTTCACGACATCGAGCAGTCCAAGCACCCGCTCACGGATCTTACGTTTATCTTTCTCGACGCCAAATTTCTTGATCACGCGGGCGATCTGTCCACCGACGGTATGGCTCGGGTTAAGCGTATCGCTCGGGTTCTGAAACACCATCTGCAGCGAACCGAGCTGCTCGGGCGAGCGTTTTTGCACCGGCAGTTGACCGATGTCTTGACCGTCGTGTACCAGTGCACCGCCGGTGGAACACTCAAGCCCCATCAGCACCTTCGCGAACGTCGACTTACCGCAGCCTGACTCTCCGACGATAGCGACGGTCTCGCCGCGGCATGCGTCGAAATCGAGCGCCTCATTGGCCTTGACGAATTTCACCTTTTCGCCCGAGATCAGCGCCGCAATCGAACGATCATGGACCTCGTAATACTTCTGCATGTTGTCGACTTCAAGCACCTTGTCTCCGACTGAGATCGGTGGCTTGCCCTCTGCGTGCGCGACCTGCTGGCCGAAATCAATATCGTTCCAGCGCAAGCAACGTACACGGTGATCGCTGGCGTCGCCGGTTGTCACCGGTAACATCGCAATGTCTTTCGCATCACACCAGTGCTCGCGAAAATGGTCGCAGCGAGGCCCAAAGTTACAGCCCGGCGGACGCTCGTGCGGAAGCGGAAGCTGACCCCGGATCGGCTTTAGCGGCGCGGCGTTCTTGTCCGCCGTCGGCAGTGGGATACATCCAAACAGCCCGTGCGTATACGGATGTCTGGGCCAGGTAAAGAGCGAGTTGATCGTCCCTTCTTCTACCACTTCGCCGGAGTACATCACGAATACGCGGTCGCAGACTTCCAATATCAGTCCCAGATTATGGGAGATATAGATCTGCGACGTGCCGAACTTCTTGCTTATGTCCGCGACCAACTTGACGATGCCGGCCTCGACCGTGACATCCAGTGCGGTTGTGGGCTCATCGAGCAACAGCAGCGACGGATTCGACAGCAATGCCATGGCAATGACGACGCGTTGTTGCTGGCCGCCTGACAACTGGTGTGGGTAGGCTCGCAAGATGCGTTCCGGGTCGGGCAACCGCACGTCAGAAAGGATCTGCGCCGAACGCTCCCAGGCCTCGCTTTCCGAGATGCCTTCGTGAGTCATGGGCACTTCGAGCAGTTGACTCGCCACAGTGAGGCTCGGATTGAGAGCCGCGAACGGCTCCTGATAGATCATTGCAATCTCCGAGCCCCTGATCCGGCGTAACTCTTCTTCGCTGAGTTCATTCAGATCCCCGCCCTTGAACTTGATTGTGCCACTCTTGATGCGGCCGTTTTGCCCCATGTACTGCATGATGGCCCAGGCCACCGTCGACTTGCCGCAACCGGACTCGCCGACGAGGCCCACGGTCTCGCCCTTGTGGACCGTTAGTGAAAAATCAATCACAGCCGGAATCTCGCCGGCGCGCGTGTAGTAGGAGATATTCAGGTTTTCGATCTCGAGGACGGGAATGTCGCTGGTGCTCGCCATAGCCGTCTCCTAGTCTCTAAGAGAAATCTCGCGCAATCCGTCGGCCAACAAGTTAAACCCCAGGATCAGCGACGATATGGCGATGCACGGATACAGAGTCATATGTGGGGCGAACATAGCCATCTGCCGCGTTTCGTTGATCATGCCGCCCCAGTCCGGATCCGGCGGTGGCAGACCGAGACCGAGAAAACCCAGCACGCCAATCGTGATAATGACATAGCCCATTCGCAGGCAGGCATCGACGATCAACGGGCCACGCGCGTTGGGCAAGATCTCTATGAGCATAATGCGCCATGGTGACTCGCCACGCGTCTGTGCCGCGGCCACGTAGTCGCGGTTGCGCAGGTCAAGCACGAGACCACGCACAATACGCATCACCAACGGTCCTGTTGCGAAAGTGATAGCCAGTATGATGTTGATGGGGGACGCCCCGAATGTGGCGATGATGATGATGTAGAGCACGAGTACGGGAAACGCTAGGATGATGTCGGCGATTGCTGACAACATATCGTCGATCCACCCACGGAAATAACCGGCGGCAACGCCCATGACGATGCCGACGGCGTACGCGGTGAACGCAGCCAGCGGCGCATAAATCAGCACAGTGCGCGAGCCCCAAATGATGCGTGAAAGAATATCTCTTCCTATGTGGTCCGTTCCGAGCCAGAACGTGCCGCCTTTCGCAAACTCGGTACCTGGCTTGGCGAAAGGCTGCAAGGTTGCAAGCGGATCGAATGGAGAGATGAGCGGCGCAAGAATGGCGACGAGAACCCAGAAAGCAATGATACCGGCTCCTATCATGCCGACCCAGCTTTCGCGTAACAGCGCGAACGACTTGATAGCCCTCAACAGGGCAGCCCCGAAACTTGGAGCAGGCATAGTTGTGACAGTCGTGGCGCTCATTGTTCTCTCTCAGGCAAATCGAATGCGCGGATTGAGGTAGGTATAGCCGATGTCCGCGATAAGCCTGCCAACAACGACAACGAACACTGCCACCATGGCACAGGCTTCGATCAGGAAGATATCCTGATTCAGTGACGCCTCCAGCAACAACGCACCGAAGCCCTTGTACGCAAAGAAGAACTCCACCACGATCACGCCCGAAAGTAACCAGCTGACCTGGAGGACGATCACGGTGAACGGCGCGATGAGTGCATTGCGCAACGCATGCTTCAAGATCACCTTTCTATAAGCCAGTCCTTTGAGCACAGCCGTGCGTATGTAAGGCATTGTCATGACTTCCGCCATCGATGCGCGTGTCATGCGCGCGACGTAACCGAAGTCATAAAGCACCAGCACCATTACTGGCAGTACCAATTCCTTCCAGTTGAAACCGTCGGCCATGCTGCTCGTGCCGGGCAAAAGCTTAAGCCAAAATACGAACACAGCGGACAAAAATACGGTACTAGCGAACTCGGGCACCGAGGTTGTCACAATACTTGCTACCGAAATCGTGCGGTCAAGCTTGGAGCCCTCGCGCATACCAGCAAGAATGCCGAGTACAAGCGAAATCGGGATCA
>JBHICC010000014.1:0-58553 GCA_046759385.1 Acidiferrobacterales bacterium | reverse complement strand
ATGGGGTTCGCCGCCTACATGACCGGTCAGGGGCTGGCGAATACCTGGAAACCTCTGTGGCACGTTGTTGTCTACTGCATTCTGCTCGGATTCGCCGATCGCTTCCTCACCTTTGCCCTATTCGAAGGAAAGCTCCTGTCGGCCAGTGGGTACGTGATCGACACTGCCGTGCTGCTCGCAATTGGATTGTTTGCCTACCGTTTGAATCAGGCGCGAAAGATGGTCACGCAGTACCCGTGGCTGTATGAACGTACCGGCGTTTTCACGTGGCGGGAAAAGAGGCCGGGCGGCTCTACGCGCGCCTAGTGAGGGTCGCGTTTTCCCCCTCAATAACATGTGCTACATTACGCCCCCTCTCGCGGGAACGTGCCTCGCGTCAAGAATAAACTGAAAGTTATTTAGTATCAACATGTTATATAGGAGGATTGGCTCATGAAAGCATTGAAAAGCGTATTTCTGGTCATAGCGACAGTGGTCCTGCTCGGGACAACGTCGGCCATGGCCGATCTGCTGATCTACGTGACCGGGCCGATGACTGGGCAGTATGCCTCGTTCGGCGAGCAGATGCAGCGCGGCGCTGTAATGGCGGTGAAGGATATTAATGCCGCCGGTGGCGTCCTAGGCCAAAAGATCAAGCTGAAAGTCGGCGACGATGCCTGTGATCCGAAGCAGGCGGTGGCGGTGGCAAACAAATCCGCGAGCGAAGGCGCGGTGTTTATCGCGGGCCACTTCTGCTCCGGCTCGTCGATTCCGGCCTCAAAGGTTTACGAGGAAGAGAACATTCTGCAAATCTCGCCGGCTTCAACGAATCCCAAGCTCACGGAAGAGGGCGGACCCAATGTGTTCCGTGTGTGTGGCCGTGACGATCAGCAAGGAATTGTGGCCGGCAATTTCCTGGCCGACAAGTACGGGAAGAAGAAGATTGCTGTTCTTCACGACAAGACCGCGTACGGCACGGGTTTGGCCGATGAGACCAAGAAGCAGCTCGAGAAGCGCGGCATAAAGGTCGCGATGTATGAAGCCTATACTGCCGGCGAGAAGGACTACACGGCGCTTGTATCGAAGATGAAGGGTGCCCGCATTGACGTGCTCTACCTCGGCGGTTATCACACCGAAGGCGGTCTCATGATCCGTCAGGCGCGCGAGCAAGGTTACAACGTTCAGCTCGTTTCCGGTGACGCCCTGGTGACGGACGAGTTCTGGAAGATCACCGGCAAAGCTGGCGAAGGCACCTTGATGACGTTCAGCCCTGATCCGCGCAAGAATCCGGTGGCGGCGCCCGTGGTCAAGAAGTTCCGCGATACGGGCTACGAGCCGGAGGGTTATACGCTGTATACCTATGGCGCAATTCAGGCGTGGGTGCAGGCGGTCACGAAGGCCGGTACAACGAATACCGACGCTGTGGTTAAGGTCCTACGTAAGAATAAGTTCGACACTGTCCTCGGCGACATCGGCTTCGACATGACGGGCGACGTGACAGCACCCGGTTACGTGTTCTACAAGTGGAAGAACGGTACGTACGATTACCTGTAATCATATTCGCTGACTGACTATCGGCCCGGCGGACCACTACAAGGCCGCCGGGCTTTTTTTAGCTTCAGCAGCCAGTAGTAGTTTGAAGTAGTACGCTGTAAAGCCTATCTTTCTCTATGCGATCTGTTGCAGGCCACTAACCACTCGTTAATCTCCAATTGCTACGACAATGCGGACCGGGAGCTTTCTAAGTCTTAATCCACACGGGTTTCACCGGATCGCCTTTACCGACTGGGGCGATTCCGACAACGACGAGGCCTTGATGTGTGTACACGGTTTGACGCGCAATGGCCGTGACTTTGATTTCCTGGCAGCCGCGCTCGCGCAGGACCATCGGGTGGTGTGTCCCGACGTCGTTGGGCGTGGATGCAGTGACTGGCTGGATGTCAAAGAGGACTACAGCTACACGACCTACTGTACCGACACGGCCGCATTGATGGCGTGGTTGCGCGTCGAGCACGTCGATTGGGTGGGGACATCGATGGGCGGTCTCATCGGCATGCTACTTGCCGCGCAACCGCAGAGCCCTATCCGTCGACTTGTACTTAATGACGTCGGCCCGTTTATACCCAAGTCCGCGCTCGAGCGTATTGCCGGGTATGTCGGTACCGATCCCCGCTTCGATGGTCTGGCGCAGGTCGAAGCCTATCTGCGCGAGGTGACCGGAGGTTTTGGACCGCTTAACGACGAGCAATGGGACCATCTTGTGCGTTACAGCGTTCGTGAAATGGCTGACGGTCAGTACGCGCTCATGTACGACCCGGCGATCGCGTTAGCATTCAGACCCGCTGCGCGTGATGATATCGATCTTTGGGCGGTGTGGGACAAAGTGCAATGTCCGGTACTGGTGTTACGGGGTGGCGAATCTGACTTACTTCTCGCCGATACCGTGGCACAGATGCAAACCCGCAGCCCCCAGACTGAGGTCGTCGAGTTCGGCGGCGTCGGTCATGCGCCCGCGCTTATGGCGCAGGAGCAGATCGATGTGGTTAGAGATTGGTTGTTACGTAGTAAGTAGCTAGTACCGCTTACATAATCTAGATTTTCTTTGCGCCTTCGCGCCTTTGCGTTGAGTAGTTTTCGCAATGCGCCATTCACTGCGAAAGGTCACTCACCTATCCCGCCCATACAAAGGTATTTCATCTCCAGAAACTCATCCATGCCGTACTTGGAACCTTCGCGTCCGATGCCCGATTCTTTTACACCCCCGAACGGCGCAACCTCGTTGGAAATGATGCCTTCGTTAATCCCGATGATGCCGTACTCGAGCGCCTCCGCCACGCGCCAAACGCGGCTGATGTCGCGGCTGTAAAAATAGGCCGCAAGCCCAAATTGCGTGTCGTTGGCCATGCGAATCGCTTCATCCTCATCTTGAAAGCGGAACAGCGGCGCGACCGGCCCGAAGGTCTCCTCATTGGCGACGACCATGTCAGGGGTCACATTCGCCAGTACCGTCGGCTCGAAAAAAGTCCCTCCGAGCGCATGACGGGAGCCGCCGGCAACCACTTGCGCGCCCTTTTTGGTCGCGTCGGCAATATGAAGCTCCACTTTCTCGACCGCACGCATGTCGATTAGGGGGCCCTGCTCTACACCCTCCTCTAATCCGTTACCGACCTTTAGGCTGCCTGCGAGGTTCGCCATCTTCGCAGCAAACGCTTCATAAACCCCGTCCTGCACCAGCACGCGGTTCGCGCACACACAGGTTTGCCCGGTATTTCGGTACTTTGACGCCATCGCGCCGGCGACAGCGGCATCAATATCGGCGTCGTCAAAAATAATGAATGGAGCGTTACCGCCGAGTTCAAATGAAACCTTTTTGACGGTTCCCGCGCACTGCGCCATCAGCTGTTTGCCAACCTCGGTCGATCCCGTGAAGCCCAGCTTTCGCACCGTCGGGTTGCCAGTCAGCTCGGCCCCGATCTCGGCAGAGGGGCCGGTGATCACGTTGAAAACGCCCTTAGGCATCCCAGCGCGCTCGGCCAACTCCGCCAATGCGAGCGCGGTGTACGGAGTTTGTGACGCTGGCTTGCAAACGACGGTACAACCCGCCGCAAGCGCTGGAGCACACTTACGAGTGATCATCGCGGCCGGGAAGTTCCAGGGCGTGATCGCCGCGACGACGCCAATCGGCTGCTTCAAAACCACGATACGCCTGCCACGCAGGGGATGCGGCATTGTGTCTCCATAAACGCGTTTGGCCTCCTCAGCGAACCATTCGATGAACGCAGCCGCGTATGCGATCTCGCCACGGGATTCTGTAATCGGCTTTCCCTGCTCGGACGTCATCAGCACAGCGAGGTCCTCCAGATTTTCCATCATCAGCCCGAACCACCTGCGCATGATGACCGCCCGCTCCTTGCCAGTTAGCAACCGCCACCCGGGCCACGCAGCATCAGCCGCAGCGATCGCGTCGCGCGTATCCTCGCTGTTCATAGCCGGCACGGTACCGATAACACTCCCGTCTACCGGATTGTTGACTTCGATCGTGCTGCCGTTGCGAGCATCAACCCAGCCCCCGTTGACGTAGCAGCTTTCGCGAAGCAAGGAGGTGTTGTTCAGATTTATGGTCGCAGTGTTCAGGTTCACAGTGTTTCCCTCCAAATATATTTGTTGCACTAGCGCCGGCCCCACCCGCCGTAGGCCTGCGCATGATGGACGAACGGCGGGAGCCTATCAGACGCGGTGGTCAGCACAATGAAGCGCATTATGCAGCGCGTGTGGGCCCGGTGCCAAACCAGACACGTCGGTTGAAAACACAAACGAGTCAGGGGGCGTCAGTGGCTACGATTAGCCGCATACTCCGTTCCTACGCGGCCCCAGGCGCAAGGATCTGGCGAACTGTGTGTCCCGACGCGAGTCGATCAAAGGCTGCGTTTAGACCGCCAAAACCAACATGGTCGCTCATCAGTCGGTTCACCGGTAGCTGTCCTTGCCGGTAGAGCTTTATGAAACGCGGCACATCACGCGCAGGCACGCAGCTTCCAATGTAGCTGCCTCTAAGGGTACGCTCCTCCGCGACGAGACTAACTGCCTGCAGCGCGAGCTTGTGGTCAGGATGGGCGAGCCCTGCAGTGACAGTAGTTCCGCCCCGACGTGTAATACGGTAAGCCAAGTCTAAGGCCTTCACGGACCCGGCCATCTCGAAAGCGTAATCTACGCCCCCGGCGGTCGCCTCACGTACCTCGTCCACGCAGTCCTCATGACTGGCGTCAAAGGTATCAGTAGCGCCGAGCTGGAGCGCGAATTCGAGCTTGTCCTCAAGAACGTCTACGGCAAGGATGCGCTGTGCGCCCGTGAGGATCGCCCCAAGTAGCGCATTGAGACCGACCCCACCCAGGCCGATGACCGCCACAGAAGCACCGGGTTGTACGCGCGCCGTGTTGACCACCGCGCCGACCCCAGTCAGTACCGCACAGCCAAACAGGGCGGCCTCGTCGAGCGGCAATTCGGCATCAACCTTGACAAGTGAACGACGGGAGACCACTGCATACTCGGCAAACGCCGACACGCCCATGTGGTGATTAATATGGTTGCCATCGCGGTGGATCCGTCGCGCGCCCGATAATAAGGCACCCGCGACGTTGGCGTGGAAACCAGGTTCGCACAGCGCCGGGCGTCCTTCCATGCAAAGCAAACAATGGCCGCAACTCGGGACAAAAACCATGACGACGTGATCGCCCGCGTGAAAATCAGTCACGCCCCGACCGATCTCCGTGACAATACCCGCAGCCTCATGACCCAGTGCCATCGGGGTGGGCCGTGGCCGATCGCCGTTGATCACTGATAGATCAGAATGGCAGAGCCCGGCTGCCTTGATTTCGACGAGTACCTCGCCTTCGCCGGATGGGTCGAGTTCCACTTCTTCGATATGTAACGGCTGGCTCTGCGCATACGGCTGCGGCAGCCCCATCTCATGTAAAACGGCAGCTTTGATCTTCATGCTTCGCTCTCCTGGCCGGTGGCCCGCCTAGCACAGTGCTGTAAACGTTTCTCATCGACCATCCCACGCTCGATGACGAATAGATGATTGAGAAAATCAGCCGAATGAGTGTAATCGGATTCTGAAACCAGGACTGTGATGCTCTCGCCTTTCAAGTCAGCCATTACTTCTGCGAGCCTGTTCGCCAACGCATGGGCCACACCCTCAAACGGCTCGTCGAGCAAAAGCAGCAACTGCCACCGGAGTTTCGCTCCCCACTCGCCGAAGCGCAAGGAGATGTCGAGGAGCTACGACTTCGGCGGGGGTAACGATAGACACAGAGCAGCCCTGTGTGGCAGCCTGTTTGCATGATCCTACGTCTGCCGAGCCCGGAAAGTGCGCACCGTTGGTGTACCGAGCAGCGCGAAGCCGGTCGCACAATCGGGTTTGTTCCCACTATGGGTGCACTCCATGAGGGGCATCTAGCACTTGTGCGTCGCTCGGTTGCCGAAAACGACGCCACTTGCGTTTCCATCTTCGTCAACCCGCTACAGTTCAATGATCCAAAGGATCTGGCTAGCTATCCTCGTGATTACGGCCGGGACGTCGAGTTACTCGGTCAGGCCGGTTGTGACATGGTGTTCACAGGAACGCTAGAGCAGTTTTTTCCCGAGGTGCAGGATGTCCATCAAATCAGTAAACGCCGCCCAGGGCCAGGCGCCCAAGGCGTTGAGGGCAAGGGTCGGCCTGGCCACTTTGCGGGCGTAGCAACGATTTGCGAACGCCTCTTCAACACGGTCGGACCCGGACGCGCCTACTTTGGCGAGAAGGACTTCCAACAGACCTTGGTCATCAAGCATCTCGCCCGCGAACTCGGATATCCGGAAATCGTGGTATGCACCACTGCGCGTGAGCCGTCCGGCTTGGCCTGGTCTTCGCGAAATTTTCTGTTAAACGATGCCGAACGCGGGAGGGCAGCGTGTCTGGCCCGGGCACTTTTTGCCGCACGCGCCGCCTGGCGTGACGGAGAGCATGACACCGCGCAGCTGCGCGATATCATGCTGCGCGAACTTGAGCGAGGCGGTGTCGACATCGAGTACGCCGAACTCCGCGATCCCGAGGCCTGGACCGCAGATCGCCCGACCGGATCGCTCCAACGCGCGCAAGCGCTGGTCGCGGCTCAGGTTGGAGCGGTGCGCTTGATCGACAATCTGCGGCTCGACGTCGACGACAGCACCGGTCTTTAAGCCTACTCTCTTGCTCCGTGGCCCCCTGAGCAATTTGATCATGTGCTCATGGCCCCAAAAGGTTGCCAGGTGCAACGGTGTTACACCATTGTCGGTCTTCGCATTGACGTCAGCACCCCTAGCAATTAGTAACTCGGCCACCGCCAGATGGTTCCCTTGTGCCGCCGAGTGTAGCGCCGTGATGCCAGCCGCGCCCTTTGCATTAACATCAGCACCCTCGGCGACGAGCTGTTTCACCTGATCGACATCCCCTTTCTGTACAGCATCGTACAGGGGCCCCGCCAGCGCCGAAGACAGGAGGCACACACTTAACAACGTTACTATCGCAAGCCAGTAGCGTCGAAATGCCATTGTCTTATACCTCTCGAATCCAACCCCGGCACAACAGCTCCGTCTTGACACGTACGAGTCATAAGCCGTTAGTTCTTGCGACTCACGACTAACGGTTCACGACTCACGAAATCAGTGTTCGCCGCCAGCCTTGAAGTGGTATTGCGCACCCGAACGGATGCCCGACGGCCAACGTGCGGTGATGGTCTTTAACTTCGTAAAAAACTTCACACCCTCGGGACCGTGCATGTAGAGATCGCCGAACAGCGAGCGCTTCCATCCGCCAAAGCTATGATAGGCGACGGGTACAGGGATCGGCACATTGACGCCGACCATGCCGATCTTCACCGAGCTTGTGAAATCACGGGCACAATCACCATCCCGTGTAAAAACCGCCGCGCCGTTGCCTAACTCGTGGCCGTTTACGAGCTTGACTGCCTCGTCATAGTTGTCAGCGCGAACCACGCTCAGTACAGGACCAAAGATTTCATCCGTGTAAATGCGCATGTCGGGGCGCACCTTGTCGAACAGGCAGCCGCCGAGAAAACAGCCGTTCTCATGCCCTCGCACCTTAAGGTCCCGCCCATCAACCACAAGCTGGGCACCTTCGTTGACACCGACGTCGACATAGCCTTTTACCTTGTCGCGATGCTCCGGGGTTACGAGCGGTCCCATCTCGGCTTTGGGATCGGTATACGGACCAATCTTCAAGTCCCGAACCCGCGGTTTCAGTCGCTCAATCAGTTCGTCGGCGGTACGCTCACCAACGGGTACGACCACGGAAATCGCCATGCAGCGCTCCCCGGCCGAACCGTAGGCCGCTCCCATAATGGCATCGACCGTCTGATCCATATCGGCGTCGGGCATCACCACCATGTGATTCTTCGCCCCGCAAAGTGCTTGCACGCGTTTTCCATGCGCAGACGCGGTCGTGTAAATGTATTCCCCGACACCCACCGAGCCGACAAAACTGATTGATGCTACATCTGGATCAGTCAACAACGTATCTACAGCTTCCTTGTCGCCGTTGACGACGTTCAGCACGCCATCAGGAAGTCCGGCTTCGGACGCGAGTTCACCTAGCCTCAATGTCACAGAGGGATCTTTCTCTGACGGCTTCAACACAAAAGTATTGCCGCAAGCGAGCGCGATCGGGAACATCCACATCGGCACCATGGCCGGGAAGTTGAACGGCGTAATGCCGGCGCACACGCCCAGCGGTTGACGCAGCGAGTACATGTCGACGCCGCGCGATACGCTCTCATTGAACTCGCCCTTCAACAGCTGAGGGATTCCGCAGGCGAACTCCACAACCTCCAAACCGCGCGTCACAGAGCCCTTGGCATCGGTCAGCGTCTTTCCGTGCTCGGAAGACAGGAGCTGAGCGAGGTCGTTTGTGCGCTCGCGCACCAGATCACGAAACCGGAATAGGATTTGCGCCCGTTGCGTTGGCGGTGTCGCGGCCCAATCGGGAAACGCGGTCGCTGCTGTACCAATTGCGTGCCGAACCTCGTCCGCGCTAGCAAACGGCACACGGGCAGTAACTTCACCGGTCGCCGGGTTATAGACGTCACCGAAGCGGCCGCTCACACCCTCTATCTTCTGGCCACCGATGTAGTGGTGCAGTGTATTCGTCACTTTGACGTCCATTATTCACCTCCGCATTAATAGAAGCTCTGCCCGCCCTTCGCCGCCAGAACGTCTAAGGCCCATGCCCAATTCGGGGAGGTCTACACCTTCCCCTTCCACGGCACGAGCAAGCGCTCGATATAGCGCATCAGCAAATCGAACAAGTAGGCGACGATGCCGATGATCACAATGCCCATGATCACTACGTCGGTCACTAAGAACTCGGCGGCGGCGAGGACCATGAAGCCAAGGCCGGCCTCGGCCGCTACCATCTCAGCAGCAACGAGGGTGGTCCAACCGAAACCGATGCCGATGCGCATGCCGGTTAGGATCTCCGGCATCGCGCCCTTAAGGATCACGTGCCAGAGTACCTGTAACCGCGTAGCGCCCATGGAATAGGCCGCATGAATCTGTTCGATCGAGACTGAGCGGACGCCCGCCCGGGCGTTCAGCGCCATGGGTGCGAACACCGCGGCATAGATCAGAATGATCTTCGACGCCTCTTCGATCCCGAACCAGATGATGGTCAGCGGCAAATACGCCAGCGGCGGGATCGGCCGGTAGAACTCAATGGGCGGGTCGAAAATCCCACGCATCACTCGATTGACGCCCATGAAGATACCGATCGGGATCGCCGTGACGCAGGCGAGGAAAAATGCACCGAAGACCCGCTGCATACTCCATAGCGTGTGCTCCACTAGCGTTGCCCCACTGAAACCTTCGGTCGCAACCTCGATGAACTTATCAAACACCGCTCCGGGAGAGGGCAGGAAGAGTGGCCTCATTAGCGGCCGGGCGTCCTCGTACCAGATCGGTGCCGTGATGACGTACCAAACAAGCAACAGTGCTATCGTGGTTGCGACGCTGATCGCGACACTGTTGCCTTGACCCGGGGCACCGTAGGCGTCTCCCGGCTTGGCCGGACCTTTCGCGAACAGGCGTACCAGAGCGCCCAGTAACCCGACGTTGCGGACACCGATCGTGCTGTTAGACATGGTCCCCTCCCGCAGCTCTTTCATCACCGTGAATAATGCCGAGCACGGTTTCTCGCATCTTGATGAAATCCGGATCCGACTTTACTGCCCGTGCATCGCGGGATTTAAAAAACCGCTGTTGGAAGTCGAGGTCATAGGTGTGCGTGATTCGACCAGGACGGGGCGACATGACAACCAGTCGCGTCGCCAGGAATAACGCTTCTTCCACGCTGTGGGTGATAAAAAATATCATCTTTCCGGTCTCCCGCCAGACATCGAGGATCAGTTCCTGTATAGTCTCGCGGGTGAGTGCGTCCAACGCGCCGAGCGGCTCGTCCATGAGCAGCATCGCCGGATCGCTTGTCAGTGCTCGCGCCATGCCCACCCGCTGCTGCATGCCACCGGATAGCTGGTAGATAGCGTGATTGTGGAAGTCCTCTAGTCCCACGAGTGCCAGGTTCTTCGCGGCAATCGCCCGCCGCTTCTGCTTTGCCATCCCTTGGAGCTTGAGGCCGAACTCCGTGTTTTCCATCACGTTCAGCCAAGGAAGCAATGCATGCTTCTGGAATACGACACCGCGATCCGCCCCGGGACCGGTGACCTCATGGTTGATAACGCTTCGCTCTTTGCCGGGCGTACCAGTAACCTCTTCTCTGTTGAGCAAGACCTGGCCTTTGGACGGAGCGATGAAGCCGGCCATCAGGTTCAACAGTGTCGTCTTCCCACAGCCCGACGCCCCCAGTGCCACAACGAACTCGCGGTCATTGATCGTGAGATCAACGTCTGCCAGGGCGTGGACCTCTTCACCCGGTCGCTGGCCCGGATAGATGACTGTAACGTCCTTGACTTGCAAGGTGCTCATGGCTCACCCACCTTCTTTCTGCTTGTAGAAGCAAAAGAGGCCCGACCCGGCTTGTGCGGATCGGACCTCACTCACAAGGCGTACTATATCACTTCATCGCCGCTTCGACGTACGTCGGATTAACGAACTTGCCGTAGTCAGGCTGCAAAGAGGGGATTTTCTTCTCGTTCTTCAGGAACTCCGAGGTAAAGAAGAGTGCGCGCGCGGCACCACCGTCCTTGCCACCGCCGAGCCAGGCCGGTGAGGCTTGCTCCTTCAACGTCGGGAAGCCGTAGAGTGCGAGCACGCCCGGTACATCCTTGGCATTACCGCCTACCATCTTGACGATCTTCTTGACCATGGCCGAATCGGGTGTCCAGGCCGCCGGATTGCTGCGATAGGCTTCGTCTGCCTGCGCGATCACCTTGACGAACTTCGCCATGAAATCCGCGTTTGCCTCGGCGAACTTTCTGCTTACCACCATGCCGTCGAAGGTGCACTTGCCCCACTTGCACAGCTGGCCCGAAGTGATCAACACCTTGCCGGTCTCCTTGATACGGCCAAGCGCAGGATCCCAGACAAAGGCGGCGTCGATGTCACCGCGCAACCAGGCCGCGGCAATCGCGTTCGGCTGCATGTTGAGGATCTTAAGCTCGTTGGGATCGATCCCGAACTGCTCGAGTGCGAACAGCGTGTGGAAGTGGGTGGTCGACACAAACGGCACGCCCAGTTTCTTTCCCTTGAGGTCCTGGGGCGCAGTGATCCCGGAGCCATTGCGCACGACCAACGCCTCGGCCGAAGCGATGTCCTCGACGATCCAGAACAGCTGCATGTCGATGCCACGGCTCACTCCGGCAGCAATCGGGCTCGATCCGGCCAACGCGATATGTACGTCGCCCGACGCCATCGCATTGATCACCTTCGCGCCGGAATCGAACTTGCGCCATTTGATCTTATACCCGGTCGTTTTCTCAAACTTGCCGTCGGCGATCGCCACCTTCCAGGGGTTGTAGATCAACTGGTAGCCGACGGTCAGCTCCTTCGCTGCCCAGGCTGTGCCGACAGTGGCAAAGCACAGCAGCAGCGGCAGCGCCAATAAGCGGCTAATGCATTTCATGATCTTCATATGAAGTCTCCTATGGTGATGTTGCTGGTTACAGCCTATGTGCTGGTAGCACATCTTATTATGGCGCGCCTCCCTGCGCGTCTTGCTCCTTGAGACCGCAGCTCAGACTGCCAAGCGCACTTCTTGTCGCCGAGGCATCTGCGCCGCGGCGCTCATCACGATAACCTACGCTATCGCGACGAGCGTACCTGTCTTATGTCCGTTGTCTGCGCCGAATAGGTTTTCAGGACCTCTCGCAGTATATCGCACATCTTGTCGATATGGCTTTTCTCGGAAACCAAGGGCGGTGCAATAATACCGGCATCGCCGGTCATCTTGATGTGCAATCCGGCCTCAAACAGGCGCTTCTGGACATCGTACCCTCGTGTTCCCGGTCGGTCCGCCGGGGCGACATCGAAGCCGGCGATCATACCGTAGCCGCGAATGTCGCTGATCACGGGCAAGTCGCTCAGAGCAAAAACGGCTTCGAGAAAATAGGACGACATCTCTGCGGCGCGCGTAAACAACCCCTCTTTCTCATAAATATCGAGCGCCGCTAGGCCCGCTGCGCAAGCAGCTGGGTGGCCAGAGTATGTGTAGCCGTGAAATAGCTCAATCGAATCCCCGGGGGCAGTCCCTACGATCGTTTCGTAGATCGCGTCTTGGACAGCCACTGCCCCCATGGGCTGGGCAGCGTTCGTCAGCGCCTTGGCCATCGTCATCATGTCGGGCGTGACGCCAAAGCTTTGTGCGGCGAACGCTTCGCCAGTGCGCCCAAAGCCACAAATCACCTCGTCGAAGACCAAGAGGATCCCGTGCGCGTCGCAGATTTCGCGCAGTCGCTCCAGATAACCTTTGGGCGGTACCAAAACGCCAGTTGAACCAGCAATCGGTTCTACAAAGCAAGCTGCAATTGTGTCGGCGCCAAAAAGCCCAACAATGCGCTGTAGATCCTCGGCAAGCTCGACACCATTGTCGGGCTGGCCTTTGGTGAAGCGGTTCTCGGGTAGCCACGTATGGCGCATATGGGCAACGCCAGTAAGCCCCGCCCCGAACGTTTCTCGATTCTTGACCAACCCACTCAGGGATGTACCGCCGATGTTCACGCCGTGATAGGCGCGCTCACGCGAAACGAAGCGCATGCGCTGTCCCTCGCCACGCGCGCGGTGATAGGCCAACGCGATCTTCAACGCTGAGTCCACGGCTTCGGAACCGGAGTTCGCAAAAAACATGTGGTTGATGCCCTTCGGCGTCAACGCGGCTACGCGCCGGGCGAGCTCGAACGATTTCGGGTGTGCGCTTTGAAACGGAGGAGCATAGTCGAGCTCCAGCAATTGCTGCGCCACCGCATCCGCGATCTCGCGACGGCCGTGGCCCGCGGCGCAACAGAATAAACCAGAGGAGCCGTCGAGGACCTTGTTTCCTTCGTGATTCCAGAAGTAAACCCCCTCACCGCGCACGAGCAGCCTTGGGTTGGTTTTGAAATCGCGGTTAGCGGTGAAAGGCATCCATTGATTTTCGAGCATGTCAGCGGTGTAGCGCATTGACTTCCCTCGGGAATCTCAACTTGACCAGCAGAGCGATTACAATAGACTCGATCGACCGCTGTATAGTAGAGCCAATTGCAAGCGCGCCATTAGACCAGCCCATGCGGGATCAACTCCTCCACCTTGCGCCGAATAGCCGCACCAGTCTACAGGGCCAGATCCGGGAGATGATGGTTTCGGCGATTCTCGATGGCCACATCCTGGCCGGTAGCCCGGTGCCCTCGTGCCGTAGACTGGCGACCCAGCTTGGGGTGGCACGCAATACGGTTGTATTGGCCTATCAACAACTTGTTGATGAAGGTTACTTGGTCTCGCGGGAACGCAGTGGCTATTACGTTAACAGAGACATCCTCGCTGGCCGGGTCACCAATAAGCAGCGGCACAAACAGCAAGTAGCATGGGCACCCGACTGGAACGACCGCCTGCAGTTACACCCCTCTACGCAGCGCAACATTGTCAAGCCGCAAGACTGGCAAACCTACCCGTATCCCTTCATCTATGGCCAGTTCGATCCCGCATTGTTTCCGATCGCCGATTGGCGCGAGTGCGCGCGCGAAGCCCTCAGCGTTTTAGCCATCCGGGACTGGGCACGCGACAGCGTGGACAGTGACGACCCCATGCTCATCGAACAGATTCACGCACGACTGTTGCCGCGCCGTGGCGTGTGGGCTTCGCCCGATGAGATTTTAGTAACTGTGGGTGCCCAACATGCATTGTATCTGCTCGCGACGTTGCTCGTGAGCGAAGGCACCACAGTGGGCACGGAAGATCCTGGGTACCCTGACGCGCGCAACATCTTCGCTACCCGCACCTCCGAAATGGTCGCCTTGCCGGTGGACGAAGCTGGCGTGAGGGTCGGCCAACACCTCGACGTTTGCGACTACGTCTATGTCACGCCCAGTCACCAATCGCCGACAACAGTAACCCTACCGATCGATCGACGGCGTGAGATCCTAAAGCATGCCGTCGATGCCGATTTCGTCATTGTCGAGGACGACTACGAGAGTGAAACCAGCTTCGTTGGCGAACCGACGCCGGCGCTCAAGAGTCTCGATCAAAACGATCGTGTCATCTATGTCGGTAGCCTTTCCAAGACACTCGCTCCGGGGTTGCGGCTGGGTTACATGGTCGGACCGGCGTCGTTCATTCGTGAGGCGCGGGCAATGCGTCGCCTGATGCTCCGCCATCCGCCAGCCAATAACGAGCGCGCGGTAGCGTTGTTCCTCGCACGCGGGCATCATGATTCGCTAGTGCGCCGTTTAAGTCATGCTTACAAAGATCGTTGGCAGGTCATGGGGCACGCACTCGCCCACCACCTGCCAGAGTCCGCCCGTGTGCCCACCTTTGGCGGGACATCGTACTGGGTGAAAGGACCCGAGACCCTGGACACCAGAGCGTTGCAACAGCGGGCGCTACAAGAAGGGGTCCTGATCGAACCCGGCGACGTGCACTTCCAGGCCAACCCGCCGCCGCGCAATTATTTCCGCTTAGGCTTCTCTTCGATCTCGGTTGACCGCATCGAGCCGGGTATTCGCAGACTTGCTACTCTGATTCACGATTTGACCAACTATAGGAAATAGCCACGCGTTGCCCAAAACCCCGCCTGGCACAGGCGAAACGTCAGCACTGGCCCTACACGACTACCCTCGGCTGACTCTAGATTATTGCGCAGTAACTTAAGCGCGCATGCCAGGCACGGCGACGATGCATCGGAGAAACGTCATGCTCATCGGTGTTCCAAAAGAGATCAAGGTTCATGAATACCGTGTTGGTTTGGTACCGGCCAGCGTGCGCGAAGCTGTGGCGCACGGCCACGCGGTGATTGTGGAACACAATGCCGGTACCGGAATCGGGTGCAGCGACGCCGACTATGAGGCGGCCGGCGCGACCATCGCCAAGAATGCTGAAGATGTGTTCGAAGCGGCTGAGATGATCGTTAAGGTCAAAGAGCCACAGGCGGTAGAACGTCGTCGCCTGCGCCAAGGCCAAATCCTCTTTACCTATCTTCACCTCGCCCCGGATCCGGAGCAGACCGAAGATCTGGTAAAAAGTCGCGCAACCTGTATCGCATATGAGACCGTGACTTCACCGCACGGCGGGTTGCCACTGCTCGCGCCCATGTCCGAGGTCGCAGGCCGCATGTCGATACAGGCTGGTGCCTATTGCCTTGAAAAAACACACGGCGGCCTGGGTATTTTGCTTGGCGGCGTGCCCGGAGTGGATCCTGCTCGGGTCGTGATCTTGGGTGGTGGCGTCGTCGGCACACATGCGGTTCATATCGCGCTGGGGATGGGTGCGGACGTTTGGGTACTCGACCGCTCCACTGAAGTGCTCAAAGCACTGTGGCGACAGTTCGGCCGACCGCTTAACACTGTTTTCTCCACCCGCGACGCGGTCGAACGGCACGTTCTGATGGCCGATCTTGTCATTGGTGGCGTGCTGATTCCAGGCGCGGCAGCACCCAAGTTGGTCTCGGCCGAGATGGTGAAGCGCATGAAACCGGGGGCGGTACTGGTGGACGTCGCCATTGACCAGGGTGGATGCTTTGAAACTTCACGCCCGACCACCCATGCTGAACCTACCTATGTCGTTGATGACGTCATTCACTACTGCGTTGCCAACATGCCCGGTGGTGTACCCCGAACGTCTACTTTTGCCCTGAACAACGCCACGTTGCCCTATGTGCTGGCGCTTGCTGACAAGGGGTACGAGCAGGCCTTAAAGGACGACCCACATTTACGCGCCGGACTTAATGTCCACAACGGCGAGCTCACGTACGAAGCGGTCGCCAACGCGCTGGGGTCTTCTTATCGAGACCCACTGGATGCGTTGGCTCCCTAAGTATCAAGCTTTCCAATCAAAGTTTGAGAGAGGAACAGGATTATGGCACGCATGACTCCGAGTGAAGCTTTCGTGGAAACCCTCGTTGCGCAAGGTGTGACTGACGTCTTTGGTATTGTGGGGTCGGCGTATATGGATGCCCTAGACATATTTCCGGCGGCTGGAATTCGTTTCATTCCCACAGTGCACGAGCAAGGTGCTGCCCATATGGCGGATGGCTATGCGCGTGTGGGTGGTCGACATGGCGTCTGCATTGCGCAGAACGGGCCCGGCATTACCAACTTTGTTACTGCGATCGCGGCGGCCTACTGGGCGCATAGCCCAGTAGTCGCAATTACGCCCGAGACAGGGTCCGTCACGATGGGGCTGGGCGGGTTCCAGGAGACCGAGCAACTGCCGATCTTTTCGAAGATCACCAAGTACCAAGGGCATGTTAGCGGCCCCGGTCGTATAGCCGAGTTCACCGCGCGCTGCTTCGATATGGCGCTCGCCGAGAGAGGACCAACACAACTCAATATCCCGCGCGATTTCTTCTATGGTGAGATCGACACTGAAATCCCACAACCGCGCAGGTTAGAACTGGGGGCCGGTGGCACAAAGAGCCTCGACGAAGCAGCACAGTTGTTAGCCGACTCTAAGTTTCCAGTAATCATTTCCGGTGGTGGTGTTCTTATGGCTGGGGCGGTCGAAGCGTGCGCGGCGTTGGCGGAGTATTTGGGTGCCCCTGTTGTCAATAGCTACTTGCATAATGACTCGTTCCCAGCAAGCCACCCATTGTGGTGTGGCGCACTGGGTTACCAGGGGTCAAAGGCTGGCATGAAGTTGATTCAACAAGCGGACGTCGTGCTGGCGCTTGGTACACGTTTAGGGCCGTTCGGCACACTCCCCCAGTATGGTCTCGACTACTGGCCCGAAAACGCCAAGATTATTCAAATTGATTCGGACCACAAAATGCTAGGGCTCGTGAAAGCTACTTCGGTGGGCGTTTGTGGTGATGCAAAGGCAGCGACCAATGAAGTTCTCATTCGATTAGAAAACAAGCAGCTCGCCTGTCATCAGAACAAGGAGAAGCGCTTAGCTGAAATCAAACGTCAGAAAGAGGCTTGGGAGTCAGAGCTCGATGCCTGGACCGCCGAACAGGATGAATGGAGTCAAACCGTCAGCAAACAGGACGCTAACATGCTGCATCCGCGCCAGGTCTTGAGAGAATTGGAGAAAGCAATGCCTGATAATGCGATGGTTTCCACAGATATCGGCAACATCTGCTCCGTTTCAAATAGCTACCTCCGATTCGACAAACCCAATAGTTTTCTCGCGGCAATGAGCTTCGGTAATTGCGGCTATGCCTTCCCGGCTGTCATCGGTGCGAAAGTGGTGGCGCCGGAGCGTCCCGCAATTGCTTACGTCGGGGACGGCGCTTGGGCCATGAGCATGGGCGAGATTCTGACCTGCGTGCGCGAGAACATTGCAGTGACACCAATTGTTTTCAACAACAGGCAATGGGGTGCAGAGAAGAAAAACCAGGTCGATTTCTACGACCGACGCTTCGTTGGTGTCAACTTGGAGAATCCGAGCTTCGCACAGATTGCGATAGCCATGGGCGCCCAAGGTATAACGGTGGACAAGCTGGACGAGGTTGGACCCGCCTTGACTAAAGCCTGTGAAGACCAGAAAACGGGCAAGACGACGATCCTCGAGATCATGGTCACGCGCGAGCTCGGCGATCCGTTCCGCCGCGATGCACTTAAAAAACCGGTAAGGCTGCTTGAGAAGTACAACGCGTACACGGTCAATTAGAGTCTAACGCTCAATCCAGCTGAAAACCCTGGACGCGAATATAGCGGCCAAAATCCTCGCGCTCTGGCCGAGAATACTGACGCGCTTTGTCTTCTGACCACCCGTAAAAAGCCCTGGGCTTGTAAAGGTCGGCGTAACGCTGCTTGGTAACCGGCTGCTGCATATGTCGGCGCTGGTCGTACGCGTCGATTTTCTTTGCTAGGTCAGTTTCGTCATAGCCGTCAGTGTGCACGGTCACGGCCAAGGGCAGACGTGGGCTGATCTGGCCGGAGCGCGCGGGATAGCCGAGGCACAGACCGGCAACCGGAAATACCCATTTCGGCAGCGCTAGCAGGGCGCTTACCTTATCAGCGTGATTGCGTATGGCGCTAATGGGGCAACAGCCGAGACCGACCGCACTGGCCGCGCGGATGAAGGTTGTCATCACTATTGCCGCATCTACGGCCGCATTCATGAAAGCATCGAGATGGTCGTTGGCGAATGGCTTAGCGCGCATGTCACTGATTAGGCGAATGCGGCGATTGTTGGCGCAGAAAACCAGGAATACCGGGGCACTGCGAACCCAAGGCATATCAGGAATGAGCCCGGCTAACGCCTGACGTTTTGCGGGATCGACTACCCATAAGATATCGGCCTGTTGCAGGTCGCTTTTGGACGGCGACGACAGTGCACACGCGAATAGTAGTTGCAACAACTGTTCATTGACGGGCTTGTCCGAGTACGCACGGTGGGAACGGTGCTCGAGCATACGTGCGAGCTCACCTGCGTTTCGCACGGAAGCAGGTACGCTCACGCGTTGGCCAAAGCGTTCTTCGATCGCACGTTCAAGCCGTGTGTGTGGGTTTCGAGATTCTGGCATCGTTCCGACCTCTGGCAATCAGGCTATTTACGAGGCTGTGATCGTCAGCTACGCTGCTCAGCGGCGGATGCTGACTAGGAAAAGATGGACATCATTCAACGACTTATCACAGCGAGCAAGCGGCAGCATCGGTCCTTGGTTTTTCCCGAAGGCGATGATGAACGCATCATTGTAGCCGCGCAACGCCTGGCAGATGAAGACATCGCTAAGCCGATCCTTCTAGGTAAACCCCGCGAACTCGAGCAAACGGCAAGCCAAGTCGACGTCACGCTTGAGGGCATCACAATTATCAATCCGGAAGAAAGTGACAACTGCGATAAGTATGCCGAGCTGTATACCAGCGCAAGGTCCAGCGCTAACGTTAAGGTGGCCGCACGCCTGGTGCGTAAAACGCTTTTCTACGGTGGCATGATGGTCAAAGCAGGCGACGCTGACGCCATGGCCGCCGGGGTGGCGAGCGCGACTGCGCGCGTAATCGAGGCTGGGCTAATGACTGTCGGTTTGGCCGAAGGAATTCATACACCGTCCAGCTTCTTTTTGATAATCGTCCCAGACTTTCAGGGCCGCCAAGACACACCTTTTATCTATGCCGACTGTGCTGTTAATGTTGACCCGACGGCAGGTCAGCTCGCTGACATCGCCGTGGCTTCTGCGGCAAGTGCGAGCAAGCTTCTCGACGAGGTTCCACGCGTTGCTCTTCTGTCGTTCTCCACGCAAGGCAGTGCCCGTCACCCGCGTATAGACAAGATCGTGCAAGCGTTAGCGATGACTCGTGAGCGCGCACCCGGCCTTTTGATCGATGGCGAGCTTCAGGCAGACAGTGCCCTTATCCAGCACGTCGCAGCTAAAAAAGTCAAAGGCGAGACCCCTGTGGCGGGTCAGGCCAACGTGCTCATTTTCCCTGATCTCGATGCCGGCAACATTGCCTACAAACTCACTCAATACCTGGCGGGCGCCAAGGCCATTGGCCCAATATTACAGGGTTTCGCCAAGCCGATTAGCGATCTGTCACGCGGCGCCGACGTTGATGACATCATCGCTACCGCCGCCATTGTCTTGGCGCAGGTTTAGCTCAACTGCCAACGCAAAGACGCTAAGACGCAAAGGGCGCAAAGTTTATTTATACTCTTGCGGTTTTCCGCTTCTAACGTTGAATTGCTGCCGCTAACGTAAACCTCAAAGACGCTAGATTGATTTAGTTTTTCTGGACATGAATTTCTTTGCGTCTCTGCGCCTCTGCGTTGAGTAGTTGTGCGCCTTATCGTTTATCGATCGGTATGTACTCTCGCGGGCTGGGACCGTTGTAGAGGGTAAGTGGGCGGATGAGGATATTGTTTTCCAGCTGTTCGAGCACTTGCACGGTCCAACCGGGTATCCTCCCAATTGCAAAGATCGGTACAAAGAGATCTTCCGGGATGCCGTGGAGAAAATAGACCACACCGGCATAGAAGTCGACGTTAACGTTCACGCCTAGCCGCGCGTAGGGTTTCATGGCCTCGACCAAGGCCTGCAAGATCTCATACCACTGCGGTTCACCCATCTCTCGCGACAATCGCTCGACCCCTTCGCGCATATGTCGCGCGCGAGGGTCTTCCGCCCGATAAACTCGGTGGCCAAACCCCATGACTGGCTCGCGATTTTTGCGCTTGCGCTTGACGTACTCAGCGGCGCTGGCGGCATCCCCGACCTCCTGCGCCATGCGCATGACGTTCTCAGCCGCGCCGCCATGTGCAGGACCAGACAATGCGGCGACCGCGGCAGTAATCGCGGCATGCAGATTCGCGTCGGTACTGGCTACCACACGTGCTGTGAACGAGGAGGCATTTGACCCGTGCTCAGCGTGTAACACCATATCGGTATCCATCAGCTTTGCCGCATCATCACTCGGTGTCTCGCCTTTCAACATGTAAAGGAAGTTTTCCGCGTGCGAAAGCTCACGGTTAGGCGCTACGGGCTCGCGGCCGTTGCGGATATGGTGATGGGCAGCGACGATCATCGGTACCTGCGAGGTCAGACGCACACCCTTACGCATGGTGGCTTCGACAGAATTGTCGCTGACATCCGCATCGAAGGCCGAAAGTGCGGAGATGGCCGTGCGCAACACATCCATCGGGTGCGTATCCTTTACCCTACGAATGATGTCATAGACGAGGCTGGGCAGTTCTCGGCCGGCTTTGAGCTCGTCGTCAAAGGCCCTAAGTTTCTCTGCGTTTGGCAGCTCGCCTTTAAGCAACAGATACGCCGTTTCTTCGAAGCTCGAGCGCTGCGCGAGATCGTGGATCGAGTAACCTCGGTAGCGCAATTCGCCAGCGCGTCCATCGATGAACGTCGCGCGTGAACGGTCGAAGTACACGCCCTTCAGACCCCGGTGAATCTCGATCTTGTCGTCGTCACCACCCATTTGTTGCTGGTTCCTGCAGGAATCGATCTTTCTCGGCGCTGCCCTGCTATATACGTTTATATACGTTTGATTGCTAAGCGAAGAATTCTGGCAACAAAGCCTTTCCCGTACAAGCGCGTATCCGCTCAGCGCCGGCGCGGGTGCAAATTGTGCGCCGTAAACACTTGCAAACGCCGCTTTTCCCTATTGACGGTTCACTACGAAGCTGTAGACAATGCTTTTTCTACGTCCGGGGTGCACACGATATATCCTCCGTTTTAGAGAGGTGCACTCGGGCGGTGACCACCCACCATTTAAGGAGGAGAAACGATGAAAGCACATAAGTTCAGCCTAGCAGTATTGCTGGCAGGAGTTTTCGTGCTTGCCGGTAACTGGGCACACGCTGAAACCCTTAAGCTGAAGATGCAAACCGCCGTCAATGCGGGTGCTCCGCATATGACGCTTTTGCAGCGCTTTGCTGATAACGTTAAGCAAATGTCGAACGGCCGAGTGGAGATCGAAATATTGCCGGCGGGCGCGATTGTCGGGGCGCAACAAATCTTAGACGCTGTTGATAAAGGTCTCGTGCCGATGGGTCAGGCCTGGACCCATTACTGGACTGGCAAACATCCTGCTGCAGGCCTTTTTAGCGCACCAATGAGCGGTGCGGGGACGGGTCTCGATCAGTTAGGGCACCTAGCCTGGATGATGCAGGGCGAGGGTCAGGGAATGCTTACGCACCTGTATCAAGAGGTAATCGGCGCTAATGTTGTAGCGTTTCAAATCATACCCGATGGTCCCGAAGCACTTGGTTGGTTCAAGAAGCCGCTCAACACGCTCGACGACTTCAAGAAGGTAAAGTTTCGCTCTCCGCCAGGTCTTCCAGGGGAAGCCTACACGGAAATGGGAATTTCGGTGGTGTCGATGCCTGGGCCGGAAATCCTACCAGCTGCCGAGCGCGGGGTGATCGACGCGGGCGAATGGATCAATCCTTCCGCTGATTTAAGCCTAGGTCTTCACGAGGTTTTCAAGTACTACTCGCTTCAAGGCTTACATCAGGCCATTGATATTAGCGACGTCATCATAAACCGCGATGTCTGGCGCAAGATGTCACCTGATTTGCAGGCGATTATCAAGGTAGCAGCTAAGGCTTCGATCATCGAAGCGCTAACCTATTTCATCCAGCAGAACTCGCTTGCACTTACGAAGCTTACAACCCGGCATGGGGTCACGTTGTTCTCGCCGCCGAAAGAGTATCCCGAGCAGTTCCTGGTAGCGGCAAACAACGCGCTGGAAAGGCGTATGAAAAAGGACGCTTTCTTTAATGAGGTCGTGCAATCGATGCGTGGTTTTTCAAAGGACGTTGTCCCTTATCGCATCGAGACCATTAAACAGTCCCTGTTCATGGGTGAGGCCGGTCTCAAAGCCCGTAAGTAGACAAGCTGTCACCAAAAAGGGAGGCCGCGAATCGCGGCTTCCCTTTCCATTCTGACTTTCCCTGACCTCAGGCGATTCTCATGGCAGAGAAACATTCGACTGCACCTGAAATTTCTCCTCGTCTCAGAGACATAATCAGGGCGCTTGACACAATTAGTGATTGGTCCGGACGTCTGGTCGCCTGGCTCGCGATTCCATTGATCGGAGTCCTAGTCTTCGAAGTAATCTCGCGCTACGTCTTCGACAAGCCCACCCTGTGGGCATTCGATTTCACTTATATGCTTTACGGTGCGCATTTCATGCTTGTCGCGGCGTTCACACTGTATAAGCATGGCCACATCCGCACTGATTTCCTTTACCGGTCCTGGTCGCCTAGATGGCAAGGAACCGTTGATGCAACGCTGTACCTCGTGCTTTTCCTGCCGGCGGTAACGCTCTTTTTCTGGGCCAGCCTTGATTTTGCGTATGATTCATGGGTCAAGGGGGAAACAAGCTTTCTGAGCCCCTGGCAGCCTCCCATCTATCCGTTAAAGATCGTGCTACCGGTCTCAGCGGTCCTCTTGTTTCTGCAAGGGATTTCTGAATTTTTGAAAAGCGCATACGCCGCAAGACATGGGAGATGGCATGAGTTTTGAGATTCTCCTTGGTTTCTTGATGGTGTTAGCGCTTTTCGCGGCGATCCTTCTCGGCTTCCCTATCGCGTTCACACTCATCCTCTTGGGCATCGTTTTTGGCTATATAGCGATAGGCAAGGTCGTCTTTTTTCTGATGGTCTTTCAGGTCTTTGAAACAATGACGACGGCCGTGCTCGCCGCCGTCCCGTTATTCCTCTTTATGGGTTTCGTTCTCGAGCAGGCTGGTCTCATGGACCGACTGTTTAAATCTTTTCAGCTTATGCTCGGTCCAGTCAGGGGGTCACTGTATGTAGCAACGCTTTCGGCATCAACCGTTTTCGCTGCGGCAACCGGTATTGTAGGTGCATCAGTCAGCATTATGGGCTTGATGGCAGGCCCAGCGATGCGCCGCAGCCGCTATGACACACGCCTCGCCGCAGGATCTATCACTGCGGGAGGAACGCTCGGCATTCTGATTCCACCGAGCGTCATGCTCGTCGTCATGGGACCCGTGCTTAACATCTCCGTGATACGTCTATTCGCGGCGGCAATTATCCCAGGACTCATGCTCGCAGGTCTCTTCTTAGGCTACACAATGCTGCGGAGCTTTCTCAATCCCAGGTTGGGCCCAGCGCTTCCGCCCGAAGAGCGAGCGACCTCGTTGCTTCCAGTAATCAAGGAATTCTTTCTGGGCATCGTGCCGCCTGCCGTCCTTATACTCGCGACCCTTGGCACCATCCTTGCGGGAATTGCCACGCCAACCGAAGGCGCTGCGATGGGCGCTTTCGGTGCTTTTCTCTTAGTCGTTGTTTATGGCCGGATGAGGCTTCGCCTTTTAAAGGAGGCTCTATACAGAACCGCAATTACATCCAGCATGATCCTTGTACTGGTGGCGGCGTCAAACTTTTTCGGTGCCGTCTTTTCCCGCCTTGGTGCCCCATCGTTTATCGCTCAGAACCTTCTGGTATTTGACTTCTCGCCCTTAACTTATCTTCTGATATTGCTGTTACTGATATTCATTCTAGGTTGGCCCTTAGAATGGGTTCCGATAGTGGTTATCGTTTTGCCGATCTTCCTTCCGTTGGTAAATGAGTTGGGGTTTAACTTAGTCTGGTTCGGAACTTTAGTTGCGGTTACCCTGCAGACCGCCTGGCTATCGCCACCCGTTGCACTATCCGCATATTTTTTAAAGGGCGTAATGCCAGATTGGGACCTAAAAGACATCTATTTGGGCATGATACAGTTTATGGGATTACAAATAATAGGCGCACTGCTTCTTGTCTTCTTCCCGCAGATTGCCCTGTGGCTTCCCTCGGTCCTATTAGGCTGAGTTTTGCCTAATAGCCGGCCAGATCCGAATCGGCGCCGCACGTGCATAGGATCTCGCAGTGGACGAGCCTCTCAGTTGCCGCGGCGTGTTTGCTCGCTACTGGATCGCGTTCGTCAAAGCGCGACAAACCAGCAGAATCGACATGGAAAAACTGATAGTCAAGGTCACGCAAGACGGTCAGCGTGTCGGTCATGTGGGAATCGCCAAACGTGACCTCCATGATAATCTGGGGCCGAAAACGCTCGAGCGTCTTGATCCCGCTTTGGATGACTTCATGCTCGGTCTCTTCCGTATCAATCTTCACCAAGTCTATGTTTTTGATGCCGGCCTCTTCGACCCACGCATCGAGCGGCATCGTACGCACAGGTAAAGTCTGGACATTGAGCCCCGCAAACCTTTCCCCGGGCCGAAACCGATTCTTCAGTGAGCCCGTCGCGGGCAACGCGCTATGCCTTTCTTCGGGGATATAAAGTGTCGCTTGGCCTGTTTCGCGCGCAATGGCCACCGAGTGTACACGCACGTGTTCGCAATGGTTCAACGTGAGAAAGTGCCGCAACAATGCCAAGTTTTGTGGCAGCGGCTCGAAGGCGTGTATGTTTGCCTTTGGGTTCGCCCTCGCCGCCACTAGCGCGTAAAGCCCAAAATAGGCGCCGATATCGAGAACTCCCTTAGCGCGTTTCGCCAATGCATAGAACAGACGTATAGTATCTGGTTCATATCCGTAAATGCCCTTCCAGGCGAAGCGCCTTAGGATCTTGGAGGACCCCACCTGATCCAAGAGGAGCGCCTTTCCATCTGGCAAGGGCAGCGGAAACCTCTCTACACCAAAAGGAACAGAGTCCTTTAGCCGTATGCGTACAGCCTGAGGGACAACGCGATAGACGGCGCGATGCAATGACACCAAATGCATGATCACACTCTATTCGAAACCGCGGTAAGGGCCAGGCAAGCTGTTGACATCCTTGCAGCGACAAGTTTGTGTAAGAATACCATTGCCTACCTCGACGCAGGTACCTTAGACCCGTAACCGATGAAAATCTTGGGGATCACGGGAGCCGCGCTGCACGATAACTCGGCGGCGTTGCTCGTTGACGGTAAACTCGTCGCCGCGGCTGAGGAGGAGCGCTTTATCCGCATTAAACATGCAAAAAGAAAACAGCCGATCAATGCAATCAAGTACTGTCTCGACTACGCTGGTGTTTCACCCTCCGAGATCGATATCGTTGCCTATCCCTATGTGAAGGTGAGCCTCGCGCACAAGGCTCGCTGGTATTACGCAAAGCGGCACTGGTATGAGCCGCGCAGAGTCTTGCGGGCGATATTCGATGGCAACCGGCATGTTCGCCGAACCTCTACAGCGGTACTGCGGTTGCTCGATGAGCTCGGCATCGGTTCTAAGCGGGTACGTTTTGTTCCGGTCGAGCATCACCTGGCCCACGCGAGCAGCGCCTATCACCTTAGCGGGTTTACTGAAAAGACAGCGATCGTCAGCATCGATGGCAAGGGCGAGTATGCGACGACATTCTTCGGATATGGTGAAAACGGCAGAATTCACAAAATCAAGGAGTTCTATGACCCGGACTCACTCGGTTGGCTCTACGGGGCAATTACCGAGTATCTCGGCTTTCAGATACAGGACGGCGAGTATAAGGTGATGGGTATGGCACCCTACGGGGAGCCGAACAAATATGATCTGTCGCCCCTAATCAGGTACAGCCGCGAAAATTTTAAGGTAAACACGCGCCTCGTCAATGTCATCGGGCGGCGCTGCTACCGATACAATGGGAAGAGTTACTTTTTTACCCCTGAGTTTGTGAAATGGCTAGGCCCGGTGCGCAATGGTGATGATATCGACGATCCTTATGTCCACTATGCGGCCGCGACGCAGAAGCTACTAGAGAACGCAGCGTTGACACTGGTGGATTACTATATCGGCGACATCATTCGAGAAACAGGCAGACTTTGCTTTGCGGGGGGGGTAGCCCTCAACGTCAAGCTCAATCAGCGTTTGCTCGAATGGCCGCACTTAAAAGAACTCTTCGTGCAGCCCGCCGCCGGCGATGCAGGCACGTCATTGGGTGCCGCGTCTTACGTAGCGATGAGTTTGGGCGAGAACGTACGTAAGATGCAGCATGCTTATCTCGGCCCTGATTTTACGACCGACGAATGCATTGCCGCATGCCAAGCACACCAGGGTCGGCCAAAATGGAGCGTGCTTGACGATGCGTCTGCAACGGGCGCACAGATCATTGCCGACGGACACCCACTAGCGTGGTTTCAAGGCCGGATGGAATTCGGGCCACGCGCGCTTGGCAATCGCAGCATACTAGGCGACCCGAGCCAGCCCGGTATGGCGGACCGGATCAACGCGCAAATCAAATACCGCGAGCGTTGGCGGCCATTTTGTCCAAGCATACTCGACGACGTCGCCGCCGATATCATCCAATCGCACCATCCCGCGCCCTATATGACAATCACCTTCGACGTTTCCGAACCGTGGAAAGCTCGAATTCCGGAGGTTATACACAAAGACGGGACAGCACGGGTGCAGGTCGTTGATAAATCTACAAACCCGCGCTTCTACCATCTGATCAAGGAACTCGAGGAGCGCACCGGCAATGCTGTCGTATTGAATACTTCCCTAAACCGCCGCGGCGAACCGATGGTCTGCACGCCGGCTGACGCGCTCAACATGTTTTACGGCTCCGACCTGCAGTATCTGATCATGGAAGACATTCTCATAACAAAGGACTGAGGTCTGGGGATACTCGACGACAAAAGCCCGCGCTAACACCACCCCATCACCCACCATAATGGCGCTCGGCGGCGGCGCTAGGCGACTTGTAGAACGCCGCCGACACCCACAACCCCACCCACCAGAGGCTGGCCAGTGTCGGTGAGCGGCGACTTTGCGGAGCCCCGTCCACCAGCCACCCGATGGCGCTCGGTGTCGGCGCTAGGCGACTTGTGGAGCGCCGCCAGCAGACCGGATCAAGCCCGACAGGGGCGGGCAAAGGGATGTGCCGCCCGACCGTCGAGACAGGGACGTCTCGTCGGGAGGCGCCGGGATGCTGGCGAACAAGCGCGGAACCGGAGCCAGGCGCCGACACCGAGCGCCTACCCTACCCCGCCTTATAAGGATCCGCTGCATCACGCAAACCATCTCCCAAGAAGTTGAACGCAAGCACAACGATAATGACGGGGACGACGGGAAACATTAGCCAGGGATACAGTGCCACTGCGTTAATGTTCTGCGCTTCTGTTAACAGAACACCCCAACTCGTAATCGGCGGTCGCAAGCCCAACCCGAGAAAGCTCAAGGCAGTTTCTCCCAGGATCATTGCTGGAATCGAAAGTGTGGCTGATGCGATCAGATGGCTCATAAAGTTGGGAAGCAGATGTCGTGCAATCACGCGACTAGGCCGAGCGCCCATGAGCACCGCCGCTGTGGCAAAGTCCTCTTCCCGCAGCGCCAGTAATTTTGATCGCACCGCGCGCGCAAGCCCGGTCCAGTCGATCAAACCGAGTATCAAGGTGATGCCGAAAAATATAGCAATGGGACTCCACGTGACAGGCAACGCTGCCGACAGCGCCATCCACAACGGCAGTTCTGGAAACGAACGAATGATTTCGATCAGCCGCTGGACCACATTGTCTACCCAGCCGCCGTAATAACCCGCTACTCCGCCTAAAGTAATCCCGAGCATAAAGCTGACCGCAATACCAATCAGCCCGACAGTCAGCGAGATCCGTGCACCATAGATCGTTCGCGACAACACGTCTCGCCCAAGGCGGTCTGTCCCGAGAAGAAACAATGTTCCGTCCTCAGCTGGGCACACAAGGTGAAAGCTCGCCGGGTGAAGACCCCAGAACTTGTAGCTATCGCCTTGACAAAAGAAGCGCATTGGCTGAACAAGCGCCTTGTTCTCCGTGTACTCGCGTTTGAGATTCTCCATGTTCAACTGGTAGCGCAAGCCGTAGACGAACGGCCCGATAAATTGGCCCTCATGAAAAAGATGAACGCGTTGTGGCGGCGCATAGATTTGATACGTATGCCGGGTGTGCAGGTTGTAGGGGGCTAGTATCTCGCATACTAAGATCGACAAATACATGACAAGCAAGATCATCCCAGAGACCACGGCTAGCTTGTGGCGCCTAAGTCGCCACCACATCATGCGCCACTGAGAGGCCATGTAGTAACGCTCTTGCTCAGGCGTGAGCTGCTCAATGGTATAAGGGTCGAAAGGCGCAGATGAAACATAATGCTCGACCGGCACGGTCGCCGCCGACCCCGTTCTGTTGCTCATCGCCGCAAACCTCCTTCAAAGCGGATACGCGGATCGAGCGCTGCCAGTGCGATGTCAGACAGAAACATTCCCAGGACTGTTAGAACGGAAAGGAACATCAAGAACGAGCCGGCGAGATACATATCCTGACTCTGTAGTGCAGACAACAGCATCGGACCAGTCGTGGGCAAAGACAGAACGATAGACACAATCGCCGCACCCGAGACGATCTGCGGCAATAGGTTGCCGATATCTGCGATAAAAGGATTTAGCGCTACGCGCAGCGGATACTTCAGCAGCAACCGCAGCGGTGGTAAACCTTTCGCGCGCCCAGTCACGACGTATTGCCTTTGCAACTCATCGAGAAGGTTTGCGCGTAGCCGCCTGATCATGGCGGCCGTGCCTGACGTGCCAATGACGATGACTGGAATCCAAAGGTGCTCGAGCACGGAAACGAACTTAGCCCAACTCATCGGTTGGTCAACATAAACCGGATCTACGAGACCACCGACGGATGTACCAAATACGACGTTGGCAATGTATAGCAACACCAACGCAAGCAGAAAATTGGGTGTTGCAAGGCCGAGGAAACCTATGAACGTAAGCCCGTGGTCAGCCCAGCTATATTGATGTGTCGCCGAGTAGACGCCGATAGGAAAAGCAACCGCCCACGTAAACACGATGGTCGCAAATGACAGGATGAACGAGAGAAAAAGTCGATCGCCTACGACCGCTGACACTGGCATGCTGTATTCGAAGGAGTAACCAAAATCTCCGCGCAGCATGCCGAAAAACCAGGTGAAATACTGGGTAACAAACGGCTTGTCCAGCCCGTATTGCTGGCGTAAGAACTCGACTTTCTCACTGCTAATGCTCTCTCCCTGACTTTCGAGCTCAGCAATATAGCTTGTAAGGTAGTCGCCTTCGGGGAGCTGGATAATGGCGAAGACTAGCACGCTGATGACCAGCAAGGTGGGAATCATCACCAGTATGCGGCGTACGAAGAAACCAAACATTACATACACTCCTGCTGATGTATCGCCTACCTATCTTTGGACCTGCGCCACGGTGCTCGCGAACCAAAACGTATCGGGCTTATAAATACCGAAGTGTGCGCCGGGCTCCCAATTGTATATGGCCCTCAGCGGCACGTTGCGCAACCGCCGATTGACAACCACTGGTTGTGGCACATTGGCGATCAATCCGATGGTAAAAACTTGATCTGCATGGATATCGAGAATCCGCCGCCAGACTGTTAATCGTTCTTCGAAGGTCGCGGCTTGAAGCCACTTATCGTTGAGCCGTAAGAGTTCTTTTGCCACTGGTAAGTCGACGGGCTCGCCCGCAGCCCATTTGGTTTCGAAGTATTGGCCCCACTTTGGCCACTGTAGTTGTTGCTGGCTCGTAGGCACAAGGGCTGCCGGGCTCATATTTGCGGTCGGCACAGCATTCTCTAAGCCACCCCACACTGACATCAAGGTCTTGCCCGAAAAGATGCGATTGCGAAAGACCTCCCGTTGCATCGGCTTGCTGAAAAGCTTAATGCCAGCTTGAAGCCATGTATCGTGTATAAGCGCCAACACATCTGTCTGTTCGGTGTCCTCACCGGCAGTCTCCACGATGATCACCAGCGGCCGGCCATCCGGTAGCAATCGGATGCCACGCTTGTTCCTCTTCGTCAGTCCGAGCTCATCCAGTAAAGCGTTAGCCTTTTGCAGATCAAACTGTGCCCACGCTGTCCGATACTCCGGCTTGTACATCGGGCAGTTCGCATTGATCGTGTTGTTGCCAGCCGTGGCGAGCCCGTAGTACAAGACTTGATTGATCTCCTCACGATTGATAGCAAGCGAGAGCGCGCGGCGAAAGCGGAGATCTCGCATCATTGCGCGCCAGACCGGATCATCAACATTGAGATTGGGATATAGCGCAATGTGCGATCCCTTCGCGGTGTCCCATAAGCGCACGTCGACATCTACGCGCTTCTCGCTTTTCTTTAGAAAAGTATAATCACTAAACTTGAGCTGCCGCGCCTGAAGATCGCTCTCACCCGCACCGGTCTTCGCCGCAATGAGCTTGCCGTCCGCGATACTCATTAGCACGCGATCGACATAGGGCAGCTGACGCCCGTCTTGATCGATGCGGTGATAATAAGGGTTGCGCACAAAAACGAAACGATCCGAAGGGCCTCGGGTGGTGTTTACCCAAGGCTGAAGACTGGGAAGATCCGGATTATTGTTCTTGTACATCGAGTCTAAACGGGCATGTAAGGCGCTCCAATGGTAGACCCCAGCGGCGCGCACCTTGTGGGCCAGTTCCTTAGAGTCGGCGTAACGCCCGTGGAATTGCTTTAGGTAGTGTGCTGGAAGATAAATGAACAGCGGGCGCGTCCCGGCTAAGGCTGGCAGAAAAAACGGGTTTGGGCGCTTCCATGTATAGCGAACTGTGGTCTGGTTGATCACTTCGAACTCCGGCCCCTCTCCCTCAACCATTAATGCGCGCGAAAGCCCAAACGGCGATAGGTCGGGGTTATGGACGACGTCTTCCCAGTAGTAGCGGAAGTCCTCGGTAGTGAAGGGATGCCCATCCGACCATTTATGCCCAGGGCGCAGGTGTAAGGTGAACTTTCGCTCGCTCTCTACGTCGATGCGCTTGAGGATATCGGGTCGAAGGTTCAGATTTTCGTTATAGCCGACAAGCCGTGCGTACCCGTACACGACCATCATGCGCACATCCCGGGCCTTAGCCATCAGCAAGTGTAACTCACCGCCATATTGGCCGGCTGCCTTTTTGGTCTCGACTAGGTCCACGATCAGGGGGCGCTGAGGCACACGGTCCTCGACCGACGGTAGCTTGCCCTGCGCGACTTCTGAAGCAAGCATGGGTGATTCGAGCAGCTGCAGTGGTTGAGCCGCCACGCCCATAACGGCCATACCCGCAACCAGGAAAGCCCATACGCGTTTCATACTCGTGTCTCTGTCAGTAATGATTGTTGGGCACGGACCATATGTCCGTCACCTAAGTCAATGAAATCGAGCCGCTCACTTCCGTCGCTCCTGAACGCTTCCGGCCAAGCCAACGGATCAGACACCTTACCGTCCATTAAGGCACGAAGATGGAGCCTACTCCTCGGGTCGGTGCGGCGCATGGCAGCAAGCAAACCGCGAGTGTAGGGATGTACTGGACGCTGGAACAGTGCCTCGCGCGGCGCTATGCCCGACACACATGATGCGATCGGCCATATAGCCCACCGCAGCCACGTTGTGCGAGATATACACTACACCGAATCCGGCCTGCAAGTCTTTCAGCAGATTCAGGATCTCAGCCTGCACCGAGACATCCAACACCGACACGGATTCGTCGCAAATCAATAATTTCGACACGTGCGATTATGTATTGAAAGCAGCGACGCGGAGTATTTGCACCCGGCCCTCGCTACTAACCGTCCAGGAACTTTGGAGGGCTTTATTAAAAACCCGACAACTCACTTAGCCCCAGCTTGATTGATGGGGAAATCACAGCTCAACGAGGTTGAATTGAAAGATATATTTCATGTCTAAATCATGGACAGAGTAGTCACCAGCGTGACATAGTGCCACCGCCACGGGACGCATTCTTGACGACAGTATGACATTGCCAGATATGCCTATTGGGCTAACCAGTCAAGGGAACTTCTATGGTTGATTATCAAGAGGTCTTTAAGCTCAGTTATTTCAGAGCAATCGACACTGTAAGAAAGGGAAAGGGGTTTTTTGACACCTTCTATGACAAATTAATTTCTCGCTCTCCGGAAGCAAAAGAAAAATTTAAACACACGGACTTACTTGTTCAGAAGGAAATGCTGGAAAAATCAATTGTCTATATGTCAAGGTTCGCTGTGGTTCAAAGGACCGATGATTACGTACAAAGCCTCGCTACAAAACACAGCAAGCGTGATAAAGATGTGCAACCTCATTTGTATGATATATGGCTAACTTGTTTGATTGATACGGTAAAAGAACATGATCCAGAGTTTGATGATGACGTTGCACTGGCATGGAGAATGAATATGGCTGCGGGCATTACGTATATGAAGTTCAAATATGATAAATAGGACGTTATCGACTCGAGTACGTTACTACTGTCTGTACAGTGACAGTAATTACCTGACACCAGTCCCTGGCGGGTTATTCGTCTAGGCGGCTTTCTTTCCTGGCTTTGCCACCGCTTTTTCGCCTTTAGGCAATCCCGTCGTAAGCACGTCTTGCGGCGTTTGCCCTTTAGCTCTGTGGGTAGTGGCAAGAATCCTTCGCGCGTTTTCGGACAGCCTGTAGACCACTATCCATGACGTAAAGCGCGACACTCAGACTTATTGCTCATCCTGCGTACGCCTCTCCTTGAGGTAGGCGTTGCTGGCGCGTACGAAATGACCGTTCCCCAGGTCAAGGAAGTCCAGCCGTTCGCCGACGCCCACGGTGAAGGGTTGGGGCCACGCCGACAGATTGGACGCCTTGCCTTCCATCAAAGCCGTCAGGTCCAGCGTGTCGGAGAGATCGGTGCGGGGCACGGCAGCGAGCAGCGCCTTCGTGTAAGGGTGTACGGGATTACGGAACAGCGTATCACAAGGTGCGATTTCCACCAGCTGCCCGGCACACATAACGGCGATGCGATCAGCCATGTAGTCCACCACAGCCAAATTGTGCGAAATAAACAGGTAAGTCAGTCCAAGTTCGACCTGCAGGTCCTTCAGCAAATTTAAGATCTGGGCCTGCACTGAGACATCCAGCGCCGACACGGGTTCATCGCAAATCAGCAAGGCCGGACTGAGCGCCAGTGCACGCGCAATACTGATACGTTGGCGCTGTCCACCGGAAAAACTGTGTGGATAGCGAGATAAAAAACGCGGATCCAGCCCCACGTGCGCCATCAGCTCCTTGACGATGGGTACACGCTGTTCCCGGTCGCGCATCCCGTGGATGACCAACGGCTCGCTGATGATGTCGAACACTGTCATCCGCGGATTGAGCGAACTGAAAGGATCCTGGAATACGAATTGCGCTCTTCGCCGGAAGTCGATCAGTTCCTTGTCGGTTAAGTGCAGAAGCGAAATAGACTTTCCTTGATCGTTATACTGAACCTCTCCCTCATCGGGATCTATCGCTCGCATGATAATTTTGCTCAGCGTCGTTTTACCGCAACCGCTTTCGCCGACCAATCCAAGGCACTGGCCGCGCTCGATGTCAAAACTGACATCGTCGAGCGCCTGGACAGTGGGTGCGCCTTGAGTTCCGAGAAACGCACCCTTGCGGATACGGAAACATTTACTCACATGCCGCACTTGCAACAGGGGTCCGCCGCCATCCGTGTCCCCCGGCCACGCGGTCTTTCGCGCCAAGTGCTCACCGATGGCGCGCGACACTTCCCGGACCGGTGTGAGTCGTTCGCCCTGGTCCATACCAATTCGCGGTACGGCGCGCATTAGTGCCTTGAGGTACGGGTGCCTCGGGTCTGAGAAGATATCCATCAAGCTTCCCCGCTCCATAACCTCACCGTTGTAGACTACGATAACGTCTTCGGCCATGTTTGCAACTACACCGAGATCGTGAGCGATAAGCAGCACTGCCATCCCCAGTTGGCTTTGTAAATCCTTGATGAGCTTTAGTATCTGCGCTTGTATGGTTACATCTAGCGCGGTAGTGGGTTCATCGGCGATTAGCAGCGCCGGCCGACAAACTAACGCCATCGCGATCATCGCCCGTTGTCGCAGACCTCCAGACAACTCGAATGAATAGGTATTTAGCGCCCGCTCCGGATCTGGGAATCCCACCATACCGAGCATCTCTCGCGCAAGCGACCTCGCCTCATTCTTGCTCACGTCACGATGCAATAAAACCGCCTCCGTCACTTGATCACCGACAGTGTGCAGCGGGGACAGAGAAGTCATCGGCTCTTGAAAGATCATGGAGATCCGCCCGCCACGAATGCCGCGCATCGTACTGCTGTCTCGCTCTAACTTCGCAATGTCGATCGGCTTCGGTGCCGCCCCGGCTGCACATTGCGGATCGTTGAAGAGGATCTTGCCGCCAGCGATGCGGGCTGCGTCCGGCAAGATGCCCATAATTGCTTGCGATATGACAGATTTGCCCGATCCGGATTCGCCGACGAGCGCGGCGGTTGACCCCTCGCGTATATCAAAAGAGACGCCTTGCACTGCGCGAACGACACCTTGATCGTGAAGCAAGAACTCCACTTCGAGATCACACACCCGCAACAAAGGCTCAGCCATGTCGCCCGGTCCCCTTCTCGTTCGGCCCGGCCGACGCGCCGATGCCAAACGTAGCAAAGTTAGCCACCGACGTTGGGTTAAGCGTCAGCCCATTGTTAAGCGCGGCCGTACCTGCGCGGCGGCTAATATCCTCGAACCCCTCAATGCGTGAGTCGATCTGCAGCTTCTTTTGTCGTGATCTCAGGGTCAGCTGCATCCAACCATCTCGCTTGTCTTTAGTTGTCGAGTAGTAGTCCAGCTCGACCGCCGTTAGCTCGCTCCAGCGTAACCGAACGCCCCTGGGAGCAGCCGAGATGTCCTCATCTGTGACACTGATCTGCGTGTGGTGGCGCAACGCCGTCTGGATCCCAAACCCCAGAAACACGGCGGCGAGCGCGGCAAAGATCAGGATCACGATCTGCGGCAAGGACGCAAACAGTACGACTGCGAGCATAAGCGTAAAGCCGATCACCGCACGTAGGTAATCACCAGCAAGGTGCTCGAAAGGATAGCGGTACTTCATCACACGATACTACAGGAATTGATTTCAGCTCACAGCCGTTGCGCAACATACTTGTTGCTGGTCATAGACGCAATCACATCGGCCGAACTTGCCGCCCCATCCAAGTTGATTGATTTTCGGTTAGGCAACGGCCGTCGATACACCGCATCGACCGCTTGCGCGAGGCGCTGTGGCGTGAGCTCACTGTTCTCGATGGTTTCAACGAGCCCGCGATCGCGAAGCTGTCGTGCGCGCACCGCCTGTTCTTTTTCCCGTTCGTCCGTGTAGGGCACAAGTACGGCACGCGTGCCTGCTTGCAATACCTCGAGAATCGTATTGTAACCGGCCTGCGATATCGAGACGGCGCAATTGCGCAATAGCACAGGAAAATCCGAACGATTGCGTTCAATGATAAGCCCATCCTCAGTCTGGCTCCGCAGATCAATGAATCGATGCTCCGGCAAGTTGGGCCCAACCAGCACGTGCCACGTTGCGTCAGCAAGCGCCGACAGCGGCCGCGCTGCTAGCGCAGCGCGCAGCACGTGCTCACCGAATGCACCGCCACCAGCGGACACGACGACTTCGCCAGCACCGGCTTTGCTATCGCCAAAGATTGGATCGCGCGACAACACGTAGCCAGTGTACTGCAGTTTGTTGCGAATGCGTTCAGCCAACGGGAAAGTCGATTCAAAGGGGATCAACTTTGGATCACTGTGCACAAGCACCAAATCGAAGTAATGATCGACCAGACGCACAATCTCTTCGTTGCGTCCAGGCCTGTTTCGCTGCTCCAAGATGTCACGCACTGAACAAACCACGCTGGGGGATGGTCGGCGCGCTTGTGCAGCCTCGAGCAAAGGCAACAGCTCGAAGCGCAGTAACCGTCGGCCAAACGGAAATGCCTCAACAAACAGTACATCCGGCTGATATTGGCGAAAGACATCGAGCAATAGGTCACGGCGCTGAGCCTTCCACTTGTCGTCGACTGGTAATCCACTGTCGTTCACAAGCGTTTTGTATTGCATGTCAGGCGACCGTGCAGGTGGTAACTGAACGAAGCGTGCGCAACCGACATCCAGGCCGGGGACGGGAAACCCGCCTGAAACATAGGCCACGTCAGCCCCGAGCTGACACAGCGCCCGTGTGATCGCCGCGACGCGCCATTGGTGTCCGCTGCCCATCAAGTGTTGGACATGACACATTACGCGTAGATGACTCATGAGCTCGCTAGTCCAATGTTAAGGCGGTCAACAGCTAAGGTTTGGTCTCGATTGATCTTGAATAGGTGCGCGCTCGCCCAATCCAGACGGTACGGCGGCTTGCCCTTCATGTCCCAACCCGTGGCGATGGCCAGTGCCGCTCGGATGACCCCGCGGTGGGTAACCGCTGCCACGGGACGACCTCGCCTCGCGACTTCAGCAAGCCATTGACTAAAGCGCTCCTGTACCGATCGTGAGCTTTCGCCGCCAGGGGGCCGGAAGTCCAGTCCGGATGTCGCATCACCAATAGCGTCGTCGCCATACTTATCGCGCAACTCCTCCCAAGTTAAACCCTCCCACTCGCCCCAGTTTTTTTCCGCCAACCGGCGATCTGGCTGTGCCGGAACAGCGCCGAGCAAAGTTGCCGTTTCCAACGCCCTCGCTAGCGGGCTTGCCATCCAATCGTAACTCCGGAACTCCTCTGGTACACACCATCGCGAGACCTCGCGACGACCGTCCGCACTCAGAGATACATCTGTGCGACCTTGAATACGCCCCACCACGTTCCACTCGGTGGGCCCGTGGCGAATCAAAAGTACCGGAATCACGGCCACTTCCCACTGCGCACGCGCTCCAGCACACGACTTAGAATCTTGCCAGCTGCATGGATATCGTGCTCCCGCAGTGCCAGCTCACGCGCAGCGACACCCATTTCCCGCATCTCACTCGAGCTGTTTAACAAGGAGCGAACCGCATCCGCGAACGCATAGACATCGCCGGGTTCAACGAGAATACCGGTGATATGATCATTTACGACGTCCGGTACGCCACGGCTACGCCCGGCGACGACCGGCAGGCCCGCTGCTTGTGCCTCAAGTAACGCCATACCGAACGGCTCGTTCACCGCTGGCCAAACGAACAGATCAGACGCCGCGTAAAATTGCTTCAATGCCTCGTGCGATTGTATACCGGCAAAAACTACACGATGTTTCCCAACGTTGTTAAACGCCATTTCCACCTCAGCACGTGCAGCCCCATCCCCCACGATTAGCAATGTAAGCCGACGGTTACTGATTTGGCACAAGGCTCGTGCCAATAATCGGTAGCAGGCGAGCTTGTTTCCCGGACGCATCATCGCGACCGCGAGCAACCAGGTGCAGTTGGCATCAAGGTCGTATCGACGTGCGAGCGCGGTGCGACTCAAGGTCGCATTGCCGTTCACGGCATACTGGCGCGTGTCTAAGAATGGTTTGAGTGCAATGACCCGCTCTCGGTTATCAAGCAGTGGTAGTAGACATGGGATGTCGTACGATTTGAGTGCGATCACGGCGTCACATTGCTTGATTGCGTCGTGCGCTGCGGTGAGGCCCGGACCCCATGGTCCGGTTGCGCGTTTTGGCGCGTATGACACTTCTGCGGCAACGTACGGAATGCGCAGCGCTCGAGTCACCGCGGGCCCTAGCCAATCAGGTGCTTTGTAGTAGAGATGATAGGTAAACCACAGTTGTGGGCGTACCGCCGCCGGCTGCAAAACGTATCGGCGCACGAGGCGTTGCGCGAGCTTGCAGCCGACATTCTGTAAGCGCTGCTGCCGAATAGCATCGCCGCGCCCTTCCCAACTGCGGAAGGTCGAAGCTAGCTGGACATCGTGACCAGATTCGCGCAACGCGCGCGACAGCAGACGCGCGATCTTCCGATCCCCAGACGGAATCGGATCCGTCGGCGCCTTCATCGGTGCATAGAAAGCGATCCTCACGAATGCGCACCCTGCAACGCAAGACGAAAGTTAGCCGCAAGGCGGTCTACCCCTGCAGCGAAGCGGAACCGCATTTGTACTCGTTGCTTGCCTTCCTCGCCAAGGCACTCGCGTTTCTCAGGATCTACGATCAGTTCTCGTAGCGCGGCGCACACCGCTGATGGATCACGTGGCGGGACCAACAATCCTGTGACTCCGTCATCGATTAGCTCAGGTATCGCCGACAATCGCGAAGCGACGCAAGCAAGCCCTTGGCTTTGGGCCTCGAGCAGTACATTCGGCAAACCATCGCGGTCACCGTCTTTCGCAATGCAAGACGCAAGCACAAAAATGTCTGCGGTGCGATAATACCGCAACACAACGTCGTGCGGCTGCGCTCCCAGCCAAGAGATGCGCTCCTCGATTCCCAGTGCCCGGGCCCTCGCTTTAAGACGCTTTAGTAGCGGACCGCCACCAATGTGAACGAAACGCCAACTCAAATGTGGCGGCAATTGTGCGAGCGCCGCAAGCACATCCTGGTAACCTTTCTTCTCCACGGCACGCCCAACGGAAATGATTACGGTTGGGTCATCCATCTCGCTGCCATCCCGCTTCCGACAAGCCATTGCAGGTGACGGAAAGCACGTGGCATCTAACCCATGGTAAAGCAACTGCACATGGTTTGGTCCGGGTGCGAGTTTTTCTAAATGATCGAAGTTAATCGACGTGCAAGTAACGGCCCAGCTGCACCCAGCTAGTTTTTCACGTTTCTCCCAGTCGGGAATGGTCCAGATGTCGCGTGCGTGCGCTGAACAACTCCATGGCAGGCCGGTCAACAGGCTTGTGTATCTCGCGACTGACGCCGGCGTGTGCAAGAAGTGTGCATGCAGATGTGTAACCTTGGGTGGCAACTCGCACGCGAGCACTAACGCTTGACCAAATCGACGTATCCGGTTCGGCGTCGGATCACGTACTAAATCACCCCACCAGGCGCGTAAAGCGGCGCGATAACCTGGGCACCGACGCGACGTGCGCCAACCCCGCCACGTGCGCAGAGGCTCTTGATAAAGGTATTCCGGCAGGTAGGTAACGGGTGCCTTTATCTCCCCGTGAACGCGATGGGTGTGCTTGTCGGTCGGATACCGCAGTGACACGATCCGAATATCAAGCCCGCGCTCTTCCAGCGCGCGGATCTCACGGGCGATGAAAGCTTCCGACAGGCGAGGATAGCCTTTCAGAACGAAGGCAACAGCACCAAGCACGGGTGAACACTAAGCTCCCAGAGTGGCCACACCGATGTCCGGCTCGGACACCTCCTCCGGTGTCCAAGCCTCCACCATGCGGTAGATGTTATCCAATCCCTCTAGCAGACCGGGCACTATTACCGAAGATGGCCGATTCTGCTGAGGGAGCTGGCGCAGCGCATTCGCCATTCTGTAGGGATCGCGGTCTTCGCCATTGGTCAACATCGTCAACAGCCCCAGTTCTTGCGCCCGCCGCGCCCGCATGTACTGCTCCATGCGAGGTTGGCGACGCGGTACGATCAGAGCCGGCTTGTCTAGCGAGAGAATCTCGCAGAATGTATTGTAGCCGCCCATGGCAACAATCCCTGCCGCGCCGGCCATGAGATGCTCGACTTTGGTATCGAACGTGATAGTACGGACCTTGTCCAGCCGTCCCGCCCGCTTAGCGAATCGCGCGCGTCTGCGCGGAGCCATAAACGGGCCGAAGACAAGCAGAGCCGGGTAAGGAATCGCAGGATCTACCTCGTAGGCCTGAAGCACCCAATCGATCAGAGCCTCACCATCACCGCCACCCCCGGTTGTAACGAGCAAATAGGGACAATCAAGCTTAGGCAGCGCTGTGGCAAATTCATTGCGGGCTAGTTGACGGCGCAAGTAACCGGTGTATGTGATCTTCCTCTGCACAGCATCCGGCAGGCTTATCCCCGCGAGAGGCTCGCAGATCTGTGGTAACCCATAGACCCAGATGTCGTCGTAAAGGTCGCACAGCGCCGGCAGTGGATTCTTGCGTAACCACTCGCGTGCGAGCAGGATAGGATCATCCATGACGTCGCGCAGCCCTAATACACAGCGAGTACCGGTGTTTTTCAACATCTTGAGCGTTTCGTAAATCTCCCCGCGTAAGCCGAGCGGTTCCTTGTCCACTAGAAAAACGTCGGGGCTGAAGACCTTCGCGGTGTGTTGGATAATAGAGGCACGCATTTCCAGTACCTCGCTGATATCCATATGCAGGCTAAGCGAGGAATACTCACCGTTGCGTAGCTTGATCACGCCTGGGATGCGCACGAAATCGACGCGGCTACGGAAGTCGAAGCTGCCGATGATGGGCGACCCAGAGAGGATTAGGACAGACAGGCCTTTCCTGCGTGCAACTAAGGATTGGGCAATCGCGTGACAGCGCCGCAAATGCCCCAGGCCGAACGTGTCGTGACTGTAGATCAGTATCCGGGAGTTCTTGGATTTATGGGCCATTCCCGGCTCGCTCCCGTGGTAGATCGGCATTTTAATATACCCGACGGTTGCAAAAAAGTCTCCGGAATATGAGGATTAGCCGCGAGCGAACCATCTGAGGCAGTAGGCCAAGTGTATGGCAGATTAATTCCATCGGAGACGGGGCCGTACCCGCGCGCTTGGTCGCCGACGGAGTACTTTTTGCTGAGAGCCGAGAGATAGTCACCGTGCTAGCCGCCCAGATCACCGCGCCTCGACGCTTCGAAATTATTGAGACCGCCGAGCCGAATCTCGAATCTGAGCGCGATGGCAGCGTTTTGATCAGGACAAACCGCAGCGCCCTCTGCGGGAGCGACATGCCGGCGTTTGCGGCTGAACGCCCGGCCGGAGATTATCCCTTGGCGCCCGGTCTTTCCATGCATGAGTGCATCGGTGTCATCGCCGCCACACGCTCACGGCGTTTCAAAGAGGGGGATACGGTTGTGTCCATACCGCGGGCGAAAAACGGCCTAGCCGAGTACTTCCTCGCCGACGAAGCGGCCACGGTAGCACTGGTGGACTCGCGAGATGAGGATGCGATGCTCATCTCACAGCCCCTTGGCACGATCATCTGGGCGTGCCGGAAGCTGGAAAATCTGCTCAATCAGCACACCGTAGTGCTAGGCCAAGGGCCCATGGGCCTGCTCATGACTCGAATGTTGAGCAACATGGGCGCCAAGACCGTCATCGGTATGGATTTGTTGGACTACCGGCTCGCTGTATCGCATCAAATGGGCGCCACACATACGATTAATCCCACAGACGTGGACCCGGTGGAGGCCGTGATCGACATTACGGGCGGCGCACTAGCGGATCTTGTGGTCGAAATGGTTGGACACCAGACTGAAACAATTAGTGAATGCTTGAAGTTGGTGCGACGTGGCGGAACAGTGGTCGCCTTCGGTGTGCCCGATGAGAAGGTCTATGGCTTTCAGTTTAGCGACTTCTTCCGCAAAAACATTCACTTAATCGGCGCTGTTGGTCAGGAAGTACAGAGTGACATCCCTCTGGCGATAGATTTAATCAAGCAGGGTAGGATCGACGTCGCACCTATCATTACCCATCACCTTCCGTTTACGGAAGCACAGCTCGGGTTTGAGTTATCGCTTCACAAGCGGGATGGGGCAATCAAAGTCTTTTTCGAATATGACTAAGTCGCCAAACACGCTTTATGTCCGCTAGCGGATTGGCGACCCAGGTTTCCTTTCCTTTTACGAGAGATTTGTAATGACAGCGAACACTCGATTGCTCACGCCCATGCAGAGCCAGGTCCCCGGCCGTGTATCCAAGGCAATGACGCAACCCATGCTGACTTTTCGGACCAAGGAATTTAGGGCGATGTTCGAAGCGGTATGCGTGGATCTCAAACATCTGTTCCAAACCTCAGGGGATGTACTGACCCTAACCACATCCGGAACCGGAGCGATGGAGGCTGCGGTAATCAATTTCCTGCGGCATGGCGATGAAATCGTGACGATTGAAGGGGGCAAGTTTGGCGAGCGCTGGAGCGAGATCGCGCGCATTTATGGTCTACGGGTTAACGCACTGAAAGTGCCCTGGGGTGAATCGGTGGCACCGGATGATGTGGGAGAATTTGTGCGCCGGCATTCGGATGCGGCTGCCGTGTTTCTCACTCACAGTGAAACATCGACGGGTGTGGCTTTCGACGTCGAGGCGATTGCAGCGGCGATTCGTCGCCGCTGCGACGCACTAATCATTGTCGACGGGATGAGCGCGGTCGGAGTACTTCCGTTCTTTAAGGATAGCTGGGGGATCGATGTATGCGTGTCGGCGTCACAGAAGGGAGCAATGCTTCCGCCAGGTCTGGCATTTGTTGCGGTTAACGACCGTGGGTGGCACGCCGCGAGCCGAAGTGACTTACCACGGTACTACCTCGATTTGCATAGAGCGAGAGAAGCTTTACAAACGTTTGACACGGCGTGGACCCCAGCGACGTCACTCATCATGGGACTCCGTGAATCACTGCGTTTGATCGTCGAGGAAGATTTGCAGCGTCGTTGGCAGCGATTCGCGAGATTGGCCAAAGCGATCCGAGAAGGCGCCAATGCGATGGAACTGGAGCTGTTTGCGCGATCACCGAGCAATGCGGTAACAGCGATACGCGTGCCGAAGGAAATAGATGGGGGTGAGCTTGTGAACCGTTTACGAGATCCATACGGCGTCATCGTAGCGGGTGGACAGGAACATCTGAAAGGGAAGATCTTCCGTGTAGCTCACATGGGCTATTGCGACGAAACTGACATCGTTGCGCTGGCATCTGCACTCGAATCGGCCTTGCGAGATCTTGGATGGCGATTTGAGCTGGGGAAAGGAGTAACAGCAGTACAAGCCGCGTATGCTAGCGACGTCGGGAGTGGCGAGTAAGGAGCGCGAAGTACGTTTCTCCTCAGCCTCACGCCTGATGCCTCCAGGTAACAGAGATCAACTAATATTAAAGATGTCTTTTAGACTATGAGTGCCTCCGTCGGGTCACGTAAGGCGATATGCAACATCTGCGGCGGTAAGCAGTTCGAGTTCGGGCCGAACAATCGGAAAAGCAGCACCGGGGAGCTGCCGCGTTGTACGCAATGCCAGTCGCTGGAGCGTCATCGGCAGCTTCGCCAAATCTATACGCAGTTTCCCCGCGAATACCTGGCCAAGCTCCAGGTCTTGCAGTTGAGCCCCGACATCGGGGTAGAGCCGTCGTGGTTCGGATCGTACGAAGTCTCGGTGTTTCAGGGGGAAAATTCGCTTGACCTACACTCCATCGATCGCAGGGACGCCAGTTATGATCTGGTAATCTGTAACCATGTCCTCGAACATGTGGCCGACGATCGACGAGGATTACACGAACTGATGCGCATTACACGGCCTCACGGCTTCCTTCAAATTACCGTACCCACGCCCTATACCCGTGACAAGACCGTCGACTGGGGTTACGCCAGACCCGAATCGCACGGGCATTATCGCGGTTACGGTCGAGACTTTCTTAACCTGTTTAGTCACATGCGGCCAGACGCAGGTGCGCTGGAGGTCGAAGCCTTTGACGACGTGACCGGCGCAGGGGGTTACGTCTACCTTTGGTCTCGCGACAACGGACTGATCCATATGATGCAAGATTGGATCGCTAATCCCATCGTGTCGGCATAAGGACGCGGGCCAACGTGTCATGGCTGGCGGTTTAAAAGCTTACGTTCCAGAGTGGCGCGACAGCACCAAATGAGAGCAAAGAAAGATGTGAAGAGTTATGATGAATCCACTGAACCTTTTTAGGAGGCCTCATGAGTGAGAATACAGGATTTGGAAAATCGGATTCCGTTGAGATTAAGAAGGTTCAATCAAGAAAAGAGGTAAAATCAATCCAACCGATACAAGTATGGGATAAGACCTTTTTTGGTATTCCGTTCATTGACGCGCAATTTCGTTGCCCTGAGTTTGATGAATGGTGCGTGCATTACGTAATCAAAAATCGTAAAGAAAAAAACAATAAGAGTATTGAAGACATTGATCAAACTAAAAAGGGATATATCACAAATCGTGGCGATACATTTCAATTCGCATTTGAGTGGAATGATCACGAAAAACTAGCGTGGTTTCGTGATGCAATTGCTATTCCTACAATTCGAGCGATGATTGGGCGCAGCACAGAGGATCGTAACTGTTCCATCGACGTATACGGTCGTTACGGTCTTAACGTAGAGTGGTATAAAAATCCTAATAAGGCTCCCAAACCGCACATTATTCTTGGTCCTTCGTGGTTCATTGATTATCGAAGCGGAGGATGGCAAGCACCACACATTCATCGGGGACAGACCTTTTCGTTCTGCTACTGCTACAAACAACCCGATGCAGGGGGAAATCTGTATCTCTTCAATCAAAACCTAACGGGGCACACTCATAGCTTTGATAACTTTTACACTCAACGGAACTGCATCGAGTATCCTTACAAGAAAGGCAGTCTCGTTGGTCTGCCTGCTTGGTTGCAACACATGGGTGCGCCGATTGAACGCGGCGAGAAAGGCCTGATTGTTTTTGACACGATTGTAACGTTCAGTAATCCAAAACGTGTCGGTGATTTTCTGAAGCGGACTGAAGAGACAGATCGCGAAATTCGGAAGTTTATGCAGGAAAATTGCGCACCTTTCTCTGAAGAATAGTCCAACTCAGCGGAGAATTGACGGTGAAAACATCATCGCTCAAAAAGCCAAGAATTCCTTCTAAGACTCCACTCTGACGTAAGGTAGACTTGTATCACGCGATTGGTGAACTTTACTCTTTCGTCCAGACTCTTGGAAATAAACTTCAGAAACAACGCCCTCCCTTTCTTGTCATGGCTGGCGGTTTAAAAGCTTACGTTTCGAATTGGCGCCGCAGCGCTCAACATTCGCGGCTACCCCCCCGTGTCAGCGAGGCCATTCGTCGCCAGCAAGAATCGAGTGAGGTTCTCATCGGTTGGATTCAGTTGGGTGTCGTGGTCACGTTCGGCTTCCTTTACGCAATCGCACCGAAGACGTTCACTGAGGAAGCGGAGTTCGCGCCGGTGCCTTGGGCACTCGGTCTTTACTTCGCGTTCACGGTTTTGAGATTGATGTTGGCCCATACCAATCGTCTGCCTGACTGGATGCTGTATGTGTCTATCGTTGTTGACATGCTACTGTTGCTCGGACTTATCTGGAGTTTTCATGTGCAGTATATGCAACCGGCGTCGTTCTACCTTAAGGCGCCTACGTTACTGTATGTCTTTATCTTCATTGCTTTGCGTGCGTTGCGATTCGAGCCACGTTTCGTGCTCGTGGCGGGGATGGTAGCAGCCTCAGGTTGGCTGGCGATGGTCGCTTACGTGATCTATTCCGATCCGGCAGACATGATGGTTACTCGTGACTATATCGAATACATGACGTCTAACAGCGTTCTCATTGGTGCCGAGTTCGACAAGATCATTTCTATATTGATGGTGACCTCGATCCTAGCGTTAGCTATTCATCGCGGGCGGCGCCTGCTGATCCAATCGGTTTTTGATGCCAGCACAGCTCAGGATTTATCACGTTTCGTGCCGACAGAGGTAGTGAGACAAGTACGCTCGGCGGAACAACGCGTAGAAGCGGGACAAGGCGTAGTGCGGGAGGCGACGATCCTATTTACCGATATTGAAGGGTTCACATCGATTAGCGAAACGCTGTCGCCGACCGATTTGATCGCCACGCTCAACGACTACTTCAAGGCAGTGGTGGAGCCAATCGAGCAGCATGGCGGGGTTATCAATCAGTTTCAGGGAGACGCGATCCTCGCCAGCTTTAATCTACCTGAGCCCCATCGCGAACACGCCGCTAACGCCGTTCGTGCCGCTATCGAGATCCAGAATGTGCTTAAGAACCAGACGTTTGGCGGCGGCATCACGCTTAGGTCGCGTATCGGAATCAATACGGGCACTTGTGTCGGCGGGCTCGTCGGTACTGGGGAACGGCTCGGGTACACCGTTCATGGCGACGATGTGAACTTGGCCGCGCGCCTGGAGCAGCTCAATAAGGAGTACGGAACACGCGTAATTGTCGCTGAAACCACCTGCGAACGTGCGGGTTGGGGGCGCTTCGCGTTTCAACGACTCGGCGAGGTGCAAGTGCGAGGCAGGAACAAGCCGACTGTGATCTATACCCTGCCGGACCCTGGCTAGGCGCTTCTAGGAAAATCCCTGCTTGCCTAGATCCGCCATGTAGCGCGCCACATTCTCGCGCGCCGTGGTCTCGTACCGACCGCGGAAGAAATCGGTAAAAAAGAATGTAGGGCGGTCGACCAAGGCGCGCAGGAACTGGAGATGATTCGGGAAGAACTTCTCATCGGAGATGTGCGCATACTCTTGTCTAACGGCGTCACTGTCTTGCTGGAAGTGGTCCCACGGCAAAGCGAAACTGGAAAGATCGATGTCAACGATGAATTTTTCATCGAGCCGCGCGGGTTGCTCCGGATGCGTTGTGATGAGTATTAGATCGAAAACGCTCTGGCGAAAATCGGGATCAATGTGATCATTGACAAGCTCCGCAAACAGTTGAGCACTTTTTAGCTCATTGTCTGTCGCCCGTGGGTTGTAGATAACATCGTGAAACCAGAGCCCCATCTCGACGGCATCGGGATCGTCCATCAACTTGGCTGCCAGGTCCAGCTGTTGCAGACAGTGACTGATATGGTCGGGCGTGTGATAGCGGCGATGGGGTTCGGAGTACCGCCGCCAGAGCTCTTCATAAAGAGGCGCGCTCTTCGCGACGGCGCCATCCGCCACACAGCGATTCCACAGTGCGGCAAACCGATCCTTAGTCATACCCATAACAGGTATCATGCACGTCCTATGACGGCTTGCCTCGCCGCAGCACTTCGCTTTCCAACGCCGTGACCTTTTTGTGCGTGAGCGCCAGCTTCTCGCTCAACTGACGCATGACATCGAGCGCGACCTCGGGGTTCTCGGACACGAGCTTGAGAAACGCTTCGTCCGTGATGCGCAGCGCTCGCAGTTCTCCCTTTGCACGCAAGGTAGCCGAGCGCGGTTCATTAGTCAGTACTGCAAGTTCTCCGAAAAGCTGATGCTCGCTCAAGGTCCCGACTACAACATCGCCGGCGTCGGTGCGCGCCAGGATTTCGATCTCCCCACTCATAATGACGTAAGCGCAGTCAGCCGGATCACCCTCGTGGAACAATATCTCGGCGTTCTCGAACGTCAGGAGTTCGCTCGTAAATGCCAGTAGCTTAAGCTTCGACGGCTCGAGCTTGGTAAACATCGGTATTTTGCGCAGGATTTCAGAAGACTTATGCAGATCCACGGCGCTCTCCTCCGGTGCCTCAACTGGCCACCACGAGTTCGTTAACCACGCTGCCGGGCTTGTCTAGATCGGCAAACCGGCCTTGCTCGACAACCTTACCGTTGTCGAGCACAAGTGTGTGATCGAACTCGCTACCAAGACTCGCACGGTGCAAAACCCAGATCAACCCGCGGCCTTCGAACTCCTTGAACAGACCCTTAATTATCTTCGTCTGCGTCGCACCGTCCAGGACAGCGGTCGCTCGGTCGATAATCAGAAGATCCGGCCGCTTCAACACAGCGCGCGCGATTGCGAGCTTCTGACGCTGCGCCGCTGTGAGGCGGGCGCCTGCAATGCCGACAGAGTGATCGAGTCCTTGTTCGATGACGCCATCGCGCAAGCCCAGCTTTTCAACCACGTCATCGATGAGCGCCCCGACCTCAGACGCACCACGCGCCCTACCGTAAGCGAGCCGTCCGAACAGGATGTTATCCTGAATTGAGATTGCCGGGTTGTATTTGTCTGGATCAAAGAACTCGACCGCATGCGTGTCTGGCCCAAGCATCTCGGCAAGGGCGTGGCGTGCCTCCAACAGACGCACGCGCAGGCGCGCATCACCAACCCCGAGACGGTGCCGGGCCGGAATAAGCTTGAACGGCAGCGCACACAACATGTCGTGGTCTTCGGACGCTAGCTCTGTGGGCGCTAGATTCTCCGTCCTTGCACAGATGCTTTGAAACGCGGGTAAGTCGTCTGCGCCAATGAAGCTGTACTGCTCAAAGAGCTCGCTCCCCGGTTCCACGTCGGAAAACAAGTCCACCATGAGTTCTGCGACTTTCCGGCCGATGGTCACAAGCTCGGACGTTAGGCCGGTGTCCTCAAGTACTTTTCGGACATAGGCATTCTGCGGCAGATTCTCGACAGCAAAACTTGGGTCACGTGGCGAGCCGAACAGCAGGTTCTCGGCCACGGTCATATTCTCGTTGTACTTATCCCAATCGAACTGTTCGACCAACGGCGCAATTTGCGGATCCCTCAAACGATCGCGCAGTGCCCTTCTGGCCTCCAAAATCCTGCTCGCCAGCTCGGGCTGCTCTTCCGGATCGATACTCCCTCTGAGGCCGAGCTGATATATATCTTGGTCTATATCTGCGATCGTAAGCACTTCTATGGTCCGGTCGATCAGTGCGTCCGGCCCTGTTACACCCGCCGCCTCGTAATCAATCCAGTCCGCATTGATATCGTGGTTAGAGTTCCCCGATAGTGCTGCTTCGGCAAGCTCGCTCTCACGGCGACTGCCGGTTTCCTCATCATAGCTGGCCGCACGCAGAGGTCGATGTTTCAGCGGGTACAGCAGATTATCGCGCACGCTCCCCAAACGCAGGCGCGGCTCCTGACCGACGTAGGCTATGCGCCGTCCGGTCACCGTCTCTGGCGCTTTGATCAAACTGAGGTCACCAATCGTAATCGTACCCGACCGCGCTCGGGTAATGCCGCTCATTATCATCGCCAACCTGTCTTGGCCGCTGCCCGTCCGGCCCAGTATGGCAACACTCTGGGGCAACTTGAACTTGAAAGTAGTGCCGCTTGCAAATGCGGTGTCGCTCTCGTCTTCCTCTCTCAAGTCAACGTTAGCCGCAATGAGCTCGCCGACGAGTGGCGGCACGTCCTCAGGTTCCTCGACCTGCATACGCTCGTCCAACATTCCAGCGGGATCAAAGGTCTCTCTCAGTAAATCATACTTGATCCGTGCATCCTCTTTAGTCTGATAGTACTTGAGTAATTCTTTCCACGGTGCTGAGATGTCTTTATACGCAGCCAAGACAGCGACTAGGGCACCGAAAGTGAGCGAACCCCTGATGACCAGGTAACCGCCAATTGAATAGAAGAAGAATGGTGTCAGCTTATCAATGAAATTGTTGGTGAATTTGATAAAAAACTTCAACCGGTAGATTTTTAGACGGACAACATATATCTCGCCCATGCGCTGGGAAAAATCGGCAAGCTCGAAGCGCGAGGTATCGTGCGCATGCACCTCTTGAACCCCAGTCACCACTTCGCCAATGCGCTCCGATAGGCTTCTTACCTGAACGACGCGTTGCTTACCCAACGCATTCACCTTTCGTTGAAGCTTGGGAATCAAGTAGGCCTGGGCCGGATACAATGCGATTGCAGCCGTGCCCAGTATTGGATCCTGCACGAACATAAAGACCAGAATCGTGAGCAAGGTACCGCCTTGAAATGCAGGCAACGCGATAGATTCACCGACATAGCCTCCTAGCGGTTCCGTCTCCGCGGTCACCATCGATACGATTTCACCCTGTGATTGCTTGCGGAAGTGGGGCAGTGGAAACCGCAGAACCCTCTCGAACAGTTGATGTCGCAAGCGGCGCAGCATCCGCTCGCTGACAACACCGCGATACACATTAACGAAATACTTGAAACCGCCGTTGATAAAAACCAACACGAGAAAAAGCCCGCATAGAAGCATGAGAAAGGGGATTTGCTCGAGCTCGTACCCGAAGACCTCGCGGGGAAAAGTGGTTCCACCGATCGCTTTGTTGATGATGGTCTTGGGGAGGTCGAGTGAGATGTACAGAAACGGCAAGGACACCAGAGTCACGCAAAGCAGTATGATCTGCTCTCGTTTACTGTACCGGAGCACAAATTTAAAGATACTCGGTTCCATAGCTCTTGCCCTTTTCGCGGACGATGTGTTTGCTGAATTTATCCCACCAAACTACACAGGTCCCTGCGTTAACTCGAGCAGCCGACGCAGGTGCAAGCAGGATATTGGGGTCTGTGCCATATGCACAAGCGGTGTAGCAATACTGGGCTAACGTGGATGCTAAACCCTTGTTCATCTTATTCGACCACGGTGGGCGCCCAGGTTCCACACGATGAGGCGATTATGGCAAGCTACATTCGTACCCGCTCCCCCTTCGGGTCGTAGAAAGGACGGAGTGAAGCTCGCGCTGGCACGCGTTCACAGGCGACTTCGATCTCATACGAGCCCGAATCGATAAACGCAGTCGTGACACCACCATCATGCTCGACATAGCCCATACCGATAGCGAAGCCCAAGGTGTGCCCGTACATGGCCGACGTCAGACGCCCCACAAGCTTACCATCACGCCAGACTGGTTCATCGTGGTAAAGCGAAATTTCGGGGTCCTGGAGTGCAAACAGCGTTAATCGACGCTTCAGACCTTCTTGCCTTTGTTGCAACAACGCTTCGCGCCCGACGAAATCGCAGTCCCTGTTAAACGTGACCGCGAACCCGAGCCCAGCTTCCAACGGTGTGTCTTCGTCAGTGATGTCGTGCCCCCAGTGACGATAGCCTTTTTCTAACCGCAGTGAGTTCACCGCATGCATACCGACGTGTTTAAGACCGAACGCTTCGCCTTCTGCAACGACGGCGTCAAACACAGCCGTCGCAAACTCTGTCGGTATATAGAGCTCCCACCCGAGCTCTCCGACATACGTCACACGAGAAGCCCTGACAAGCGCGTAACCAAGTTCGATCTCCTTTGAAGTTCCGAATGGAAATACCTCGTTTGAAAGCTCGGCGTTAGCCACACGGGCGAGTAGCTCGCGGGAGCGTGGGCCCATGATGCTGAGCACGGCATAAGCCGACGTCACGTCAGTTAATACAGCGTGTGCATCATCCGGGAGGTAGCGATGTAGCCAGGCAAAATCACGCGTTTGTGAGGAGGCGGAGGTAACGATGAGATAACGCTCCTCCGAAAGGCGCGTCACCGTGAGATCCGCCTCAATGCCGCCGCGGTCGTTCAGCCACTGCGTGTAAACGATCTTACCGATCGGGACGGCGACATCATTAGCACAAATACGGCTAAGCACATGCTCGGCGTCGCGCCCCTCGAGTAGAAACTTGGCAAACGAAGTCTGGTCCAACAGACCTACGTTATTACGGACGGCGCGATGTTCTTCAGCTGAGTAATCGAACCAGTTCTGGCGCCCGTACGAGTATTCGTACTTCGGCTCCACGCCTGATGGCGCAAACCAGTTCGCGCGCTCCCAACCCGCGAGTTCGCCGAAGCAGGCGCCGCATGCCGCTAAACGATCATAAAACGGGCTCATACGCACGGGTCGGGCCGTATCGAACTGCCGAAAGGGCCAATGCATAGCGTACAAGAGCCCAAGTCCTTCCACTGTCCGGTCACGCAAATAACGACGATTGCCCTGAAAGGGCAACCAGCGTCGAATATCCACATCCCAAAGATCCATCGGCGGGTAGCCATTGGCGATCCATTCGGCGAGCACCATCCCCGCGCCACCGCCCGACTGAATGCCGATAGAGTTAAAGCCCGCGGCGACAAAGAAGTTCTTGAGCTCCGGTGCTTCGCCGAGGATATAGCGGTCGTCAGGCGTGAAGCTTTCCGGTCCGCAGAAAAACGTCTGGATGCCCGTCTTCTCCAGCGCCGGGATACGATGCAAGGCGTTCTCCAAGATAGGTGCAAAGTGGTCCCAGTCGTCGGGCAACTGGTCAAAAGCAAAATCTTCAGGGATCCCATTCATCCCCCACGGTTTCGCTTTCGGTTCGAAGGCGCCGACCAATAGCTTACCCGCGTCTTCCTTATAGTAGGTATAACGGGCGGGATCTCGCATGACCGGTAGATCCGAGGGCAATCCCCGCATTGCTTCCGTGAGCACATAGAAGTGCTCGGCAGCATGCAGTGGGATATTGACCTCACACAGCTTGCCGATTTCGCGTGCCCACATGCCGCCACAATTAACAACGTATTCGGCGTCAATGTCACCCGCTTCAGTGGCGACGCCGGTCACGCGGCCGTTCTTGCGATGGATCGCCGTCACCTTGGTGTTCTCAAAGATCGCGACGCCACGCATTCGCGCACCTTTAGCGATCGCCTGGGTCACGTCGATGGGATTGATCTGTCCATCGTTCGGCAAGAACACCGCGCCGACGACGTCACTGATATTCAGCAACGGGTATAGCTCGCTCGATTCACGCGCTGTAATCACCTCCACCTCAAGGCCGAAACAACGTGCCATCGAGACTCCTCGTTTCAGCTCCTCGAAGCGCTCGCCGTCCGTAGCGACCGTGAGTGATCCGTTCTGCTTGAACCCAGTGGCTTGTCCGGTCTCGGCTTCAAGTGCGGAATATAACTCGCAGGTATATTGCGCAAGCCTCGTAAGATTGGCCGTCGCACGCAGTTGACCGATTAATCCGGCGGCGTGCCACGTCGTTCCACACGTCAACGACTTCCGCTCGAGGAGAACGATATCGGTCCAACCAATCTTCGCCAGATGATAGGCCACGCTGCAGCCGGCAACGCCACCACCGATAATCACCACCCGTGCATGCTTAGGTAGATCCTTATTCATGGCGAGATGCGTTTCTACTCGCTCAAGCGAAGGTACGGTAAACGTATTCTAACCGCCGGCGCAGCTCGTTGTTGTAAAGCTTGTTGACCATAGATACCGGTTTGAGTCGCCACTCGTCGCTCTCGCGGGCGAGCGCTTGTGCGAGCTCCCACTTATATTTGAAGCGCTGGCCAGAGAGCTCGCCGATCGCTGCAATCTGCGAGGGTGTTAACCACTCAGCGTCGAGTAACGCTATTTTTTCTGGATCGATAAAGAGCCGTTGGATTTCCGCGTAGTGGAGAATTTGACGTTCCTGTGCCTTGCTCAACGAGCCCCTGTCCCGTATCGCTCCCAGGAATTTCATGCCGGAAGCGAACTCTACATCCATCAAGCCCGAGAAAGGCGCGCCGGGTATCTGCTGTTCCTCCAGCTCGTGCAGAACCGGCGCCGAGATCTCGTAGTGCACCGGACGATACACCTGCTGGTTGAAGACATTCTGCAAGAAAAACAATGCTACGAAGCAGACGCCGGCCGAGATAATCGGTGTCGTCACCCAGCCAAGGCCGATGTTTCCTAGTACGCTCCAACGGATTCCCCGGCCGCCACGTAACAAACCGATCCCAATCACAGCACCGATTACCGCCTGCGAGCTGGAAACCGGGACCAGCGGAATCGTTGGAAGCCCAGCGGTTGCGAGCAGATGCTCAAGGCCCTCGGAGGCGAACAAGAAAAGCACGATGGAGTGTGCAACTACGGCCACCCACGCCGCCACCGGTGAGAGTGGCAACAACTCTTGCCCCACTGTGAGCATGACTTTCTTTGAATAGGTGAAAATTCCGACCGCGATAGCGATCGCGCCAACCAAGAACAGCTGCTGAACTGCGGTGAGCTTGAACAGATTGGCGACGTTGAAATCGGTAAAGGGCGATTCCTGGACGAAGACACCCATGACATTGGCAATGTTGTTGGCGCCGAGGCTATACGCCCCGAACGCCCCGGCCAAGATCAAGGCGAGCCGAGCATAGGCATCAAGCCGCAATAGGTGAAGCTTGACCCGCCTCTGGAACTCGAGCGCGACCACAAATATCGAGCTGGCTATGATCGCGGCCAGAAGCGGACATGCTACCCAAGTCCCGGCGATCTTCAGCAAGGTTGTAGTGTCGGTGACGGATCCGCTGAAAAGGTTCCAACCGATGATGCCACCGACAATCGCTTGACTGGTCGAAACCGGAAGGCCCCATTTTGTCATCGCGTATACCGTCAATGCCGCGGACAGTGCGACCATGAAGGAACCCGCCAGTGCATTAACGGAACCGAGCTTTCCGAGGGTGTGGGTCGCGCCCGCGCCGCTGATAACCGCCCCAAGGATAACGAATACGCTGCAAACAATGGCGGCAGTCGTGAACTGCACCATGCGTGTTCCGACGGCGGTACCGAAGACATTGGCTGCGTCGTTGGCTCCGAGCGACCAACCAAGAAACAGCCCGCTTGTCAGAAAGAAAAGGACCGTCAGATCCATCGTCGATTGTCCTGATAATCCTCAGGCTAGTGACGAATCAGCCTGTCGGACTATTGAATGTACCGCCATGGCGTGGCTGCAAAGCTGCAAAAGAGTGAGCTTTCCAGAAGAAAATCGGTAGCCGCGCAGCGGTTCTGGCGGGATTAACTGCAGCGACGCGTTTCATTCAAATCGATTTTCGTTGTTGTTTCCTCGAGAGCCTTTGTAGAGGCTTCTCACTATCTAGAACTTGCGCTTGATAGTATAAATCGCCAGGTAGTCGGCAATGTCCTCGGCTTCGTTGGCGAGTTCGTCTATCCGCTCGACGAAGTAACGCAGCTGGGTTTTGTGCGCAAGCTCGAGGTCCGAGGCGAACACAGCCCGCTTCAGCCGCGTGCTTATCTTGTCAGCCTCTGACTCATAAAACATCACCTTGGAGTTATAGTCACGGACAACCTCGATATCCCGGAAGAAGGCACGTGCGGCCAACACGACCGTTTCGACACAAGTCACCACGGTCTCCGCGAGCTCTCGAAAATCCCTGCGATGCTCAGGCGGAATTACCGGTCGTTCGATAGAGAAACGGTACAGGTTAGCCTCGTAAATATTAACCAGATTGTCCATATCCTCGAGTAGGCTCAGAACGTCGCCCCTGAAGTCCGGAATCAGCGTTTCTGCATAGAGCGCGGCCTCGATTGTGCGCCGCAAGTCGTCGCCCCGATGCTCTACGCGAGTCCCCTGCTCGAGGAAGCCCTCAAACTCCTGGCAGGAACCCTGCTCGAGGTAAACGTTCATAGCTCGAGTGAACACGAGCCCGGCCTCCGACACCTTGTCTAAAAACTCATCGATCTGGCCCTCGAGGGCCTTCGTTCTGCCAAAAAACTTCGTCGCTCTCTGGTTAAAGTTCATTATTGATCCTTCTCGGCGAGGCCGTGAGGTAAACGGGTTTCTCGACGCCCTTATTCACAGTCGGTTGAATCAGCCGCGATGCGGGGTTAGGAAGAAGACCAACCGTCGCAGCTTGTTACTATATCGCTGAATTGGTGCAGAAGGGAAATGACTGACCCGTCAGCCCCCATTGCTCTGCGAGACTTGCTGCACAACGTCTAAGAATGCGCGGACGATCCGGAGCCGACGGCGCTCCTGTAAGCAGACCACGTGCTCGGTAATCTCCAATCGTGCATCCCGGATGCGCAGTGCGGTCAGACGTTTGTCTCGGTCGAACTCCGCTTCCGAGACGACACCGATGCCGAGTCCGGCTGCCACGGCCTCGCGCACAGCCTCGCGACTTTCGATTTGCATTACCGCTTGCGGCCGGACATTCGCTTCCGTCAAAGCCGATTGGAAAATCTGCCGTGTCACGGAAGCAGCTTCGCGCAAGATCATAGGTTGCTGAGCAACCTCTCTGAGCCGTATCGATGAGCGTTTCGCCCAAGGATGCGTACGCGGCACAAACAACACGAGGCGGCTGCGACGATAGGGAACAGCGAAGAACCGCGGGTCATTATCAACCTTAGCCAGTACCGCGACATCAATTCGATAATTACGCAGGTCATGTAACACCCTATCGGCATTACCCATAGACAAGGAGACCTCAAGTCTAGGGTAGTGTCGGCTAAACGCGGCTAGAATCGGAATCACATGATGCGGTCCATCCGCGCCAACCTTTATTTGTCCGCCTCGTAGCTCGCGCGCAGCAGCCAAAATATCTTCGGCCTCTTCTTCCAGGCCAAAAAGGCGCTGCGTAACGGCAAAGAGCTCAGCGCCTAGTTCGGTTGGCACCGCTCGCCGACCGCGCCGATCAAACAACCGAACACCGTAGTCGTCTTCCAGCGCCTTAACTTGACTCGACACAGTCGGCTGCGTCACGCCAAGTGAGCGCGCGGCTGTCGTGAAGCTACCCTCGCGGGCGACGGCGTGGAACGCACGCAGATGGGCCGAATTCACTGGGCGGAAGTTTACATAGATAGAATCTATCTTAAGTATATATAGTAGTGATTTGACTTATGCTAGGCAAGCAACGATAGTACACACCGGTCCCCGACGCACTGCTTGAGTCATGCAACGAACTGATCCTTGCCTTCTCACTCCAGGTCCGCTCACGACCTCGCGCCGTACTAAGGAAGCGATGCTGCACGATTGGGGCTCGCGTGATCACGAATTCATCGAAATCAATCAACATGTACGCCAACGCCTCGTGGAAATCGCGGCGGCTGAGCAAACTCATGTATGCGTGCCGCTGCAAGGAAGTGGCACCTTCGTGGTCGAAGCGGCTATCGGCACACTCGTGCCACCCGATGGCAGGCTGCTGGTGCTGGTCAACGGCGCTTACGGCCGGCGCATCAGCAAAATCTGTGACTACTATGCGCGTAGCTACAAAACCATTGAGACGCCGGAAGACGTACCGAACGACCCCGACGCACTGGACAAAGCCCTGACAGATGATCCTCAGATCACTCACGTCGCGGTGGTCCATTGCGAAACAACCTCTGGGATACTTAATCCGGTCGAGCGCATTGCCGCGGTCACTGCGAATCACGGCCGCGGTCTTATTATCGACGCGATGAGCGCGTTCGGTGCGATTCCGCTCGATGCAGGTAAAGCACCATTCGATGTGTTGGTGGCTTCATCCAATAAATGTCTAGAAGGTGTGCCCGGGATGGGTTTCGCCATTATCCGAAAAAGTGTGCTCGAACGGTGTCAGGGAAATGCACCTTCCTTGAGCCTCGATCTCTACGAGCAATGGACGTCGATGGAAGCCAACGGCCAATGGCGCTTTACGCCGCCCACCCACGTTATCGTTGCTTTCGATCAAGCGCTTAAGGAGCATGAGCAAGAGGGCGGCGTGGCCGGTCGTGGTGATCGGTATCGTCGTAACGGCCAAGTCCTCATCGACGGTATGCGTCAGATGGGATTCGTCAGTTTGCTGCCGGATGTATTGCAAGCACCCATTATCGTCACATTTCACATGCCGACTGATCCGAAGTTCGACTTCAAAGTATTCTATGACCGGCTCAATCAGCGCGGCTTCGTTATCTATCCAGGCAAGCTCACGGTCGCAGACAGCTTTCGCGTTGGCTGCATCGGCCGCTTGGGTGAAACCGAGATGCGTGCGGCCTTGGCCGCTATCCGCGACACGATCCGAGAAATGGGCGTTACTCAATGCGGGCCAAAAGCCCGTCGAGAAGCTACAGGGTAACGAGTCACTGCACGAGAGCACCGCGGAAACTCAAGCTCTATATCAAAGGCTTACGTGTGCTAATTCCCGAGGATCTCGTCGCGACCGACTACGAGGCAGTGCCTGCCTCCTCCCGACTGGATGGGCAGCGGCCACGTACTCATAATCCACGGACCGTTTCCTCTCGATCGCCCGCAACATAGCGACTGACGTCGACGGCATCGATAATCAGGGAAATGATGTTTAGCACCATCAAGGTGCGAACCCAGATACCAAAGTAATCATCAGAAGGAATCTGATCGAGCCGTGTGTATAAAAAGAACAACAATGGAATCCAGAAAATGTGGCCCAGGCCCAGCAGGCGCGTAAAACCGCTTAGCGCGGTTAGAAGCGTCATCAAGACCATGCTCGCCACCAACGCCGCGACCGTTACCTGAGCCTCAAGATGGTCAAGGAAGAACAACGGGACGAATAGGTTTACCAACACCAACAGCAACAACCACAGTTGCCAAGGCCACGGCATTTCTAAAACGCCCCTGTTGAACCTGATGAATGCGCGCATTGTGCTGCTCGCGACTCTTAACCTACATTAATTGCTGCTTCGTAACGAGTTTGGGGGCGATCCCTCGCACAATATTAGGGGGTCGCTCCACCAAAGCGGATCACGCCGCCCAGGGTAACAAGACAATGTTACCCGTGACCTTGTTGTTGGCAAGTAGGCGATGGGCTTCGGCCGCCTCGCTCAACGGGAGCGCGCGGTCGAGCAACGGCTTGATCCGACCGGTTCGGACCTGCTCCAGACCCCACGCGAGATCCTTTATGTCGCTTGCCATCGACCCTTTCAACTGTTTCTGTGCAAAGAAGAGACTGCGAATATCGAATTT
>JBHICC010000013.1:0-60735 GCA_046759385.1 Acidiferrobacterales bacterium | reverse complement strand
GAAGCGGACAGTCCGGTAGCCCGTCTGACGTATGTTCAGGGGCGCCAGAACGGTTTGCCGGCTTCACGTTCGACATCGGCGCGGCTGATCCCCACGTCCTTGAGCAGGTGATCGTCGAGCTCACGCAAGGCGTGGCGCTGGCGAGCGCGCTCCTGCCACTTGAGCAGCGTGTCGAGCGCACGTCCGAACACCGCGGCGGGCGCATCCCACACCGGGACCACCCACGGGCGGGCGGCGCGAGCAACGGCTGTGGCTATGGCATCAAAACGGGCTATTGTATCCATGGTGATGACTTTTTGTATCCATATATTGTATCGATTTATTGCTTATAGTAATTGACATTATGGCAAAGTCAAGTACAATTTTGTCACCATGACAATGTGGCAGCCTAACATCACTCGCTACCCGGGCCCGCGTTATCTGGCGATCGCCGAAGCTATACAAGCCGACGTCGAGAACGGACAGCTCTCCAGTGGCGCCCGCCTGCCTACACACCGCGACCTCGCTGGTCATCTCGGCGTCACCGTTGGGACCGTGACACGCGCCTACGCCGAAGCGATGCGCCGCGGGCTAGTCCATGGGGAGGTCGGGCGCGGCACGTTTGTACGCGCTGCCGGCGATTCGGCAAGCCAGTTCGGGATTCACCAGGACCAGCCCGGCTTGATCGACTTATCGATTAACCGGCCGGTATTGGGCGTCCAGGTTGAAGCCCTGTCAAAGGCGCTTTTGGCCTTGTCGCGTGAGGCGAACTTGGCGCAGCTGATGAATTATCAAGGCGAGGCAGGCCTACCTGCGCATCGCGCGGCGGGCGCCACCTGGATCGGCCAACGTGGCGTAGATGTTTCGGGCGACCAAGTGGTCGTGACCAACGGCGCCCAACATGCACTCTATATCACGCTCGCAGCCTTAACTAAGCCGGGAGACGTCGTGCTCACCGAGTCCTTAACCTATCCAGGAATCAAGACGATCGCGAACACCCTCGATCTTCGTCTACTGGGAGTCGACATGGATGAGTCGGGGCCTATACCCGAGGCATTTGCCGTTGCCTGCCGCGCCAGCTCGGCGCGTATGCTGGTGTGCATACCGACGATTCAGAATCCCACGACCAGTGTTATTCCCTTGGACCGCCGTGAGGAATTGGCGGAGATTGCTCGACAACACAACCTCGCGATCATTGAGGATGACATTTACAGTTTCTTGGTTCCCGATGCGCCACCGCCGATCGCGACGTTGGCGCCTGAGCGCACGTATTACATCACGAGCCTCTCTAAGAGCATGGCGCCAGGTTTGCGCATTGGTTATGTCGCGGCACCGAGCCGCGCGGTGACGAACATCGCCGCCGTTATGCGCACAACCGTGTGGAATGTTGCGCCGCTTTTGGCCGAGATCGCCGCCACCTGGATCCGTGACGGGACCGGCAGCGAGCTTGCTGACTGGCAGCGAGACGAGGCGCACGTACGTCAGGCGATTGCGGCACGAACACTGGGGCTGTGGCCGATTCAGACCCATCCGGATGCGCTCCATATGTGGCTGCATCTGCCGACGCCCTGGCGAGCAAGCGATTTCGCTGCAGAGGCACGCGCACAAGGCGTCGCTGTGGTGCCTACGGAAATCTTCGCCGTCGGACGTGACCTGCCGCAAGCGGTGCGTATCTGCTTGTCGGCCGTTTCCAGTCATGTCCGCTTGAAGGACGCGCTGGAAATCCTCGCGCGGATCCTGGGCGGCTCACCAGACTCCCGTCTTGCTATTATCTGAGGGTCGTCACGCGTCGCCCAGCGATCGTTTCGCTGACGGCTTGCACGGGTTTCTGCGCGTGTGCAAACATCTCGTGCTGTCAGTCTCGAAAAGACTTTGAACGTGGACGTTCAGGCACCTGCGGCCATTGAAACTGTCGACGAGCTCGCCGCGCGAGTTCCGGACGGGGCACTGTTGGCGGTCCCCCCGGATTACTCCGGCTGTGCCATGGAAGTGGTGCGGGCTTTAATCCGAAGGCGTGTCACCAATCTGCACCTGCTCGGGGTGCCGCAAGTCGGCTTCCAAGGTGAACTCCTGATCGGCGCCGGCTGTGTCAGCACGCTCGAGGCCGCAGCACTTACCTTGGGTGAATTTGGGCCCGCGCCGCGATTTTGCGCGGCCGTCAAGACAGCCAGCTTGACACTAAAGGACTCGACCTGCCCCGCCATCCATGCCGGGCTGCAAGCGACCGAGAAGGGTGTGCCGTTTATGCCACTGCGTGGCTTATTGGGTTCCGATCTGGTAACCCATCGCAAAGATTGGAAGGTTATCGCTAATCCCTATAATGCCACTGCCGACGAGGACCCCATTGTGCTGTTGCCCGCCATACACCCGGATGTGGCGCTGTTCCACGCGGCGCTTGCTGATCGCCGGGGCAATGTGTGGATTGGCGTTCGACGTGAGCTAATGCTCATGGCGCACGCGGCTACGACTACCTTGGTCAGTGTCGAGAAGATCACCGACGACGATTTGCTTGATGATGACCATACGGCTGCTGGCACCATCCCGGGGCTCTACGTTACGGCGCTGGCGGAAGCGGAACGCGGCGCTTGGCCGGTCGGCTTGTGGGGCGCTTATGCACCCGATCACGCGCACCTGCGAGAATACGTGGACATGGCAAGCACGGCGGCAGGGTTCGAGCGTTACCTAGAGCAGTTCGTCAACGCGTGACCTAGCAGGGTAATCCCGTGGAGTGGCATACCGAAGAACGGCTAATTGCCACCATTGCCGACATGCTGGTGGGTGTGAAGCACGTCGCCGTCGGTGCCTCTTCCCCCATTCCTGGGGCAGCGGCATTGCTTGCGCAAGCGCGTGCGGCCGGCCGCATGCGGGTATCCGTACTCGGCAGTGAGCACGAGGGGTTCTTCACCGATGGCGGGCGCGAACTGTTCGATTGTGCCGCGCAGGGACGCATCGACGCGTTTTTTCTTGGAGGCGGGCAGATCGATGGAGCGGCCAACATCAATCTTGTCGGCATCGGCAACTATCCGCAAAGCCAAGTTCGTTTTCCGGGTTCGTTTGGCTCAGCCTACCTTTATTTCTTGATTCCAAAGGTAATCTTATTTCGTGAGGAACACACACCGCGCGTGCTCGTGCCGAAGGTTGACTTCGTGAGCGCGCCCGGCACGAGCCCATCGAATTATTATCGTCCAGGTGGCCCCTATGCGCTGGTCACAAGCCGCTGCGTTTTCTTGTTCGATAAACGGCGTGGCCGCTTTCGGCTCGCGAGCATCCATCCTGGGCACTCGTTAAACGACATACAGCATGAAACGGGCTTTGATTTCGACACCGACGCTGGGGGGGTACTTACAACGCCCACGCCGGAGCGCAAGCAGCTCGAACTGATTCGCGGGCCGGTGGCTGACGCCATCAGCAAGACCTACCCTGCGTTTGCAACGCGCGTCTTTGGCACGACTTCCCATCACGTGGCCTACCCAATCGCGATGAGCCGAGACTGTTGAGTGAACGCGGCAGGCCCTAGCGCGGGGATTCTTGCAATTGCCTGCGCCTGACGTATCGTAGGATTTCGTTTTGCTGTTGCTGGAAGGCGTTAGATCGATTAGTGTCGAATTCAAGCCCGTAACACACCCCTTCGTCCAAAAGCTCTCGGTGACGAATCCAACTGGCGAGCTGCAGCAGGTTGTCGCGTGGAGGTAGCTGGAGACAGATCTCCACGAAGTCGGTCGCGGCTAAGGCTGTCTCGACATCCCTGTTTACCACGATCGCCAGCCCTACGCCGCAGATGTCTCGTACCGTGCCGGCTGCCTCAAACGCGCCTTGCGCGATTGGTTTCTCTGGCAATCGGATAAGTGCGTGGACAGGTGCCGCCGGGTCTGGTGTGACGCGGTAAAGGGTGCGTTGATTGAACAGCTGGGAGATCTCACGCGAAAGGCGGCGTGACAACGCTTCGAAATCGTCAAACTCAAACCCGTAGCGGTAACTGCGAAACGCCCCGAGTTCCGCGCGCGATCGTACTTTCGCAGGTACGCGAATCGGCTTGTGTAGGCGGGCCGAGGTAAAGGTGAGGGTTGCCGCTTGGCCCACGGCCAAGGTGGGACCCGCATCGCGGAGGAAGCGTGTTCCTGCTCCTTCGATCGTTAGGTCGAGAAGTTCGCCGGCGTAGCTCTGGCCGTCAACCGTCTTTACCGTGACGCTCAGTGAGTGCTCGTCGGCCGGCGTGACCCGATAACGCTTGCGTCCTTCCAGTTCCATGAATCCCTGGCTCACCGAATGCGCTGCCGTGGGCAAGCGGGGTAGGTAGGCCTACCCGACTATCGTCGCGGATGCAAAATAGGAACGGGAGCCTCCATCTTAAAGCTTAGGGCGCCAAACGGGGTCCGACAACCCGCGCTAGAAAAACCGTGTGATCGCGGGAGGTTAACGATCCGGTTTGGGCTCGGGTTTGGGCGCTCTAGCCTCTGGCAGCTCGGGGGCTGGGCCGTCGACCGCTAATGCGGCGCGCACCGATGCTTCCGATGCAAGCAAGATTGCCAGCCAGCGCGTGCGTTCGCTACTGTCTAGCGCAATCCTTACGCTCATAGTTAGCGGCACAGACAGAAACATACCGACCGGTCCTAGCACCCACCCCCAGAAAACCAAGGATACGAAAACAACCAAGGTCGATAGGCCAAGGCCGCGTCCCATGAATCGTGGCTCAAGCACCGTGCCCACGACAACGTTCACGACCAGATAGCCAAACGCTACCCATAGCGCCGATCCAAAGCCAAGCTGAACCAGCGCCAGCAATACCGCTGGCACTGCCGCTATAATCGACCCGATGTTTGGCACGTAGTTGAGCAAGAAGGCGAGCAGGCCCCAAAGCAACGGGAAATCAACGCCGAGAAACCAGAGCCAAATGGCGATAGCGACTCCAGTTGCAAGACTGAACCAAGTTTTGATTGCCATGTAGCGTTGAATGTTTGCGGTGACGTTATCGAGCCGACCCTGTGACTGCTGTGATCCACCAAAGATTGCGCGCATCTTGGTCGGCAAGCTTGATGCCTCGAGCAATATGAAAACGACGGTCAGCAGTATAAGAAACGCATTGGTCAGCACACCGCCCAGGCTCCGTAGCATGCCAGCGACAAAGTTCATGACAGAATTGGGGTTAAATTGCTCGAGTAGCTGTTGCACCGGTGCGTCGACACCCCATTTACTCAGCAGGCGCATCAGCGCTGTAGACTGCTGGGCAAGGCGCGCCTGATATTCAGGCAAAGCTCGCGAAAAGCCGTCTAAGGTGTTGCCAACCAGCGCGGCCAATGCGACTAAGATAGCAATCACACAGGCCAGGACGATCAACAAGGCCAGCGGCATCGGCACGCGGTTCCGTTGCAGCCAAAACAGCGAGGGGGCACTGATTACCGCTAGAAATGCCGCTAACAAAAACGGCACTAAGAGTGACTGTGCCGCCTTCATCCCGGCCACTACAATAACGAAGGATGCCACCGCAACGAGCACGGGCACGCCCCGCGTTGGGCTAATATCCTGCTTCATGCGGGCTACATCGTACGTTTCCCATTGTAGCGGAACAAGTAGGACGGTTACCTAATCTCCAGGTCACTGCAATCGAATTGTAGGTCATCGATTTGTCTTCGGCAGTCTGGCGCCAGTAGAATGCGCTGCGTCGCGCACAAGTCCTGGCGACCTCGGAGTGTCTTAAGATGATTCCTTCGCCGAACCGTAACCAGCAATCCGTCGTCGCGGTGAGCTACATGTATCCCGACGCGCTCGATCGTGTGCATGACAACGACGTACTAGCCTTAATAGGTTACGGTGGTTTAGCGCGCGAGCAGTTAGCTGTTCCTTGTCCGGTTGCGGCGATTGCCCTCTCAGGGCCGAAGTCGGCCGAAACCGCTGAAGTGTGGTTGAGTGCAGACCCGGTGACAGTCGGACAGCAAGACCACATAGCGTACTCACTGAACGGAGATGCGCTGTTCGGTGTCTGTCAGCTGCATGAGCCGACGAACGTGCTTCTAGATTCTCTGATCCATCAGACCTACCGAGATATCTTGGGCTTGATAAGGCATCAGGGATATCCCTGTCTGCTGCGCATGTGGAACTACCTACCCGCTATTGGTGAGCGGCAGAAGCAACTCGACCGCTACCAGCGCTTTTGCATGGGACGTTACCAGGCTTTGGCGGAGTCCGATCCCAAGTTTGAAGATACGTTGCCGGCCGCTAGTGTTATCGGCACTAGTGAACCGGGGATCACGATATGTTTCCTCGCCGCAAGAGAGCGTGGCATCCCGGTGGAGAATCCGCGCCAAACCAGCGCCTACCACTATCCGCGGCAGTACAGCCCACGTAGCCCTTCGTTCTCACGCGCCATGGTCAAGGCTTGGGGATCCAATGTGCACCTATACCTCTCCGGCACGGCCAGTATCGTCGGCCACGAGACGTGTCATCCGGAAAACCTCGAAGCACAAGTCAATGAGATCTTGCGCAATACTGACGCCGTCTTGGAGGAGGCAAATCGGCTGACCGGCGAAGATTTTCGCGAACGATCGCGGCAGAGGCTCTTAAAGATTTTCGTGCGGCGACTACGCGATGTCGAAAAGGTTCGGGACATGCTCACCCAGCAGCTGGAGGACGAATCGAGCGTCCTTTATCTGCATGGCGATCTTTGTCGCCCTGACCTGCTGTTAGAGATCGAAGCTGTTTACACGGTGTAGAGTTGCTGCGCAGCGCGCTCGCCTCCGGTCAGGCGTCTCTCAGTCATTTACTAACCCAGAATGAATCAGTGCATTCAGGTTCGTACTTCGGGTTCATACGGGCGCGGTTGGTGTGGCGGTGTATCAAATTTTCCTAGACGTAGACGCCCGCTGATACTGCCGCACAACCCGTCGGTAAAAGTAGCCCCCAACCACGAACAACGCAACGACGATGATACCCAGTGCGACGTAGAATTGGGTATAAGTCAAAGTCGGTGTCGACCTGATTGTTACTTGAAGCTCTTTGCGCAGGTATTTTCGCACCACTCGTTGAATGTCCGTCGCTTGAACATTAGCGATCTCGGTTTCGAGATCTAACAGATTGCCATGTGTTCTGAGCTCGTGTACGTTGCTGACATAATAGTTCGCAACCTCTGCGTTCGATTCATAACCTTGGACTCGTGCGAGCAAGATTCTTTGCTTCGTCGTCTCGATGTCAGCCGCGTTTAACGGTCCGTGGCGTAGTTTCTCGAGTTCTGCCTTGAGCATGATCCGCACCTTATCGAGCCGGTCGAGCTCGGCGTCCGCACCAGCAATGAATATGCCGTAGTCCATATCAAAGAAGTAAAGCGCTTCTGGGCTATAGGATAATCCCTCAGCGACGCGTATCTTCTCGTAGAGGACGCGATCCAAGTAAACGCGCAGGACCCAAAGGACATAGAAGTCTGGCGAGTACAGCCCGTCCGTGCGATAGGCGATCGCGATGTTGCCACCAGCGCCGAGTAAGGGCGAGAGCGTACCCGTGACCTCCGTTGACTCGCTCGGGTACGGGGGCGTAGCGGGTGGCTGACGATCGATCGCCCCGCGCCCCATGTGTCCAAAGGTTCGGCGAATATGGCTCAATACGTGGTCTTCCTCGAGACTGCCAACGACGATCAGAGCCATATTGTTCGGCACATAGTGGGTTTGGTAAGCGTGTTTGATATCGGCCTCGTCGATACCTTCCGGAGTATCCAGCCCTGGGCACACGACACCCGTGCCGGGCAAAAGTGCACGTTGAGATTTCATGGCGGCTGATTTGCCGACGCCGCGTTCGTACAACCACCGCCTCAGCCTCGAGGCCTTACCTCCGAGTTCCTGGTGTATGATTTCTCGCGTTAGCTTCACCTTCTCGGGCGTGATGGTCGTGTCCGTTATGATCTCGTATAGTGTGTCGATCGCGAGCGCAAGGTGTCGGTCGAAGATGTCAATTTGATACTCTGTTCTAGATTCATCCGTCGCCGCGTTCCACGATCCACCATGGTCCTCTATCAATCTATCGAGCTCGGCCTCGCTATGTTTCGATGTTCCCGTGAACAACAGGTGCTCGAGAAAGTGTGCTGTTTCGCGTTTGTGGCAGGGAAAATGTCGATGGCCAACGTCTACTACGAGCCGCACCGCAGCGTTGTGCGCATGCGTGCGCCGCTTCAATACTACATCGAGCCCATTATCTAGGGTTAAATAGCGTACCTCATAGAGCCCCGGGGGCGCATACCCATCAGCATGAACAAAAGGCGAACTACCGAGCACAAGGGCGGCGAGCAGGATAGTTCGACAGTGGAGTGCGGTCATGTTCGAGTCTGGTCAATGGGGCAGGCTGAATGCGGAAGCAGTCTAGTGAATCGTAAGCGGAGCGTAAACTCGAGCACCGTCTTTTAAGGGCGCGCAATTTACTCGCAAGTGGGCAAAACGCAGGAGAATAGACACACGATCGACCATGGCGCAACCGCGGAAGAGGTGCTCGCGGCACAAATACCTGGATGCATGCTGATCGACCGGCGTCGATTCGAACGTCGACTAGCGCAGCTGCACCGTATTGCTGACCGGAGTAATCGCTGGCGTTCAGCGCTTACGCGGCTTAGACGTGATGTCGACGCTTCGATTGCGTGCCACGAGCGGCGACGTGTCCAACGTCCACAGCCAGCCTTTCCCGACGCACTACCGCTGACCACCCATCGCCACGAGATTGCGCGTACCATCGCATCTCATCCCGTCGTCGTGGTGTGCGGTGATACTGGCTCGGGGAAGACCACGCAGCTACCGAAGATCTGTCTCGCGCTTGGTCGGGGTGCGAGCGGTTTAATCGGCCACACACAACCGCGCCGAATCGCCGCGCGCAGTGTCGCCGCACGCATTGCAGAGGAGCTCGGCAGCGAGCTCGGTAGCGACGTCGGGTACAAGGTGCGTTTCGGCGATCGGGTTGGGCGCGACGCCTTCATAAAGATAATGACAGATGGGATCTTGCTCGCGGAGGCTGCAAGCGATCGCTTGCTTGAGCAGTATGACACACTGATTATCGATGAGGCACATGAGCGCAGTCTCAATATTGATTTCATCCTGGGTTATCTGAAGCGTCTCCTTAAGAAGCGATCTGATCTCAAGGTGATTATCACGTCGGCTACGATCGATCCGGAGCGTTTCTCGCGGCATTTCAATAACGCACCGGTAATCGAAGTCTCCGGCCGTGCATACCCTGTGGAAGTTCTTTATCGTCCGCCAGACGGTGACAGCGAGGACGAACGAGAACGTAGCACGCGGCAGGCGGCGCTGGATGCGGTTGATGAAGTTTCAGCGATCGATCGCGGCGATATCTTGGTTTTTGCGAGCGGCGAGCGGGAGATCCGCGACTTAGCCGAGGCCTTGCGCAAGCATCACCCGCCACACACAGAGATACTACCGCTTTATGCGCGATTGTCTGTCGCCGAACAAAACCGTGTGTTCAGCTCACATGGCACACGCCGAATCGTCATTGCCACCAATGTCGCCGAGACATCTCTTACGGTTCCAGGTATTCGCTACGTGATTGACATCGGCCGCGCTCGTGTCAGCCGTTACAGTCCACGCACACAGGTACAGCGTCTACCGATCGAAAAGATTTCTCAGGCCAGTGCCGAACAGCGCAAAGGGCGCTGTGGACGGGTTAGCGCCGGGATTTGCGTTCGTCTTTATTCGGAGAACGATTATAACGATCGCCCTTTGTTTTCAGAGCCGGAGATATTGCGAGCCAACCTAGCCGGTGTGATTTTACGGATGGAAGCATTAAGGTTGGGAGATGTTGAACGCTTTCCCTTTATCGACCGGCCAGATGCCAAGCGAATCAAAGACGGGTTTAGGCTATTGGCAGAGCTCGGGGCGCTTGTTGACGGTGAACTAACTGACATGGGACGACAGCTCGCCCGATTGCCGTTGGATCCACGCCTCGGTCGGATGATCTTCGCCGCTCGCGAAGAGCACTGTCTTAGCGAAATATTGATTATCGCCTCGGCATTAACCGTTCAAGATCCGCGTGAGCGCCCGTTGGAAGCTGCGGCGAAGGCAGACGCGTGCCATCGAAAGTTCGTTGAGCCACGATCAGATTTTGTAGGTTTTCTGAAGCTTTGGAGTGTGTTCAATGAGCAGATGCATCGTCTATCGAGGAACAAACTGCGCGCTTTTTGTCGCGATAACTTTCTCTCCTACATACGCATGCAGAATTGGCGCGACACCCATCAACAACTCCAGACGATGGCCAAAGAGATGGGCTTCGAACTGAATAAAGAACCGGCTCAGTACGGTAACATCCATCGGGCGGTGCTCGCGGGTTTCCTGGGAAATGTCGCCGTGACGGCCGATCAAGGTGAGTACCTGAGGCCCCGTGGGGGTAAGTTGTCACTTTTTCCGGGTTCAGCACTTTTCGACAAGCGGCCACGGTGGATCGTGGCGGCTGAACTAGTCCAGACAAAACGACTCTACGCTCGCACGGTAGCGACAGTTGAGCCCGAGTGGGTCGAACAAGTAGCAAGGGACCTTTGTCGTCGAAACTACCTTGAGCCTCACTGGGATCAGAAGCGCGGAGCGGTATTGGCGCAGGAACAAGTTACCCTTTACGGGCTCGTGATTGTAGGTGACCGCAGAGTACATTACGGGTCGATCGACCACCGGGAGGCGAGGTCGATCTTTATTCGCGAAGGTCTTATCGAAGGGCGTTATGAGAGCGAGGGCGCATTTTTTAAACACAATCAGCAATTGCTTGCGGAGATCAAGGCGCTGGAACACCGCACGCGACGGCACGATCTACTCGCAGACTGGCAATGTCAATATGATTTCTACGATCAGCGGATTCCTGTCGGTGTCTGTGAAGCAACCGCTTTCGAGCATTGGCGTTGTAAGGCCGAACACAAGAATGCGCGCCTTCTTTACTTAGAACGGGATTATCTCCTCCGGCAAAGCATTGCCGGGGTTACGCAAGAACGATTCCCCGAACAGCTGGCGGTGAATGGAATGACCTTTAGACTTGATTACCGTTTTGAGCCTGGTCACCCGGCGGATGGTGTGACCGCAACGGTTCCCGTGGCAGCTGTTAATCAGCTCAGATGCGAGCCATTTGACTGGTTGGTACCGGGTTTGCTGCCGGAGAAGGTTGCGGCGTTATTACGCTCGCTTCCTAAACCGCTACGGCGTAACTTCGTGCCAATACCCAAGTTCACCAATGCCTGTATCGAGGCGTTAACGCCGGGTGACAAGCCTCTGACCAAGGCGCTGGCGGAAGAGCTTCAGAGAATGACTGGGGTAACAGTGCCGTCGAGCGCATGGCGCCCGGAATCATTGCCGGCCCATCTACAGATGAACTTCCGGTTGGTTGATGCGCACGGCCGAGAGATCGCGGTATCACGTGACCTACAATGTCTTGGGCGGGAGTACGGCCAAATGGCGTCAAAGGGCTTTGCACAGCCGGTTGGCGAATACGAACGTGAAAACGTTACGCGATGGGATTTTGGTGATCTACCCGAAACGATCGAACTACGAGCCGGTGGTCACAAGGTCAAGGCGTACCCCGCCCTGATGTATGAGAGCAACTCCATCTCACTGCGGCTTTTTGATTCCGAAGCAAAAGCGGAACAGGCGATGCGACACGGGCTTCGCGAGTTGTTCATATTACAGCTGCCACAGCAATTGGAGTATTTGCGCAAGAATTTGCCCGGCATAAAAAAGATGTGCCTGCACTACGCACCGATTGGTAGCTGTCCAGAATTGAAACATGATCTCATCACCGCGGCAGTGGATCATGTGTTTATTGGTGACGGTGCTTCGGTACGAGACGCTGTGATCTTCGACAAACGACTGGAGCAGGGGAGGGCGGATCTGATTGTCACGGCGGAGAAACTGTGCGAGCTCGTCGGCGAAGTGCTCGATCTCTACAACACGATTACGACACGAATCGAAGCCATCCAGAAGGCGGACTGGAAAAGGGATGCGCTTGATGATATTCGTGGGCAGCTCGTGCGGCTAGTTTATGCGGGCTTTACTCAACGCACCCCGTACGCACGGATGGGTAATCTTCCACGCTACCTGCGGGCGATCATTAGCCGCCTGGACAAACTCGAAGCTGCGCCGGCTAAGGACCGCGAGCGAGCTACCGACATGCTATCGCTATGGCATGCTTATCTGGAGCGCACTGAAGGTCCTGGCGCGGTGGATAGCCCGGCGTTAGCGGAGTACCGGTGGATGCTGGAGGAATTACGGGTCTCGCTGTTTGCACAGGAGTTGAAGACGCCATCGCCCGTATCAGTGAAGCGACTAAAACGCAAGTGGGAAGCGATCGGGGATCGTTGAGTATTACGGATAGAGCGTTTCAGTTGTCCATCCATCCTCTGTGCGGTAATACGCAATACGTTCGTGTAGCCGGAACGGCCGCCGCTGCCAGAACTCGATATGCATCGGACACAATCGAAAGCCCGACCAAAACGGGGGACGCGGAATCTTACCTACACCGAACCTGGCAGTGTACTTGGCGACACGCTTTTCGAGCTCGAAACGCCCAGCCATCGTTTGCGACTGCTTCGAGGCCCAGGCGCCGATCTGAGAGGTACGCTCGCGCGTGGCAAAGTAGGCATCGGCCTCCGCATTACTCACGGGCTCGACGGTTCCTTCCGCGCGCACCTGCCGATTGAGTGATCTCCAATAGAGACAAAGTGCCGCACGTGGATTGGTTGTGATTTCCTTGACCTTTCGGCTCTCGAGGTTGGTGTAGAACACAAGGCCACGCTTATCGAGCCCCCGCACCAGTACCATGCGAACCGAAGGTGCGCCGGTTTCATCTGCGGTGGCGAGGGCTGCCGCTAAAGGATCGTTAGGCTCATTGGCCTCGGCCTCGTCAAACCACGTCCGCACCAGCGCGATGGGGTCCAATTGCTCTAACTTTGTCATTTCCGTCACGGAAGCATCGCTACGCCGAATATTGCCATAATTCCACGCCCTTGACAGGAACGTTCTGTGCGAAAGTTCGACTCTCTACGTTAGCGGCGTCACTCTAAATAACACGGTCGCTAGGTCGTCCTGCTGATGGTAGAAAGGTATACTGCTGACCTGCTCCTCAATAATAAGTATCGCGACTCGCGCCTGACATGGAAATTGCCTGTCTCGACCTAGAAGGTGTATTGGTTCCGGAGATCTGGATTAACGTGGCGCAGCGCACCGGCATCGCGGAGTTGCGGGCGACGACTCGTGACATGCCCGACTACGATGCACTAATGAAACAGCGGATCGCTGTGATGCAGAGACACGGTTTAGGTTTGCAGAGAATCCAGGCCGTCATCGATTCAATGACACCGCTAGTAGGCGCACGCGATTTTCTAGACTGGATGCGTGAGCGTTACCAGGTCGTGATTCTGTCGGACACCTTCTACGAGTTTGCGGCACCCCTCATGCGCCAGCTCGGTTGGCCGACTTTGTTCTGTAATCGGCTTAAGGTCGATGGGGCTGATTGCATTGTCGATTACCGGCTTCGCCAAACCGACCCGAAGCGTCAGGCGGTGAAATCGTTGCAGGCTATGAATTTTCGCATTATTGCCGCAGGCGATTCGTATAACGACGCCACCATGCTTACGGAAGCTGACGCCGGCATTTTGTTTCGTCCACCCGAAAGCGTGGCGCGTGAATTCTTCCAGTTTCCAGTGACCAATAACTATGATGAGCTCAAGGCAGCGTTCACTGAAGTGTCCTGCTGCTAATTGTATTGGCACGGTCCTTTCAGGATCTCAACAGCAAATAGAGGATGATACAGACAACGACGAGCAGCCAGCCCACGAGCTCGATGTGAGAACGAATAGTGCGCTCAAGTCTTTCTCCACCCCACGCGATAAGCCCGGCGACTAGAAAAAAGCGTGCACCACGCCCGATCAACGACGCCAGCACGAAAGCGGGGAAAGAGAGTACGACTACGCCAGCGGCGATGGTGAAAACCTTGTAGGGGATCGGAGAAAATCCCGCGAGCAACACGGCCCAGAAACCCCATTCGGCGAACCACTGTTGCGCCTGCAGATACCCGTCCCAGTAACCGAGGCGATGGAGTAAGGGTCCGACAAGATCAAACGCGAGCAGCCCGATTCCATATCCTGCGATGCCGCCCAGTACGGACGCGGCCGTCGTCAGAGCGGCAAAGAACCAAGCGCGAGGCGGCGTCGCTAACGTCATCGGCGCCAGCATTACGTCGGGCGGCACCGGGAAAAACGACGATTCGGCGAAGCTCAACGCTGCCAAGTAGCGCGGCGCATGCCGGTGTTGTGCCCACCGTAGGGCTTTTTCATAGAGTGTCGCGAACATGCGCACAGATACAATGGGCCAGTTATGCGTCTCCCACGGAGAGCTAGCAAAGGAGCAATTGTAAGTCGATACACTCTATAGGGGTGTACCGCAACTCTGAATCCTGTCAGCGGTCAGAGTAGGAGTCTCGGCTGCAGGTGCTAATACCTGAGTTTTTTAGTATGGTATATTCCTGAGCAATTCAGTATAGTATTGCATCCATGGGTAGGATCGCCATGGCGGAAAAGGCCCGAAGTGCGCTCGAGAGATGGGTACGTGAAGGCTATCCGCTCGAGAGCTGCGGTGTATTGGTTGGGCGCCAAGACGGCACGCGCGTTGAAGTCGAACGCGCTATACAGGCGCGTAACCTCAACCGCAAGCGGGCACACGATCGCTACGAGTTAGATCCAAAGGACTTTCTGCTGGCGGACGAGAAGGCACGCGACGATGGATTAGAGATCGTTGGGATCTGGCATTCGCACCCGGATCATCCTGCACGTCCTTCGGAAACGGACCGAGTGGCGGCTTGGGCGGGTTGGTCCTACGTGATAATCTCGGTGACCCGCGACGGCGTGGCCGACATGCGGTCGTGGCGCCTGAATAGTGATCAATTCGTGGAGGAGTCAATCGAGTTATGTCCACGGTAACAGTACGCATCCCTACTCCGCTACGGTCGTTTACGGACGGGGCGGACGAAGTGCGCGTAGATGGGGCGAATGTTGGCGATGTGTTGAACGCGCTGGGCGCGACGCATGGCGGCCTGCTAGAACGGGTGATGAATCCGCAAGGCGAGCTGCGCAACTTCGTTAACGTCTATCTTGGAGCCGATAATGTGCGTTCGCTCAAAGGGTTGGCGACACCTGTTGCCGATAACGACGTGGTATCGATCGTACCGGCAGTCGCGGGCGGTGCGCCAAAAGGCAAGGACCGCCGCGTTGCGGAGCTGAAAAATTCTATTCCCGAGGTGTCACCAGCCGAAGCAGTCCAGCTTCAGCGAAAAGGAGCGGCGTTGGTTGACGTCCGGGAGGCCGATGAGGTCGCGCAGGGTAGCCCCGTGGGTGCTTATCGCCTGGGCCGAGGATTTCTGGAATTGCGCATCGAGGATGCGATTCCGAATCTTAATCGCCCGGTGCTCGTTATGTGTGCCAGTGGGTTGCGCGCGCTGTTCGCGGCCGACACTTTGAAGCAACTGGGTTATAGTGACGTACGCAGCGTAGCGGGCGGTTTCACGCGTTGGAAGAACGACGGTAAGCCGTTCGAGATCCCGCGCGTGCTCGATGCGGAAGCACGCGAGCGCTATTCGCGTCATCTATTGATGCCTGAAGTCGGCGAGGCCGGGCAGCTGAAGCTCGTAGATAGCAAGGTACTTCTGATCGGCGCAGGTGGATTGGGCTCACCGGCTGGATTTTATCTAGCCGCAGCCGGCATTGGCACCATAGGCATAGTCGATGACGACGTTGTCGATCGCAGCAACCTACAACGTCAAATTCTGCATACAGAAGCACGTGTCGGTATTCCGAAGGTAATATCGGCGCAAGAGAGCCTGGAAGCGTTGAACCCGGCCGTCAGTATCGTTGGTCACGAGGTGCGACTGGATAGCGCTAATGTGGAAGAAATTTTCGCCGGGTACGATGTCGTGGTCGATGGATCAGATAACTTTCCTACCCGTTACCTTGTCAATGACGCGTGTGTCAAGCTCGGCATTCCTAACGTCCACGGTGCAGTCTATCGCTTCGAGGGACAGGTATCGGTATTCTGGCCTGCTTACAAGAAGCGCCATGGACCCTGTTATCGCTGCCTATATCCAGAGCCCCCGCCTGCAGAAATGGCGCCATCGTGCGCGGAAGCAGGAGTGCTCGGGATCCTACCGGGTGTCATCGGTTTGTTAGAAGCTGTAGAGGTGATTAAGATCATACTGGGCGTTGGGGATCCCCTGGTTGGGCGAATGCTCTACTATGATGCACTGCGAGCACACTTCACAGAGCTTAAACTCACATCTGATCCGGAGTGCCGCTATTGCGGTGATGGCACGCAATTTCCCGGTTACGTGGACTACGAGCAGCTTTGTTCGGTGTCTAATGCATAGCCATTAGTTTTTCAGGCAACTGATTCATCAAATCCTCGCTTGGCTCGCAACTCACCGCGGAGGCATTATTGGCTCAAAAAGCTTCAACACTCGCTCCGAAAACGACTCGCCCCTGCGACAACGTAGGGTTGCTGGGTGCCATCGGTCACACGCCGTTGATCGAGTTGGACCTGGTCGCCGACGTGGCGCCGAACGTGCGGCTATTCGCGAAGTTGGAGAGCAGTAATCCTGGCGGTTCTCTAAAAGACCGCCCAGTAGCGCGGATGATCTGTCAGGCTCTTGATGACGGGCGCTTTGAGAGTGGGCGTCGCCTGCTCGACTCCTCCTCCGGTAACGCAGGCATTGCCTACGCAATGATTGGGGCTGCCTTGGGCATACCGGTGTCCATTGTGATTCCCGGCAACGCGAGCAAGGAGCGTTTGGAAAGGATCTCGGCCTACGGCGCCGAACTTATCATCACCGACCCGATTGAAGGTTATGACTTTGCATTGCACGAGGCGCGGCGGCTAGCCGACGAGTACCCGGATCGCTACTGGTATTGCGACCAATACAGCAACGAGGACAACTGGCGTTCCCATTATGAAGGAACAGGCAAGGAGATAGTGCAGCAAGTGATGGCGCAGACAGGCGCCTCCTCCGAAGTGTTCGTCGCCGGTGTGGGCACGGGCGGCAGTATCACCGGAATCGGACGGCGGTTGCGCGAAGCCCGTGCTGATACGCATATCGTGTCGGTCATACCCGACAGGTTTCCGGGTATCGAGGGCTTAAAGCCACTGGGTGAGCCTGAAGACATTCTGCCTGCGATCCTTGATGAGGCCCTGATCGATGAACGTGTTCCGGTAACCATTGAGGACGGTCTCAGCATGTGTCATCGGCTTGCGAAGCAGGGCCTTTTCGTGGGGCCGTCTTCCGGCGCCTACGTGCACGCTGCCCTGAAGGTGGCCGCCACTGGCCGCTACCGCACTGTCGTGACCCTGCTTTGTGATACCGGGGAGCGCTATGGTTCAACCGGCATGTGGCACCGGGACGAAGAGTGATATGGCGCTGCTGTCATCCGCGATCTGATCGCACACTTCGATAGGTTGCCACCCCCGTAACCGCCCCGCATCTCACCCGCCGACCTCTAACCGAAACGGCACCACAGCCGGACCGCGCAGGTCAGTAACTTATTGAATTGAATCGTAACATCGAGGTCCGCTGTGGCCGTGGGTGCGCTGGTGGCCGTCAACGATGGCTGTAAACGCATACTATACTTCCGTGAGTATGTGAGAAACGTGGGTTGGCCCGCGCCGCCAGACCGATGTTAGGCGGTAGCACGATTGATATAAGTATCTGACAGTCCAAGTTTTTTTCTCATTCGGGCCCGGGTCAGTGTCGCACCCGACTGCTCTTCTGATTTGAGCCCAACCCCGAAAGAAAAACCAGGTCGGTCAGGAGCGATAGGAGCGTTATTACCATGGCGCAGGATGGCTGTGCGTGTGCCGCTGCCGTAATCGATCGTGCTTCTTTAAGAAAGGCGTTGCTCTTGAGGCCGCATAAAAATGGTTGAAAGTAGGAATAAGCGCTCCGACGCGTCCCCATCTACGAACCGAAGCGAGTTGACTGACATCGCAAGTCGAGATCAGCGGGTACTTGCAGAGCAGGTCAGGTTGCTTTACAGCCAGGCCAGCCACGGTTTTGTTGTGACGCTAGTTATCGCCACGTTACTCGTGATCGGTCTGTGGAAAGTGGTGGACCATGTCTGGTTACTTGTCTGGTTTGGGCTGATCGGTCTGATCACTTTAGGTCGTTATGTTTTGGTGCGGGCGTACCAGCGAGCGAGCCAACCGAATGCCGACAACAAACATTGGTTGCTACCGTTCACGATCGGCGCAGGCTTCGCCGGCTTCGCCTGGGGCTTGGGAGGTGCCGCGCTGTTTCCGGACGGACATGTTTTGCATCAAAGTTTTCTTCTGCTACTAATTGGCGGTATCGCTGCCGGGGCAGCGCCCTATCTCTCTGCCGTCTTGACGGTTTATGCGTGTTTTCTGCTCCTCATACTCGTCCCGGTCGCGACCTTGCTGTTTCTTCAGGGTGGTGAAACTTATTTTTTGATGGGGCTCATGGCGCTGGTGTTCGCGGGCGCGATGGGCGCTATCGGGCGCGCCATTCACACGACGATAAAGGACTCGTTGCGCTTGCGATTTGAAAATCTTGAGCTGGTCGATGGTCTGTCTGACGCCAAACTGCAAGTCGAGCGTACCAATGCAGAACTTGAGGCAGAGGTCGAGGAACGGCGGCGAACGGAAGCCGACCTGTACCTAGAAAAAGAGCTCGCCCAAGTAACGTTGGAAGCCATTGGTGACGGTGTGATCACAACGGACACGAATGGTTGGATCGAATACCTGAATCCGGTCGCAGAGCAGCTTACTAGCTGGACGGTGGCAGAGGCACGCGGTCGCGCGTTGTCAGAGGTGTTCAAACTTATCGAGGAAACCACACGTCAACCGGTCGCCGATCCGGTCAATCGATGCCTGAATGAGGAACGAAGCGTTCGCCTCTCCGGCCACACACTACTTGCGCGACGCGATGAAAACCGCGAAGTATCTGTAGAGGTGACGGCGGGGCCGTTGCGCGACAGTCAGCGACGGGTAATGGGTACCGTGCTCGTGTTTCATGATGTGACTGAGATGCGTGGTATGGCACGCCGTATGTCCTATCAGGCAAGCCACGATGCCCTGACAGGTCTCGTAAATCGTCAAGAATTCGAGATACGCCTTACGCAAGCGCTGGAGAGTGCGCACAATGAGGACCGTCAGCACGCCATGTGTTACCTCGATCTCGATCACTTCAAGGTAGTCAACGACACGTGCGGCCATATTGCCGGTGATGCGCTGCTGAGACAGCTTGCTACCGAGCTGCAGCCCGGTGTCCGTGAGAGTGACACCTTGGCGCGTCTCGGCGGTGACGAATTCGCCGTGCTGCTTGAGGGGTGTCCGCTGGGCCAGGCCAGGAAAATCGCCGATGGGCTCAGAAGCATTGTTCAGAACTTCCAGTTTGCCTGGCAGGACCATGTGTTTGAAGTCGGCGTGAGCATCGGCGTCGTACCCGTCACCGCCGACAGCGGCAGCATTAGCGAAGTGATGGGCATGGCCGATTCTGCCTGTTACGCGGCAAAAGATCGCGGTCGCGATCGAGTTTACGTCAACGCACCCGATGACAAAGTGTTGGCGAAGCGCCAAGGGGAAATGCAATGGGTGGCGCGCATCGCTAGAGCGATCGAGGAGGATCGAATCGATCTGTATGGACAGCAGGCCATGGCATTGTCAGAAGTGGCGCAGGAACACGAGTACTCTGAGATCTCAACACGTATGCACGACGAGAATGGCAAAGTGGTTCCCACGACCGCCTTTCTGCCCGCTGCCAAGCGCTACAGCTTGATGCCAATTATAGACCGGTGGGTCATTCGCAAAGTGTGCGCCTTTCTACGCGAGTTGGGAGGCACAGCGGGGCAAAATCTCGGTATTCTCGCCATCAATCTCTCCGGCCAGTCGCTTTCAGACGAGCGCTTCCTGGATTTCGTAGTTGAACAGTTTAATCAGAGTCAAATCACACCAAACAAGTTTTGCTTTGAAATAACGGAGACAGCAGCGATTGCAAATTTAACACGCGCGATGCGATTTATCTCTGTGTTGAAAGACATGGGTTGTCTCTTCGCTCTCGACGATTTTGGTAGCGGACTAAGCTCTTTCGCTTACCTCAAGAATCTGCAAGTCGACTTTCTCAAGATAGACGGTAGCTTTATTAGGGATACAGTCAGTGATCCGGTCGATTACGCGATGGTGAAGATCATTCATCAGATTGGAGATGTGATGGGTATTCGCACAATCGCTGAGTCCGTTGAACAAAGAGATGTTCTAGAGAAGCTCAAAGAGCTTGGCGTGGACTACGCGCAGGGATTCGAGATCGCTAAGCCTGTGCCACTAGAGGACTGCATAGAGTTAGTACCGCAAAAACAGGTAAGTAGTTAGGACGATGCGGCATGTAAGTGGAAAGAGGGAGTGTGATGAAGTGTGTTTAAAGAGTAATTAGTCATGAGTTTACGACTTAAATTGTTTTTGCCACTTCTAGTTTTCGGTGTATTGCTAACTGCATACGTGAATGTGCATTGGCTGCCACAGATTACGGCGATCCTCGAGCAAGAGCACAAGCAACAAATGCTCGGGCACCTACGCAGTTTGGCTGAGGACGTGGTGTCGATGCTGGCAACGAACAAACATGACACCGTGAAAAATACGCTGAACCGAGGGCTGAAAGAGAACCGAGACTGGGCAGCAATAGAGCTTCTGGATGGCCACGGTAAGCGTCTCTACCCGTCCGAACAAACGCAGAGACCTTCGAATACGAGTGCGCAATATACGCTGGAACAGTCAATCAGTGGAGCAGGTGGCAGCCTTGGCTTGCTGCGAGTAACCGTCGACACGTCAGACACGATGACCGCAGTAGCAAATCTGCAGCAATATTTCTTGATCGCTTTCGTATTGATCGTGTTGGTGTTCACAGTCGCCATAGCGATTACCTTGGAGATGGTGGTTAGCCGCCCGGTTAAGCAATTATCGGAAGCGTCGGCGCGCCTAGCGAAGGGGGATTTCCGCACACCCCTGCCTAGACCTGGAACTGACGAGATGGGAACGCTCATTACTACGTTTAGATCCATGCGAGATGCGATCCAGCGCTACCAATCCGATTTGTCCTTTCAGGCCACCCATGACCCGCTGACTGGTTTGGTCAACCGACGCGAATTTGAGCGCCGTCTGGTTGTTGCTCTGAACTTGTCAAGAAGCGAGCGCAGTCAACATGCATTGCTTTACATGGATCTCGATCAGTTCAAGGTGGTCAACGATACGTGCGGCCATACCGCCGGCGACGAGTACCTACGACAGCTCGGTGCCGTGCTGCACGATAAGTTGCGCAAACATGATACCTTGGCACGACTGGGCGGCGACGAGTTTGGTGTTCTGTTGGAGCATTGTCCTCCGCAGCAGGCGTTCCGGATTGCTAATCATTTGCTTGAGACAATTCAGGATTTTCGCTTCGTGTGGGAAGGCAATAGCTTCACGCTTGGGGCGAGCATCGGACTAGTTTCGATCACGGAGCACAGCGATAACCTATCGCGTGTGTTGAAGGGGGCTGATGCCACCTGTTACGCGGCCAAGGACGCTGGCCGTAACCGCATACACGAGTATCGCGAGGACGATAGCACACTCATGCGAAGGCATGGTGAAATGCAGTGGGTGTCGCGCATTGCAGAAGCAATGGATGAAGGACGCTTTCACCTGTATTACCAGCTCATCGTTCCCGTTGGCACCATAGACGAAGGGATACACTTCGAATTTCTACTGCGCATGGAGGATAAGGACGGCAAAATCATAAGACCGCGCGCATTTCTGCACGCTGCCGAGCGTTATAACATGATGCTCACCCTAGATCGTTGGGTTACACGAACCGCTTTCCATTGGTTAGAAGAACATCCGGAACAATTAGAACGACTTCAGTTGTGCACAATAAATTTGTCAGGCCATTCTATTGGCGACGCCGATTTTATGCAGTTCATGGTAAAACAGTTCAATCATAGTGCACTTCCGCCGGAAAAGATCTGTTTCGAGATAACAGAGACTGCGGCAATTGGTAATCTAGCCAAGGCAACACGTTTCATGTCTATATTGAAAAATCTTGGTTGTCGGTTTTCGCTCGATGACTTTGGATCCGGCATGTCCTCTTTTGCTTATCTGAAAAATCTTCCTGTCGATTACCTGAAGATCGACGGTATCTTTGTGAAGGACATCGTCGACGATCCGATCGACTACGCGATGGTTAAGTCGATTAACGAAATGGGCCATGTAATGGGCAAACGTACCGTAGCCGAGTTCGTTGAAAAAGAGCAGATCCTGCAGAAGCTGCGCGAGATCGGTGTGGATTATGCACAGGGATTCAGCATTGCTAGGCCGCGTCCACTCATCGAGATGGACAGCGCTTTCATACGCGAGCATCTAAAGCTGGCGAAAGGCTAGACGCACTACAATGGCGTAGGCTCCCCAACAGCAGCGCCAAAAAAAGAACGGTGGAAGGGGTGTACCATGGCCCATGTAGCACATCCTTAGGCTATTCAGATACCCGCCTTCCTATATTAGCCCTGGGCAAGGGAGTGAACGGATCTACGTATGGCCAAACGCCTTCAAGGCGAAGGTGACATCGAGCGCCGCTTCTTTCAGATGATCAAAGCGGCCAGAGGCGCCGCCGTGTCCGAAGTCCATATGGGTTTTTAGCAGCAAAAGATTATCGTCAGTCTTCGTATCACGTAGCTTCGCTGTCCACTTCGCCGGCTCCCAGTAAGTCACCCGCGGATCATTCATGCCCGAGATGATCAACATGTGCGGGTAGTCGTGAGATTTCACATTGTCGTAGGGTGAATAAGATAGCATGTAGTTGAAGTACTCCTCATCGTTGGGATTGCCCCATTCGTTGTATTCCAAGGTCGTCAATGGCAGCGTATCGTCCAGCATCGTGTTAATCACATCGACAAACGGTACATGGGCGATGATGGCCTTAAAGAGATCGGGACGTGTGTTGGCAATCGTTCCCATGAGCATTCCGCCGGCACTACCCCCGACGGCGAGAATTTGACCTTTGGCAGTAAATTTCTTCTCGATCAGATACTCGGCGCAGACGATATAATCATTGAACGTGTTCTTCTTTTTAAGAAGCTTGCCATCTTCGTACCATTGATATCCCATTTCCATGCCACCGCGTATATGCGCGATGGCGTAGACAAAGCCGCGGTCGACGTAACTCAGTCGTGTGTGACCGAAACGCGGCGGAATGCTATTGCCATAGGATCCATAGCCGTACAGCAACAGCGGCGCGGTCCCGTTCAGAGAGACGCTCTTGTGATAAAACAACGAGATGGGAATTTCCACACCGTCGGAGCTTTTGGCGTAGACACGTTTCGATAGATAGTTGCTTGTATCGAAGCCACCTAGCACTGTTTGTTGTTTAAGCAGTTCCCGTGTGCGCGTTGCCATGTGATAGTCATACGTTTGTTCAGGCATGGCTAGCGACGTATAGATGAAACGCAATGTGGTAGCATCGAACTCGCGTCCGGCCCGCGCCTCGATTTCATAGGCACCCTCGCCGAACTCAATATAATGATTGTCACCGCTCGGAAGGTGAATCACTCTGATTCGAGGGATAGCGCGGCTGCTCTCCGAAACAACGAGATAGGTTCTGAAAGCGATGAGGTCGGTTATCAATCTACCGGGTTCATGGCCAATAAAGTCCTGCCAGTTACTTGCCGATGGGCCCGTAATCGGCGTTCGTACGATCTTGAAGTCCTTGGCACTGGCGACATTCGTGCGGATAAAAAACTGATCGCCATTATCTGTGACGTCGTACTCATGCTCCTCGGAACGAGGCTCGATGAGTAGGACAACACCGTTCGGATCATTGGCATCGAGATAACGCCATTCCGACATGTTGTTACCTTCAGAGGCAATGTAGATAAAGCGATTGCTCTCGGATTTCGAAAGCGAAACAAAGAAGCGCGGATCTTGCTCTTCGAAGATCAGTGCATCGGTGCTGGGATCATCTCCCAGGCGATGACGGTAAACCTGTCGCGGACGATGGTAACGGTCAAGCTTGGTGTAAAAGAACGTGTGACTGTCATTTGCCCATTCTAGCGAATCGTACGTCTTGGGGATGCGTTCCTCGAGTGACACCCCGGTCGTTAAGTCTTTAATCTGCAGGGTAAACTCCTCGGAGCCGTCGAGATCCAAGGAGTATGCGAGGTACCGATGGTCGGGACTGTTGTGGCAGACACCTAAGCGTAGATAAGGGCGTCCCTGGGCAAGCTCGTTAGCATCTAGGGCGATTTCTTCGCTGCCGTTTTGGCGCATGCGACAGAAAATCGGATACTGACCTCCCGCAACGTAACGTCGATAATAAGAGTAAGCCCCTTCCTTCTCTGGAACGGTACTGTCGTCTTCTTTGATGCGCGCACGCATTTCCTCATATAGCGCTTGTTGCAGGGACGACGTCGTTTTCATGACCGCATCAGTGTAGGCATTCTCTGCCATTAGGTAAGAAATTACGTCTGGATTGTCCTTCTCCCTAAGCCAGAACCACGGGTCGCTGCGTTTTGTGTCGTGATGCCTAAGAATCTTTGGCCGTTTGTGTGCGCGTGGCGGTTTCGGTTTAGTCATCGATCGCTACTCCATTAACCCCATACGTCCCCGGCAGTCTTGGCAATCAGGCTGAGTTTGTTTCGCTGATCTTCCAGCGAGATACGGTTGCCAATGATCGATGTGGAGAAGCCGCACTGCGGGCTGATCGCCAGACGGTCTAGCGACACATGTTGGGCAGCGTCGCGTATACGTGCGATTAGCTTTTCTTGGGGCTCTAAGCGTGATTGCTTAGTGCTTACCAGGCCAAGGACGACGAACTTATCATCCGGGATCGCGTCCAATGCGCCAAAAGAACCGGAGCGCACGTCGTCATACTCTAGAAGCAGTCGCTGTGCTCTGATGCGTCCGAAAATCGGTTGTGCGATCAGGTCATATCCGCCTTCGACCAACCAACGACTGTCTTGGTTACCACGACAGAGGTGAAAACCAAAAGTCACGTTCGGAAATCCTGTCATCAACGCGTTATCCAACTCAATTCCGCGATCCAACCATCGATCGAGCGACCACCCCTGTTGCTCGTAAAACGCCCGAGTCTTCGGGTCAAGAAGCAATGTGTAGTGCGGCGCGTCGATTTGAATATAGGTAGCGCCCAAGCGCGCCAACTCCTCGACTTCGCCGCGCAGTATGTCGACAACATCAGCAAGAAAACCTTCCAAGCTCGGGTAGGCGTCGATGGAGTGTTCAGCGGACCAGAAGTTGGTCCATAGGGTCGGGCTCGGCAAAGTGATCTTGGGAATTCTTGTTGTGCACGACCGTAAATATGTGAACTCTTCTGCAGATAGATGACGTTTACGCGATAACTGGTGCACCACCCCAAGACGGGTCGGTCGAGTCTTGTGCCAGTAGCCGACGTCAGCATCGCCGAACCAATCGCCCCAGAGGAAGGCGTCGAGGTCATGTTCGCCGAAGCCGTCGACGGCCGCTGTCATCTGGCTCTGAAAAGATAACCGGCGCATCTCGCCGTCCGTCACCACGTCGAGACCGGCCTGTTCCTGGAGCGCAACGGCCTCGTCCACGGCCTGATCTTCGATCGCCTTGAATTGCGCCGGCGAGATAGCACCGACGGCCAGCTGCTGTTGCGCCGAAAGCAGCGCTGGAGGGCGTAACAAGCTGCCGATCACGTCAGTGCGAGCAGTAATCATGCGGCGCTAGCGGTAACACAGGCGGCATTGCCTTGCAACCGAGAGATCGCGTCAGGGGGTTACTTAGACAAAGAAATACTGCCGTCTGCGCCCAGAACCTCCTCAATCGTTCGGCCGTCCACGTCACTGCCTAGCCGCAATCCTAGGAACGCGAGCACCGTTGGGGCGGTATCATAGATATAAACAGGCCTGTTCAGGGTCTTGCTAGCCGGCACCCCTGGACCCACGGCAATCCAAGGGATCGTGCGATCTTCATGCCTGCCTTGAGTACTGTGCTGGCGCCCGCTACCTCCGTGGTCAGCGGTAACAACAAGCAACGTCTTTCCCCAAGTCCTAGCGCGTTTTAATGTCACCACAATCTCCCGGACCGCCTGGTCGGCAACAGTGACCGCGCGCAAGTACGGGCCACTCATCCAGCCCCAAAGATGGCCGACTCGATCGGGCTCGCGAATGTGGATGAATACCAGATCGTAATGCTGCTGCATCCAGATGCGCTCGAATTGGCGCGCGACGCCAGCGGCACTCAAATCAGGATGGAAGGTAGCACTTGGCTGTGCGCCGTAGACCAAATCGAGTGTGCCGGGGCGTGCGAGATAGTTGAGCTTTTGCTTGGCGTAAAACATCGCTGTCTTGAAGCCTGCCCCCTTTGCAACAGAAAACACCGTTTCTCCGTTGTAATAACCAGGACGATAATGCTTCCACAGCACTCCATGCTTAGGGACATCGAGCCCAGTAAACATCGAGGTATGGGCGGGAAGGGTGTTAGATGGCCAGACGGTCTGTGCAACAGGGCAGTAGGTGCCGCGCTGAACTAGATCATGCAAGGTCGGCGCGTGTGTCGGGCCGATGGCGTCGGGGCGCAGGCCGTCTATGCTGATGACGATAGCGCTCTGTGCGCGGCGCTCTACAGAAGTCGATTGCGCGGGCGCGGCGTCGCGCGTGGCCCATGCAGCCCCGATTAGCAGTATAAGGCAGGCGCTGAATCGATTTACGGTTCGCATCGGACCTTGTCGAAGAGAAACGCGGGCGTCTCTGCGCCCGCGCTCCAAATGACAAAATGATTGTGCTTATAAGTTATAACCACGCTCTTCGTGAAGCACAATGTCCAGGCCCTCGGTTTCTTGGTCATCTGTCACGCGCAGGCCGATGGTCGCGTCCAGCACCTTGAAGATAACGAAGCTCATGACCCCGCACCATACGATTGTTGCGACCACACCGATGAACTGCACACCCAACTGACTGCCAACGGTCATGCCCTTAGCCAAGCCGGCGCCACCAAGGGTGGCGACGAATAATGCCGTCAGCAGGGTTCCAGTCATGCCGCCGACCCCGTGCACTGGAAACACATCGAGAGAATCATCGATGTAAAACACCCGTTTCATGATGTACGTCGCCCAGAAGCAAATAATTCCGGCGGTGATACCAATAATGAGCGCGCCAACTGGGCCGACGAAACCAGACGCTGGAGTAATCGTGCCGAGACCAGCAACCATACCGGTGACAATGCCGAGTACGCTTGGCTTGCCGTGCTTGATCCACTCGCTGAACATCCACGCCAATGAGCCTGAAGCAGCGCCGATGTGCGTGACCAGCATGGCCATGCCGGCGTCGCCGTTCGAGGCCACAGCACTGCCGGCGTTGAAACCAAACCACCCGACCCACAACATCGCCGCGCCGGCGACCGTGATCGCCAAATTATGAGGCGGCATCGGTGTGTTCGGAAAACCTTTGCGTTTTCCCAACACCAGTGCGGCCACCAAAGCAGCTACGCCAGCGTTGATGTGCACGACGGTACCGCCAGCGAAATCGAGCAAGCCGAGATCACCGAGCCAACCGCCGCCCCAGACCCAATGCGCGATCGGCGCGTATACTACCGTAACCCATAATGCCGAGAACCAAAGCATCGCTGAGAACTTCATACGCTCTGCGAAACCACCAACGATCAGTGCGGGCGTGATAATTGCGAACGTAAGCTGGAACATCGCAAACACCGTCTCAGGAATCGCGGTGCCGGGAAAAAGCGTTGCCCGGTCCACGCCAGCGAAGAAAAACTTGCCTAAGCCGACCAGCCTATTAACTCCGCCACCATCGCCGAATGCTAGACCGTACGCATAGACGAGCCAAAGCAACGAAACCAGACACGTGATGGCAAAGCATTGCATCAACACGGACAGAACATTCTTAGCCCGAACGAGGCCAGCGTAGAACAGCGACAAGCCCGGAATTGTCATGAATAGCACAAGCGCGGTGGAGGTCAGCATCCACGCTGTATCGCCGGAGTCTAAGCCCGATGCCTGTGCTGCCCGCGGCAGCGCGAGCGCGAAAAGCGGTGCGCACAATACAGAGTTTCGTAGGGTCATTTTCATCATTGCCCCTCCAGTGGAAGAAGAGCTAGAGCGCGTCAGGACCGGTTTCGCCTGTGCGAATTCGCGTGACCTGATTCAGGTCGTAGACAAAGATTTTTCCGTCGCCGATCTTTCCTGTTTTGGCGCCACCTACAATGGCATCGATCACTTGATCCAGGATAGTGTCGTCGACCGCTACCTCGATCTTAACCTTTGGCAAAAAATCGACCACATACTCGGCACCACGATAAAGCTCCGTATGGCCTTTTTGGCGCCCGAAACCTTTTACCTCAGCCACCGTCATGCCTTGTACCCCGATTTCAGACAGTGCGGTGCGTACGTCATCCAGCTTGAAGGGTTTTATGACAGCGGTTACAAGTTTCATGATCTGCGTACCTCCATCGGCCTCTCGGGCCGGGCGCTAAGCTAGCCGGTTTTATGCTTTGAAGCAATCTTTGGAACAAAACGATCGACCACCGCGCGTGGATCTTGCACGTTACACACGTCCCATCATCAGAAACAGCAAATACTCTTAAGGATGGCTATTAAAGGGCAAGTCGAGCCTGGCCCTTTAGTTCTTATTGGTTGCGAACAAGTTTCTGCCCGCGCTCGGGCAGTATCTATTTTTTCTGTCCTGCTGGTGTAAAGCCGCTGGGTAATGCACCCATGTCTCCCTCCCCAAACAAAAAGCCAAGCATGTGCTGTTCGATGAGCTCGATGCTCCCAGGGTCTGCGGTGCTAAGTCGGTTCTCGTTGATAATCGTCGTGAGTCGCTCGAGCCATTGGCGCCAGCCCTCCCGGGAGATATTCTCGTAGATTCGTTGGCCGAGAGCGCCGGGGTGGGGAGGTCGATCGAGCCCCTCGGCTTCCTTTTTCAGGACCTGGCAGTACACCATACGCGCCATGGCGCTCACCTATGTAGATTATTCGCTTTCACCCGGACGTGACGGAATGGTAAAATACTGAGCGAAAGAGTCAACTATAGGATCGGCTTGGCGTCTGAACGCTATCGATCCAGGAGTCTACAGTATGTCGCAGACAGCCAATAGCGTCTTTTCCAGTGAGGTTACTCAGACCGATGTGCGTCTCACCCCTGCTGCCGAGGCCAAAATGGCCGAGTTGCTCGAGAGTGCCGAAGCCGGGCTGAACGCGATCCGCGTGTTCGTCGCTGGCGGCGGTTGTGGAGGGATGACCTACGCCATGACGTATGCCGAGAAGCCTACCGATTATGACTGCACCTTGGAGGGAAGCGGCTACAAGTTGCTGATCGACGCGGTTGCACTGAACTTCCTCCAAGGCAGTGAGATCGATTTCGAGCAGGATAGCTTTATTTTCAATAACGTGTTTCAGGCTGTAGGCGGAAGCGGCATGTGCGGTGGGTGCATGGGTGGCGGCGCCTACTGACGATCGAACGCACGCTCGCTAGACCCACTCGATACATGTCAACCGAGACCATGCACCGTGCAGCGGCGGGCATGGCGGCACAGTTTGTCAGCGCCTTTGCGCGCAGTGCCGGTCGCCCACGAATCCTCGTTATTGCACCCCATAATAGTTACCGCACGGGCTCGTTCCTGGAAGCGGCACGTAAGCTCGACATCGACGTATTGGTTGCCTCGGAAGGTCACTATACGTTGGCGAGCACCGACGCCGCCGGATTGCGCATCGATTTGCACGATACGCAATCCGCTGTACGCACGGTTCTGAATGAGTCATTGCGCCACCCTTTCACCGGAATCATTGGCACCGACGATCCGACCACTGAACTCGCCGCGCTCGTGGCCGAGCAGCTCAGCTTGCCACATAATCCGCCGTCGGCCGTACGGCTGGCGCGGCGCAAAGATCTAGCGCGGCGACATCTGTTGGAACAGGGCCTACCAGTGCCTCGGCACCAGGTGATCGATTTGCACGCATCGTTGGCGTCGCAAGCCGAATTACTTCGCTTTCCTTGTGTTGTGAAACCGCTTGAACTCTCCGCCAGCCGCGGCGTAATCAGGGCTAATGATTTCGACCAGTTCACGCGCGCATGCGCGCGCCTCGAACGATTGCTGGCCAGCGAAGACGTTAACGAGCGCGATTGTGTGCTGGCCGAGGACTTCGTGCCCGGGCGCGAGGTGGCGATCGAAGGCATGCTAACGGACGGTGCGCTTGAAGCGCTGGCAATTTTTGACAAACCAGATCCCCTCGACGGGCCGTTCTTCGAGGAGACCTATTACACGACGCCGTCCCGACTGACTGCGGCTACTCAGGGCGTAATTTTGCAAACGGTACAACGGGCTTGCGCAGCATACGGTTTGCAGGAGGGCCCGATACACGCAGAATGTCGTATTAACGACAAAGGTGTTTGGTTGCTCGAGATCGCTGCCCGTACCATCGGCGGGCTCTGTGGGCGGTTGCTTCGCTTCGGCACAGGCTACATGCTGGAGGAGCTGGTAATTTCCCATGCGGTAGGCGCGCCGATAGCTCCGATACCACGCAACGAAGCAGCCGGCGTACTGATGATACCCGTCCCTGGCGCAGGGATTCTACGACGTGTCGAGGGCGTGTTTGCCGCGCAGCGCGTACCTTATATAGAAGAGGTAGCGATCCAAATACGTGAAGGCTACGAGCTCGTACCTTGGCCCGAGGGCTCGAGCTACCCGGGTTTCATTTTTGCGCGTGCGCCGACGCCTGGCCAGGCTGAGGCCGCCTTGCGTAAAGCGCACCGGCATCTCAACTTCGTTATCGCGCCATTGTGGAAGGGTACGACCGCATGCAGCCCCGCTCGAGTGAGCTAATCCCAACGATCGTCCTTGACCTGCACTTTGCCCGCGTGCACACGCGTCGGGAAGGTCGCCACAGGCTCGTAGGCGGGTGGAGCGGTAACGTCACCCGTCTTGATATTGAAGCGCGCTGCGTGGCGCGGGCAAATGATCTCTTCGCCCTCCACTGCACCGCTTGCTAGCTCACCGCCATCGTGCGTACACAGGTCCTCGATCGCAAAATACTCCCCATCGAGATTGAACACAGCGATGAGAGCGCCATCCACGTCGACGACGCGTGAGGTACCCTGGGGAAACTCCGTCACAGCGGCTACGTCGACCCAGTCAGACATTACTTCGGCTAGTTTTGCGCAAGAATGGACTACGATAGAGACACGACCATCTTTTTCTTGTGTTGCTCTTTAAATCAGTCCTAGCTGTAGTCGGGCTGCCTCAGTCATTCGGTCTTGTGTCCACGGCGGATCCCAAACTAGCTCGACCCGCGCGTCTGTCACGCCAGGGACGCACCTGACCGCGCACTCTACAGTTCCGGGAAACGTCTGGGCGACCGGACAGCCAGGCGCGGTCAGTGTCATATCGATGTTCACCACCCCCGATGGGTCAATATCCAAGTTATAGATCAGTCCCAAATCGTAGATGTTAACGGGTATTTCGGGATCGTAAACGCCGCGCAGTGCCTCGACCACGCGCTGTTCGAGATCGTCCGAGTCTGTAGTTAGTTGTTGTCCGTCGGGTTTTTCCATATTGTGCTTTCGTGTGCCGAGCCCTTATTCGGTCGTGACCGTTTCTTCCTGGCGGTTTTCCAATGCGGCCTGCAACGTATGCCAGGCTAGGGTCGCGCATTTGACCCGTGTAGGATACGCATGCACTCCCGCCAAGACGGTTAACTTACCTAGGTCCGGCGCCTGGCTCTCCTTAGTCAAAAGATCATGCACACTACGGAATATCGCCTGCGCTTCTTCCTCTGTCTTACCTTTAACCGCTTCAGTCATCAGTGATGCCGACGCCGTCGATATCGCGCAGCCAGCGCCCTCGAAGCCGACATCCCTAATGATGCCGTTTTCTACGATTAGATAGACAGTGAACTCATCGCCACAGAGAGGATTAAAACCGTGTGCCTGCCGGTTCGTGCCTTCAGGCTTTTTTAGAAAGTTACGCGGATTACGGTTATGGTCGAGGATAACCTCTTCATACAGGCTGCGCAGGTCGGACATCAGCGAATTAGTTCCTTCGCCTTCTGAAGTGACGCAGTTAGCGCATCCACCTCTTCACGGGTATTGTACATACCGAATGATGCCCTAGCCGTCGCTGGCACGTTAAAACGTCGCATTAACGGCATCGCGCAATGGTGACCGGCACGCACAGCGACGCCGTGGCGGTCGAGAATCGTGCCGATATCGTGCGGATGTACTCCTTCAAGCTCGAACGAGATGATGCTGGCTTTTTCGCGCGCGGTTCCAATAATGCGCAAACCGGGCACTTGTTTGACCGCTTCGGTCGCGTACTGCAGTAGCTCACGCTCATAGGCAGCAACGGCGTCGAGGCCAAACGTTGTGACGTAGTCGATTGCTGCACCAAGCCCGACCGCTCCCGCGATATGCGGCGTACCGGCTTCGAACTTGTGGGGTAGATCGTTGTACTCGGTTTTTTCAAACGTCACATAACGGATCATTTCGCCACCACCGTGATAGGGCGGCATCGCGTCTAATAGGGATTCTTTGCCATATAGCACACCGATCCCGCTTGGCCCATATAGTTTGTGGCCTGAAATAGTGTAGAAGTCACAATCAAGGTCCTGCACGTCGATCCGCAGATGTGGCGCGGCTTGCGCGCCGTCAAGCAACACCGGTACGTCAGCAGCGTGGGCGATTTCGATGATCTGCTTGACAGGATTAATGGTGCCGAGGGCGTTTGAAACGTGCAGCAAGGTCACGAGCCGAGTTCGTGGCCCGATTAATTTCTCGAACTCCTTCATAAGAAGTTCGCCATCATCGTTGATCGGCACTACCTTGAGCGTAGCGCCGGTTGCCTCCGACAGCAGTTGCCAAGGGACGATGTTGGAGTGATGTTCCATATGCGTGAGTACAATTTCGTCCCCCTCCCGCACACGGGGATGCCCGTAACTGCTCGCGACCAGATTGATAGCCTCGGTGGTACCGCGTACGAATATAATTTCGCGCACGCTCTTCGCATTGACAAACTGCCGGGCCGTTTCGCGCGCGCCTTCATAGGCTTGCGTGGCGCGTTCGCCGAGCGTGTACACACCCCGATGGACGTTGGCATAGTCATGCGCATAGAAATGACTTATAGTGTCGATAACCGCTTTCGGCTTCTGGGCGCTCGCGGCGCTGTCGAGATACACCAGCAAGTGGCCATGCACCTCTTGATGCAAAGCCGGAAAGTCCCGGCGTGCCTTCTCAACATCGTAGCTTTCTGGCTCTGGGCGCCGGCTGAGCGACGCTATCTGTTCTTTAGCCGTACTCATACGAGATCCTCGATTGGTCGACCATGAAGTAACTGCGTGGTGAGCGCGCGTTCGATGTACGCCCGCACGGCAGCGATATCGATGCGATCCAAAACATCATGGGCGAATGCGTAAGTCAGAACACTGCGAGCAGTCTGCTCGTCCATACCCCGTGAGCGCAGGTAGTACAGCGCATCTGAGTCCAGCTGCCCAACGGTCGCGCCATGGGCACACTTAACGTCATCGGCGAAGATCTCGAGCTGAGGCTTGGTATCGACCTCGACGTCACGCGAGAGCAACAGATTTTTGTTTTCCTGCTGAGCGTCGGTGTGTTGCGCATCTTGGTGTACGACGATACGCCCGTTGAATACGGCACGCGCGCGTCCATCGAGCACGCCCCTATAGAACTCGCGGCTGATACAACCCGGTTGCGCGTGATCGATGCGAGTATGATTGTCAATATGTTGGCGACCAGTAGCAACATATAACCCATTAAGTACACATTCCCCGCCCGCAGCGACGAAGTCGACCTCGATATTGTTACGGACAAGTCGTCCGTTCAAGGTAAGGTTCTGGGAGATAAGGCGACTTCCAGACTGCTGCTGCACGTAGAGACCGCCGATATGAAACGCATCTGGGCTCTCTTGTCCCAGTTTGTAGTGCTCTATCTGCGCATTCTTGCCGACCACGACTTCTGTGATCGTATTAGTAAAGTAACGGGCCTCGGCAAGGGAGGCGTAATTCTCAATGACAACCGCTTGACTGCCCTCTTCGCCAATAACTAGGTTGCGCGGCTGCGCCAGAACAGAGCCACTTTCTTCCGTAGACAAAAACAGAACATGAATTGGGTCAGGAACTACCGTGTTCTTGGAAATGCAAACATACACACCGTCGACCAGAAAAGCGGTGTTTAGAGCGGCAAAGCCATGCTTGTCCGTAGGTGCGTACCGGCCGAGATAGGGCTCCAGCTTGTCCGGGGCATCCTCGATCACAGACGCCAGGCTGGCAATCACGACACCCGGCGGCAGTTCTCCTAACAGCGAAAGATCGGCTCTGTAGTATCCATCCACAAAAACCAAACGATGGCACACCATGTCGGCAAATAGAAAGCGATCAATCTGTGCGACCGCACGTATGCCGCCGCGACTCGGTCCGGTAGGCGTAAAGACTCCGTGTTGAATAGACGCGACGTTCGTGTATTTCCACTCTTCGTCGCGCGTCGTCGGAAACCCTTGCTCATCAAATCGCGAGAGCGCGGTTTCCCGAGTACGTTGCACCCAGGGAATTGTGTCACCGGCCAACGTGGGCCGCAGACGCGAGAACGCCTCATTGTAGGCACGCTCCGCCGCTACGTTGTCGTTCATCCGGTGCCGCTCTCGGTTGTCTGCGCTTTCTGCTCGTTGCCCATTTGCTCGACCCAGCGGTAACCGCGTTCCTCAAGCTCGAGCGCCAAACTCCTGTCACCCGACTTGACGATGCGCCCCTTAACCAGTACATGCACGTAATCTGGAACGACGTAGTTCAACAAGCGTTGATAATGCGTGACCAGGATGATAGCGCGATCGGAGTTGCGTAAAGCATTAACACCATCGGCAACAACCTTGAGCGCGTCGATATCGAGTCCAGAGTCAGTCTCATCGAGAATTGCAAGGCGTGGTTCCATTATCGCCATCTGTAATATTTCGTTGCGTTTCTTTTCGCCGCCCGAAAAGCCCTCGTTTACCGAGCGATAGAGAAGCTCTTCGTTCATATGCATGAGTTTAAGCTTCTCCTTCACAAGCGAGAGAAAATCAATAGCATCAAGTTCCTCTAGTCCTTGATGCTTCCTTATCGCGTTGAGCGCTGCCTTGAGCAAATAGATATTGCTTACGCCAGGAATCTCAACCGGATATTGGAAAGCCAGAAAGATGCCTTCCCTAGCACGTTCCTCCGGGGACATATTCAGTAGATTCTTACTGTCGTAAGTAATCTGGCCCTCAGTGACCTCATAACCCTCACGCCCGGCGAGTATGTGCGCTAGCGTGCTCTTCCCTGATGCATTAGGTCCCATGATGGCGTGAACTTCGCCAGCTTTGACCTCGAGGTTGACGCCCTGCAGGATGGGCTTTTCTTCTATAATGGCCTTGAGATTCTTAACAGAAAGCATTCGTTTTCCCCCGATCGTAAACGCCACCTAGCCGACCGCGCCCTCGAGACTTACCCCAAGAAGCTTTTGAGCTTCGACCGCGAACTCCATCGGCAACTCCTTGAACACATCCTTGCAGAAACCATTCACGATCATAGTAGCTGCGTCTTCTGCTGAAAGGCCACGCTGCATACAGTAGAAGAGTTGATCTTCACCGATCTTCGAAGTCGTAGCTTCGTGCTCGACGCGTGCCGTGGGATTCCTAACTTCAACATAAGGAAACGTGTGGGCACCGCACTTGTCGCTCATCAGCAGGGAGTCACATTGCGTGTAATTGCGTGCGTTATCCGCGCCTTTAAGCACCTTCACCAGTCCGCGATAGGAGTTCTGTCCACGACCTGCCGAGATACCCTTGGAGATAATGGTGCTGCGACTGTTCTTGCCTATGTGAATCATTTTGGTACCGGTGTCGGCCTGTTGATAGTTATTCGTAAGCGCGACTGAATAGAATTCGCCTACCGTGTTCTCGCGCTCTAAGAGTACACTGGGGTACTTCCATGTAATTGCGGATCCGGTTTCGACTTGCGTCCACGAGATCTTGGCATTGTCGCCGCGACATGCACCACGCTTGGTGACAAAGTTGTAGATACCGCCACGTCCCTGCTCATCGCCTGGATACCAGTTCTGTACAGTGGAGTATTTGATCTCGGCATCTTCCAATGCAATCAGCTCGACTACCGCTGCGTGGAGCTGATTCTCGTCACGCATCGGAGCTGTACAGCCTTCGAGGTAGCTCACATAGCTGCCTTCATCTGCGATGATCAACGTCCGTTCGAACTGCCCTGTCTTGGAGGCGTTGATGCGAAAGTAAGTAGACAGCTCCATAGGGCAACGCACGCCTTTCGGTACGTAAACGAACGAGCCGTCGGTGAAAACCGCTGAGTTCAATGTTGCAAAAAAATTATCGGTGTAGGGTACGACCGTTCCGAGATACTTCTGCACGAGGTCGGGGTGATCTTTCACCGCCTCTGAGAAAGAGCTGAAAATAACCCCTTTTTCGGCGAGCTTCTCTTTGAACGTGGTAGCGACGGATACACTGTCGAAAACGGCGTCGACGGCCACGCCTGCAAGTGCCTTTTGTTCTTCCAGCGGGATACCGAGCTTCTCATAGGTCTCGAGCAGTTTCGGGTCGACTTCATCGAGACTCTTGGGCCGATCTTGGTCGGATTTGGGCGCCGAGTAATAGGTAATATCCTGGTAATCGATAGGAGGATGGTGAACGTTTGCCCAATTTGGCTCCTTCATTGTAAGCCAATGCCGGTAGGACTTGAGTCGCCACTCGAGCATGAACTCGGGCTCGTCTTTTTTCGCCGAGATCGTGCGGATGATGCCCTCGTTTAGCCCCGAGGGGACACTGTCGGCCTCGATCTCGGTTACAAAGCCCGCTTCATAACCCCTCTTAATCAGGTCAGTGATATCGCCGCTTACTGATGACATCGAAATCTCCATTAACAAAGAAACTTTAGAGCGCCTGCTTCACGGTTAGCTCCAACCGCCCGCGGTGATCTGGGATCGTCGTCTCAGGCTACCGTCTTAGTATTCTGTAGTCCCCGCGGATGACGTGTTTCCTGCCGCTCGGCGACCTTCTGGACAGCGGGCCACTGAACCATTTGACCAAGCGTGATACCGTCCAGGAATTCATAAAGTTGCTTGCTCAAATCAGCCCACAGCTCATGGGTAAGGCATTTCTCGCCGTCCTGACAGTTTTCCTTGCCACGACATCGGGTCATGTCGATCTGCTCGTCCACCGCTTCGATGATCTCAGCGATCGTGATGCGGCCAGCGGCCCGCGCCAGGCGGTACCCGCCGCCGGGACCACGCATGCCTTCGACAAGACCTTTTCTGCGCAGACGCGCGAACAGTTGTTCCAGGTAGGATACAGAGATTTGTTGGGTTTCTGCGATATCCGTCAGCGCCACTGGGCCGACCTTGTCGTGTAACGCTAGATCAATCATCGCGGTCACCGCATAGCGTCCTTTGGTCGATAGTCTCATTGTGTTCCTCGTATCATCGTCAGGGTAGAGCGCAAACGCAAATCCTGAGTAATTCGCTCAGGAAATGACGATACAATAACCTAGTAACTGGATCAAGTTTATTGTCGGCAATGCTGTGACTGTATGCTCGCAGATCTAACCCCATGATTTAGCTACGTAATAAATCCGGACAGCGGTGTGAACCAAGGCAGGGCGAATGACACGGGCCCCGCCCGCCGATGGCGGCTCTTACTGCGCCTCTTTTTTGATTCACGCGCTCGCCCAGCAACACCGCATTGGCGATCTGAAGAGGCGGCCCAGTCGTGCCCCGTCACCTGTAATCAAAAGCTCATTTTTTCGGTCTCTAATGAGATATGGCAAGCAAACAGCGGCGCTTCGAGGTGCTGGTACATGCATTGTCGGCGGATCTATACCGCTACGCCGTCTGGCTGTGCCGCGATCAAAGTCGCGCGGAGGAGCTTGTGCAAGAAACGTTTCTGCGCGCATGGCGATCGCTTGACACATTGCGCGATGAAAGAGCGGCCAAAGGTTGGCTGATCACGATTTTGCGGCGTGAGCATGCGCGCCAGTACGAGCGCCCTGTGCTTAATCGAGATCATGACATGGATCCCGATGATTTGGCGGCTCGGGGGTCGGAGGTTACCGCTGAGGTTGCTGCATTGCGCCGTGCGATTGGGCTGCTGCCCGAGGAATATCGTGAGCCGTTACTGCTTCAGAATCTTGGTGGCTACAGTTGCAGCGAGATTGGTCAAATGCTCGGGTTGTCGTCGGGTGCAGTTATGACACGGTTGTTTCGCGCTCGCCAGAAACTACGCGCTACGCTCGAAGACGATGAAAATAACAGGGTTGATCGTCGGTTACAGTTATGAACTGTTTGGAATTTCGTCGCCGTTGTCTCACTGAGCCTGGTAGCCAGGACAACGAACTGTTGCGCCATAAGCGTGAGTGCCCGCGCTGCGGGGATTTTGTGCTTAGCGCACTGCAGTTGGAAAAGCACATCGGCGAGGCCATACGCGTTTCAGTGCCAAGCAATCTCACCTCGCGCGCTATCCTGCGACAATCACTTCACGCCGATCGGTCGCGACAGAGTCGGCGGCGTCGAATCTATGCATGCGCTGCTTCGCTGCTGCTAGTCGTAGGCTTGGCTAGTGCCTGGGTGATGACCTCGCGTTTGCCGCCGCTGGATCGAGCCGTGCTCGCACGCATTAATGCCGTGCCGGCATCGTCTGTTGCCGAACAGCAAGTGTCACAGCAGAAGCTCATGCGGGTGCTACAGACACTGGGCGGCGAGCTCAATGGCAGTCTCGGTCAGGTCGCCTATGCGAGCATCTACTACGTCCGTGAGCATCAATGCGGTCAGCTCGTGATCGCTGGTGTGAGGGGACCTGTAACCGTGTTGCTAATGCCAGGGGTGCACGTACAATACCGCAGAGCGTTACAAAGTCGGCAACACAGCGGCGTCATCGTGCCAACCGCGAACGGTAGCATGGCGATCGTTGGCGACACCGGCGAGCCCCTCGATGCGGTCGAGCAGCGTGTGCGCGATGCGGTAATCTGGCGTCTCTGAGTCCAGCTCCGACTTACGTCCTGCGCAACGTTCCAGTTGGCGCCTATTGCGCCGCATCTCATAGTTAGGCCCGTAGACCTTAAATGATCAGATCTCACGGCGATTCATCCGATTCATCAAAGAGCAGGCAGCGCTCGCTCGGGCGTGGAGTGAGCCTGCGCCCGACGGCCTCCGCTTCAGCATAGCGATCGATCAGCTGATCCTTTCTGTACTACGCACGTACTCCACTGTTCTAATTGCGACTTTGCTATACGGCGTAGGCGTTCGCGCGTGGTGAACATATACGCTGCGGCAGACTTTAGACCATAAGCCGCCACGCAAATACAGGCTTGCTTCAATTCTGTCCCGCTGTCACGATACTTTATCTGGGCACAGTACCGCTTTTCACATTGTGCGATGACGGGAACGGACACGAAGGCTCGGCCGGGTGATAGCCCCAACGTGGACAGCGCGAGCCGCTGGCTCTCGGCGATCACGCGTGGGCGTACGGAAGGAGAGGCAGCTCAAATTCGGCGCGCCTACGAGTTCGCGCGAACAGCACATGCGGGGCAGCAACGGGCTTCCGGCGAGCCCTACGTCAACCATGCCGTAGCCGTGGCGAGGATCCTGGCCAGTTTGCGCCTGGATCATGAAACGATCATTGCCGCGATGTTGCACGACGTTGTTGAGGACACCAAGATCGCGCTCCAGGTTGTCAGCGACCAGTTCGGGGACCGAGTCGCACGGCTTGTGGATGGCGTCACTAAGATGGCGGTCGTAAAGGAGCTCCCTGAGCACTCGGATCGCCGCGGGAAAGAGCGGCTCCATTCGGAAAGCCTGCGCAAGATGCTATTGGCGATGGCCGAGGATATACGCGTCGTTCTGATAAAGTTGGCGGATCGCTTGCATAACATGCGCACCTTAGACTCTTTACCGGAAGACAAACAGAGGCGTATCGCGCAGGAAACATTAGAACTGTTTGCCCCACTGGCGAACCGGTTAGGGATTTGGCAGCTCAAATGGGAACTCGAGGATCTGTCTTTCTGTTACCTCGAGCCGCAGGCGTTTGCCGACATTGCTGAGTGGTTAGCGGAAAAGCGAGCGCAACGGGAACAGTACATCGCCCGGTTTGCAGATGTGTTAGCGAGTGAGTTGGCGCAGGCCGGCATCAACGCTGAGGTCAGGGGCCGGGTGAAACACGCGTACGGTATCTGGCGCAAGATGCAACGCAAGAACCAGGCGTTTGAGCGCATCCACGATGTCAGGGCAGTACGGGTTTTGGTCAGCACGGTCCCTGATTGTTACGCGGCACTCGGAATCGTGCATACGTGTTGGCAGTTCGTGCCGGGAGAGTTTGACGATTACGTGGCGACGCCTAAACAGAACAACTATCAATCCATTCATACTGCCATCATTGGCCCTGAGGGAAAGACAGTCGAGGTGCAGATCCGAACTTATGAGATGGAACGCCAGGCGGAGCTTGGTGTCGCCGCGCACTGGCGGTATAAGGAAGATGTCAAAATGGACCAGGCGTTCGACAGGAAAATCGTCTGGTTACGGCAATTGTTGGAGTGGAAAGACGAGGTGGCAGAGGCGAGCGACTTTGTCGATCAATTTAAGTCCGAGGTTTTCGCTGACCGCATTTACGTGTTTACTCCCAAGGGCCACATCATTGACTTACCGCTAGGCGCGACGCCCCTTGATTTCGCCTATCACGTCCACACAGAGGTTGGCCACCACTGCCGAGGCGCAAAGATCAACGGTCGCATGGTTCCACTGACCTACCGGCTGAACACCGGTGAGCAGGTCGCCGTATTGACGGTGAAGAAAGGTGGACCAAGCCGTGACTGGTTAAATCCGCACTTGGGGTACCTGAAGACGTCACGCGCGCGTGGCGAGGTCCAGCATTGGTTTCGACAGCAAAACTACGGCGAAAGCACCGTCGCCGGCCGCGCTACTTTGGACCGCGAACTGAACCGGCTCGGTTTCATGGATGTCAATACCGAACGCCTTGCGCAGAAACTCGGGTTTAGCAAGGTCGATGACTTCCTCGCTTCCATTGGCCGAGGTGAAACGCGAACTTCACAAATCGTCTCCGCGATTCAGGGGCTCTTTGGGCCTGGCCGTGCTGCAGAGCACGAGCTACCCACTGTCTCCACTGGAGACAGAGGTGATGCATCGGCGGCCGTTAACATCGAGGGGGTAGGCAACTTGCTGACACGCATGGCGAAATGCTGTAAGCCGGTTCCTGGCGATCAGATTGTTGGCTTCATCACTGCTGGGCGCGGCATCACTGTGCATCGCGGCGATTGCCCTAACGCATTGCGTTACTCCAGCGATAATGACGAACGACTGATCGAGGTCAATTGGGGTGGTAATGCAGGCGAGACTTACCCGGTAGACATTGAAATTGTTGTGTATGATCGTCAGGGATTGTTGCGCGACATCGCCTCGGTGTTGGCCGGTGAAAAGATCAACGTGCGCTCCGTAAGCACGCTTTCGGAAGAGAAAGTGACTACAGGGCGAATGGACCTGACACTGGAGATTCCCGATATCAACACTTTAAGTCGCGTGTTGGCGCGTATTGACCAATTGCCGAATATCATTAGCGTGCGTCGCAGGACCCATTAGCTTCATCGCCGCGCGCTAGCCTTGGCCAAGCAGCTGTCATTTTTGTTGTCGAACCACGCCCTGCTCGCGCATTTGCCCTCTTTTTCACTTAGCCGTTGCTGCACGGCACCGTGCTGCGCGCGCGATGACAACCATGCTAGCTCCAGCTTGTTCTGTTCAATACTCTTTGGTTCGAACTCGCGTAGGTAGCCTTGGCACAGGAAGTAAAGAGTGAGAGATGGTGCCAGCGAGTTTGAACGGCGGATTTCGAGAAGAAGAGGCACTGTGTATACCATAAGTGACTGAAATAAGATATATAATTGTTAGTAGGCGTTTGTTGCTGGCGTCCGGTGCGGGGTAGATTCGGTTCACGACAAGCTGAACGTAGCGGAATTATGGGCATCTGGAAGAATCTTGATGACCTGCTCTTCAAGCGGCTATGGCACGCGGAGGCCGGAGACGATACCGGCCTTAGAGGCTTAGTCGAAAGAACATTGCGCTTTGCTTACCTTATCGCGCGCGATCTTGCGCGCGGAGAGCTCTCGTTGCGTGCGATGAGCCTGGTTTATACGACCATGCTTTCGTTGGTACCGCTGTTGGCGGTCACATTCTCAGTGCTGAAGGCGTTTGGCGTACATAACCAAATAGAACCGTTGCTGTTTAACGTACTTGCGCCTTTGGGTGCCAAGGCGTCGGAGGTGACACAACGGGTAATCGGATTCGTCGATAACATGCGAGTGGGCGTACTTGGATCGATCGGCCTCGTCATGTTGATGTATTTCGTCGTCTCGCTGGTGCAAAAGGTTGAGGCGACCCTGAACTATATCTGGCATATAAGAAGACCGCGCGGAATAGTCCAGCGCTTTAGCGAGTACTTAAGCGTAATCTTGGTTGGTCCGGTGTTGACGTTTGCGGCCATTGGCGTTACCGCTTCGGTTACGAGTACGACCGTCTTTAAGCGTCTGATGGCGTTCGAACTCATCGGTACAGCCGCATACTTTGCCGGTCGGTTGATCCCCTACATATTGATTTGCGCAGCCTTTACGTTCATTTACTTATTCATTCCTAACACTCGAGTGCGATTTAGATCTGCCCTGGTTGGTGGTTTGGTCGCAGGCATTCTGTGGCAGACCGTAGGTTGGTTGTTTACTTCTTTCGTCGCGTCATCTGCCAAGTACGCTGCGATCTATTCCGGATTCGCCGTTTTGGTACTGTTCATGATATGGCTTTACGTCAGTTGGTACATACTGTTGATCGGTGCACAGGTGAGCTACTATCATCAACATCCACAGTTACTCAACACGCGCACAGGTTCCCGAGTTTTGAGCGAAGATGTAAAGGAACGACTGGGTTTCTTGGTAATGTTTCTGATCGGGTACAATCACTACCATAATAGACCACCGTGGACCGCTGAGACGCTTTCATCGTACCTCGGTCTTCCTACTGACTCTGTATACGACGTCGCTGACGGACTGGTTGAGTCGGGGTTTCTACTGCACACGGGGAATGAGCCGCTAGCCTATACGCCAGCGCGCGATATCGAAACTATAACTCTGAAAGCATTGCGCGATGGACTGCGCGGTCGAGACCCCGACGGTACTGTTGTCGAGGGTGTGCTGTATGCCGTCGCCGGTCTCAACGAGATCATGGACATGATCGATTCAGCCATCAACGACGCGCTAGAGGATCAGACAGTTAAAAGTGTAGTACTCGGTCACAATGTCCTGTTCGAGCGGGGTGTGGCAGAGCCGACGGGTGTAACGACAAGCACCCGTAAAACCGCGTGACGGAGTTAGACATACCATTGCATCGTCTCTAGATAATCGCGTAGGCGACCGGCGGTTCGGAATTTTCTTAGAATTAGCGATTGCTTGAGTCCGCAGCAAACCGCTTTCACTTCCGCTGAGTGGCGGGCGTAATGTTTCTGCCCGCCGATCGAATCGTAAAAGATTCTGATTAGATCACACACGTCATGGTGTATGTTTTCCGGTCGTGGCGCGCCCCAATGAATCATGTCGATGAGCTTGATGTCAAAACCAAGGCCGTAGCGTCTAACAATTATGTTATCGGTGTGCAGGTCACCGTGATACTCACGGAGGTTGTGAATCATCGCAATACCACTGGCTAGCGCGTGAAGCAAGTGCAAGCCTTGAAAGGCGCTCAGGCGATCGCCGGGCTGACGGCTCAAGAACTGACTGAGCAGTTCACCTTCGACATAGTCTGAAACGAGGAAGGTGAGAGGCTGACGGTGAAAGACGATCTTTTCCTGGGTGTGATACTGAATCAGTATCGGGCAATGGCGTAGCTTGTGTAGCTTCTTGGCATAAAAGTTGACAGTTCGGTCGCGCGGATTGCGCTGCGGAAAGAAAAACTTGGCCGCACGTTCGATACCCGTTGCGATTTCGCGAATCTTGTAGACTTCTCCCTCCCAGCCTGTTCCAAGCAATGAGATCACCTCGTATTTGCGTGCGAGGATGCGGCCGGGGTAAAGATCGAAAGTTTCGACCATGGTGAATGAGGGTTATACGGCGCCGTGACTCGTTGTTTGTATTCGGGTGTCCGGTCCGCGAATCTTACGATCTTTGCGCGGCGATCGCCAAGCCTCAATGGTAAGTCGTGAGCCTTGGTTGGATCGAGGCGTTCAGCGGTGACGACGCAAGAAGCGGATGATGGTGCGGCGGTCGCGTTTACCAGGTCGGCCACGTTGCTCAGCGCGAAGCACACGCTGCTCACGCAGCTGTTCGGCGGTTCGCGTGCGATCGCGCTTGCTCTCTTCGGTTTCCTCGTACAGCTGGGTCGCTTGTGAAGCGGGGCCGCGGCGACTGGCTAGGGCACGGATCGTTACTACAAACAGGTATGCCCCGCGGCGAATGGTCAATTGGTCGCCAGCAGATATCATTTTGCCGGGTTTTACGCGCACGCCATTGACATGCACTTTTCCGCCGGCAACGGCTTCTGTGGCTAGCGGGCGCGTCTTAAAAAAACGCGCTGCCCATAGCCATTTGTCAAGACGAACCTTGTCCGTGTCGCGCCACTCGCTCATCGTTGTCCATTACGATGTTCATCTTTCTCAAATTCTTGGACCGCCAAAGCTAGAATCGGTTCGGAGAATGGCGCCGGTCCGTTGGTGACTAAACGCCACTGGCTGCCGCAGCTCAACCTGTACAAGGATTGTCGCTAATGGATCTTCGCCGGTGTGGCAGCGATCACATCGGTGACGAAGATCTGTTTCACATCCACGGGGTCAAAGCCGTAATGTTGGTTACAGAACTCGCAATCAACACTGATACGTCCTTGTTCCTCTAGAATCGATTTGACCTCGAGGTATCCGAGCATTCGCAATGCATTGCTCACGCGGTCTCGTGAACAGGAGCACCGGAAGCCAAGCGGGATGCTGTCGAATACCCTGATGTCCTCTTCATGGTAGAGGCGATGGATAATATGGCGAGCTGGCAGTGTCAGTAGCTCACGTTGTGTAATCGTGCTGCCCAGATGGACAGCGCGCGTCCAGATGTCGGGGTCTATGGGCTCAGTATCTGAGGGCAATTTCTGTAACAACATACCGCCGGCCTGGTTATCATCGGCGGTAACCCAAAGTCGTGTGGCCAGTTGTTCCGAGTGAACGAAGTAATTCTCAAGTGCTTCGGCGATAGACTGGCCTACCAGCTCTACGATTCCTTGATAACGCTCGTGACCTTCCGTGGGTTCGAGCGTAATAGCGAGCTTGCCATTGCCGACCATCGCCGCAAATGGACCTTGGGGAACCTCGCCACTCCACTTGGCTGTGGCGCGCATGATATGGTCGCTCGTGCATTCGACGACCAGCAAAGTTATCGGTCCCGTCCCTTGGATCTGCATGACAAGACGACCGGCAAATCTTGTCGTGGCCGCCATCAGCGCGGCGGCCGCCATCGATTCGCCGAGAATTGCCCGGAGCGCAGAAGGATACTGGCGGCGTTCGAGCACTGCTCGCCAGGTCGCGCCGAGATGTACGATCTGTCCGCGTATCGCTGTGTGCTCGAAGAGAAATCGCTGCAGACTGTCTCGTGCGCGGTGGGGGTTCTGATCTAACATGGTGCGTTTAGTGGGGCCCCGCAGAGGGGGCGTTGGTCTATTTAAAGAATACTACACTAGACGTGCCTCGGTGAGGTAAGTCCTCGAAATCAATGACTTAGGATGCCTGACGCAGTCAGTCTCTGGTTCCGAATGCGCGATCGAGATTAAACGCCGCACTGATCAACGCAAGATGTGTGAACGCCTGCGGGAAGTTCCCGAGCGCTTCGCCACTGTGCCCTGTCTGCTCGGCATAAAGCCCCACGTGGTTGGCGTAACCGAGCATCTCTTCGAAGATCACCCGTGCGCGCTCTAGGCGGTTGCGGTCTGCGCGCCCGGCGCGTGTGAGCGCCTCGACTAACCAAAAGGTGCAGATATTAAAGGTCCCTTCCTCGCCTTTAAGCCCATCGGCGGTCTCCTCCACGTTGTAGCGATAGACCAGGCTGTTTGAGAGCAGCCCGCCTTTGTGTGGGGGTTCCATCGTGGCGTCGATGGTGCGAAGCATCCTAGGATCGGTTGGCGAGACAAAGAACACCAGCGGCATCATCAGATTGGCCGCATCGAGCGTGTCGGTGTCGTAATGCTGCACGAAGGCGTTGCGCTGCTGGTGCCAGCCCTTGGCCATGATCTCCTCATAGATCCGATCACGCACGTCTGACCAGCGCTCGCGGTCTGCGGGAAACGAGCGCTTCTCGGCCAGTCTCAAGGCGCGATCGACCGCCACCCAACACATGAGCTTGGAATAAACAAAGTGCTGCTGCCCCCCGCGCACTTCCCAGATGCCCTCATCCTTTTGTTGCCAGTGGTCACACACCCAGTTGATCAGTCGACGGAGATGGCGCCAGAGATCATAGGAGATCGGCTGGCCGTATTTATTGTACAGATACACTGCGTCCATGAGCTCGCCGTAGATATCGAGCTGCATCTGGTCATAGGCGCCGTTGCCAATGCGTACCGGGCGTGAGCCCTTATAGCCGTCCAGATGATCGAGGATCTCCTCGGTCAACTCGTGGCGCCCATCTATCCCGTACATAATCTGTAACGAGCCGTCTTCAGCGAGCTCATGGCAGATCCGCTCCAAGCCCTCCATAAAGTGTGCGGCCTCCTCCGTGAAACCGATGCGCATCAGCGCATAAAGCGTAAACGCCGCATCGCGCACCCAAGTATAGCGGTAGTCCCAGTTGCGCTCCCCGCCGATGCCTTCGGGCAGGCTCGCGGTGGGAGCGGCGACAATCCCACCTGTGGGTTCGTATGTCATCAGTTTTAAGGCGAGCGCGGAGCGGTGTACCATCTCGCGCCAACGGCCCCGGTACGTGCATTGCCCGAGCCAATGGCGCCAGTACTCCACCGTCTTCTGGCCCAGCGCTAACGCCTCGTTTTCGGTTAATAGCCCCTTATGGCCAGTGCCCGGATCGACGCGCCCGAGCACAAACATTGCCGCCTCGCCCTCATTGAGCATGAACTCGGCCGTCACCCCGTTACTCTGTTTCGTTAGCTTTCGGCGCGTGCCAAGCCCCAGGGCCAGACTGGGTGATTCGAAAACCGCCCCCGTTTCTCTGAGTTCGGTCGTGTGCGCATCGCGTGCGTAATTGAAGGCGGGAAAACACTCCATTCGGAAAGACATCGTACCGCGTATACACCGCACACCGCGCACCAGTTGATGTCGGTCCTGACTGTCACGAGGCAAGCCAACGGGCATGAAATCGACCACTTGGCCCACCCCATCGGGGCACAAAAATCGGGTCACGAGCACGTTGGAGTCCGGCCAGTAGAACTGTTTGTGCGTAGCCCCGTCAGCGAGGGCGGTGATCTTGAAGTGGCCGCCTTTCTTGTCATCGAGAATGGCCGCGAAGACGCTCGGGGAGTCGAAGCGCGGGAAGCAAAACCAGTCGACCGAGCCATTCATCCCGACCAATGCCACCGTGTGCAGATCGCCGACAATGCCGTAGTCTTCTATCGGTTGGTAGGCCATGAGCTCCACTTTCGATTGGGTGAGATGATGAATTATATCCCTTACCCGCTACCAGTGGGACCGGCGTTATAAGGTGCGCAACAGAATTACGACGAAGTAGCAGCGCTCACGTGGGCATCGTTATCGTGGCACGCACGTCGCCGGAGTTAGCGGCCGAGCAATATATCTTTCGCTTTGTTGAGTTGTGCGGCGATGTAGGTTGAGCCACCACGATCCGGGTGCAGCTTTTGCATGAGTCGTCGATGCGTCTCCACAATTTCGTCTTCCGAAGCACCTGGGGCCAAGCCCAAAATTTCATATGCTTGTTCGCGCGTCATCGTCGATGCTGCCGTGTCGGCCGCCCTGTCCGAGGATTGCGTGTGCCGTTCGCGCCAGTCGGTTTGCAGACGATCGAGGTAGGCCTCAATCAGGGGGACCGAATGCGGATCTTGCGTCTGACATTCCTCGCGCAAGACGAGTAACTCACTAAGGTCCAGCATGCCTAAATGGCTGCCGCGAAACCGACCTTCAAGCACTTCGCCATCCATGGCGCCGGTGTCGTGATCCAACGACATTCTCAGGTAGCGCGTCTGTACCCCCGATCTTTGCCCGGCAGACGGACCGTGTGCCGAACCCATGGTCTGATGCATCGCTCGCAACCGTTGGAACAACGGCACTAGCCCCAGCAGTGCACCCAAACGGTAGGCAAGCGGAATGAGCGAGCCGATCAGCGCAAACAGCCAATGCAGGCGTCCGGTTGCCGCGAGTAGAATCAAGGTCCCAATTGCTGCACCGATCACGACGCGTCGGAGCACGCGTGCGACCGTCTTCGGCGGTGTTTTGACAAACCATCGAAGAACGAAATAAATAACGACGAGAATTAAGAGGGCAACTGCGAGGCGAACAAGCAATAGGCTATCCTTTTTTTACTTGGCGGGTGAGTTGTAAGACAACGCCGCCCCGGCGTTTGCCAAAATCCTCTAACGCGCGATGGCCACCGACAGCATAGACCGCCACCGCGCTAAGCAGATCGCGCAGTTGCTGGGCGCTGCTGGCATCGAGGCGGCAGTAGGCGCCACGCGTCAGCCGCGCGATCTGTTTGAACGCGCGCTCCGCCGTAGCGTCCACGCCTTCATGAAAGATAAAAGCGGGCACACCCAACAGGCCAAGTTCACCAGCAAGGTGACACAGCCTGTCGACGTCTTCTTCCATACAGTCGCCTACAAACACGACAGCATTAACTCTTCTCTTTCTCGTTTGAGCGATCGTGTGTCGCAGCACCTTCTCGATTTGCGTGTGACCCCCTAAGCAGAATACCGATGTCATCCGTGGCAGCAGACTGGCTGAGTTTGACAACCATGGGCTCGCATTAAACTCGCCAAGACCGCGGTAATAGCAAAGTTGAATATCCAGTCCTCCCAGGGCTGCAGTCTCCTGGAACATTTGCCCCTGGATGTGACAGGCCGTGTCCCACGTAGGCTCTCGGCTTGCGGTCGCGTCCATGGCGAAGACGAGGCGACCACGCTCACCCGCTGGTTTCACGGCGGGCGTTTGCGCGACCTTTTGCAAGAATTCGGTTATCTCTGAATTCTTCGAGGTCTTCTTCAACTTGGTTTCGTCATTACTCATCAGTTGACGGTGCTAGACCGGGCGGAGTCTAGAAATTCTATCGCATATATGGGGCGCAAGGGGCGTTCATTGCCGCACCCGCATTTAGGTTAAAGGGAGTATTCAGTGAAAATCGCGGGATTGGGTAGCAAGCTGACCCAAGAGCGAGCTGTGGTCTTGCAGGCGCTTGGCTATGACGTGAAGCACGTCACCGTCGCGCTGAACTTCACCGATAACCGCGAGCAAACGTGACCTAAGCACTTCTCGCCTTTGTTTTTCAACCAGACTGCCCCAGACAACCACATTAAAATGACCGGTTTCATCCTCGAGCGTGAGAAAGACGACGCCAGTGGCTGTGCCGGGCCGTTGCCGGGTGATCACTAGGCCGGCTGCACACACAGATTCACCGTGAGACAGGGCCCGCAACTCAGCAGCGGTGCGCATGTGTAGATCGGTGAGTCGGGCGCGCAGCAGCGCTAGAGGGTGGCGTCCGAGTGTGAAGCCAAGATGCTTGTAATCGGCAACGATGTCTTCACTTTCCGTCGGGCGACGAAGTAGGGGGAGGCCTTCGGGAATCATTGCATGTCGCAAAGCGGGCAAGGGTGTCTCGACCCCCAGCACTTGCCAGCGGGCTTGATGACGATTGCCGGCGAGACCTGCCAATGCCCCGGCGGCCGCTAGCGCGTCGAGATCACGGCGAGTGAGCTTGCCGCGGCGCGCTAGATCTTCGATGCTGACAAAGGGTGCGCCCGCCCGGGCCGCGAACAGCCGCTCGGCGCCGGCGCGCGACAACCCTTTCACCATACATAGGCCAAGGCGCAACCCAAGTTCGCCACCCCCTCCCCTTGTGGGAAGGGGTTGGGGGGAGGGGGTGCAATCCCATTGACTGGTGCGTACATCGGGAGAGTACACTTCTATCCCGTGACGACGTGCGTCTTGGATAAGCTGGGCCGGGGCATAAAAGCCCATAGGCTGACTATTAAGCAGCGCGCAGGTAAAAGCAGCGGGCTCATAACACTTCAACCACGCCGAGACATAAACTAACAACGCAAAGCTTGCGGCATGGGACTCGGGAAAGCCGTACTCACCGAAGCCCTGGATCTGCCGGAAAATTTGTTGAGCGAATTGCTTCGAATAGCCGCGTAATTGCATACCCTTTATTAGACGTTTTTCGAAAGGCTCGAGCCCGCCTTTACGGCGCCAGGCAGCCATAGCGCGGCGCAACCGATCCGCTTCACCCGCGGAAAAGCCAGCAGCCACCATCGCGAGCTTGATGACTTGTTCCTGAAAGATCGGCACCCCCAGTGTGCGTTCTAGCGCGTCGCGCACGGCAGGACTCGGATAAATCACAGGCTCTAGACCCTGACGGCGACGAAGATAAGGGTGCACCATGTTGCCTTGAATCGGGCCCGGCCGCACGATGGCGACTTCGATAACCAAATCGTAAAACGTCTGTGGTTTAAGTCGCGGCAGCATGCTCATCTGCGCGCGCGACTCAATCTGAAAAACACCAATGGTGTCGGCGCGTTGAATCATTGCGTAGACTGCAGAATCTTCGGCAGGGATGTCTGCCAGGGTGAGTTGTGTGTGATTGTTTCCGATAAGGTCGAGGGCCCGGTGGATCGCGGTGAGCATCCCTAAGCCAAGCACATCGATTTTGAGTAATCCCAGGCTATCGAGGTCGTCTTTATCCCATTGAATAACCGTCCGCTCGGACATAGCCGCGTTCTCAATCGGCACCAGGCGGGACAGCGGTCTTTGAGAAATCACAAAGCCACCTACGTGCTGGGAAAGATGACGTGGGAAGCCCACCAACGCATTGACCACATGAATCAGGCGGGCTATGGCTGGATTGGTAGGGTCGAAACCCGCATCGCGCAAGCGTTCAGGAATCACCCGCCGCCCATCCCACCAGGTGAGCGACTTGGCTAGTCTGTCTACTTGAGAAAGTGATAACCCCAAGGCCTTACCGGCATCACGCACGGCGCTTCGCGGTCGATAGGTGATGACAGTCGCGGCCAGGGCAGCTCGATCGCGGCCATATTTTTTGTATATATATTGGATCACCTCCTCGCGTCGCTCATGCTCGAAGTCGACGTCAATATCGGGCGGCTCATTGCGTTCTTTGGAAATGAAGCGCTCGAATAACATGTCCATGCGCGCGGGATCTACTTCCGTAACACCTAAGCAGTAACACACCGCTGAGTTCGCTGCTGAGCCGCGTCCCTGACAAAGAATATTGCGACTTTTGGCGAATCGCACAATGTCATGTACGGTAAGGAAGTAGGGCTCATAGCGTAGTTCTGTGATCAGTTGCAGCTCGCGCTCCACTAGTCGGCGAACTTTTTGCGGAGTACCGCCTGGCCAGCGTTCACGCATTCCAGCCTGGGTGAGTTTACGTAAATGACTCGTCGACGTTTCTCCTTCGGGCATCAGTTCATGAGGGTATTCGTAACGTAGCTCATCTAAGGAGAAGCAACAGCGCTCGGCGATGCGTAAGGTTTCGGCAAGAAGCGGAGCAGGATAGAGATGAGCGAGCTTATCGCGCTTTCTAAGATGCCGCTCGCCGTTAGAGTAAAGTGCATGGCCAGCCTGTCGTACCGGTATGCCGAAGCGAATAGCGGTCAGTGTGTCCTGTAGACGACGACGTGCGCGCACGTGCATATGGACATCGCCGGCCGCTGTGAGTGGCAGACCAACATCTGCGGCCAGTTGCTCGAGCTGCTTGATCCGGGTGTAGTCATCGGGTCCGCGCAAAAGCTCCACGGCCACCCAAGCGCGATTCGAAAAAGTGTATGCGAGCCATCGGGCCGCTTCTGGGTCTAGCTCCACGTCTGGAACAAGTAACGCCAGGCAATCCGGTACACCGGACGCGAGATCAGCGCGTCTTAGTTGGTATGCCCCTTTGACGGTCCGCCTTCGCCCGTGGGTAATCAGTGCGCAAAGATTCCCATAACCGTCGCGGTTGGTGGCGAGTAACATCAGCCGGGGGCCATCGGTAAGGCGAAGTTCGGTGCCAATGATTAGCTGTAGGCCGTGATCTCGAGCGGCGATGTGGGCCCGGACCACACCGGCGACGGAGCATTCATCGGTGAGCGCCAATGCTTGATAACCGAGCGCGGCCGCGCGCATGACCAACTCCTCGGGGTGAGAAGCCCCTCGTAGGAAGGTGAAATTGGAGATCGCGTGGAGCTCCGCGTACGCGGGTGTACGGCCCTTGGACATGCGTGTCGACGGCGCATACTGTAAATTTATACAGTACCATAGTTAGTGGTGGATGCAAGCTCACTTTCATTTCCACCGCCAATTTCTAGTATAAGTCTATGATAAACAGTGACTTTTCAGTACTATTGCATCGCAGCAAAAAAAGGCTTGACTCGGTCGGCCTCACCCGGTTAGATTGCGCACCGCAATATTGCGATGCAGCACTAACAGAATTGCTGCATGCCCCACTCAGCCATCATTAGGAGTGAAGCCATGTCGGAGAATACGCGTACTGAGAGTAAGAACACCACCTGGATCTGGTTGGTTGTCGCCTTCACGATCTTGATCACCGTAGGTATCCTCACCAGCTAGTTCCGTAGGGATCGATGCAAAGCGGCCCGGTGCGGTTTCCGTACCGGGTCGCTTCTTGTTGGGAAGCGCGCTTTTACGGCAGGGGACTATCAGTAGCACCGGCGTTTATTGCCAACGAAATAGCTTCGCGCATGTTTTTCGGGTGTCGCGCCGGCTTATCAGAAACTGCGGATGGATTTCCGGTAAGCACACTAATTTAGGCAAAGATGCCGTGAAGAAACCAGCGGCGTTCTTGTCGACGCTCGCAGAAAATCCAAAAGCGTGAGCCTTTCGAGTTTTGTGCCACAAAGTATTCTCGGGCGACATCCTGCCCGTCCCACCAGCCGCTTTCGATTCGTTCGGGGCCTGCTTTCAAGCGCAGTTTTCCCTGTAACCAGGGGCTGCCTCTTATGGTTCTTAACGGAAACGGCTCGACCAGTAGCCACAGAGGGCGCGCACCAAAAGTGAGGCAAGGCCCGACATCCCCGGGGGCACTGATATGGTAAGCACGTTCGGGTCGATGTTCCGGCACCAGGCGCAGGCCACGCACCGCATCATTACCCAACCGCGCGCGCAGACGCTCTATTAATAAGTATCTATTTCCCGCCTGTTCGGACAGCTGATCCAGTTCGGTGGAATCCGTACGCGAGCGGGTCAACAAATCCTGGCTGCTTTCTGGTAGCGGGTGAACCTCGCCCGCAGCGAGCCGGATTTCCTGAACCGGCGCGCGCAATTTCAAACGTTCGAGGCGCATACTTAAGAGTTGTTGCAAATAGTCAGGGTCGCGGGTAAGAGATACCAGGTTCAGCGTAACTCGCGTCGGCGATCCCTCGTGATGATCCATCTCCAGCGTTACTGCCTGCACACCGCCGAGTCTGGCTGTGAGGAAGCCAGTTAGTTCCAGGAGCAAGCGTCGCGTGGCGAATAATAAGGTCTCGCGGCTTTCCGCTGGCGCAGGCAGCAATAAACCGCTGGCGAAACGGGGTGGTGGAACGTAAGGAAAACGCGGGTCGGGTTGTTTCCCCAAGGCACGGTCGAGATTGAGTAAAAACACCGATCCGAGACGCCGAGCCAAACCGTCCCGCGGTAATCGCAAACAATCGCCGATGCAACGCAGTCCCAGACCTTCAAGCTTCTCCAAGGTCTCGGCATCGAGATTTAAAGATTGCACTGGCAGGGGTGCCAGGCAGGTGTGCAGTCTTCGTTTATCGGTCACAGGCTCTTCGACACCATTGCGCACTAGCCATGTAGCGCCCAATGGTGTCGGTGCCGCAGCGAGGCGGGTATCGTAACCGAGTTCTTGAAGGCCTGCTCTCAGACGCTCAAGCGTGGTAGTCAGGCCTCCAAAAAGTTTTATGCTGCCACCGATCTCTAAAACCACACTATCGGGAAAAACCAGGCTAACTCCTGGCGTGAACTGTCCAGCCCACCCGGCGATTCGTTCCAAGGCTACACGTTCTGCAACCTCATCCCGTGAGTGCACGATCAGCTTGGCGGTAAGCGCATAAGCAGACGGAGCGAGCATGCCAAACCGCACGCCACAAGCGCGCGCTTCACGATTGCAAGCTAATAACCATTCGCGACTTCCGCGCGTTACGCTGACTGCGCGCGGTGCTGGATGCATATCGGCACGTGAGAAGATTTCAAGGGGAAGTTGAGGGAAGTGTAGGCAGGCCCACAAAGCCCCCCTCTCCCTAATCCCCTCCCACGAGGGGAGGGGAGATTCCCTCCCGCTGACCCTCTCCCGCAGGGGAAGAAGGGAACTCCCTCCCCCTCGCCCCCTCCCGCGAGGAGAGGGGGATTGCTGCTGGTTAAGGTGCGCAGTTATTTTTTTGAAGCGAGCTCTCATGATTCACTCCCTTCTTTATATTCCTTCCTGTTGCTCTCCCCCCTGCAAGGGGAGGGTAAAGGTGGGGGTAACAGCAAAGTTTCCTCGATACTTAAGGATTTGGATCGCGAGTCCATCGGAGCCTGATTCCAGGCGAAGACGTAATGCAGCAGGAGAGGCTTTGTATGCATCTTCAACATGACGAAACAAAATTCCCCAGGCCTTACCTGCTTCCGCAGCAAGCTGCAGACGACGCAAAACACGGTGACTGGTTTGCCGGGGCCAGGCCAATACCGTGGCACAGGTGCCCGAGCGCAGGGCCTGTTCTATAGCCCATAAAGCATCGAGCTCTGCGCGGGGACGAACGAGCAGGATGCGAGAGAGCTCGATGTGAGCCGCGGCCAGGGCGGGCGCATAGGGCAAACGAGGTGGAGCGATCCACGTAATCCAGCGGTTGCCACGGCTTAAATGCGCGAGCGACGGCAGCACCAGTCGCAGTTCACCGATTCCTTCTTGTGTTGACAAAATTTCAGTCAGCGCATTTTGCGGCCACCCGCCGGCAAGTACGGTGTCCAAAGACCGAAACCCTGTGGGCAAAGTGTCTCTCGCCGCAGGGGAAAGTTGCCCCCCGCGCCAGAGGTGCCGGCGCTGCAGCAGAGTGTCGAGGGTCATAAAAGCTTGCCGTTGCGGATAATGCCGACCCCAAGCCCCTCAAGCACGAGGGGCTGTCGACGAAGATCGATTTGAATTGGGGAAAAATCGGGGTTCGCCGACAGCAACGAAACGATGGATCCATGACGCCGAAACTGTTTGACCGTAACCTCGTCTTCGATGCGAGCCACGACAATCTGACCGTTCCGGGCTTCTGTGGTCCGATGTACCGCCAGGAGATCTCCGTCCAAAATGCCGGCTTCACGCATACTCATGCCACGGATTCGTAACAAATAATCCGCTCGCGGCTTGAACAGCGCTGGGTCCAGCCGGTAATAATTTTCAACGTGTTCTTCTGCCAGGATTGGGTTGCCTGCCGCCACTCGGCCCACGACCGGTAGGCCGGCATGCTCCTTGATTAAACGAATACCTCGAGACGCACCGGGCAGTAGCTCGATCACTCCCTTGCGCGCCAAAGCCTTCAGATGATCGACGGCGGCATTCACCGAGCGAAAACCTAAAGCTTGAGCGATTTCATAACGAGTGGGTGGATACCCACACTCATCCACGAAGGCCCGGATGACCGTCAGTATTTGCTGTTGGCGAGGGGTGAGAGCGTCCATTGAGCTCACCTGTATGTTTATACAGCTATACTGTCATTATATACAGCTCTTAGGTTGAAGCAAGAGTAAGTTCACAATCATTTCAATTTGCTGAACCGGAGCATCATCATAGGGATTTCTATCCCCCTACCTTTTGTGGTACAAATCGTTCCGATTCCTACCTCCTCTTTTGGCCTGTCAGCTAGGGTGCACACCTGTCGTGTCGGACCGTCAGCCATTTCTCAGTCGCGGTGATCGAGCAGAAAACTTCTGCTTACCGGCATTGGATGGTCGATTGTGGGCATTCTATGAAGGGGTCCGCGGGTTTCGAAACGTTCTGCTGTTTTACGACAAAAACAGCGATCAGAATCGCAAGGTCCTGGCTGAATTCACCGAGGTTTATGAGCAGTTACAGAAATTAAAGGTGGATGTGTTCGCCATCAGTACCGAGACGGTGGGGGCGAACGCCAAAATGGCCGCTACGGCCTCGCTCCCTTTCACGCTCTTATCTGACGCCGATCGTGAAGTTGTTGTCGCCTATTCGCGCATGCTCGGCGCCCAGTTGCAGGGCCCAATCTGTCTGTTACTCGATGAAAACCAGCGCATCCTGGAGTGGTTCGCACCGCTAGGCGAGGCTATCGGCGAGGATAATCGAACACTTGCCGAACGCGCGATCGCGTTCTTTCGAGCTGAGGCCCCAGATGAGAACGTTCTTCTTCTTGAGAAGGTAGCGCCGGTTCTTGTCGTACCAAATGTATTGGATCATCCGAGCTGTGAGGCGCTCATCGATCGCTGGGAGGCCCACGGACACGAAGAAGGCGTCGTGCACTCGAGGGTAGACGGTGAAGAAGGTGCCTACGGCGACGATTCGGCGAAAAAACGCCAGGATCATATTGTTGATGACAATGTTCTGCATGACCGACTCAGTGCCATCATCGGTAGGCGTATCGCACCCGAGCTGTATAAAGCCTTCTATCTAAAACAGTTCCGATTTAGCCGCTTTATCATCGCATGTTACGACGCCGAGCAGGGCAGCTATTTTCGCACGCATCGTGACAATTCAGCACCTCAAACCCGGGACCGGGTATTTGCACTCACGCTCAACCTCAATAACGAATACGAAGGCGGCGGAGTGCGGTTTCCCGAGTACGGGCCGAGTTTATATAAACCCCGCACGGGCGGGGCGATTCTATTCTCCTGCTCTCATCTGCACGAGGCCACCCCGGTCACTAAAGGACGTCGATTTGTGCTCATCAACCAGTTGCGTGACCCAGACGGGTCGGTGGTTGGGCAAGATTAGCGATAGCAGTGACCTAGCGTATTCATCCCTACTCAGGCCAGCGGACCCTAGGAGGTTGGGCAAGGCAGGAACTGCTGTAATTTTCTTGACGTACCCCCGGTCTATTCTGATTGAAATCTGTGGTTCGGAGAGGTGTGTTGCTGCGCCCGCATTCTTCAAAGATCGGACAAGAATTTCCCGCTTCTGCGCCCGTGAATCGTACTAGATCGACGCATACGTTCTCTCGCCTTGGATCTGTCGGCTGCCATGATGGCTTTCAGTGAGCTCGGTGAAGCGGGGCTCCCGGAGCGCACCAGTGGCCTACATTGTCTGCTGCGTCGGGGTGTAACCTGCCATCAAGCCGGCCGCACAGAAGAAGCGCTGGCACTTTACAGTGAAGTTCTCGTTGCAGAGCCGGAAAACGCACATGCGCTTAATTTGGCCGGTGTCGCTCAGGTTCAGTTACGTAATCCAGAGCAAGCCGTTAAATTGCTGAAACAAGCGATCGCTCTTGATCCCGATTACGCCGAGGCACACAGAAATCTAGGCATCGCACTGAAGGAACTAGGCTGGCTCGCGGAAGCCGCACACGCGCATCGGCGCGTGTTACAGCTTATGCCGCACTACGCTGAAGGTTATAACAATCTCGGTATCGTATTGCGGCAGCTTGGCCAGCTCGATGAGGCGATTGCGGCCTTTCAGCAAGCAGTCACGCTCCAACCGGAATACGCCGAAGCGCATAGCAATCTCGGACACGTTCTTCTAGGTAATAACGAACTGAGCGAGGCGAGCGCGAGTTTCCAGCGTTCCGTCGCTATCAACGCCGACGTACCTGATACGCACCGCAGCTTGGCTATCGTGTTCCAGCTTCAGGGCAAGCTCGATAAGGCGATTGCCAGTTACAGGCGCGCTCTCGCGCTCAATCCGAAGAGGCCCAGCGATCACCGAAGCTTGGGCAATCTCTTGCGAAAGCAGGGCGACCTTGATAAGGCGATCGCGAGTTACCGACAGGCGGTCGCTCTTAATCCCGACTATGCTTTGGCTTACGCTGATCTTGCCAACGCACTGCTGGCAAAGGGCGACGGGCGGCAAGCCGTCGACCATTTCCGCCACGCGCTCCGATTGAATCCAGGTTCCACCGACGTTCATCTGGGTCTCGGTATCGCGTTGCACCAGATTCGTGATTGGGGCGCGGCGCTACAGGCGTATAACGATTGCCTGCAGTTGGATCCGGGTAATGCACACGCGATAGAGTGTAAGGCAATCGTGTTGCAAAACATGGGCGACGATCAGCCGTAGCGCTGCGCGTGCCGATACCGCGGACCTTCCTGCTGGTGTCCTGGTTTCTTATTGTTATATTCCCGTCTTATGTCTGGTATCGCACGAGCCCCATTAGGAACACCGAAAAGCACGCTAGCTCTGCATTCGACGCCGTGCCGATTTACAAAGATCGCTAGCCTGCTCCTCAATTTGCATTGCATAGCGCGGTTCCGTAGCATCTGCGCACCGGCTGAACTCCTTCATCAGAAGCTTTCGTTTCAATCGTGCCACGTCTGACGCGCAGAGCGTTCTTGCAACGGTCGATGTTGACTTCGGCAAGCATCATCGCAGGGCCGCTCGGGTATCGCCTGCTGTCGCTTGAGGTTTTTGCTGACTTAGTGATACCTGAAGGTCTTAAGCCGCTTTCCGGTGGGACGTTCATTGGTACGGTGCCGTTCGTCAATGAGGGTGGTTATCCACTCGACACGTTGGTAGGGACCGGGCTTGGAAAACGTTTGGTACTGGATTTGTCCAGGCTGAGCCTGGACACTCTGGTGACGCCGAGTAAGGAGTTTTTCATCCGCACCGGTTTTCCGGATCGGTTGCGCTCGACAGCTAATTGGAAGATCCAAGTACGGGGGCGGGTGAAGAAAGCGGCGGTCCTGTCACTTAGCGAACTCATGCGCGACGAAGCACCTGCTGGCACGCATCTGATCGAATGTGCGGGGAATCCACGTGTAGGCCGTTTCGGGTTAATCAGCACGGCCCGTTGGACTGGCATACCTATTAAAACGGTTCTGCGCAGGGTTAATATGCAACCGCAGGCCACGCGCATCATAGTCTCCGGATTCGATGAGCACTCCCGGCCCCATCGTGGCTCGGCGCCCGGTGCAAGCTGGTCCTTTACCTTTGAGCAACTTGAACTTGCGGGTGCTTTTCTTGCCACGGCGATGAATGGACTTCCGTTATCGAAAGATCATGGTTATCCCGTACGTTTCGTCATGCCTGGCTGGTATGGCTGTAGCTGTATTAAGTGGGTGAATCTGATCGTGATTGCCGATGACACGGCTCCGGCTACCGGGCATATGAAAGAGTATGCCGGTCGCACCCACCAGGACGGTATCTCCCAGTTAGCGAAAGACTTCGAACCCGCCACTGTCGACTTGGCCGCCATGCCGGTGCGGGTCGAAGCGTGGCGCGTGGATGATAGCCTCCTCTACCGGATCGTCGGGATCATGTGGGGCGGGGAACAGACCACCCGGGCGCTGGTTATCCGTTTCAACCCGGACACGCCGTACGTGCCGGTCAGGGATTACGACCATCAAAGCAACGCGACATGGACCGTGTGGTCATACATCTGGCGTCCACAAAAGCCGGGTCGCTACGAAATTAGGCTTCAGGTCGATGATCCCTCCATCCGCACTCGGCGCTTGGACGCGGGTCACTATACCCGCATCGTCGAGGTCGAGACGGTTTAGTTTCTGCGCTGCTCACGACAGGTCGATCGACGCGCACCGCATTAGCGCTGGATGTGCGGACGATTTCGCTTGGGCCAACGGCATTTTGACTTTGGCTATTGAACTATACTTCACGAAGGTATCATTTTCAGAACAAGAGGTTAGGCCATGGCTATGCTATCCAGTTGGTTTAATGTACATCGTATGTTCGCTGTCGTGTTGGCCCTCGTTTGTGGCATGCTGCTCGGCACTACTGAGAGCGTTGTTGGCGAGAGTAAGGAGACGGCTGCGCGTGGACAGCTCGGCAAAACCGTCTTTGTCGATATATCGGCCCTGGGTCGTCGGAACAAGGCAGCGAAGAAGATGACCAAGATGCATGCGGAGTTCGCAAGGCAAGGCTGGACGGTCATCGACGTCTCTGTTTACAGTGAGAACGATGACCTTGAAGGGTTCTTCGTTACCTACGTCAAAAACTAGTTGCGCGATGCGGATTCATGCAACGAGCCCGGGCAAGGTGTTTCGCCTTGCCCGGGTGTGCTGCAAATCTTGACCGTTGTTATCGACGGCGACGCCCGCATTTACATGGCAGAGCGATGTGATGCGCCTGCTGGTGGCGCGGGTTCTGGTGTTCGCCACTTAATAATCCTGAAGGCCATTCTTACATTACCGTTGGGCGCGGGCCCGACTTCCCGACTTCGCTGTGCTTAAAGGCTTCGTGCGCGTCGTGCGGGTGCTTGGCTGCGGTCAAATCGAAGTCGACGACACAGACTAGGTTGCTGCCGCAGTTATTATGACGGATTCCGCGAGTTCTTGACGCGGCGCACACAATTCGTTCGAATAGGCTTAATGTCGCTGGTTTTCAGGAGAGCACCGATGG
>JBHICC010000012.1:0-65286 GCA_046759385.1 Acidiferrobacterales bacterium | reverse complement strand
TTCCGAGACGCCGGAAACATAGGAGAGCCAAAACCGTAGACGAGGTCCCTCGTCCTTTGCTGCCCCCTAGGTGCGCTGTTCGGCTAATGGAGACCCGAGGTGGGCGGGGCAAAGATCACCGGTAGTGCGTCTTTATCAAAAGGTTCCAAACTGTGTGAGCGATATGAACTATTGTCCTAAATGTGGACGCGAATCCTTTGTCGCCTCAGCGAAATCGTTTACCTGCGCGGAATGTGGATTTACGCTGTTCATCAATGCGGCTGCAGTGGTTGCAGCGATAATTGAGTATGATCGTTCAATCCTAGCGTGTGTGCGAGCCGAAAGCCCCTACGCTGGCGAACTCGATCTGCCTGGCGGATTTGTGGATCATGAGGAGACTGCGGAACAGGCTCTGAGGCGCGAGCTCAAAGAGGAACTGAACTTAAGGGAATTTATGCCCGTGTATCTTGGGTCCTATCCAGATGTCTATCCGTACAAATCCGTCACATACCGTACGTTGACTCTCACCTTCGCCGTAAGGCTGCACACCATACCTGATATCACGCCGGCCGATGATGTGGCTTCAATCGCGTGGATCAAGAGATCTGATCTGAAGGTTGAGGATTTCGCGTTCGCGTCAATGCAAGCCGCGCTGTCGGCGTACGATAGAACAAACTGATGCTGCAACGCCCTTGGGTGATGGAACAGGATTTACGCCCAGACATTGTCATCTTGGCGACGACGACGATCCTTCTGGCGGCGTTCACGCGCATTGGGGATAGCACGTGGGTCTATTCGTGTGCGTCTGTTACGAGTCCGTCGCTCGAATAGATCAACTGCCACCCGGCCAAAAACGACTGTGGCAACAGTCGCCCAGAAGGCGCTGACTAGGTCAGGCGAGAAAACCCAAATAAAAAACGCCGCGACTAATGCGATGATTGCTAACCACAACATCTGTCCGCCTCGACTTCTTTAGCGATAGCGCCTGGCCACGGACGCAGATGCGGGTCTAAACGCTTGCGGAACCGTGAGCGTCTTCCCTGGCAATGCTTGGGCCTGGGAATGCCCTCGGTAGCGCGAAGACCGATGAGCTTTGCCGCCCTTCGATCCTGCACGTTACTACCAGTTGACCATTTTAACGCCGTAGCAAGCCCTAAGGCAATATTTGCCTGTCCGGGACGCAGTTGATCCTGCGTTTGAAATGATTCGTTGACCTGGAGTACAGTGGCTGTGTTCGCGGCATGGCAAGGCTCGATATAGGAGCAGTGGGCTGCGAATCATGCCAGTCATGGAGCACCTTTATTCATTCATCCTAGGGGGTGCAATATGACTCAAAAAATAATGAAGTTGTTGGACCCGGAAACGGGTCTAATGGAATGTAAAGTTTGCGGTGCTCGCCATGCGGCCGTCATTCGCCCAGGAAGCAACGGGAAGTACTATCGTGGTTCGTGGCAGTGTGTGAACGGTTGCCGTCTGCCGCCGAAGTCGCCGCAACGCAGTGAAACTAGGCAGGATGCGAGACCGTAAAGCAATAGAAGCCCCGCCCTTTGGGTGGGGCTTTTTCTTAGCGGGTGCATAATGTCCGCGGCTGGCACCCAGTAGGGCTTATCATCTGTTCGCCGGAGGCGGAACATTTTGAACACCGCACAAAACGGGGCGCAGACTGAATCGCCAGATCATGCCGAAGTGGCATTTCATCCTCCGCTCCTGCTCGCGCTTGCCCTTGTTATCGGTTTTATCTTTCGATGGTTCGCGCCACTTTCTTTTCTGCCGCGAGAAGTTTCGGTGGTCCTGGGTCCGGTCGTTACGGTGGTCTCGTTTGGCGTGTTCTTCTGGGCTGTTTACACGATGAGAATTGGCGGCGCTTCCATACCGACAGGTGAACCCACGGATACCATCGTCGTGCGCGGGCCATATCGGTTCTCGCGCAACCCGATTTATCTTTCGATGTTGCTCCTGCAGATAGGGGTAGGTCTCTGGGCCAATAGCCTGTGGTTTCTCATCTTAGCAGCTATTTCTGCGACACTACTCTCATGGGGCGTGATCTCGCGCGAAGAGCGCTACCTGGAACACAAGTTTGGCACTGAATATTCGTCGTATATGTCACGTGTTCGACGCTGGATCTAGAATCCTAGTTCCATTCATAGTTACTCCGCCGGCTATGAAACGCAAACCGCGTTAATTACTGTTGCGGTGTAGGGCTACAAGTATTATCAAGTAATCGTCTAGAAGCGAAGAGGAGGCCGCTATGTCCAACGCGGCATTGCTGGTCAATGTTCTAAAGAAAGCGTTGAAGGCACATGGTCTCACATACCGAGACGTGGCTATGGCCGTAGATTTGAGCGAGGCAAGTGTGAAACGGCTCTTTTCGGAGCAGCATTTCACCTTGGAGCGCCTAGAGCAGATCTGTCGATTGATGGATATTACGATTAGCGGCCTGGTAAAAATGGCGGATGCTGACACGCCACACATTAGAGAGCTTACTAACGAGCAGGAAGAAGAATTGGTGTCAGACAAAAAGCTATTGTTTGTAGCGGTGCTGGTGCTTAATAACTGGGCCTTCGAGGAGATCCTAGAGGACCACACATTTTCTGAGCCGGAGTTGATTCGTTGCCTCGCGCGTCTCACCCGCCTGAAATTGATTGAGCTTCTGCCGAAGAATCGCATTAAGCTACTGATCGCACCGAATTTCCGCTGGCGCGAACATGGCCCTATCCAAAGGTTCTTCACAGAAAACGTGAAGAATGAATATTTGCAGAGCCCCTTCAACCGATCGGGCGAACTCTTCATGTTTCAATACGGCATGTTGTCCAATACGTCTAACGCGGTTATACAAAAACGTTTCCAGCAAGTAGTGAAAGAGTTCAACGATCTGCATCAGGCAGACCTGGGGTTACCGCTTTCAGATCGGTACGGGCGCATTCTGGTGTTGGGTATCCGTTCTTGGGCGCTTAGTGCCTTCGAGGAATTTCGCCACACCGAAAGCGAGCCCAGCTAGGCACGACGCTAGTGGTGCCTAGCTGGGCGCCTTTTCCGCGCTGTGCACACTGCACTAACTTGCCTCTTCTGTTTGAGAAGTATCAACAATTAATACCTTTAGTGACGCATATCGCAACGATGACTCATTTTGTTGCGCTATTCGATACGTACGTCCACACTTCGCTCAGCTAACCAGAACGGAGGACATTCACATGAGACTAATCGCCCGAGTACGTGATCTTTTCTTGGCGAATGCCAATCACCTGATTGACACCGCGGAAGACCCCGAAAGGATGATCAAGCAGGTCATCCGGGAGATGGATGAGAACATTCGTGAGGCGCGCGCCGCTGTCGTCAGCGCGGTTGCCAGCGAGAAACAACTGGCAGTACAGCTCGACCGCCATCGCTCGAGCAGCAAAGAGCTAGCAAGTAAAGCGGAATCGGCTGTCGCCGCTGGCAAGGAAGAGCTGGCCAAAGCAGCGCTCGCTCGAAGGATCGAACACGACCGCATCGCCGTCGACCTGGAAACGTCATGGAAGTCGGCCAAGACCACCTCCGAAAGTCTGAAGGCACAACTCGACACACTTATTGCCAAGCGCGCCGATGTAGCCCGGAAGCGCGACTCGTTGGCCGTGCGACAACGTGTAGCCGCAGCTCGGAAACGGCTATCCCATTCAATAGCTACGGTTAAAGTCCCGGAGGGCGCAGACGAGAAGTTCGCACGCATGAGCGACCGGGTTTCGGAACTGGAAGCCGAGTCCTTGGCTGTATCCGAGGTCTTGCAGGAACAGGCGAGTCCGGTAGACGAGATCACTGATCTGGAAAACGCCGCCCAGGTCAATGAAGAACTCCGACTGATCAAGGATCGACTGCAGTCTCAAGCTGACTCAAAGGACGCTGGTCAGAGTTCTTAAAGGAAGCAGCGTAGGCATTCTTGACTTTTATCTAGCCCTTTTAAAGGAGGTAACCATGCAAGATGTGCAAGCAACCCAACTTAACTCAGCTGGATGGCTTTTGTTTGTGAAAATTTCCTTCGTGGTCTCAGTATTGGCGATGATCACGGGGATCGTCTTTGTGCCGACAGATCTCACCATCAAAGGGTTCTTCGCTATGGGGACGCTATACTTAATCGGGTCCACATTTACCCTGGCGAAAACCATCCGCGATGAGTTCGAGAGCCAGAAGCTGATCAACAAAATCGCCGATGCCAAGACGGAGAAAATTCTCAAGGAATACGATTCAAACGCGGCGTGATACGACTGCGCTAAGCCCGCGGCGGACCCGCGGGCTTAGCTGAGGAGGGGCTATGAAAACGCCCTTTTTTGAAGAAGCTGCCTCTGCTCTTAGATATCTCTCGAACGCAACGCGACTGCAAGAAGAGAATTAGTGCTTCGTTTTGACCAGTCATATCTGACGGAAGGGCAACGCCGTTGGATGAGCGGATAATGGTCGATCCGAAGAGAAGTGACAGATATGAGACGATATCAACATGCCGATTGCGCAGTTTTGCGATGCACTACGTTCTAATCTTCTAGCGTTGATCTTCAGCACGGCGGCCAAACCCCTGACGCCGATCTATTTGCTTCGGTTGCCAGTGGATCGGGTCAACGCCGCAATCCTGGGCACGCCGCAACCTTATGCGCCGATCGGGTCTTTTAGGATGCCCTATGCGGGATTCGTCATCGAGTCGATTCATTTCCCGGATCACTTTGCCGACGGCAAGGGCTACCAGAAAACCGATTATGAGCCACGCAAAAAGGAAAGGGCCGACCTGCTCCATGTCGATGTCACCTGTGCGTCCGTGCTTGGGTATCAACCAAATATGGTATCGTGTGGCGCCGGCGAACATCGCCTCCGAGTACGCCAAATTCTTAGCCGCAGGCGCCTTTTTGGTCCTTAAGCGATCCGCCACATCATCGGTGCACGAAAACCCGCGCTGAGACCGGATTTTGCCAGGGCAGTCCAGGGTAACTTGTTTCATATTCGCTCGGAGCCGAAACACGCAACCAGGTAGACAACCGGGATGCAATGACTAAATCCACTCAGACACAACTGATTCTAGGACTTGTGGCGAATGGTGAACGACGCAACACACCAACCTGATGGCGTTTGACTACGTTTCATTCGGTGAGGGCACCGATGGCGAGCCCTATGTCGTTTACGGGGGGGCGGTACGGTGTTTCGCCTTGAAGGGGCATAAAATTTCCTGCCCCCGTCTCTTTGCTTCTACCGTATTTTCCCGGCAGACTCTCGGAGCGACTGTGAGCGTCAAAGAGAAAACCTGCAAAATGTGCGGTAAGGGGCTCCACGCCGGGGCGACGCATGAAATTTGTGTAGATTGCGAATACAAAGCTGAGCGGCGTACTTCTACCTGGATGGCTGTGCTCGTCACAGCGGTGATTGCCAGCCTCCTGGCGGTTTTTATAATGAACTCGAGGAGCTGGTAGAAAGCCAGGCGGATCGATTCTGCCAGCCGACGCGCTGTGAATAATGTTTCGGCTATTCACTCAGATGTCGACTACCAGACCATCGTAGGCGGTCTCCTCCGGCACCTCGTCGGCGTGGGCGAGCATTTCCTCTTGCATGTGCGTGAGGATTATGCGCTTGGCACCGAACTCCGCCTTACGCTCCTTAATCGTGTAGTAGTTGAGGTGCCATTTGATGGGCTTCTGGAAGAAATAAGACTCCGCGATGAGCAGATCGGCGTCTCTACCGATCTTAGCCATCTCCTCTGTGAACTCGCCATCCCCTGTGTACGAAACGATCTTCCCGCCGACTTCGACGCGAAGCGCAGTCGGATTGGTCTGCCATGTGTGGCGTGCAGATCTAGGGGTGACGATGAGGTCAAGTACGTTATTGGGTTTTCCGGTTTCCATCTCCACGTACTCGAGCGGGAACTTAGGATTCATAGTGTCCATCCCCGGAAACAGTGCCTCGGAAATCTCGTGCATGCGTGATCGTGTCCCTTTGGGTCCAGCAATGGTGAGCGGCCGCGCGCGCTTTGCGGCGAGCATCGCGTCCATAAGCATGAACGGGACACCAGCACAGTGATCGCCGTGCAGGTGCGTGAGCAGCACCGCATCGATACTGTTGTGTTCGATTTCTTGTTGTTTGAGCGCGATCAGGGAAGAGGCACCGAAGTCGATGGCAAAGCGGACACCGGGACCGTCGACAAGAATGCAAGTCTGAAAACGCCCACCGCTACCAAAGGAATCACCGGAGCCCACGAACCGTACGCTGACCGTCATATCTTCATCTCCTTGTTGTCTTTCTTAAAAATGGGTCATATCACGCCTTGGTCGCGCAACTGGCGAATCTCTGATTGGGAGAGGCTGAGCAACTCCTCGAGCACGGCGACGCTATCTTGCCCCATCGTCGGTGGTGGGCGGCGATATGCGACCGAGGTCTCCGACATTTTGATCGGATTGCCGATCAAGCGAATATCACTGGGCACCGATGGATGTAGCATTGTGATCTGCATCTCTCGATGTTTGACTTGTGGGTCGGCGAACACCTGATCGATCGTGTTTACAGGCGCGCACGGCACGCCGCCTTCTTCAAGACGCTCCATCCAATACTTTGTGGGATGTTGGCGCGAGATCTCGCTTATCGTTTCTACGAGCGTGTCGATGTTGCGCATGCGGTCAGGATTCGTCAAGTAACGTGGATCACTAGCGAGTTCCGGTACGCCAGCGACTTCACAGTAACGCCGAAACTGTCCGTCGTTGTTTGCAGCGAGAATAAAATGTCCATCGGCGCTTGGGAACACTTGATAGGGCGTCGTGTTCGGGTGTGCCGTACCAAGACGGCGGGGAATCTCGCCTGACGTAAGATAGTTGAGGCCGACGTTATAGAGCCATGCCACCTGAGTGTCGAGCAGACCCAAGTCAATGTGTTGGCCAACCCCGCAGCGGTCTCGATATCGCAATGCCGCGAGGATAGCGGCGGTCGCGTACATGCCAGTCATGATGTCATTGATCGCTACGGGAACTTTAGAGGGCGGCCCATCCGGCTCGCCAGTTACACTCATGATGCCGCCGGTCCCCTGAGCCATCATGTCGTAGCCCGGACGATGAGCGTAAGGCCCGGTCTGACCGAAGCCAGTGATAGAGCAATACACGAGTCGGGGAAATTCCACCTTAAGTTGTTCGTAGGCGAGTCCATACTTGCGCAAACCACCAACCTTAAAGTTCTCGATCAGCACGTCGCATTGCGCGAGCAGATGTTTCGCCAGCAATGCTCCTTCGGGCTTTGAGATATCAAGTGTGAGAGAACGTTTGTTGCGGTTCGCGCTCAAATAATACGCACTCTCTGTCGTGTCGTGGCCTTCGACGTTCTTAACAAAAGGTGGCCCCCAGGTTCTTGTTTCGTCTCCGACGCCTGGACGTTCAATCTTGATGACATCGGCGCCGAGATCACCGAGCAGTTGCGTGCACGACGGTCCCGCCAGCACGCGACTCATATCTAGGATGCGAATATCCGCAAGACTGCCAGCATCTAGGGACATTGCTTTGACCTCCAGTATGTCCGTCAAGCCAACCGGTCGTGAATGAGGTTAGCCAATGACGTTGCAAGAGAGAGGAATGGGAGTCGTAAGCACGGAGCGCGACACTCCCTGCTATTCTTTGTTCTCTCCGTCGCGTTTACGGTCGCAGTAAGGCGCCGCCCGTAACCTTAGCGCGCGTAGTTTCTCTGCGTCCGAATCGATGGCCTTTGACGGCATCGCCCCTGATGCAGTCCCCACCTGCGCTCTTGGCCATTTGCAAGTACTGCTCGGTAGTTTGGAGTAACCTGCCGGGCCCCCTGACGTTCTCAGACAATGTCGCAATGCCAAGGCTGATCGTGATCGGAATATGCACGCCCTGGAAGATGATCTTGCGTGACCTGATGGCGGCACGAATCCGTTGCGCAAGCATTCTCGCCTCTGAGTCGCTTATTTCCCGCGCTAAGACGGCAAACCTTCCTGCGCCATACCGAGCGAAGGCGTCATCTCCGCGAAGGGCCCTGCCGACAATCCGTGTAAATGTCTTGAGCACGAAGTTACCCCCCGGTTGCCCATGCATGCTATTTATCTGCATGAACTGATCGATCTCGAAGATAAGAAGGGCTAAAGTCTTGTCATGTCGCTCGGCGTGAGAGCACGCGGCTGCGATTTGATCGCAAATGTATTTCTTTGTGTAGATTCCGGTCAATGCGTCCCTGATTTCACCATCGACGAGTTCTTGGTGAAAGAGTCGCTCGATATTGTCTTGATAGGAAAATTTCAGAACAGCATCGGGTCCAATGTTGAACTTGTCGCCATCGCTTAGCTTTTTTCTCCTAACCTGTGCACCATTCAAAAACGTGCCATTAGTGCTGCCCAAATCTTCAAGAACAACGCTCCCCTCAGGGTTGATTAATATCTTTGCGTGTCGCCGACTTGCATGTCGATTGGTAAGACGCACGTCCGCATCGCGTCCACGGCCAATGAGCGTCGCAGATTCCGTAGGAAGCGCATAGGTCATACCTGTCGGCCCACCGCTAAGGACAGTCAGATACGGTTTCGCCTGCGCCGCTTCTGAACGTGACGTCGATGGCGCTTTGGCATCATGTGGGACCATGTCTTTAGGCCAAAGTTGGGTCGTTAGCTCGCAATTTTCTCTAAGTACCGTTTGACCACCGGTACAATGCGGATCTCAACGCTCGCGGGACCTTGAGCTCTTCCCTGGAACAACATGGGCCTGGGAACGCCCTCGGTAAAGGAGGGATTGGCCGCCAAGCACCGCAACCTCTTCGGCACTCCACGCACACTCAGTTGATGTTTATTCTAACCTTGCGGCTCGGAGAAGGGAATTGTCTAATTACAACGTGAAAAATGTGCGCCTACACCCTGGCGTTGAACGGGATACCAACCCAGTCATCAAGCGATACCGCTGGCCCGAACTTCTCCCGGCGTTCAACCTGGCCCCCATCGTGGCAAAGCGCGTCTCGAGCCGTGAGCACCATTGACGGCGTTCTTCTAATCCTGGACTACCTTAGCGCTCCAATTGGCTGGAAATCTCAAAGGTTTTTTCCAGCAGAGCCTATCCGGCCTTGGGCGGAAATGCCGGAGCTAACCTCCTGATTTTGCATTATCAATACGTCCCAGGCGCGTCCCATTTTTCACCGTCTATAATTGTAAGTACGGAGGGTTAAAGGACACAGTTATGACAAGAAAGACCGATGATACGAAAACTGAGCGGCGCAAGGGACCTCAGCGAGTCACTACGGATCGCCGCCGCGATAAGTCGCGTTGGGACCCACAGAAGTCCGATCGCCGTGAGGGATTTGGTCGGCGCACAGAAGATAAACTGTGGGACCGACTAGTCGACGACCTCGACTAGCTATTTCTTACTTCAAGCGCACGTCACCCATTAAGCTAGGAGCCTCCCGCACCGGGCGTTTCATAATGAGATCGGGGCACTGCCGATCAAACGAGTGCGCTATCTTTCTTCTCTCGCCGGTTCACTGGTAACTGGATTTCTACAAGCAATCCTCCTCCCGCACGGTTGGCTGCTGAAAACGTCTGCGCGAGGCGGTGTTAACCGCCGCAGATGTCGCGGTGATAACTTATTCTGCGACGCTCCTCAGAAGAGATGCACGATAGTGGTACCGAAGTAGCGAGCTTTACATAACTTTACCGTTCATTAATTCGGTGTACATGCTCTACGTGTAATCTCCGAATCAGTTTGGGGCGGCCTATACGCTAAGCTATCCTCGGAGTGGAAAGGAGAGGTCCATGCGGATCAAACAGGGCAGGATGTTCAAGCGATATGTCATTGCTAGTCTGCTGTTTTTCATCGTTCCTCTTTCGGCACCGTTGGCGTTCGCGAAAGAAAGCCAGGCAACCGATACGAAACTGAAGCAACGACGCTGGTACGTAGGCGGAAGTCTAGGTGCTTCTGACGACAAAGGATTCAATGAGACGAAAGTCGGTGGTAAGGTATTCGGTGGGTTTCGCGCTAGTCGATATTTCACGGCCGAGGGTGCGTTGGTGAACCTTGGCCAATTCGGGAGCGGCACCTTTGGTGTCGGGTCTGGAGGCGAGTTCCGCAAAAGCGGTCTTTCCGTGCAAGCCGTCGGCACGTTGCCAATCGGGCAGCGCTTTCAGCTCTTCGGCAAGGGGGGCGTGTTCTTCTGGAGCGTTAACGTTCGAGAAGCATGTTTCACAGTAGGATCTGGCCCTGTCTGCTTAGAACATGGCAGATTGGATGACGGTGTCGATGCCGTGTATGGGGGAGGCGGCCAATACCGGTTTAGCGATAGATGGAGTAGTCGTTTCGAATGGGAGCGGTACAAGGATGTCGGCGGGGCTGATGTCGACTTGTTCTCGCTGGGCGTTGCCTACGGTTTTTGACCTACGCGAAACTATTAACGGCGCCGCTGAAAACAGACCAGTGACGTCGGGCGGCTTGAGCTGTACACTTGATATCGAATTCCCCTAGAAGAACACACATATGACGGACACAAGTGGGTACGGCAGTCACGGCGTCGGTTTCATCGACGGCGAATTCATGCCGCTCGCAGAGGTGAAGATCCCTGTGAGCGACATGGGCTTTCAGTTGTCGGACGTGTGCTACGATGCCGCCCACGTTTGGGAGGGCAAATTCTTCCGGCTTAATGATCACCTCGATCGATGGCAACGCGGCATCGGTGAGCGGCGCTATCATTCGCTAGAGTACGATCGCGCTCAGGTCACCGAGATTCTACATGGCTGTGTTGCGCGCGCAGGCTTGCAAGACGCCATGGTTCACTGGATCGTCACCCGCGGTACGCCGATGACGGGCCAGAAAGACCTTCGCACTTGTAAGAATCGTCTCATCACATGGGCCTTGCCCTACTACCCTGCGGTGGCCGATGAAGGCTGCGACATTGTCGTCGCCAACACTGTGCGTATTCCGCCAGAAGCTGTGGACCCTACTATCAAGAATTTCGGTCGCCTCGATTTCGTACACGCGATGTTAGAAGCCTACGATCGGAATGCACACTCTGCCGTGTTGCTGGATCAGGACGGGTATGTCACCGAAGGCCGTGGCTGGAACATCTTCGCACTCATCGATGGTGTTCTGTTAACACCCGATCGTGGCGTACTCGCGGGCATTACACGGATGACGGTAGTGGAGCTCGCGGCACGGCTCAACGTCGGATGTCGACTGGTAGGAATCACAGCCGATGAGTTACGCGGTGCAGACGAGATTTTTCTCACCTCGACAGCGGGTGGCATTATGCCAGTCAGGCGCATCGACGGCCGCGATGTCGGTACCGAAGTGCCAGGCTCGGTGACGCGCGGCATCAAAGAGAGCTACGCTGCCTTGCATAACGACCCGGCCTATACGACTCCTGTAAGATACGAACTCGCCGCCGCCTGAACGATCGACCGCACACAAGGCTCGTGCTCGTTTTGAACGAAACTTGATAGCGGGGACCCGTTCCTCGCGCCTATGCCGGCGCAGCAAGAACCAAGATGGAACTGAAGTTTCCGTTTCGGGCAGCCAAGAAGGAGGACAGCGCTGCCATTGCGCAGCTGTTTAGCATATCGTCGGGGGGCGTCGCCGACTATGTGTGGAGCACACTCGATTATCCAGGCTTATCGCCACTCGAAGTCGGTGCAATACGCTATGCGAGCGAGGAGACTGTGTTTTCGTATAGAAATTGCGTGGTCGCGGAACGCGGCGCGAAAGTCGTGGGTATGCTAGTTACCTTCGCACTCGAGGAAGAACACCCGTCTTCTGACAATCAAGTGACGGAGCCGGTCGACGATGTACTCGCACCCTACAACAAGTTGGAGTTGCCCGGTAGTTGGTATATCTGCGGCGTCGGCGTGTTTCCAGAATATCGCGGCCAAGGTCTCGGTTCTCAGTTCGTAGAGATTGCCCACGCACAGGGACGTGAGAAGGGTCTCCGCGAAGTGAGTCTGATTGCTTTTGAGCAGAACGTAGGCGCGGTGAGGCTATATGAGCAGCGCGGTTATACAATCCGTGACCGTGCCCCTGTCACCCCACATCGATTGATTCGCTACACGGGCGATGCGTTACTCATGGCCCGGGCGATCTGAGATCGCTGGGCTAGATATCAACGCCTCGACTCTCCGGCATCGATGCCGCATTGTGCGGCTACATGGGTGGCAAGCTGGACGGGGGTACGGTGTCGCATGGACGTATAGGCGGCATCGACGTTTTCCAGCAACGTTGCTTGTACTTCAGGCCGCATGCGCCTGACACGCTCCATCGCTTTGACCTTATCCGTTGCTTTTTCTTGTGATATCACTCCCCGTTTCATCGCCACGTTGTGCATAATAATGCCAGCATCGACACAATCTGTGAGGGCGCTAGCACCATGCGTGGTTGGCGCGGCGAGAATAAGTCCTATCAGGGCAAAACTAGCTCGTGTCATGACCTTTTTCCCCGGCAATGCTGCACCAGCGCAGGGGGCCGCATCCTGCCTTCCAGACGGAGATTGAGTTAGTGCGAGAAGCTTGGGGTTCACTGGCGGCGGCATTATATCCAATTGTATATAACCCGATTACCGCAAAGATAGCGCAATTTCCTCGAGGCGCCGAGATTGCGGCGCTGCCACTTGCGCGGTAGGCTGTTAGCGTTTTCCGTTTCGGCGGGGCCAGCATTCGCGTGGAGGCTCGTTAAAGGTAAAGAAGAAGGCGCAGTTCAATTTTGGGTACGTGATTGCCGCAATGATCGCGAGGCTGTTCTAGTTGCCCAATTTGCCGTCGCGGCCAAGAGGTCGGAGAAAGCACCCGGGGTAGCAACAACCGGATCACAGTCTTGAGATCGCATTATGGCGTTTGCAATAGAAACAGAAGGAAACAAGGTGGCAGCGCTCGAGTTTCACGGCGAGCTGCGCACGGCCGTGCGCAATCTCAGCCAGCGGTTCTCCGACAGTTATTGGCGTGACCTTGATCGAGACCGGGCTTATCCGCAAGCGTTCGTGAAAGCCCTTACTGAGGCCGGTTGGCTTGCGGCGCTGATACCAGAGGAGTATGGCGGATCCGGACTTGGCATTACTGAAGCTTCCATCATTCTCGAAGAGATCAATCGTGCCGGCGGCAACGCTGGCGCCTGCCACGCGCAGATGTACGTCATGGGAACGCTACTGCGGCATGGCTCGGATAAGCAGAAGCGGGAGTACCTACCTCGCATCGCGAACGGCGAACTGCGGTTGCAGGCGTTCGGTGTAACGGAGCCGACGACGGGCTCAGACACGACTAAGCTCAGAACGACGGCGATACGCCGCGGTGATCATTACGTCATTAACGGACAGAAGGTGTTTACGTCTCGCGTTGAACAGTCGGACATGATGCTACTACTCGCGCGCACTACACCTATCGATCAGGTCAAGAGGAAATCCGACGGACTATCGGTGTTCTTGCTCGATTTAAGGGAAGCGCGAAGAAATGGTCTCACGGTAAGTCCGATCGAGACAATGATGAATCATCACACCAACCAGCTGTTTTTTGACGATGTCGACGTGCCCGCGGAGAACCTGATCGGTGAGGAAGGCAAAGGGTTTCGTTACATTCTCGATGGCATGAATGCGGAGCGTATCTTGATTGCTGGCGAATGCGTCGGCGATGGCTATTGGTTCATTGATCGGGCAGCAAAGTATGCCAAAGAGCGCGTCGTATTTGATCGACCGATCGGCCAGAATCAGGGCGTGCAATTCCCAATCGCGCGGGCCTACGTTAACCTGGAAGCCGCCAATCTAATGCGATTTCGTGCCGCCGAGCTGTTTGACAACGGGCACGCGTGTGGGGCCGAGGCGAATATGGCGAAGTTGCTGGCCGCGGACGCCTCTTGGGAAGCAGCGAATGCGGCTGTTCAGACGCATGGCGGTTATGGGTTCGCTGCGGAGTACGATGTCGAGCGCAAGTTTCGCGAGACCCGGCTTTATCAGGTGGCGCCGATATCCACTAACCTAATTCTCTCCTACATTGCCGAGCACGTTCTGGGCCTGCCACGTTCGTATTGACCCTATTGATGTTGGCGAGACTGGCGCCGCTGGCCGAAGTTTGACTCCAGCGGATCCAATCCGAGAAGATGGCGCCTGACCCAGTCGAGGGCAACCTGGGAGCTTAATATCTTCACCCATTCGCGATTGCCCCACAGTCGGTAGATTCGCGAGCGTACCTTCTTGGGTCCCAGTTCATCGGCCGCCAATGCGATGGCGACGGTGCCAACCGGTTTCTCCGGCGTGCCGCCGTCTGGGCCAGCGATCCCGGTTGTTGCCACACCAAGGTCGGCCGCTGTCAGCTCACGCACCCCCAAGGCCATCTCCCGTGCCGCCTCCTCGCTGACCGCGCCGTGGGTAGACAACGTCGTAGGCGCAACGTTAAGCGATCGCTCTTTGAGGGCGTTGCTGTAGGCCACTACACCGCCGACGTAGTAAGTACTGCTGCCAGGGACATTTGTTAGCCGATTGCCAAGCAAGCCGCCACTACACGACTCGGCTGTTGCCAACGTTCGACCATATCGACGCAGCAAGTCACCCACGACCTCCTCCATGGTGATCTCACCCTCGGCGATCAAAGCGCTGCCCAAGCGCTCCCTTACTGTCTGCGATAAGGTATCGAGCTTGCCTTGGGTCTCGGCTTGCTCGCCCTGCACCAAAATACGCACGGAGAGCTGTGGGAAGCTAGCGCGAAATGAAAGACGTGCTTCCTTCGGATCAATCGCGCCAGCTAAAGCCTCGTCCATTGCCGATTCGCTCATGCCAAAGGTTTGAAATGTCCGGGCGAGAAACACGGTGTGATCGCCGGTCTGCGCGGCGAGCCACGGGATCACCTCGTTATCCAACATTGCCTTCATTTCTCGTGGCACGCCCGGCAACACAATGGCCATGGATCGATGATCACCCTGCGGGATTGGCAGGCGGTACCCGGCAGCGGTGCCGAGCTTGTTGGCGATGATGTGCGCACCGGCGGGGAACATGGCTTGCTTAAGATTGTTCTCAGGCATAGGGCGCCCGTGACCACGAAAGTAGTCACGAATCCGGTTGGCCTCTTTTTCATCGAGCATAATGTCAGTGCCAGCAACGCGAGCAACTGTTTCCGTGGTCAAATCATCCGCAGTTGGGCCTAAGCCACCGGTGGAGATTACGACCGGCGCATTAGTAAGTGCGCGCCGCCAGGCCCACTCCATGCGATCTGGATAATCACCTACAGTCGTCACCGAATGCACCTCGATTCCGACTGCAGCCAAGCGATCGGCGATATAGGACGCGTTTGTGTCGACGGTGCGGCCCTGCACGAGTTCATCGCCCGTGGATAAGATCGCGGCTTTGCGTTGCATGTTCACGAGGTCCTTAGGTGCGGCTTGCGCTCGACGACGTATTTTGCCCTGTCTGGGTCTGATATCAACGTATCGAGTACGTGAGGTCGGTGAAGCTATTGTTCAGAGCCGGCTGAATCTACTTCACACTGGATGTGCCTGAAAGCTCCTCCACGCTAGATACAAAAAGGCGGTGGACCAGGGTAACGCGCTGATCACCGATCACGGGGATGAACCGTGGGCATTCGTTCAGGTAATCAAGCAGTCGCGCGTGCTCGTCTGGCATAAAATAGCGTACCCAGCCGTCTACCACATAGCCACCGGCTAAATGGAATCGGACACGTTGCTCGCGCGCGTGTTGTTCCGTGATGCCTTCCGGGCGTTCATGTCCTGATGCAAGTTGTACCGTCACGATCCGCGATTTGTTCAGCAAAGTCTCGTGGCGACCCGCCAAGGGAAGGAATGCCTGAGTGTCATCGTTGAGTCGGTCGAGTAAACGCCCTGGACCACCATCGGCTCCTGTCGCCGGTACATAGAGTCCTCCCTCCAACATGTGACCGTCCTCGACCAGCACCCGCACCGGCACCATACGCTGCGGCGTGCGCAATCCCTTCATAGCGTCAGCAGTCACTGCGATACTCTCGCACGCAGTCTAGCATGGCGGTGAAAGGCGTTGAATGATGGCCGCGGTCTGGACGCGCTGAAAAGCGCGTTTTCGGGAGCATCTAGAGAATAAGACTAACGTGGAGGCGCGAGTACTTTTTTGATCGCATCGCGTAACTCGGTGCAGCAGCCAGGGGTTTCCCAGGAAAGATTACCGAGCGAGTCGCCGCTAACAATGATTCTTGCAGCGGTCCCGTGCTCCGGGCAACGGGTAGTGGCCGCACGTCGTTTAATGGACGCTTCAATAGACTGTAGGACCGATTGACCTAACTCGTGATCGAGTTCCTCTGGGTCAACTTCAAAACCGTTTAACTCGAAGACGATGTCAAACTCGAGCTGCCCGCAAATTTCGGTACTGAATCCTTCATCGGATTGATAAAGACGTACACCGTCGGGAATATCGTTAAGCGCTGCCTCCAACACATCCAGGTGCGCCGCAATAGTCTCGCTGAGATGCTCCATATCAGTACCGTTGTCAGACATCTGCTGCACAGCGCTCGCGTGCTCTAGCGCGTTCAAGCACTCTTGTATGCTGGTCGCATAGTGCGCGACCAGTCGTGGATCAGCTGAGCCCTTGTCTTCTGCTTCTGTGAGTAGATCCAGCATTCTCTGGCCGCTGTTTTCACTTTCGCCGGCCAGGGCATCGGCGCGAAGCACTGCCATGAGACTGCCAATCTCGAGTTGCAGTGCCTCATTTGACAGAGCCGTGTGCATCTCCTCGAGTTCGTCAATCTGCGCCAGCACCTCGGGCTTCGTGGGCTGAACCTTTCGCATGGCACCCGCTGCCTCAAGCGCGGCTCGCACCCGTGACAGTTTCGCTCCGATATCTGTGGTTTCGCTGACAGCTAGGAGTGCCATCTGGAATGCCTCATTTCGCCGATTATTTTGCGATAAGGATGGCGATATCGACGGACGCGCAGTCGCGAACAGCCACACCCTCGCCGCCGTATAGGTAACAGCGATAGCCGTGAAAAGCGCGATCAGATCAGTAACGATGTCCACTGTCATGGTGCTATGTCATGTCCCGGGGTCATCGGACCGGGGCTACATACGGCGCTTTTGGCACATTCCATGCCAACCAATAGCCGGTGTAGAAAACCATCAGTTTCAATAACTTGTAGGGGTACAGACGAAATCCCGTGTTGACGTCGGGGCCGTTTTACGGCGCTCTTGCGTGCCGACAGAGGGCTTTTCTAGCGAAAAGAGGCGCCATGGCGCCCCTCCATCGACGCGCACTGCGTCGGCGAACCGCTTGTCTGACAATCCTCGGCGGTCATCCGGAGGAACTGGGGAACGCCAGCTCCGCTGTGCAATATTTTGGTAGGAGTAGGTGCCTATGGAGGGGACCTTCATGGATGATAATAACGCGCTTCGGGACGCGGCCTGGGCCGCTAGCGCGCAACCAAAGACCAAATTCGGCTGTCGAATCTGTCGCCTATGGGGCGACCATCTATCCTCACAGCCCGCCTACGTATCCGTGCTTCTCAAGCGGAGACCTTGAGGTTGGGCATCTACGACAAAGCATGTCCTCAATGCACCGCGATCAACGTCGCCGGTACCGTACGCTGCACCTGTGGCTACCTGTTCGATTCGGATACTGGTGATGACATCGGTCTTAACTTCAACGCCGCTGCGCAAGAGGAGAAACTCTTCGAAGAGTATTTAGCTGCGCGCGTTGCACAGGCAGAAGAAGCCGCCAGGGCGGCGGCGCAGGCGGCGGCGTTCGAACCCGACGACGATCGCCTTTCGATCGCAGCGCTACGCGCCAAAGATGAGGCCGACGCGGCAAAGATCGAACTCTTGACGCAGCGGCGGCGTGTCGCCCAAGTCACAATGGCCTTTGAGCGTCGCCACAATCCTGAGCATAAGGAAAAGATCTCTTTTGCAAGCACTAAGAAGCCACGTAATGGAAAACGTGTCACACGCGGAGGTGTTGCGTTGCAAAGCAAACCCAAGCCGCGTGATTCACGTCAGCACTATCGTGTCGTCGCTAAATCAATACTAGCCAAGCCAGGCCGTAAGCTATCTGCTCCGGCTAAGGCAACCCGCACACCGATTCGTGCACAAGTAAGGCCTGCGGTGAAGCGAGCGGGCGGTGACCCATCCAGTACACCCGCGCTTTTACCCGCTCCCGCCGTCCGCCGCGAACGCCAGAGTAAGCGTCGAACCTCCCGCGTCACTAGGAGCTGGCGCGGTGTCATCGCCAAGTCGGTAGCGAGCGGTGCTAAGTCAGCGATTAAAGCCGCTGCAAAAACTGCGCGCGGCGTAGCGAAGGCGGCGCACCACATAAAGGTCGGCGCCTCGCGCGGATCCGCATTGGTTGACAGTGGCCTGACGGGTGAGTATGCGGATCGCCGGCAACGGCTAACGCCCGATGCCACGGCTGGCGCCGTCCCGAGGCGACAGCAAGTTCGGGATCCGTGGGCGCGCCGACGCCGTCGCGACGTTAGAGCCACGGGCGAAACGGATACATCTGCAAAGGCGGTGCAAGCAGGTGCGGCCGCAAGAAGTACAAGAGAACCCCGGGACCGCAGCGCTCGGGCAGTTGCCCGTCGTGCGTCTTCGCCGGCAACGCCTAGCCAGCCTAGCACAGTAGCGCATCGGGCGAGCAGGACAGTACCCAAACAGAGAAAAACACCAAGCACAGCATTCCGCGTGGCGCAGGCCGCGAAGATCGCTAAGGCCGTGGAAGCCGCGCGCGAGCTGGAAAAGGTCGAAACCGGAACGGTATGCCCACTTTGTACCGCTAGGCTGCCAGAAGGGGCGAGCCGCTGTCGATGCGGATGGTTCGTACCCGATGGCGCGCGCGATATGCCGTCCTTGAGCTTGAGCACGGCGGAGCGCGCCGCAACGGCCGACAACACCGAACCGAAGCCCATAGAGTGTCCCGCGTGCACAGCAACGCTTCCACCGACGGCCTCGCGTTGCGGATGCGGGTGGTCTCCTCCGGACGAGACCGAACTCCCCTCGGTGATGCTAAGCGTTGACGAGCGTACCGCGATCGCCGAGGGCGCGGATATCAAGCGCTACAATAAGTGAGCCGGTTGCACACCGGCACGGAATAGGTTTAGAGCGGGTTGAGCCTGAGCCACTGGTAACGGTCGCCACTGCGGACCTTGATGTCAAGCAACTTGGCGCCCCGCAGAACTGTCAACGGTACTTCGATCCCCGCGTCGCCCCGCGCCCACAAATCCCGATAGAAGTTCGCCATAGATGTGACACGGTCATCGCCTATGGAGACGATAATGTCGTTGGCCGCAATGCCGGCCTGCGAGGCAGGCCCATCGCGTGCGACGCGCGTAACGAAGAGATGGCCTCTAATCTCCTCGGTATATACACCCAGCCATGGTCGCTTAGGCTCCGACGAATGCCCCTGGGTAAGCAAATCGTTGAGGATCGGTTTGAGTCTGTCGATGGGGACAAACATGTTGCCTGGCACCTGACGCACTCCTAGCTCGAGCGGAATCGCGTCGCCGACTACAAGCGAACCGATGCCGAGTAGCTCCCCTTCAGGTCCGATCAATGCAGCGCCGCCGAAATTCGGATAGGGTGGTGCCGTAAAGATCGCGTTGTCAAGGAGATACTCCCAGTAACCGGCGAAAACACGTCGCGACACGACAACGGCTGGACGCGTCGCCTCGGCACCGCCGTAACCCGACACCAGGACACGGGCCGATTCCTCGATTGCCGCCGAGCTGCCAAGCTTCATCGGCCTCACATCGACCGGTTCAACCGGACGCAACAACCCGAACCCCGTATTGTGGTCATAGGCAAGGATGTTAACGGGGACCGTTTTGCCAGAGTCTAGCGTAACTTCGGCGCGCGAGGCCTCGAGGATCAAATAGCCGATCGTGACGATCAGCCCGTCCGGGCTGATAACGACGCCCGAACCCTCCCGTTCAGTACCCAGTACCTCAGCCGTTCGCGCCGTCGCCGGTATTTCAGCACGTAAGTGCACAACCGCCGAGAGAACTTCACGAAACTTTGGGTTATCCGTTTGCGCTATCGTCGCTAAGGGGCAAAGCGCAAGTGCGATGACCGCTAGCCGCGCGGCTAGCTTTGCGCGGTGACGTGCCATCCAAGCGGGAGTGCCCCTTAGTTGCATCGCGCACCCAAGTGAGGGATGGTGAAGCCTAGCATGATACACGAATCTTTGTCGCGTTCGCGTGAGACGCAACCCGCGCTCCTCCTTATTCAACTAGGTTCGACGGGGGCGATACAATCGATGTCGTCATTCTTTGGACTGTTTACTCGAGTACTGACCGCGTAGGCGACGAGTTTATGGGGATCATAGGGCCTGAGCAGTGGTTGCAGTGCCACCGGATCATCGAGCGAACAATCAAGCCAGCGGGCGTAGTCCTGTTCGTCGAGGATGACTGGCATGCGGTCGTGCAGTGATTGAATTAGTTCGTTTGCGTCTGTGGTGATGATGGCGCAGGACTCGATGACCCGCGACCGGTCTCGCCAACGCTCCCACAGTCCCGCGAACGCGATTGGCTTTTCATTCTTAGTGCGTATGGAATACGGTTGCTTTTTGCCCGTCACCTTCTTCCATTCGTAAAAGCCATCGGCCGGTACCAGGCAGCGCCGTTGCGCGAACGCCGAGCGAAAGAAAGGGCGCTCGGTCAGCGTTTCCGCGCGTGCATTAATCATCTTCGCGTTATCGTTTGGCTCTTTTACCCAATACGGAATAAGGCCCCAATGGACCAAAGCCAGCTGACGACCGTGTTGAATCGTCTCACGGACAATCGCGACAGGTTGGCTGGGAGCGATGTTGTAGCGCGGACCCAGTTCGGGCGCGTGTCGGAGACGGAACTGTGAAACAAGGTGCTCGCGCGGTGTGGCGAGCATAAAGCGTCCGCACATGATGTTATCCTACGTATTCGCTCTGGCCGAGGCCAGCCGTCTGACCTGAGAACGCATGAAAGCTTGAACGAATACGCAGATTCGCATCGTCTGACGAGTGCAGAGATCCTTAGTGCGGATGGGCCGCTAGCACGAAGGCTGCCGGGCTTTGTCGCGCGCTCCGGCCAACAGGAGATGGCGCTACGGATCGAGGCAGTGCTGGCCGACAAGGGCTTCTTTATCGCTGAGTCGGGGACGGGTACCGGGAAGACCTTTGCCTATCTGGTGCCAGCGCTGCGCTCTGGCATTAAGGTCCTGATATCCAGTGGCACCAAGACTCTGCAGGACCAGATATATCGGCGCGATTTGCCTTTGATCCGTGACGCGCTGGCGATTCCCCTAACTGCAGCATTATTGAAAGGACGGGCCAACTATCTATGTTTGCACCGTCTCGAGCGTGCTGTGAGCATGCCGTCGCTGTCGCACACGAGTGAAACGGCGTATCTACAAGCAATTCAGCAGTGGGCGCGACGAACACGTAAGGGCGACATTGGCGAGATCACCGACGTATCCGAATCCGCCGACATCTGGCCGTCAGTCACGTCAACGGCAGACAACTGTCTTGGTACCGCGTGCCGCTACTATGACGAATGCTATGTAAATCGTGCACGGCGGGAGGCGCTCGACGCCGACCTCGTCATCATCAATCACCATCTGTTTTTCGCCGATTTGGTGTTACGGGAAGAGGGGTTTGGCCAACTGCTCCCCGGAGTCGAGGCCGTCATTTTCGACGAGGCCCATCAGTTGCCTGAAATCGCGACCGCATTCTTCGGTGTTAGCCTGAGTGGATACCAACTCACCGGTCTTTGCCGGGACGTCGTTGCCGAAGACGCGCGCGAGAAGAGTGGCCTACCGCAGCTGCAAGAGCGCGTCCGCGCTGTCGAGAAATCAACGGCGGATTTTCGGCTCGGGCTAGGCACTGAACCCAAGCGCGATGTCTGGAGCACGATGGAGGGCCAGTGTGCGGTGCTGACAGATTTGAATCATCTTAGAGAAAGCCTGGCCGCCCTGGATGAGGCGCTGGCAGCGGTGTCTGGGCGAGGCGAGGGGTTGGCGAGCTGTGCTCGACGTGCGAGTGATCTATTAGACCGGCTGCTGACAATCAGTGAGGCGTCCGCGCCAGAGTACGTACGTTGGTTTGAAACTACCACTCGCGGGTTTAGCTTGTACATGACCGCGCTCGACGTAGCGGCACCGCTGCGGCAACGGTTAGAGGAAGGAGACCGAACGTGGATCTTTACCTCCGCCACGCTCACTATTGATCAGAGCTTCGAGCACTATAAGAGTCAACTGGGCCTGGAGCTCGCCGATACCGGTCGATGGGAAAGCCCGTTTGATTACAAGAACCAAGCGTTGCTGTACGTGCCGGAGGGCCTACCCGACCCGAATCATCCGACATACACCTCTCGCGTCATGCAAGTCGTCACGCCCGTTATCGAGGCAAGCGGCGGACGCTGTTTTCTACTTTTCACGAGTCATCGCGCACTCAAGCTTGCAGCCGAGCAGTTGCGAGCGAAGATCAGCTACCCATTGCTTGTTCAAGGCGATGCCCCAAGGACCGAGATGTTGGAACGTTTTCGGCATGCCGGCGACGCGGTGCTGTTAGGAACCAGCAGCTTTTGGGAGGGTGTCGATGTTCGGGGGGAGGCACTCTCGTGCGTGATTATCGACAAACTTCCGTTCGCGTCACCAGAGGACCCCATTTTGCGCGCTCGCGCCGAGGCCATGGCACGAGCAGGCCGCAATCCCTTTATCGAATACCAGCTGCCTAATGCCGTAATCGCGCTCAGGCAAGGCACTGGCCGGCTCATTCGTGACGAGAACGACAGAGGTCTGCTCGTGATTTGCGACCCGAGGTTGCTGACCAAGGGTTATGGCCGCGTGTTTCTCTCCAGCCTGCCCCCAGTGCCGCTGACGCGCGGTCTGGACGACGTTAGGCAGTTTTTTGCAGCCGCCGAATCCTAGGATTTCCCCGCATCACCTTGCAATACGGGTGGCCAGAGTACGCACGAAATAGTCCTGTCCGTACCGGTGATACCTACCATGCAGTGATTGTACGTAGAGCCCTGCGCGCCGTTTGGTGCAGAGGAGAACCACCACAGCGAAATTTCCGCTCGCGATCTCTACCGTTGCAAGGCCCTTCACCCTTTTCTCTTACGCTTGATCAACAACCCTGTCTACGGCATGGTTGTCATGTGTCGACTTCAGAAACAAGCACATGAAGCTCCTTGCACTTGATACCTCCACCGAAGCGTGCAGCGTTGCGGTGATGGCACTCGACACCGTGCAGGAACGGTTCGAGCTGGGACAAAAGCATTCGTCGCGAATTTTGGTCATGGTGGAGGAGCTGCTCGCCGAGACTGAACTAACGTTGACGCAGCTGGATGCGCTGGCCTTCGGCCGTGGGCCAGGCTCGTTTACGGGGCTTCGCATCGGCACAGGCGTTATTCAGGGACTAGCTTTTGGTGCCGATCTACCCGTCGTACCGATATCTTCGTTAGCCGCTTTGGCGGTGGCGCAAGAGGCGCCCCGTGTGCTGACGGCATTTGATGCCCGTATGTCTGAAATCTATTGGGCGGCGTACAGTTGCCACGCACAGGGCCAGATCGAGCTCATTGGCAGTGAATGTGTGGTTACGCCTGAGCAAGTGCCAGTACCGAAGGAAGGCGATTGGTTGGGCACAGGCAGTGGCTGGGACCGTTACCATGAAGTGCTTATGCGGCGGCTAGGGGAACGTGTTAAGGGCTGGCGGCGTCAATGTTATCCGCGCGCGCAATACGTTGCGCGGCTCGGTGCGGTTGGTTTTGACTCTGGTAAGGCAGTTAGTGCAGAGCAGGCGCTGCCGCTTTACATGCGCGACGCAGTTGTCGTGCGTGAGTCGTAACCTGCGAACTGCGGCTTTAAGGTTTCGACGAGGTTAACGACTCACGAAGTGCAGGCGACCCACAGGATGTAGGGAGGTACGACTCCATGGATGGAGGAGGTAGGGCCGCGTCCGGAACGGCGGCCGAGGGCAACGCAGGAGCAGTTGCCGAGACGCACAGGAGCGGCCGACTAACGGTTTACAAAATTACAGATAATATACGAACAGATACACGCCCAATAACACCGCCACCCACAAGACCATACTTCCCGTTGGCCAGCCGCGCGCGAGCACACCCTGCGGCCCGTGATGTTCCCACAACATCTCGATGAAATGCTTCACGCGACGCGCGAACGCGTTTCGAATACCCCGATCGATAGGACGCCCGGCGGCCAGTAGCCTATGGACCACGCGCGGACTGAGCCAGCGGTAGACCCATTCAGCGTCCAGGTTTGTCGAACGCAGCTCCGGCGGATATAGCCCGGACAGCTTTAGCCACGTGAATGCCAGCGCCGAAAAGAACAACAGTTGCAGCTGCGCGATTACGTGGGTTGCATCATATGGAGAATAATGAACGACGAAGGGCAACAGGCTATACAGAAGCCATGGGTAGGAGCCGATGAAGACACACAGGAATGCGGCGATACCCATGGCGATGAGCATATTAAGCGGTGGCTCTTTGGTGCGAATGCCAGCGTCGTGCGCAAAGAACGCGAAGAACGGAATCTTGATGCCCGCGTGATGGAACACTCCGGCGGAGGCAAACAACAGTGCGAGCCACACCCAGTGATAGCCTTCCTCCAAGGCGGCAGCCATCACGAGTGATTTGCTCACAAACCCGCTGAACAGTGGAAACGCCGATATCGAGCAGGCCCCGACGATGCAAAAACCGGTCGTAATCGGCATGCTCTTGTACAGACCGCCGAGGTCCGAGCCGTTGATGCGCCCGGTCATGTGTAATACCGCCCCCATCGCCATGAACAACAGCCCTTTAAAGATTACATCGTTGAATGCATGAGCAACGGCCCCGTTGACGGCCAGCGCCGTGCCGATGCCGATCCCGCACACCATAAAGCCAAGCTGATTGATCATACTGTAAGTCAGCACGCGTCTGAGGTCGTTCTCGATCACGGCGTAGAAGATCGGAAAACACGTCATCACGGCGCCGATGTATACCAATAGCTCAGTTCCCGGAAACGTGCGTGCGAGCGCATACACCGCAAGCTTCGTGGTAAAGCTGCTAAGGAACACCGCACCTGTGGGCGTCGCCTCGGGATAGCTATCGGTCAGCCAATTGTGCAGCAGCGGGAAAGCGCATTTGATACCGAAGGCGATGAAAATCAACCATGCGGCAAGGCCTTCTAGGCCCAGATAATTGAAAGCCAAGCTGCCGGTATCGTGATAGTGAATCAGGATACCGCAGAGCAACAGCACACCGGAGCCCACCTGAATAATCAGGTAGCGGAAACCAGCGCCTATGGCGCGGTCGGTGCGACGCGCCCAAATCAGAAAAACAGACGTGATCGCAAGCAGCTCCCAAAAGACAAACAACGTGATCAGATCGCCTGCAAAGACGGCGCCGAGTGCGCTACCCGCATACAGCAAGGCGGCCACGTGTTGACCTGTGTCGCGCACATGCAGGCTGAACAAGATGCCCAGGAAAGCGGCAATGTGGAATAGGTAGCCAAACAGCAGGCTTAGACGGTCAACACGGTAGAGCGTTAGGTTGTAATCGAAGATCGTAACCTGCCAGTAAATGCCTGGCTCCACACTGAGCAGATGCAAGCCACCGGCAATCGGGATAAGCAGCAGCAGTACGCTGCGCGCGTAGCCGCGGGTCAGCGCCGCTAGCAGCGCTCCGAAAAAAAAGAGTGCAAACGGCGGCAGCTCAGTCATTTCGATCGTAAAAGTCTTCCCTGCGCATCAAGACCTTGCGCATCTGCTTTGCGACCAGCACCAGGATTGTGCAGGCCACGAAGCCATACACTGCGTAGAAACCGAGCAAATCCTCCCAGGGGTCGATCACATGGCGGTGATAGACGAAGTCGACTAAGAACAGCGCAGCGCAAATCCAGTACAGCAGACGCAATGTCCTTCGAGTGTTTTCTGGCTTATCGAACACATGTGATCGCTCTTTAGTTGTTCTGCGTTTCATCACGTTAGCCTCATACGACTAATAAGCTTGCGAGCCGATACAACGGCTCTGGATAAAAGAACAACCACAGGCACCCGAAGGCCGTAAGTGCAATGGCGACCATGCAGGGGACGGGCCCCTCCTGTATTCCATGCGACTTTTCGCCGCCGTCCGGAGCCTGGAAGAAACCGCGAATTGGGATGGGCAGCAGGTAGGCGATATTGAGCAGCGAGCTGATCATTAAGACTGCCAGCAGCGTGAGCTGGCCCGCATCCAAGGTACCGAGCGCGAGGTACCATTTGCTCCACAGACCGCCCATCGGTGGTAAGCCAATAACGCTTAAACTTCCTATGAAGAATGCGCCCATGGTGATCGGCATGGCGCGACCGAGGCCGCGCATTTGACTGACCTCGGTTTTGTGGGTCGCCACTAAGATCGCGCCGGCGCAGAAGAACAGCGTGATTTTGCCGAAGGCGTGCATGGCAATGTGCATGGCACCGCCGACAATCCCCCAGGCGTTGGCCAGCAATGCGCCCAGCACCACGTAACTCAACTGGCTGACCGTGGAGTAGGCTAGTCGCGCTTTCAGATTGTCTTTCGTCATCGCCACTAACGAGGCGATGAGGATGGTTGCCGCTGCAACGTAGAGTAGCCATTCGCTGGCACCGCTATCGCTAAGCAGATCGAGCCCGAACACATAGAGCGTGACCTTTAGAATGGTGAACACGCCTGCCTTGACGACAGCCACCGCGTGTAGCAACGCACTAACTGGCGTCGGTGCGACCATCGCCGCCGGCAGCCAGCGATGCAAAGGCATGATTGCGGCTTTGCCGATGCCAAAGATGTACAGGGCATACAACAGCCCCACGACGGGTGCCGGCGCCGCGTCTTGCAGGATACCGCCTTGGCGAAAATCCAGTGTGCCGGTCAACGTCCAAGTCCAGATGATGGCAAGCAGCTGCAACCCGATCGAGGTGCTGAGCAAAACACCCAAGTAGACTCGGCCCGCGCGACGCGCTTCTTGGGTCCCTGAATGCGTCACTAAGGGATAGGTCGAGAGGGTTAAGGCCTCATAACAAACGAACAAGGTAAACATGTTAGCGGCGAACGCGACACCCATAGTGCTAGCTAAGGCGATAGCAAACGCACTGTAGAATCGTGTCTGATGTTTCTCGTGGTGACCGCGCATGTAACCGATCGAGTACAGCGAAGTCACAATCCAAAGGAAGCTCGCAACCAGGGCAAAAAGCAGTCCAAGTGGTTCGACAGCGAGTGCTAGTGGCAGGCCCGGTAGTGTCTCGATGAGAACGACGGCCGGACGTTCACCCGTCTGAAATCCGATCCAGAGCTGCAAAACCAGCGCAAACAGCGTACCTGCACTGAGGAGTGTGACTGCTTCGCGCGGATTCGGACGTCGGTCCAGCATAGCGATGAGCACCGCAGCGAGTAGCGGCACTGCGAGAGTGAGCCACAGGATCGTGCTAGCACTCATTAGACTGGACTTCCCATGAGCCAGGCGGCCGCGCGTTGTGCAACACCGACTGTAAGATCTGTGTCTATGCCGAAGTACACATTCGCGACGATCAATATCCAGGTGGGCACAAGCAGCGCAAGCGGCACCTCCTGGGAGCGGGTAATGCCTTTGGGGACGGGCCTGAAGAAAGCGGCTTCAACGATGCGCCACATATAGACTACAGCGAGCAGGGAACCGATAAGCACGAGGACCGCAACCCAAGTTAGGTCACGTTCAAGCGCGGCAAGTATCAAGTACCATTTGCTGATGAATCCAACTGTAAGCGGCACGCCGATCAAGCTCAAACCACCGAGGACAATGGCGGCAAAGGTCCACGGCATGCGTCGTGCAAGGCCGGCAATATCGTTAATCTGAACGGAGCCGAGCTGGTAAAAAATAGAGCCCAACGCTAGAAACAACGCGCCTTTCATCAACGCGTGGTTAAATAGATGCAGAATTGTGGCCGTGAGCCCTGTCACCGAGGCGAAGCTCACACCCAAGATCATGTAGCCGATCTGCGCGACGCTAGAGTAAGCGAGCATGCGCTTCATGTTTTCCTGAAAGATCGCAACGATCGATGCACTAAACACCGCGATCAGGGATAAAGGCAGCAGAATTTCATCCACCAGCATCGTTTCGAATGTGAGCGCGGTGCCGAAGACCGTGAACATGAAGCGCAGCAACATATACACGGCGACCTTGGTTGCTGTCGCGGCGAGGAATGCCGTTACCGCCGACGGCGCGTAAGCATAGGCGTTGGGTAGCCACAGATGCAGCGGGAACAAGGCCAACTTTAGACTTATTCCAACTGTCAGAAACGCGCTCGCCGCGCGCACCGTGCGCGTGTCAGCGACCGCCGGAACGCGTTGTGCGAGATCGGCCATATTGAGCGTACCAGTCATCATGTAGAGCAATCCAACGCCGATTAGAATAAACGTGGCACCGATGGTGCCCATGATGAGGTACTGGTAGGCAGCAGTTAGGGCGCGCCGTTCGCCCCCTAAACTAATCAGGATGTAGGACGATAGCGACGAAATTTCGAGAAACACGAAAAGATTGAATGCGTCTCCAGTTATCGCAATGCCAAGCAGGCCTGCTAAACACAGGAGGTAAGCGGCATAGAATAGTGCGATACGCTCGCTGGCAATCTCACGGGTAACACTGCGGGCGGCGTACGGCAGCACCAACGCGCCGATCGCGGCCACGATCAGAATCACGAAAGCATTGACGGCGTCAATGCGGTACTCGATGCCCCACGGCGCGGCCCAACCACCGATCTCGTACGATATCGTTCCCGTTGCCAGGACTTGGTCGAGCAGGAGGATTGCGATCACGAGTGCGATCCAACTCGCGATCGCGCTCAGCACCCATGCCACACGGCCGTTGTTGAACAACACACACAGCGGTGCGCCCAGCAGGGGAATTACAACCTGCAAAGCGGGTAGATGCTGCATGATCACGACAGCTCGTCCTGGCGATGAATGTCGTCTTCCTCGACCGTACCGTAGGCTTCCCTGATGCGGACAACGAGCGCCAGGCCGAGCGCCGTGGTGGCGACACCCACGACGATGGCCGTCAGTATCAGAACATGTGGTAACGGGTTAGAGTAGAGTGTAAAACCGTCCTTGATGATGGGCGGTGTACCTCCCTGGACCTTACTCATGGAGATATAGAGGATAAAAACAGCTGTCTGGAAAAGGTTTAGGCCGACGATTTTTTTTACGAGATTGCCGCGTGAGATGACCACGAAAAAGCCCGCCATCATCAACAGGATCACAACCCAATAGTTGTATAGCCCTAGCAGCTCCATCAGGATCGCTCTCGACCGGCAAAGGCAAAAAAGATCGTGATCATGACCGCCGCGACTGTAATCCCGACCCCGAGCTCGACTAGAAAGATCCCCAAATGTTGGCCGCGCACAGGGTCGTGAGCGAGCACGCTGTAATCCAGGTAGCGGCCGCCAAGCAGCAAGGAGACCACCCCGACTCCGGCAAAGATCAGCACACCCAGTGCAACCAACACACGCACGACCCCTGGCCGTGCAACCTTGCTCGCTGTGTCAACACCGAAGATCAGTGCGTAAAGGATGAATCCAGCGCCGAAGATCACACCTGCCTGGAAACCACCGCCTGGACCGTAGTCACCATGGAACTGTACATACAACGCGAACAGCAGTATGAGGGGTATCAGGAGCTTGGCGATCACACGCAGCACGACGTACTTCATCGCTTGCGCCCTTTTCGCTTGCGTTGCCGGCCGTGTGCACCGAGCAGCAACATCACGCCAACGCCAGCGGTGAAGATCACGGTGACTTCGCCGAGCGTGTCGTAGCCTCGATAGCTGGCAAGCACCGAAGTAACGATGTTGGGAATTCCAGTCTCTTTCGGTGAATCATTGATGTAGCGCGGTGCTACGTGCTGATGGATAGGTGCCTTGGGGTCCCCGTACTTCGGCATATCGATCGTCCCATAGATCAGCGCAGCGCCGGTAATGCCTACCACTACAAGCGAGATCAGCGTGTGTGACGATCGCATTTTTTCCTCACGCGAAGTCAAGGCCAACGTGGCGAGCATCAGCACCGTGGAGATTCCAGCACCGACGGCCGCTTCGGTGAAGGCGACGTCGACCGCATCCAGCACCAGGAAGATGCCCGCGGAGAGCAAACTATAGATGCCGAATAGCATAACGACCGCGAACAGATCGCGTAGTACAACCACAGCAATAGCGACGACCGCCAGAAAGCTCAACAGAATGATGTCAACTAGATGCTCGATGGCTTGCCCCCTTCTTGCCTAACAAGGGCCGGAGCTTGCCGTGGATCGCCGCTTTGGCAAGTGTATGTGTCGAGGTAGGACTCGTGAATAGCAGAAAGATTAGAATGAGCACGAGCTTCGCCGTGATCAGCGACCAGCCCGCCTGTAACATGAGCCCGATCAGAATCAAGGCAGCTCCCAAAGTATCCGTGATGCCGGCCGCATGCATGCGCGTAAACAGATCCGGAAAACGCAGGATGCCAACGCCCCCGACGACGCCGAGAAAGCCGCCAGCGAGGAGAGAGGCCCAGCTTAAGATGTCGACGATCATTGCCGCTTCTTTGGACCAGTCGGCCGGCTGGCGCCGACGAGATGCCCGTACTCGAAGAATCTCAGTACTGCAATGACGCTTATGAACGCGATCAGTGCGTACACCAGTGCGATATCGAGAAAATCCGGGCGGCCGGTAAGAAAGCCGTACACGGCGATGAATAATACGGTTTTCGTATTAAACATGTTGACGGCGAGAATGCGATCGTAGACCGTCGGTCCACGCAGAGCGCGCACCAACGCGAGGCTCATCGTAAGCAGGATTGCAAGCGCAGCGGCAACGAACATCAGCGATCACCCTCGAAATCGGCGCAACGCCGGTCCATGTCGCCGCTGCGAAGGCCGTCCGCTGCTTCCTGCGTGAGCGCGTGAACCTCGATGACATCGCCCGTTACGTCCGTCGAGATCGTGCCCGGCGTTAAGGTGATGGAGTTCGCGTAAATGACCTTGCCGAGTTCGCTCTTCTGGTGAGCCTTCACGCGGATCATGGACGGGCGGATCGGCATGCGCGGATGCAGAATGCGCCATGTCACATCGATGTTGGCTTTCACAATCTCCCACGCCAGCCAGGGCCAGTAAAGAAATGCGCGGGGGCCTAGATGAATGGGATGGCCCTCCCGATCGACTACGTCCATGCGCACGGCGATAAAGACGACTAGTCCGACGGAAATCAGCCCGAGACCGAGAAGCAAAGCAGCATAGTGACCGGAGAGCAGCAACCAGAGCCCGTAGGATACGAACGCCAAGCTGAGCACATGGGTCATGGCAACACCCCCTCGGTCCTTTGCGGTTAGGCGACCACTATCTTACAAAGTGCGTGATAATACCGAGTGCCTGAATGAGATGCTAGGCAACGCCGCAGTCCCATGCGCTCACGCGCTCGGGAAAGGCGCTCCTTCAGTTTGGCGTTCGCAGAGACCTAAGGTGCCCGTTTCTCCGCCGCAATCTCCTCTTCCTGGAAAGGGCGGATGCGCGCGACTTCGACGGCAGTACCGCGCGTGCGCATGATGTCGACCTGGTATCCGTTTAGCAGCAGGCTAGTACCCGGTTCTGGTATCTCCTCTAGATACTCGGTGATGAGCCCATTTAAAGTGCGCGATCCTTCTGTGGGTAAGTGCCAACCGAGCTTGCGGTTAAGGTCACGAATGCTCGCGCCGCCTTTGACCAAGTAGCTGCCGTCGTCTTGTGCGTGGATATCCTCGAGCTTACCGATGGCTTCGGTGCTGAAATCGCCGACGATTTCTTCCAAGATTTCGTCAAGTGTGACTAAACCCATAATGTCGCCATACTCGTTCACCACCAAGCCAATACGACGCTTCTCTTCCTTGAAGTTCAGCAGCTGGGTGGCTAGCTGCGTGCCCTTGGGGATGAAGTAGGGTTCCTCGATCACATCCACTAGCGATTCGCGCGTAAGTTTATCTTCTCGGATGTGATTCAGTACCTTACGAACGTGGATCATTCCCACGACGTTGTCCAGGCTGCCGCGGTAAACGGGTAGGCGCGTGAAACGGCTACGGGCGATCTGCGCCAGCACTTCATCCCAATCATCGTCGATGTCGATCCCCTGAATCTCGCCGCGCGGTACCATAACGTCCTCAACCGTAATCTTTTCCAGATCGAGAATACCGAGCAACATAGTTTGGTGCGATTTGGGAATCAGCGCTCCAGCCTCCCTGACAGCCAGTCTCAACTCGTCGCTGCTGATTTCATCACGTCGCTTAGTCAACTGGATTCCGACCAGACCAAGCATCTTATTGGCGATCGCATTGATCAGCCAAACTACTGGGTACGAGACGATCAACAATGGCCGCAACACGTACGCCGCTGGAAATGCAATCCGCTCGGGCTGCATTGCCGCAATCGTCTTCGGTGCGACCTCGGCAAAAATTAATATGGTTACCGTCAGCAGCCCGGTGGCCAGGGCAATCGCGGCTTCACCAAAAAGCTTTAATGCCATGATGGTTGCCACTGCCGACGCGGTCAGGTTAGCGAAGTTGTTGCCAAGCAAGATTACGCCGAGCAGCCGGTCGGGGCGTTCCAGCATTTTCTCCACGAGCCGTGCGGCGCGGTGGCCGGATTTGGCGAGATGTTGCAGGCGATAGCGATTAATCGCCATCACGCCGATTTCGCTGGCGGAGAAGAATGCGGATAGGAATATCAGGAAAGCTAGCGCTACGGCTAGCGCGCCTATCGGAATGTCATCCAAGCAAGGAATGCCTCGGCATTGTGCGGATACAAATCAATTTAGCACATTCCAGACCCTGTCTGCCAAGAAAATGCGTATCCTATGCATGATCCGTACCTGTTTTTGTAGTGCTGTGGCGTAAACAGCAGCATTCGGCGCAAAGAGTAGGCGGTATACGGGCGCCATACCTTAGCTGACTCAGTCGCGGCCGCATCCTGATGGATTCTTCGAGTCAACTCGTGCCTTAGGTTGCCTTAACCACCAACACGGCGCACTGCGTACGGTCCAGCACCTGCTCGGAGTTGCTGCCGAGCAAGAGACGCTCGAGGCCCGTGCGACCGTGACTACCCAACACGATCAAATCTGCATTCTTGCTTGCCGCCACCGCCACGATCCTATCAGCGGCGAGACCTTCGGGAACCTCGCCATCCGCAGCGACTCCCTCTTTCTTGAGGAAAGCGACGAGGCGCTGAACAATGCCTGGCGCTTCTTGGCGGCGCTCTTCGCTGTGTGACGGCACAGCAACAGAGACGGCGGTGACGCGCGCCTGGTAGTGTTTAGCCAGGTTACAGACAGCGGTCGCTGCGGCGTCGCCAAAGCGTGATCCATCAGATGCCACCACGAAATGCCTCCCTTGGAGTTCGGCGGCCCGCGGCACGACGAGTACGCTGCAACGCGCGTGGCCGATGACCTTAACCGTGGCACCGCCTACCATGATGCGCGCAAGCCCGCTACGTCCGCGACGTCCCATGATTACCATGTCAGCCTCCGAGTGCTCGGCTTGACTAAGAATCTGGTCATGCACGTTGGGTCCCTGGATGACTTGTGTCTCACAGGCGATGCCGGCGGCGGCGGCATGTGCCTGAATCTCGTCGAGGTGTGCGCGAGCGGCGTCCATCTCCTTAGTAAGGAGCTGCTCGCCAAGCGTCTCATGCTCGACACTGCCGGTCACGACCGAGATGACGCGCAAGCGCGCGCCGCACTTCCGCGCCACGCTGTAGGCTTCGCGGACCGCACCCGCGCTGAACTCAGAGCCGTCGGAGGCGACGAGGAAACGCTCGAACCGCCCGATAGGTGAGAGCTGGGGACTCACAGGTGCTGCGACAACCGAATGGGCATAGGCGGCCGGTGCAGCTGTAGCGAGCAACTCCGCTTCACGCTGGGCCCGCAGGCCTTTCCAAAGAGAGGAAAGGATGATGAAGCCGCCGCTGGCGAGCGCCAGCACCATGACAATAAAGCTTACGCCCTCGAGGGTGGTTATGGTGCCCTCGCTCAGCTTGTTTAATACCTCCAGCTCGGCAAGATAGACGGGAATTACGAGCCCGCGGCTGACAAGCACGAGCAGCATGATCACGCCCATCACTAGCTTGATCAAATGCGGTCTGACGTATGTGGTGCCGATGGCCCCAAGCTGTACGCCGAAGAGCGAGCCAGCGAGGATGATCATCGCCAGGCGGATATCTACGAGGCCACTCCACGCGTACTTTATCGTACCCCCCAGCCCCATGACGAAGGCGACGACAAGCTCGGTGGCGGAAGCCATGAGGGAAGGTGCGCCGAGCACGTAGTGCATGCCGGGCACGCCGATGAATCCACCAACCGCAATGGTGGCGGCAAGCATGCCGGTAGCAAAGCCGAGTGGGATGGTGAACAGTATCGAGATCCGGGCATTCAAGCTTCTGAAGTACACCATCGTGTAAGGGATGTTGATCGATTGGACCCAGCAGGCCAGTCGGCCCCGCTTTTCTTCATCGTGCGCGGTACCGCTCCTATATACCTTCAGGGCATCGCGCAGCACGTATCCACCAACGATTGCTAGCACGATAACGAAAGCAATGCTTACGTACAGATTTGATCCAGAGTCGCCAAAGGCGCGCCTAATACCTTCTTGAATGTGCACGCCATAGAGCACACCGGCCTCGGCCGATATGCCCATGACGATGCCAAGCTTGAGATCGACTTGGCCATACTTTGCGCGTTTGATCGCACCGACCAGTGCCTTCGGGAACTTGTGACACATGTTAGATGCGACTGCGACGATGCCGGGCACACCCAAGCTCATCATGGCGGGTGTCAGCACGAATGCGCCCCCGGAGCCGATGAATCCGCTAACCAGACCGCCAATGAAGCCGACAGCCAAGAGGTAGACGACATTAAGGGGGTCGAGGTGCACGAAGTTCGCCGCAACGTCCATGATTTGCTCTTGTCCTACTTCTTCGCTTTAACGCCGAGCACGTCCCAGAAGCGGGCGGTGAATGCGCCGTGGACGGACGAGAAGACGAATGCGATAACCACTGGAATTAAGAAATACCAGCGTCCTCGCGAGGAGATCGAGAGAATATGTTCTTCTAATAGGTAGAGTGCGAGGTAGAGGATCAGGGTCGCCAGCCCAAGGGAGACAGCCTTAGTGATCTGTCTGCCTGTGCCCGTGATCGAAAAACGTACCATCCTCCAACTCCATATCAGCCCGAAGCACCAACGCACACGTTCCGACCCGGCCCACTCTTGACCGAGAGAGCCTGGCAGATGCCGACTAGCGACCTAGTATGACCTCGAGAACAAACTTTGTTCCAAAGTAGGCGAGTGCGAGGAACGCGAATCCACCTAGCGTCCAGTGTACCGCCGGGCGGCCGCGCCAACCGAAACGCCAGTGCCCCAGCAAAAGAACAGCGAAAATCACCCAAGCGATGATCGACAGAACAATGTGATGGGTAAAACGCAGTGCCTGGCCAAACAGCTGTTCCGAGAAAAGTGCCCCACTGACGACAGTCAACGTCAACAATAGGAAGCCGACGCCGATCAACTGGAACATAAGATGTTCCATCGTTTGTAGGGGTGGTAGCGCCCGAATGAATCCCCCGGGTTGCTTGTGTCGCAATTGCCTTTCCTGAGCAAGCAGGAGCAGACTTTGAACGGCCGCTAAGCTGAGCAATCCGTAGGCCAGCACAGAGATCACAATGTGAAGAGACTGAAGCGCGGTGCCTTGCGTTAATAACACTTGCGCGCTAGGAGAAAGCCACGCGATCAAAACAGCGACACCGGCGACAGGCATGATCACAATGCCGAGGTTATCTACCGGTTTATACAAGATGGCTGCTACGAACAGCGCTGCGACCGCGTTGGCGACTAAAGAAACAGCGTTAGTCAGCGCCAAGTTAATTCCTCCGTCGACAAGCAGGCTCGTATAGAGGACGACTGCATGTAGGAGTACAGCGACGAGCCCCAGTGCAAGAACCAGAGTTCGTGCTGGACCCGCATACCCTTGGCCGCGCAGCAGTCGTTGCAGCAGTAGCCCACCGACTAGTATATAGAGACCAGCGGCTAGGCAATTCAGAAGGAGATCAGACATAATAGCGCGGCTCAACGGTTCGAAACGGATAATCGCATAGCTTGGCCCGGGGTTGAAGTGTGGCTCAAGAACGATGTTTGACAGTCTAAGTCAGCGTTTACAAAGTACGTTAAATCGGCTGCGCGGAGCAGGTCGCCTAACCGATGACAATGTTGCTCAGGCGCTACGCGAAGTGCGTATGGCGCTACTCGAGGCAGACGTGGCACTGCCAGTCGTAAAGGCGTTTGTTACGCAGGTACGCGAAAAGGCCGTTGGCAAGGAGGTCTTGAAAAGCCTGACGCCGGGCCAAGCACTAATCAAGATCGTCAACGATGAGTTAGTTCAGCTTCTCGGTGCGACAAACGATCGCCTTGATCTCGCAACGCGCCCGCCCGCCGTGATCCTAATGGCAGGTTTGCAAGGCTCCGGTAAGACGACCACAGCGGTCAAACTCGGGCGTTTGTTGCTGCAGCAAGAGAAAAAAACTGTGCTGATGGTAAGCTGCGACGTCTACCGGCCAGCGGCCATCGAACAGTTGCGTCGGCTAGCCGAAGGCGTGGGCCTGCCCTGCCATCCAAGCGATCCTAAGCAGTCGCCTGCATTCATTGCCAAAGGTGCGGTCGAACAAGCGCGAAGGTCCGTTGCCGATGCGGTTATCATCGACACCGCAGGACGCCTACACATCGATGAACAAATGATGGACGAAATCAAGGCCCTGCATGCAGTGGTGTCTCCGGTAGAGACCTTACTCGTCGCCGACAGCGTGACTGGGCAAGATGCGGTCAATACGGCCAAAGCGTTTGGCGATGCCTTACCGCTCACCGGCGTGATCTTGACAAAAACTGATGGTGACGCACGCGGCGGCGCGGCACTATCGATTCGCCATGTGACGGGGAAGCCAATCAAGTTTCTCGGTACGGGTGAGAAGCCGGATGCGCTCGAGCCTTTCTACCCCGACCGCGTTGCCTCGCGCATATTGGGAATGGGGGATGTTCTCAGTATTGTCGAGCAGGCGCAGCGCACAGCTGATGAGGGTAAGGCAAAACAACTCGCGCAGAAGATCGACAAGGGCAAAGGGTTTGACTTGGAGGATTTTCGGGATCAGCTGTTAGAGATGGAAAAGATGGGCGGCATCGGCAGTTTGATCGATAGACTACCTGGTATGAGTGGCGTGCCAGAGCAGGTGAAGGGACAAATCAACGATAAGGAATTTGGGCGGCTTGTCGCTATTATTAACTCCATGACCCTCGAGGAGCGGCGTCTTCCCGCGATTATTCGCGGCTCCCGCAAGCGCCGCATTGCACAAGGCTCGGGGACTCAGGTGCAGGAGGTCAATCGGCTGTTGCGACAGTTTGTACAGATGCAAAAAATGATGAAACGTGCGCGCAAAGGTGGTTTAAAGCAGCTGTTGCGGGGCATGCAAGGACAGCAACGGGGTAGGCTCTGATGCTCATAGCCACATGTCACTGGCCCGGTTATGATTTATAATCCTTAGTGCGGAGACGATGGTTAACAAATAGCGTATATTACATGTGTCATAACTAGGACGGCTCTTAATGTCATCTAAAAGCAGAAAAGCGACTCAAACACAAGAGCGGCGCACCGGTACGAAGAGTTTGGTCGAGAAGCTGACTGGGGAACGCGCTGAGATGCTTACCCTCTTTTGCCGAGTTGCTGGTTTGGAGCCGTTTAAGGACGACAATCCCGACAAGCAATCACCGGCGCTGTTGCAGGAATTCTGTCAGGTATTAGTCGACTACATCGCCGCCGGACACTTCAGTCTTTACGAACGCATCGAGAACGAGGCTGAACGGCGTCAAGCCGCGGCACAACTGGCCGAAAATCTCTACCCGCGTATCGCGCAAACCACAGAAGCAGCGCTCACCTTCAACGATAAATATGACACGGAAGAAAAGCGCGATATCCCCTCTGAACTGGAGAAGGATCTCTCGCGGCTCGGTGAGGAGCTCGCTTTACGCATCGAGTTAGAGGATAGGCTACTGAAAGCGCTTATGTCTCCGCGCGAGACAGAGACAAAACCTAGCGTGTCTGCGCGCTAGCTTTGTCGGGCGCGTCCGTTAGCTCACTCGCTCTTGCCTACTTGCGCCGAAAAGGCTTGACCTGTAATCCCCTTGCTATCCGGCCCCATGAGGTAAAGATAAATCGACATGATCGATTCCGGCTCGGGCTGCTGTCCAGGGTCTTCTCCCGGATAGGCGCGAGCGCGCATCGCTGTACGCAAGGGACCGGGGTCTAGGCTGTTGACGCGCACCGACGTATTGGTTTCGAGCTCAGCGGCCAAGGTTTGCATCAGACCTTCGAGGGCAAAGCCGGCTACCCCATAGGCGCCCCAGTACGCTCGTCCCTTCCGCGCTACATCGGCGGTGGTAAATACGACTGAGGCATCTCGCGAACGTTTTAGCAACGGCAAGCACGTCCGGGTCAACATTAACGGTGCGTGTAGATTGACGGTTAGCACCTTCGTCCAGACCGACAGGTCGTAGAGCTCGAGCGGAGCAAGGGCGCCAAGCTCGGCAGCGTTGTGTAACAGACCGTGTAAGTGGCCGAACTCATCGCCGATTGTGTTTGCCACCGCTTCGTGGTCCTCGGGCGTCGCCTTAGCTAGGTCGAGTGTTATGATGGCCGGTTGCGGATAACTGGCCTGCTCGATTATGTCGTAAAGCGCTTCGAGCTTGCGCGTGTCCTGGTCTAGTAACACTACTGTCGCCTGGTGACTTGCAAACGTCAAGGCGGCAGCTTTGCCGATACCGTCCGCGGCGCCGGTTACAAGTATGGTGCGCCCGGCCAGTAGGTCATCGGCGGCTGTATAGTCCATGAGCGTGTCAGAAACGAATTCGCCGTCGGCTACGCCGACGTTCTTTGCGTCGCGTTGTCCAGGCAATCCACAATTTCCTCAGGGGAGGAAGATGGGTTCTGTGGCGCATTACATGATAGCCGTCCCTGCGAATCTCATCGAGCGTGCGACGATAAATCGCGGCCATGATCAAGCCTGATAGTTGGGACCATCGGTCTTTCTCTGGAATAAGTGCCAATGCACGATCGTAACACTGCTCCGCGCGCCCACATTCAAACTCCACCAGCGCTCGTAATTCACTCGTCTCGGTACCGTTGAGGATGTGCGCAATTGGCACGTCATAGCGTCTAAGATCCTCCAGCGGGATGTAAATACGGTTACGGCTAGCATGGGCGCGCAAGTCGCGAATAACCTTCGTCAAGGTGAGAGCAACTCCAAGTTCGCGTGCAGAATCGAGGGTGACTGGATCGCCATAACCGAGGACGTGCGCGGCCAGTACGCTGGCCGTGGCGCCAACACGTTCACAATGGCTTCTTAACGCCTCAAACGTGTCGAAGCGCCCCTCCGAGAGGCTCATCTCGACGCCGTCGATAAGCGCAGCGAAACGTCCTTCCGGCAGTCGGTGTGCTGCGATAACGGTCTGTAGCGCCCTGCCGATAGGGTGATTGGGCTTGTGGCTCAGTATGTTTTGTGTTTCCTGACGCCACCAGGCTAGCTTCGCTCGTGCAACGTCGGGTTCCTGGCACTTGTCGAGTATCTCCTCGATCTCGCAGCAGTACGCATATATTGCCGTCAGCGCTTCGCGCTTATCGACCGGCAGGTACAGCACGCTATAGTAGAAGCTCGAGCCCGGCGCACCGACTTTCTGCTGGCAATATTCGGCGGGCGTCATCTTGACCGAGGGAAACGTGGCCAATTAACGATAGCACGGTATGTGCGGATTAGCGGTCGCGAAGCAGACGCTACGTCGAAGCTAACGGTAAACGAGGACACCCCGCTGGCGGTTCATCTGCCTTGACGCATCAAGACTCGGGTTCCCGCGCACTCCTTTCGATCTGCTCCGGCTCCTCCGCGGATTTGGAATCGCTAATCCCGAGTTCTGAGAACTTTCGCGCGCCCGGAAGCACCTTGGTTTGAAACGAGCCGACAGACCTGTTGTATTGCATGACTGCGTTGTCGAGGCTTCGCCCAACACGCGCCAGGTGCTCGCTGAACGTAGCCAACCGATTATACAGGTCCTCTCCAATCTCGCGTATGCGTTCCGCGTTGGCTGCGAGATTTTCTTGGCGCCAACCATAAGCCACGGCGCGAAGCAGTGCGACGAAGCTCGTCGGCGTGGTGAGAATAATCTTCTGACGTAACGCTTCCTCGAGCAATTCGCGATCGACGTCCAACGCTGCCGCAAGGAACTGTTCGCCAGGGATGAATAGCACGACAAAATCTGGGGCCTGTTTGAAGCGACTCCAGTACGCTTTCCCGGCAAGCTCGCGTACGCGGGTACGTACATTACGCGCATGCTGCTCTAGGTATCGCTTCCGCGTTTCTTCGTCTGTCGTTTCGACAGCGCTCAAGTACGCGTCGAGCGGAGTCTTGGCATCGACGATGACCTCGCGTGCGTCGGGCATACGCACGATCATGTCCGGGCGTAGCCGGCTTTCGTCGCCCTCAGTCTGGGTTTGTTCGAAAAAGTCACAGTGATCGACCATCCCTGCCAGTTCCGCTAGGCGCTTCAACGTCATTTCGCCCCACTGGCCTCGGACCTCGGGACGACGCAACGCCTGTACTAGATTGCGGGTCTCACCGTGTAACACACGCTGAGTCTGTGTCAGCGTCTCGAGATGCTTATGTAGCGCTCCATAAGCTTCCTTGCGCTCGTTTTCGATGCGTCGGATTTGCTGCTCGGTCTTATCCAGAGCATCACGAATGGGTTCCACGAGATACGCCACCGCTTTCTCCTTCTGATCAAGCTCGCCTTTCGCCTGTACGTGAAAACGTGCCAATGTTTCTTGGGCGAGCTGTAGAAAAGCTTGACTATTTTGCTGTAGTGCCTGACTCGACAGGGCGGTGAAGGTATTTTCCACGCCGGTCAGCTTCTCGCTTGCCGCCTGACGCTCGATGGTCAGCGTGGTTTCAAGTTCCGCAATCCTTCGCTGACTGCGCGCGCGAGCTATCAACCATCCGGCAGTGCCGGCCAGTGCGGCAACCACGAGTAACACTATAATAAGTAACGCCGGGTCAGCCATGGGCTTGCAGCCAATCCCAGATCTCCATGGGCGCGCGCACCAATCCGTCCGCCCCCCACTGACTAGGGTTTTCTTCGTGGCTGATGTAGCCGAATAGTGCGATCAGCGTCTTCATGCCCGCCTGTGTCCCGGCCTGGATGTCACGTTCAGCGTCGCCGACGTAAAGGCATTGCGCGGGTGAACTATCGGCTTCGGCGCAGGCATGCAACAAGGGTGCCGGGTGCGGTTTGCGGTTGTTGGTCGTGTCGCCACTGACAACACAAGCAGGCGGGTACGGCGGTGCAAGCTGCGCAATCAGCGGCTCGGTTAAATAGCCGGGCTTGTTGGTAACGATTCCCCAGTTGCGGCCATGCTTGTTCAATACTTGTAGTAGCTCGACGATGCCCGCGAATAGATGGGTCTCACGGCACAGGTTGTCGCCATAGATCTCCAAGAAACGTTGTCTTAGAGCGTTCAGTCCTTCGTCGTCCGGGTCAAGGCCGAACCCGAGTCGCACCAGCGCAATAGCGCCATGCGATACGTGTGGCCGGATGATATCAAACGGCAACGTATCGCGGCCGCGCTCCCTCAGCAGCAGGTTTAGGGTATGCGCCATATCTGGCGCGGTATCGGCCAATGTCCCGTCTAAATCGAACAGCACGGTTCGGATCTCAGGCATCCGGGCGCACTGTAAATGCGAGGTAGTTCACGTCGACGCCGGGCGCTAACCAGTATCGACGGGTCATGGGATTGTAATGCAGTCCGATGAATTCTTGCAGGGCAAGACCTGCGCTTCGGACCCAACTCTCCAGCTCTGATGGCCTGATCAATTTTCGGTATTCATGCGTACCACGAGGCAATAAATTCAAGACGTATTCTGCACCAACGATGGCAAACAGCCATGACTTAGGATTGCGGTTAATGGTAGAGAAGAACACGACCCCGCCGGGTTTAACCAGCTGGGCGCACGCTTGCACGACAGCTGCGGGATCTGGCACATGCTCGAGTAACTCCATACAGGTAACAACATCGAACCCTGCTGGGCGTTGCTGCGCCAGAGTTTCCGCGGTCGTTCTTAGGTACTCGACTTCTTGGCCACTTTCCTTTAGGTGTAGTTTCGCGACCGCCAGCGGTGCGACACCCATGTCGATGCCGGTGACGCGCCCCCCGTTAGCGGCCATGGCCTCCGCAAGCAGGCCGCCGCCACAACCAACGTCCAGGGTCGTCTTACCATCGAGCGCGACGCGCTCGTTAATCCAGTTCAGACGTAACGGGTTAATCGCATGCAGCGGTTTAAACTCGCTTTCTGGATCCCACCAACGGGTAGCAAGTTCCTCAAACTTGGCGACCTCGCTGGCATCGACATTGGACGTGTTTTGGGTCATCTTCAAAGTCGGGTAACTTGTGATTGGTGATCCGTCTTTGCTCTATCCTGCTAATAGCCAGTTACCAATCACCGATTACGCGTCACCAGTCGCGAATCATTGAGCTATTCTATCACGCCACCAATGCGCCCTTTCGATTACGCTGTTGACCTCAAGTTTGTTATGCTGGCCTTCTTCGAGCAGTCTTTCTCCCGCTACCCAGACATCGGTTACTTGATCACGCCCCCCGGTGTAGACGATCTGCGAGACCGGGTCGTAGATCGGTTGGGTCGCGACCGTGGCCAGATCAATCGCCACGATGTCCGCTGACTTACCCGGCACCAGCGAGCCAATCTGTCCCTCGAGCCCTAAGGCGCGCGCGCCGCTCAAAGTCGCCATACGCAGCGCCTTATGGGCGGGCAGCGCGGTTGCGTCATGGGCGACTGCTTTCGCGAGTAGAGCTGCCGCGCGCATCTCGGAAAGCATATCGAGATCGTTGTTGCTGGCCGCCCCGTCCGTGCCCAATGCCACATTGATCCCAGCGGCGAGGAGCTTGTCGACAGGGCAAAAGCCACTTGCAAGCTTCATGTTGGACTCAGGACAGTGAATCACGTTTGCATTGACCTTGGCGCACGCGTCGATCTCGCCGGGTAGCAGCGCGGTCATATGGACCGCCACGAGATTCGGATTCAGCAGACCAAGGTTGGCTAATCGTTCGAGTGGGCGCCGGCCAGTTTTATTTACCGCGTCGTCAACTTCGTGCTGGGTCTCATGTAGATGTATGTGGATCGGCAGGTTGAGTTCATCGTTGATTGTGCCAATCCTTCTGAGGGGCCCATCTGAGACGGAATAGGGCGCGTGCGGCGCAAACGCGGTCGCTACCAACTGACTGTGCCGCAGATCATCGTGAAGCTGTAGACCCTTTTTCAAGTATTCGTCCGCTGTCTGTGCCCATACCGTGGGAAAATCAACCACAATCAACCCGACCACTGCGCGCATGCCGAGTTCCATACACACACGCGCGGTGTCTTCCGGAAAGAAATACATGTCACTGAAACAGGTGGTGCCGCTCTTCAGCATCTCCGCCACCGCCAAGCGCGTGCCGTCGCGCACGAACTCATCGTTAACCCACGCACGCTCAGCCGGCCAGATGTAGTTGTTGAGCCAGTCCATCAAGGGGAGATCATCGGCGATCCCGCGAAACAGACTCATTGCCGCGTGCGTGTGCGCGTTAATTAGACCTGGTATGAGTGCATGGTCGGTGAGTAGGGTTGTAGTGCCGGCGCGATACTTTCGCTTGGCTTCGTTGGTGGGAAGTACGTCGGCGATCTTGCCGTCGCGAACGGCGACGCTATACTCATCGAGCACGATACCCTCGGGTTCCACGGGGATAACCCAGCGGGCGCTTATCAGGCTGTCGATAGCGGCCATCCTTAGAAGCGACTCAGGTGGCCTAGCAGTATACCCAATTTGGCCAACGTGCTAAGTACTGGTGCAGTTCCTTTGCGGTATTATTGCTGTTCACAGCATGGCCAAAGATTCACAGTCCAGGATACCGTATGATCGCGTCCGTGCAGTCGCTTGGGATGAAGGTCGTATCAAACTCATCGACCAGCGGCTGTTACCGGCGCGACTTGAATATGCTTGCCTAGATCACCTGCAAGAGGCCGCCGACGCCATACAAAACATGGTCGTACGGGGCGCGCCGGCGATCGGCATCACCGCGGCCTACGCTGTGGTTTTAGGCGCACGCGATCACTACCAAGCTGATCCTGAGCACTGGCGCACTCATCTGGCATCCGATTTCGACCCACTCTACGCAGCGCGTCCGACGGCCGTTAACTTAAGTTGGGCGGTCGATCGAATGCGTGCGTTGATCGATCGCGTCGAAGGGGATCCTGTCGCTCCGTTACTGGAGGAGGCACAGCGTATCCATGCAGAGGACATTGCCGCTAATCGGTGCATGGGGGAGTTGGGAGCATCCCTAATTAAAGAGGATAGCGCGATACTTACCCACTGCAATACGGGTGCACTTGCCACGGGGGGTTACGGTACCGCGCTCGGTGTCGTGCGCTCAGGTGTCGCGGCCGGGCGCATCCGCGATGTCTACGCTAACGAAACGCGGCCTTGGTTACAGGGTGCGCGCCTGACCGCCTGGGAACTGTTGCAAGAAGGGATACCGGTGACCATAACAGCCGACAGTGCCGCCGCCTCATTAATGCAGCAAGGGCGCATCCAATGGGTCGTGGTTGGGGCTGACCGCGTTGCTGCCAACGGCGATGTCGCAAACAAGATCGGAACCTATGCAACGGCGCTGGCCGCACACCACCATGGCATCGGCTTCATGGTGGTCGCGCCGACGAGCACCGTAGACATGACGGCCGCCAGCGGTGCCGACATTCCGATCGAAAGCCGAGGTGAGGACGAGGTCCTCGAATTCGCCGGGCAGCGCACGGCGCCGGACGGCACGCGTGCCTGGAACCCCTCATTCGACGTTACCCCCGCCGAACTGATCGACGCTATCGTGACAGAGAAGGGTGTTGTAAAGAGACCGAAGCAGGGCAAACTCGACTCCTTTTTTCGGCGGTAAAGCCTGTTCGCAGGTGAGCTCCGTCTAATGCGGCCTTAGCCCCTTTCGTGGTAAAATTTAGCGATTTTCCGCCCGCTGGAACTGACTCCCAGCTCTGCGAAAAAGTCAATGAAAACATTGACTTACCCTCAGATTGTGGCGTTCTTTTGGTGCTAGAATCAAGTTTGATGAGCAGCGTCCAGCTTGACTATGCGTCCGGCTGGACGATGCCGTTTTGCGGCCAGCGGCACGTGTTCACTGCACCGCCTGATCAAGCGCGATAGGAATGATGGAACAGTTCGCGAAAGAAACGATCCCGGTCAATCTCGAAGACGAAATGCGTCAGTCCTATTTGGACTACGCGATGAGCGTGATTGTCGGCCGTGCGCTACCGGATGTACGCGATGGCCTGAAGCCCGTGCATCGGCGCATCCTCTTTGCAATGCACCAGGGGAACAACGTCTACAACCGGCCCTATGTCAAGTGCGCACGCGTAGTCGGTGACGTCCTCGGTAAGTTTCATCCCCACGGTGACGGCGCGACGTACGACGCGCTGGTGCGTATGGCCCAGGATTTTTCGATGCGCTATCCGTTGATCGATGGCCAGGGCAATTTCGGCTCAATCGACGGCGATCCGCCTGCCGCGTACCGCTATACCGAGTGCCGCATGACCCGACTAGCATCCGAAATGCTAGCCGATATCGAGAAAGAAACTGTCGACTTCGTTCCGAATTACGACGGCAATGAGAAAGAACCGGTGGTATTGCCGACGCGACTACCTCATCTTCTCGTCAATGGTTCATCGGGAATCGCCGTGGGCATGGCGACCAATATTCCGCCGCACAACATATCGGAAGTGATCAACGCGTGCGTTGCCGTTATCGACGATGAGGACGTAAGCATCGATGCACTGATGCAGCACCTACCCGGGCCCGACTTTCCGACTGCGGCCGTTATTCATGGTGTCGACGGCGTTCGCGCAGCCTATCGCACAGGTCGCGGCAAGGTATACGTACGTGCACGCACGAGCTTCGAGACGGACAAGAAGAGTAAACGTCAGAGCATCATCGTCAGTGAGCTGCCGTATCAGGTTAACAAGGCGAAATTGCTGGAGCGGATCGCCGAGCTGGTGAGGCAAGGCAAACTTGAGGGAATTAGCGAGCTGCGCGACGAGTCAGACAAGAGCGGCATGCGTATGGTGATTGAATTACGTCGCGGCGAGAACGCCGACGTGATCTTGAACAATCTCTACGAGCACACTGCGATGCAGAGCGTGTTCGGGATCAATGTCGTTGCGCTCGATGGCGGTCAGCCGCGGTTGATGAATCTTAGAGAAGTGCTGCAAGCCTTTGTGCGCCACCGCCGCAGCGTGGTAACGCGGCGCACGATTTACGATCTACGCAAATCACGTGAGCGCGCACACATTCTGGAAGGATTGGCGGTTGCACTAGAGAACATCGACGAGGTGGTTGCGCTTATTAAAGCCGCAAAGGATCCAGCTCAGGCTAAGGCCGGGCTCATGAAGCGCACATGGCAAGCCAACGTTGTCGCAAGAATGCTGGCTGATGCAGAGAGCGGCATCTCGAGACCGGAGGGTCTAGATGCGATCTATGGGTTAGGTAAGAAAGGCTATCGTCTCTCCGATGCCCAAGCACAGGCGATCCTCGATCTACGACTGCACCGCTTAACGGGTCTTGAGCAAGAGAAACTACGTGGGGAGTATCGTGAGCTTCTCGATACGATCAAGGATTTAATCGAGATTCTTGAAAACCCAGATCGGCTAATGCACGTGATCCGCGAGGAGTTAACCGCTGCGCGTGACCAGTATGGTGACGCACGCCGTACCGAGATCGTAAGGACGCGTGCCGATCTGCGGGTTGAAGATTTGATTGCGGAAGAGGACCTCGTTGTGACGCTCTCGCATACGGGCTATATCAAGGCCCAGCCGCTGTCTGACTACCGCGCACAGCGCCGCGGTGGTCGCGGTAAGACCGCCACACGTATGAAAGACCAGGATTTCGTTGACCATTTGTTTATTGCCAACACGCATGACACGATTCTCTGCTTCACTAGTCGTGGCAAGGTCTATTGGCTGAAGGTCCACCAAATCCCACAAGCGCGGCGCGGCGCCCGCGGGAAACCGGTGGTGAACCTACTGCCCTTGGAGGAAGGTGAGCAACTGAACGCGATCTTGCCGATCCGCGATTTCGAGGAAGGCAGTCATGTTTTTATGGCGACCTCCGGCGGCACGATCAAGAAGACTGCGCTCACGGAGTTTTCGCGGCCTCGCTCGAGCGGCATCATCGCTATTGATCTTCCCCGAGGCAGTCGCCTCGTCGGTGTCGGTCTCACCACTAGCAACTGCGACATTCTGCTTTTTAGCGATGCCGGTAAAGTGATACGGTTCGCTGAGAGCGATATGCGACCGATGGGCCGCAATGCACGGGGAGTTCGCGGCATCACGCTAAAAAAGGGACAGTCCGTTATCTCGGCCATTATTGCGGCCAGCGACGTGGGGGATGCCACGGTCTTGACGGCGACAAGGAACGGCTACGGTAAGCGCACCTTGCTCACCGATTACCCGCGACACCGTCGCGGTGGCCAGGGTGTGATCTCTATTCAAGTGAACAAACGCAACGGTAAGGCTGTCGGGGCCTGTCTAACAACGGGCGAAGACGAGGTTATGCTCATTACCGACGGCGGCAAGCTGATTCGCACACGCACACGCGAGATCTCAATGGTCGGGCGTAATACGCAAGGTGTTCATCTTATTGACTTGAGTAAAGGGGAGACCCTGGCGGGCATGGAAAAAGTCGCCGAGTCACCAAACGGCGACGGTATGGAATAACAAGGAACGAGAGGTACCGTGCATGACCAGGGTGTTCAACTTCGGGGCAGGGCCGGCCACGCTCCCAGAAGGTGTGTTGGAGCAGGTAAGAAACGAGCTCACCGACCTGCGCGGTGCCGGCATTTCGGTCATGGAGATGAGCCATCGCGATAAAGGCTTCACCTCCATCGCCGAAAAGACCGAAGCGGATCTGCGCGACCTTCTGGCTATTCCTTCTCACTACAAGGTGCTATTCCTGCAAGGCGGGGCGCAGGCACAGTTTGCTATGGTGCCGATGAACTTGTTGGGCAGGCACAACAAGGCGGACTACGTCGAGACCGGACATTGGTCAAGGCGCGCGATTGATGAAGCGGGACGTTACTGCGCGGTCAATGTCGCGGCCAGCGGTGAGAGCAGTAACTTTACGACGGTGCCGCCGCAATCCGAATGGGCGCTAAGCCGAGATGCGGCGTATGTGCATTACACCCCCAATGAGACGATTAACGGGGTCGAATTTCACTGGATTCCCGACACGGGCGAAGTGCCGTTAGCCGTTGACATGTCATCTACCCTACTATCCCGTCCGATCGACGTGAGCCGCTTCGGTGTCATCTATGCCTGTGCGCAGAAGAACATCGGTCCGGCGGGACTTACCGTGGTGATCGTGCGAGAGGATTTGTTGGACCGCGCGCGCAATGACACGCCCAGCGTGTTCAACTACAGGCTGCAAGCAGAAAGCGGCTCGATGTTCAATACCCCATCGACCTTCGCCTGGTACGTTGCCGGTCTAGTCTTGGAATGGCTTGAAGGTCAAGGCGGGTTGGCGGCTATGGCGCAGACCAACGGGCGCAAAGCGGAGAAAGTTTATCGCTGCATCGATGCGTCGGGCGGCTTTTACCGGAATCCGGTAGACCCCGCGTGCCGCTCTTGGTTAAACATTCCATTCACGTTGGCCGATAGCGCGTTGGACAGCATGTTTCTGGAACAAGCCCGAGCAGCTGGGCTCGCGCAGCTTAAGGGCCACCGGTCCGTGGGTGGCATGCGTGCAAGCATCTACAATGCAATGCCGGAGGAGGGGGTGGACACCTTAGTACAGTTCATGCAGCAGTTCTGCGAGAAGAAAGGTTAGCCGTGTACCACGTATTGACTTTAAACAACATCTCTCCGAAGGGATTGGAACGATTGCCGGTTGACCACTACCGTGTTGGCACGGACATCGACAAGCCCGACGCGATTCTCTTACGTTCGTACAACATGCACGAGATGGACATACCTAAGAGTCTCAAGGCAGTAGGACGCGCCGGTGTTGGCGTTAACAACATTCCGCTCGACCGTTTGAGTCGCCTAGGAATACCGGTTTTTAATACTCCGGGTGCGAACGCGAATGCTGTCAAGGAACTAGTCGTCGCTGGGTTGTTCTTGGCTAGCCGCAACATCTGTCAGGCGTGGGCGTTTGCGCGCGAGCTCGAAGGCAGTGATGGGGAGATTCATCACGCGGTTGAGTCTTCTAAGAAGCAGTTTTCGGGGTATGAGCTACCTGGGCGAACCCTCGGTGTTGTCGGTCTAGGCTATGTCGGACGCAACGTGGCCAATATCGGCGTTGCGCTGGGAATGAAAGTTATCGGCTTCGATCCGGAGCTGACCGTTGAAGGCGCATGGCAACTTTCGGCTGAAGTGCAGAAGGCAGCTCACCTCGAACAGCTGCTACGCAGCGTAGATTTTATTACCTTTCACGTGCCGCTGCTGGAGTCGACGCGAAACATGATCAATGCGGAGCGGGTCCAGCAAATGAAGGAAGGTATAACGATCTTGAACTTCGCGCGCGAGGGCATCGTTAACCAAGAAGCGGTATGCGATGGACTGAGATCAGGTCGTGTGTACGCCTACGTGTGCGACTTTCCGAGTCGGATGCTAAAGGATCACGAGCGCGTCATCGCACTGCCCCATTTGGGCGCCTCTACAAAAGAGGCAGAGGAGAATTGTGCTGTAATGGTTGCTGATCAGATTCGGGGCTTTCTGGAGGACGGGGATGTTCGCAACGCTGTCAACTTCCCCGAGGTTGTGGTGCCGCGCGGTTCCGACTACCGTATGGTGGTCGCTAACGCCAATGTTCCCAATATGCTCGGGCATATCTCTTCCGCGATGGGTGAGGCCGGTCTGAATATCCATGACATGGTCAACATGTCGAAGGATGAGCTGGCGTATACGGTCGTTGATCTCGATAGCCCGGTACCGGAGGAGATCAAGCAGAAGGTAGCAAGTATCAAGGGCGTTATGATGGCGCGCGTGCTAGACGCGCCACATCGAGCCTGATCCGAAGAAGGCAAATAGTTGTGAGTGAGGACAATCGACTGCGCGAGTTACGTGAACGGATCGACACGCTGGACATGGAGATCCAGGATCTGATTAGCGAGCGCGCGCGTTGCGCACAGAAGGCCGCCAAAAGCAAGGAGCGCGCTGGCGCCAAGAACTTCTATAGTCCCGAGCGCGAGGCCCAAGTGCTGCGCCGGGTCATTACGCGCAACAAGGGACCGCTTTCTGACGAGGAGGTTGTACGCCTATTCCGCGAGCTCATGTCTGCGTGCCTCGCGCTTGAAGCGCTGACCAGAATCGCATTCCTGGGTCCGGAGGGTACCTTTACGCAGGAGGCGGCTTTAAAGCACTTCGGCCATTCTGTCGAAACACTGGCGCTGCGCACAATCGATGAGGTTTTCCGCGAGGTCGAATCCGATAACGCTCACTTCGGTGTCGTGCCTGTCGAGAATTCTACTGAAGGCGTAGTCACTCACACTCTGGATATGTTCATGAGTTCGCCGCTTAAGATCTGCGGCGAGGTAACGCTGCGAGTCCACCATCATCTGCTTGGTAAAGTCGCTGACCCCAAACAGGCCAAACGGGTAATGTCCCACCAGCAATCGCTTGCGCAGTGCCGCGAGTGGCTGGATGCGAATCTGCCCAATGTGGACCGGGTGACGGTGAGCAGCAATGCCGAGGCAGCACGCCTTGTCAGCGAAGATTCGACGTCGGTAGCGATTGCGGGCGATTCAGCGGGGCAGATCTATCAACTTGACGTTTTGGCCAGCAATATCGAGGATGATCCCGACAACACGACGCGCTTCCTCGTTATCGGCAAGCTGGACACCAAGCCCAGCGGTGACGACAAGACGAGCTTGCTGTTATCCGGCAAGAACAAACCGGGTGCGTTGCATGCTTTGCTTGCGCCATTTTCACAACTCGGGATTAATATGACGCGGATCGAATCTCGACCTTCGCGCCAGACCGCATGGGAGTACGTATTCTTCGTCGATATCGACGGTCACTTACAGGATAAGAAAGTTCAGCAGGCTTTGGCAGAACTACAGCGCGAAGCCGCTCTCTGCAAATGCCTGGGGTCGTATCCCAAGGCAGTGGTGTAGCGCTATGGCCCTCGACCCGCTTGCGCTTGCGGTCCCGGGGGTACGCGGACTCAAACCGTATCAACCGGGTAAACCAAACGAAGAGCTCGAACGCGAACTCGGTATCACAGATACCATCAAGCTCGCCTCGAACGAAAATCCGCTAGGACCGGGCCCGAAAGCACTCAAAGTGATCCGGGAACGGCTCCCGGACCTCGGGCGCTATCCCGACGGCAGCGGTTCTCGACTGAAAGCAGCGCTGGCTGCAAAACTGTCCGTTGCACCGGCGCAAATCACTCTCGGAAACGGTTCAAATGAAGTCTTAGAACTGATCGCCCGTGCCTTTGTGCTACCGGAGAACGAGGTTGTGTTCTCCGAGCACGCGTTCGCGGTCTATCCTCTGGTAACCCAAGCTGTAGGCGCGGCTGCGGTCGTGACGCCGGCGCACAAGTGGGGACACGCTCTCGAGACGATGATAGAGGCTGTCAATGAAAAGACGCGTGTCGTGTTTGTCGCTAATCCGAACAATCCCACCGGGACCTGGGTCGATGCTGCCGCACTTGAAACATTCTTGAAACGTGTGCCGGCGCACGTTTTTGTGGTTGTCGATGAAGCCTATTTCGAGTATGTCACTGAGCCCGAGTATCCGGACACGATCCCCTGGATTACGCGCCACCCGAACCTCATCGTTACACGCACGTTTTCGAAAGTTCACGGGCTGGCCGGATTGCGTGTGGGTTATGGCGTATCGGTGCCTGAAGTTGCTGAGATCCTCAATCGCGTACGTGAGCCCTTTAATGTGAATAGCTTGGCGCTTGCCGCTGCGGAAGCGGCGCTAGGAGACCTCGCGCATGTCACGCACAGTGTGGCAACGAACCAGGAGGGTATGCGCCAATTGGCGGCTGGCTTAATGCAGCTAGGTTTGTCTTATATTCCGTCGGTGGCGAATTTTGTCTGCGTCGATGTGAATCAGTCAGGTGCGGATATCTATAAGGCGTTGTTACACGAAGGGATGATCGTGCGCCCAGTGGCGAACTACGGGATGCCTGACCATCTTCGTATAACCGTTGGCACCGCGGAAGAGAATGTACGCTTGCTTGAGGCGCTCGGGAAAGTGCTAGGCCGCTGAGAATGTCGACACCAATGATCCAGCGGCTCGCTATCATCGGCGTTGGTTTAATCGGCGGGTCGCTCGCTCGTGCGTTACGAGCGGCAGGACATGTGAACGAAGTTGTCGCGTTCGGTCGCAGTCTCGGCAACCTGCAGAAAGCGGTGGACCTGGGCGTCGTCGACCGAGCGGAGGTATCGATTCCGGAAGCAGTACGTGATGCCGATATAGTTGTCGTCGCCACGCCGGTTGGCAGTATGGGTCAAATCTTCGCCGAGCTTTCGCAGTCAGTGGCGGATGGCGCCGTCATTACTGATGTGGGCAGCGTAAAACAGGCTGTCGTGGAAGTAGCGCGCGAGACCCTGGGTGTGCGCTACCCAGCCTTTGTGCCCGGCCATCCGATCGCAGGGAAGGAACATTCCGGTGTCGGTGCATCGATGGCCGATTTGTTCGAAAACCATCACGTGATCCTGACGCCAGACGAGGACACTGACCCAGCCGCGCTCGCGCGCACGCGTACTATGTGGCAAGCCACGGGCGCGCACGTCATCACGATGCCGATAGAACAGCACGACAACGTGCTGGCTGCCTGTAGCCACCTACCCCATATGCTGGCGTACGCACTCGTCGATGTGCTTGTGCGGCGAGACGATCACCAGGCAACCTTTGACTTGGCCGCTGGCGGCTTTCGTGACTTTACACGCATTGCTTCTAGCGACCCAGTTATGTGGCGCGATATCTGTGTGGCGAATGCCGATGCCATCGTGGAAGTTATGCGTGAGTACCGAGATAACCTGGATGCGTTCATGGATGCGATCGCCAGAGGCGATGCCGACTGGATTCTGGAAACGTTCAGCCGCGCTAAACGCGCCCGCGATACCTATATTAACGGTAAGCCGTGATTCGTGACCGGTGACAAACTCAGGACTCAGGCCTAAGAGATGACCTTGCTCGATGTTAGACCCAAGTCCTAGGATCTCAGTCTTAAGTCCTAACGTCACGATTGGCACTTCATGAATCGTATGTCCGTTGATTACCGAATCGAGCCCGGGGGCACATTGCGCGGCCGCGTACGGGTGCCGGGTGATAAGTCCATCTCCCATCGAGCCGTTATTCTGGGCGCGCTTGCCGAAGGCACTACCCACCTCAACGGATTACTTGAGGCGACCGATGTGCTTGCCACCATTGCCGCTTTTCGCGACATGGGCGTCACGTTCACCCGTGCGCAAGCCGGGCAGCTGACTATCAACGGGACCGGATTGCGCGGGTTGAAGGCCCCGTCGAGACCTTTGGATATGGGCAACTCCGGTACGGCCATGCGCCTGCTTGCTGGTGTCTTGGCAGCCCAGCGCTTTGACAGCGAGCTCACTGGGGACGCCTCGTTGCGACGACGTCCAATGGCGCGCGTGACGACACCGCTCCAACAGATGGGGGCCGAGATCACCTTGGCTGAAGGAGGTCGTCCGCCGCTGCGGATTGTCGGCGGGCGCCGCCTGCACGCGATCAACTATGAGATGCCTATCGCCAGCGCGCAGGTGAAATCAGCGCTGCTGCTCGCGGGTCTGTATGCCACCGGTACCACGTCCGTGGCGGAGCCGGCGCCAACACGCGATCATACCGAGCGTATGCTTAGTGCCTTTGGTTATGCAGTCAATCGCAAGAATACCGCGGTAAATTTACAAGGTGGCGGACGGCTCAAGGCGACTGAGTTCGCAATTCCCGCAGATCTTTCGTCGGCAGCTTTTTTTGTCGTCGCCGCGGCCATGACGCCAGGCTCCGATCTGATACTGGAGAACGTGGGCGTGAATCCCACTCGCACAGGTGCACTCACATTGCTGGGTCAGATGGGAGCACAGATCGATGTGACCAACCATCGCGAGATCGACGGTGAACCTCGGGGCGACCTCCGCGTCACGGGTGGCCGCCTGCGAGGTATCACGATTGCAGAGGATGCGGTGTCGTTATCTATCGACGAGTTTCCGATCTTGTTTGTAGCCGCGGCCTGCGCCGAGGGTGAAACCGTATTGCGCGGTGCCGCGGAGCTGCGCATAAAGGAGAGCGATCGTATAGCAGTGATGGCGCAAGGGCTGCGCCGGCTGGGGGTCGATGCCCGCGACACGACTGATGGCATCGTCATTCGCGGTGGCGCGCTTACAGGGGGCGAGGTCGACAGTCACGGTGATCATCGCGCGGCGATGGCGTTTGCCATTGCGGGCCTGCGCGCCGGTAGCGCCGTGACCGTACGCGACTGTGCAAACGTAGAAACATCGTTTCCGGGTTTTGTCGGTCTGGCACGCGAAGCGGGTGTGGCCATCGAGGTTGTCCGGGACGGTGATGGCGGCTAGCCTAGGGGCGCCGGTGCTGGCGTTGGATGGACCCAGCGGGTCTGGCAAGGGTACCGTGGGGCAACGCATAGCGCAGGCACTGGGCTGGCATTTTCTGGATAGCGGCGCACTCTACCGAGCCGTCGGCCTGGTCGCTCGTCAGGCGGCTATCGCGACCGATGATCCAGTCGGCCTGGCGCGCCTGGCCCAGCGCATGGCGATCCAGTTCGAACCTGGCCCCGAGTCCACGGCGCGGGTCATCGTCAATGGAGCTGACGTGAGCGAGGCGATCCGCACCGAGGAGATCGGCCGACTCGCGTCCCAGGCCGCGGTTCTGCCCGCGGTACGTCAGGCCCTGCTGGACAAGCAACATGCACTACGCCGACCACCTGGCCTGGTGGCCGACGGGCGCGATATGGGCACGGTGGTCTTCCCCGATGCACGCTTTAAGGTGTTCCTCACTGCAACCCCGGAAGCGCGTGCCCAGCGACGGTATAACCAGTTGAAAGACAAGGGATTCGATGTTAGTCTTGCGCGCCTCGCGGAAGAGGTACGTGCGCGCGACGCTCGTGATGCCGAGCGCGAGGCATCGCCGCTCAAGCCCGCAGACGACGCCTGTGTCATCGACACCTCGATCTTGACGATCGATGAGGTGGTAGAGCGGGTTTTGCGCCTGCTCCGGGACCGGTTGGAAGATTAGCCCCGTCGCTACGTTGCAACCCATCGCGAGTAGTTCTATAACCAGCTTTAGCTGTCGTTATCAGTATCAGCGCTCGCTCACCGGCGAGGCGATAGGAAGTGCTATTGAATATGAGTGAGAGTTTCGCGGACTTATTCGAGGAGAGCTTAAGGAATACGCAAATGCAGACCGGTGGCCTGGTCACCGGTGAGGTCGTGCATGTTGACGACGACGTTGTCATCGTCAACGCGGGGCTTAAATCAGAAGGCGTGATTCCGGCCAACCAGTTCAAAGACGAGCACGGTCAGCTGACCGTAAATGTCGGTGACAAGGTCGAGGTAGTTGTTGAGCAAGTAGAAGACGGTTTTGGCGAGACGCGACTCTCGCGTGAGAAAGCTAACCGGATCAAGGCGTGGGAAGATCTTGAGACGGCTTACGAATCCCAATCCATCGTCAAGGGAGTATTAACTGGGAAAGTAAAAGGTGGGTTCACAGTCGCACTCGAATCGATCCGAGCTTTTCTGCCCGGTTCCCTCGTCGATGTTCGGCCCGTGCGCGACCCGAGCTACCTGGAAGGCAAGGAGCTCGAGTTTAAAGTCATAAAGCTCGACCGCCGGAGGAACAACGTCGTGGTCTCGCGCCGTGCAGTCGTCGAGACCGAGATATCAGCTGAACGCAATGCCCTGTTAGCGAATCTCGAGGAAGGGCAGGTTGTGAAGGGGGTAGTGAAGAACATCACGGACTATGGTGCCTTCGTCGATCTGGGCGGCGTGGATGGGCTTTTGCATATTACGGATCTCGCGTGGAAACGCGTGAAACACCCATCGGAGGTGGTCAACGTCGGTGACGAGATCGAGGCGCGTGTGCTGCGTTATGACCGTGAGCGCAATCGGGTGTCCCTGGGGTTGAAACAGCTCGGTGAGGATCCCTGGTCTGATCTGCCGCGGCGCTATCCAGAAGGGACACGTCTGTTTGGCCGCGTGACCAACTTGACGGAATACGGCGCCTTCGTCGAGATCGAAGAAGGTGTGGAGGGTCTGGTACACGTCTCAGAAATGGACTGGACCAACAAGAACATCCACCCGAGCAAGGTGACTCATGTAGGCGATGAGGTCGAGGTGATGATTCTCGACATCGATCCTGAGCGGCGTCGCATATCGTTGGGGATGAAGCAATGTCAGGCCAATCCCTGGGAGGACTTTGCCGCCAACAATAATAAAGGTGACCGAATCAAGGGTACGATCAAATCCATCACGGATTTCGGGGTGTTCGTCGGTTTAGACGGTGGTATCGATGGGTTGATTCATCTATCCGACCTGTCGTGGAGTCGAGCAGGCGAAGAAGCGGTGCGCGACTATAAGAAAGGTCAAGACCTAGAAGCCGTGATTCTAGCCGTTGACCCTGAGCGCGAACGCATATCTTTGGGTATCAAACAGTTGGAGGGTGACCCGTTCACCAATTTTGTCGCCCAACATGGCAAGGGCAGCGTCGTGAAGGGGACAGTCACCCGAGTCGAAGCCAAAGGTGCAACCATTGCGCTGGCCGATGACGTGGAAGGTTATCTTCGCGCGTCGGAGCTTTCGCGCGACAGAGTCGAAGACGCGCGCTCTATACTCGCGGACGGCGCCGCCATTGAGGCGAAGATTACGACCATCGACCGTAAGAACCGCAAAATCTCCTTGTCCGTGAAAGCCAAAGATCTGGCTGAGGAGACAGAAGCGGTCCAAGAGTACGCACGCAAGGCGAGCTCAGCAACCTCATCGTTGGGTGATAAGTTGCGAGAGAAGCTCAAAGGCAACTCCGAACTGTCTTGAAACAGTATCTTTTATTGCCTAAATTGAAATAGCGATGACGAAGTCGGAACTCATTGGCCAGTTGGCAGCAAAGCAACCTCAGCTGGACTATCGTGACGTCGAGCTGGCCGTCAAGGAATTGCTGGCACAGATGGGTGCGGCTTTGGCCTCCGGCGAGCGCATCGAGGTCCGGGGATTTGGGAGCTTTTCGCTGCACTACCGCCCGCCCCGCATCGGTCGCAACCCTAAGACGGGTGCGTCGGTGGCCGTCTCAGATAAGTACGTACCGCATTTCAAGCCAGGGAAGGAACTCAGGGAGCGCGTCAATAACCCCATGGAGCCAAGCTAGGGCACATTCCTCAAGCAGAACGGTGAACGGCATTGGTGCTCCAATGCCGTTTTTGTTTGATTGCAACGAATACCTTTGTGGCACCCCGGTGATCAACAGGCGAATGCAGTCGGTAGCACGGCTTAGGTTTTTTGCAGTGCTCGTATTAAACTGCCGGTGCCGGGAAGTCGGGATGACGCTGTCCGGCGACGGGATCCGGTATACAACCCTCCAACAGAAGCGGAGGAATCAATGAAGAAGTTGATCTACGGGCTGATCGCAGCAGTCGTGTTGTTTTTCGGCGCTACCTTGACCTTCCAGAACCAGCATGCCGTGGACGTCAACTACTACTTTGGGTTCCATTGGAACGGCCCGCTGGCGTGGGTGCTACTTTTGACGTTCGCTTTTGGGGTTGTCGTTGGGTTTATTGGCAGCTTGAGAATAGTCATGCGCATGCAGCGCCAGCTGGTGCAGCAACGTAAGGAATTACGTCGGGTGGAGCAAGAGGTCACAAACCTCCGCGCACTGCCCATAAAGGATGTCGTTTAACGTTTACAATCTGCTTTGGTTGCTGCTGCCAATGGCGGCGGCATCGGGATGGCTCGGAGCCCGGCTGGACCAGAAACGCCGAGCTAAGAGGAACTCGTTTGACCTACCGTCGGCCTATTTCAAAGGACTGAACTTTCTATTAAACGAGCAGCCGGACAAAGCGATCGAGGTATTTACGCAAGCGCTAGAGGTCAATTCCGAGACTGTTGAAACACATCTCGCACTCGGTAACCTATTTCGCCGACGGGGCGAAGTCGAACGGGCGATCCGCATCCATCAGAATTTGATCGCACGACCCACCTTAGACAAAGAGCAGCGGTCTCACGCTTTGCTCGAATTGGGGCAGGATTACTTGAAGGCGGGTCTATTCGACCGCGCTGAAAACTTGTTCCTCGAGCTGGCTGAAATCAGGCTTCACAATGAACAGGCGCTGCGTCTTCTGCTTCGCATCTACGAGCAGGAGAAGGAATGGAACAAGGCCGTTTCGACTGCTCGCAAGCTCGCTAGGCTCTCCGGCAGGCCTATGGATGCTGTCATCGCGCACTACTATTGCGAGTTAGCGGGGCGGGCTGTTTCTGGGGAAGACTATGCGGCTGCAAGGCGGTATGCCAAGGAAGCGCTCGCTAATGACCGCAGTTGTGTGCGCGCGAGCATTTTGTTGGGCGACATTGAGGCGGCCTGCGGTAAGCAACGTGAGGCGATCAAGGCGTGGAAGCTGATCGAAGATCAAGACGCCCAGTTTCTCGGCGAGGTAGCGGAAAGGATTGCCGATAGTTACCGCCATCTAGGTGACGAAGACGGGCTGTATCAATTCTTCCTCTCGGCGTTGCAACGGCATCAGATTATCGGCCTAGTGCTCACTTTCGCCGATATTATAAGGAATCGTGAAGGCATCGATGCCGCCGAGAAATTCGTCGTCGAGTCGTTACGACGCCGACCCTCGGTTCACGGCTTGCATCGGCTGATCGAGTTAAATCTGACGGAGGCCGCTGGCTCCAGTAAAGACGATTTGTTGCTGTTGCGAACGATTATCGAGGAGCTGCGTGATCAGCATCGGGGATATGCCTGTCAGCAGTGTGGCTTCAAGGGCAAGTCGTTACATTGGCTCTGCCCCAGTTGTAATCGCTGGAGTACCATTATGCCGGTCTTGGAGGAATAGTGCGCAGCTCACGCGTGATCGTGGCGGTCGATTTCGCATCCACCGACGAAGCACTCAGTTTTGTCGATTTAGTTAGCCCCTCTCAATGCAAGCTAAAGGTCGGTATCGAGCTGTTCTCAGTGGGCGGGCCGTCACTGGTCGAGGCACTCATCGATCGAGAGTTCGACGTTTTCCTTGACCTGAAGCTCCATGATATTCCCACCACAGTAACTCGGGCATGTGCCGCGGCGACGCGACTGGGTATATGGATGTTAAACGTCCATACCTTAGGTGGGGACGCGATGCTGCGCGCGGCGCGCGATGCCATCGGCACCAGCACACACCGACCGTTGTTGACCGGCGTGACTTTACTTACGAGTCACACGGAAGCGACTTTGGCTCAGATCGGGCTGAGTGGGGGCCTGGAGAATCAGGTCGACGCGCTGGCGAAGCTCGCGCAAGACGCGGGTCTCGATGGTGTCGTGTGTTCGCCACAGGAGGCGGCGCGGTTGCGTAAGATGTTCCCTGAAGACTTTCTGCTGGTTACACCAGGCATTCGCCCGGAACCGGTGAGTAACGACGATCAAGCACGCACGCTTTCGCCGAAGGAAGCACTGCAACAGGGTGCGGACTATCTCGTGATCGGTCGGCCGATTACACGCGCGATCGATCCTCGCGCGATGCTGGATGCGATCAATCAAGAGCTTGGCGAGGTTTAAGCGGCAACCTCACGAGTGTCGTCGGTCGACAGCATCGTCGGTGGCCTGATAAGATCGCCGCCCGTCAGGGCGGCCCTCGATAGGGAGCAAAAGCGTGCTCGAGAAACTCCTTAAGAAGATCGCCGATAGCCGCGTCTTGGTCGTGGGCGATGCTATGCTCGATCGCTACTGGTATGGGGGCGTGGAACGGATCTCGCCCGAAGCGCCTGTACCCGTAGTCGCTGTTGGCCGTTGCGAGGAGCTGCCAGGGGGGGCGGCGAACGTCGCCCGCAACGTGAGGGCATTAGGTGCGCGGTGCTCTCTGTTTGCGGTCAGTGGCGATGACAGCGAAGCGGACGCGCTGCAGCGACTTTTGGGCGAGGGCGAGATTCAATGCCTATTGCAGCGTGACAAACTGGTCAATACGACCGTCAAGCTGCGCGTCATTTCTCAAAACCAGCAGCTCATTCGACTCGATTTCGACATGCCAGTCAGCAAGGACGGTCGCGTGCGGCTGCTTGATGCCTACTTGGAGCGACTACCCGAGTATCAGGTAGTGATAATCTCTGATTACGGCAAGGGTGGTTTGGGCTACATTCAAGAAATGATCGACGCGGCACGAAGAGCGGGTATTCCCGTAGTCGTCGATCCCAAGGGGGACGATTACAATGGCTACCGTGGGGCAGACTTAGTCACGCCGAACCGCAAGGAATTCGAGCAAGTCTCAGGCCGGTTCCGCAACGAAAAGGAGCTCGAGGAAAAAGGGAGGTCCATGGTTGAGTCGCTTGAGCTCGGTGCCGTGCTGGTGACGCGGGGCGAGCAAGGAATGAGTCTTGTCAGACGCAATGGCGAGGCGTTGCACTATGCGGCCCGGGCCAAGGAAGTGTTCGATGTCACCGGAGCAGGTGATACCGTTATTGCCGCCATGGGCTGTGCTTACGCCGTTGCCGGTGAGCCTGGGGATGCGCTGCATTTAGCTAACGTAGCGGCGGGGATTGTCGTTGGCAAAGTCGGCGCTGCGTCGGCGCTGCCCGAGGAAATTCTGCACGAGCTCGCGCTCGAGGAACGCTGATGTACGTGGTTACTGGTGGTGCGGGTTTCGTTGGCGCCAATGTCGTCAAAGCGCTCAACGAGCGAGGCATTGAGGACATCGTCGTTGTCGACAATCTCGAGCACGCGGCCAAGTTTAAGAATCTCGTCGACTGCGAAATCGCCGATTTCATAGACAAGCACGAATTCCGTGAGCTGATCGAAGCGGGCACTTTGCCGTACAAGCCGAAGGCCGTGCTCCATCAGGGCGCTTGCTCAGACACGACGGAGCAGAATGGTCGCTTTATGATGGATAACAACTACGGCTATTCGAAATCAGTGCTCCATTATTGCCAGCAGAACCGGATTCCGCTTATCTATGCGTCGTCTGCATCCGTCTATGGAGCGGGCCCTGTATTTCGCGAGAACCGTGAGTGCGAGGCACCGCTCAATATCTACGGGTATTCAAAGTTCCTGTTCGATCAGTATGTGCGACGCCTACTGCCGCACAAGACAGCACAGATCGTTGCTTTGCGCTACTTCAACGTGTATGGCCAACGCGAGCAGCACAAGGCGCGTATGGCATCCGTCGCCTTTCAGTTTTTTAACCAGTATCGCAGCGAAGGTCATGTCAGACCGTTCTGTGGCAGTGGCGGCTACGCCGATGGCGAGCAGCGGCGCGACTTTATATCTGTAGACGACGTTGTCGCCGTGAATCTGTTCTTTCTCGACCACGGGGATAAAAGCGGCATTTTTAACGTCGGCACCGGGCGCAGCCAGACATTCAACGACGTCGCCGGGGCCGTGATAAACACTGTGCGCGAGCTCGAGGGCGAACGCGCACTGGCGCTTAGGGAGCTCCGTCGTCAGGAGGCGATTAAGTACATCGACTTTCCCGCTGATCTAAGAGGCAAGTACCAGAGCTTCACCCAAGCAGATGTCAACGCTTTGCGGGCAGCCGGATTTACGCAAGCGTTTTCAACGGTGGAAGAGAGCGTAGGCCGATACGTACGAGACTATTTGTATGAAAACCATCGTGAAGCCCACCAATCGGCTGCCAAGTAGTCTCACAGTTGTTACCTAATATATGTCTGTGAACGGCGGCAAAAAATGGTATCTGGTTTACTGCAAGCCTCGGCAAGAGGATGTCGCCAAACTGAATCTAGAACGCCAGGATTTCGAAACCTACCTGCCGAAGATTCACCAGCGACGCCGCCGTTTGGGGCGGCGCGTGTTCGTGGTCGAGCCGATGTTCCCTCGCTACCTGTTTATCCATCTCGATACGCATCACGACAACTGGGGCCCGATTCGCTCCACCTTGGGCGTGACTTCGCTGGTCCGCTTCGGGCAGCACCCAACGCCTGTGCCGGGCGACTTAATCGGCACCTTGAGGGAGAGAGAGGACGAGCAGGGGATTCAGGTACTGCCGCCGAAGGACTTCAAGCGGGGTGATAGCCTGCGAATCGCCGATGGTGCGATGACCGGCTTTGAGGGGATTTTCGTTGCCCGTTCTGGCCGTGATCGGGTGGTTGTGCTGCTGGAAATCATGGGAAAACAAGCGCGCGTCCAAGTTCCCCGGGACGTCATCGAACCCGCCCGCTAAGTTCCTATCGGGCCTCATTTTTCTGCTTGACGTGCTCGGTTTACATCTATAGTGTTCATAATATGAACAGGAAGAGCGAGCGCGAGGAAGAGCTCGTACTTGAGCTGCTGGACGAGATTGGAAAGAAAAGTGATGTTAGCCAGCGGCATCTGGCACGCCATATGGGAGTTGCACTCGGGCTTGCCAATTCATACCTAAAGCGCTGTATCCGCAAGGGATTCGTCAAGATCCGCGAAGCGCCGGCCAACCGCTACCTCTATTATCTAACGCCCAAGGGATTCGCCGAAAAAAGCCGGCTTACCGGTAAGTATCTCTCGATTTCCTTCACCTTCTATCGGCGCGCGAGTACATCGTGTGCCAAGGCTTTTCAGCAATGTGCAGCGAATGGTTGGCGTAGGGTCGTTCTTTGCGGGGTCTCCGATCTCGCGGAGATCGCGTCGCTGCAGGCCTTGGAGGCGGATATAGAGATCGCTGGTGTTTATGACCCCGAGTCCGAGCGCACACAGTTCATCGGAAAGACGATTTGGCGCGAGCTCGATGGCGCAGCACCATTCGATGTATGCGTGCTAACGGATCTGCAGTCGCCCGCGACGCGCTTCGAGCACCTCGCTGCGCTCGTGGGGCGCGAGCGCGTGATCGTACCGGACATCCTGGGATTGGAATAACCGACTTTGTAGGCGAACACAACAATTTGTCGTCGATGGATTACAAGGGGTTACCTCACTTGGTCTAGCCTGTCGGCCATCTGAGGACCTGATAACAGCCCGCCCGCGGGGTGGCTGCAAACGATTTCAAATAGGCCGTGCGGAACGCAATGCGTGCTGCATGGCGGTAGCGTGCTTGAATCCGTGAACTGTGATCCGTTAACCGTGAGCCGTCAACCCACATAACAAATCTTATGTCGACTAACGACTGACGATGAAGATTTTAGTCACTGGCGTCGCTGGTTTTATCGGCAATGCGTTAGCCCTTCGATTATTGGATCGCGGCGACGAGGTGCATGGCATCGACAATATGAACGCGTATTACGATGTTACCCTAAAAGAAGCACGTCTTAGGCGCCTCGTCGGTCGTTCCGGGTTCACGTTTGAAAAACTTGACGTGAGCTTGCGCGATTCGATGAATGCACTTTTCCGTTCCCAACAATTCGATGCAGTCGCCCATATGGCGGCCCAAGCCGGCGTGCGCTATTCGATAGAAAATCCTTATGCCTATATCGACGCCAATCTGGTGGGATTCGGAAACATCCTTGAAGGTTGCCGTCACACGAGCGTCGAGCATTTAGTGTTCGCGTCCTCGAGCTCTGTCTACGGCGCCAATACCAAGCTACCGTTTTCCGAGCACGATAACGTCGACCACCCTGTGTCGCTGTATGCCGCGAGCAAGAAGGCGAACGAGCTGATGGCGCACACATATGCTCACTTATATGGATTACCTTGCACTGGATTGCGATTCTTTACCGTATACGGGCCTTGGGGTCGGCCGGATATGGCGCTTTTCAAGTTCACCAAGGGTATCCTGGAAGGTACGCCGATCTCGGTTTTCAATCACGGCCGCATGACGCGCGACTTCACCTATATCGACGATATCGTTGAAGGGGTCGTCCGAACTATCGACCTGATACCGAACGAAGATAACAGTTGGTCAGGCGATGCCCCGGATCCCGCAACGAGTCGCGCCCCCTACCGGGTATACAACATCGGCAACAACCAGCCGGTCGAGCTACTGCATTATATCCAGGTTCTGGAAGAACACGTCGGGCGTAAGGCGAAAATGGAGCTACTACCGATGCAAGACGGCGACGTGCCGGCGACCTATGCGAACATCGATGATCTGGCCGCCGACACGGGTTTTCAGCCCAAAACCACGGTAGAAGCCGGCGTTGCCAAGTTTGTCGAGTGGTATAAGGAATATTATGGTATCTCCTAGCTCGATCTTTGATGCCTGCTCAAGGTAGCGGGCCGCAAAGTACGATTAACGGCTAACGACTCACGAAAGCATGCTTGTTCCTGTCATTCTCTCGGGTGGCTCCGGCACACGTTTGTGGCCGATGTCACGCGAATACTATCCAAAACAGCTGCTGCCGCTGACAAGTAATCGTACGTTGCTGCAAGACACTGTAACCCGATTGGATGGTATCGAGAACGTCGCAGCACCGATTTTCGTCTGCAACGAAGAGCACCGATTCTTGATCGCTGAACAGATCGAGGAACTCGGTCGGAAAGCCGCGAGCATCGTTCTTGAGCCGGTGGGCCGCAACACGGCGCCCGCCCTCACCTTAGCTGCTCTGTTATTGCGTGAACGAGGTGGTGATCCCCTCCTAGTGGTCATGCCAGCGGATCACGACATACGCGATGCCGATGCGTTTCGGACTGGCGTTAGGCGGGGCGTAGCTATAGCCGCCCGGGGCTATCTTGTTACGTTTGGTGTCGTCCCAACCGCACCCGCGACAGGCTACGGTTACATTAGAGTAGGGGAACCCATGTCTCAGTCCTCGGTGACCGGTCCCGAGTCCTCGGGGAGTGCGGTGGATGCCTTTGTCGAAAAGCCTGATCTGAAGACCGCACGTGGTTATCTCGAATCGGATGAGTATCTGTGGAACAGTGGAATCTTCATGATGCGCGCATCGGTCTGGTTGAACGAGCTTAAGCGGCACCGTGCGGACGTATTGAGTGCGTGCGAATCGGCGTATCGGCAAGCTCGTCAGGATGGTGCCTTTCTCCATGTCGATAAGAAGGCCTTCGAGAACTGTCCGAGTGACTCTATCGATTACGCCGTCATGGAGAAAACCGATCAGGCTGCCGTTATTCCACTGAAGGCCGGTTGGTCGGACGTGGGCGCTTGGTCATCGCTATGGGAAACGTCAAAGCGCGACGAGGATGGAAACGTCCTTGCCGGTGATGTCTATGCACAC
>JBHICC010000011.1:0-67141 GCA_046759385.1 Acidiferrobacterales bacterium | reverse complement strand
ACACGGCCTTTTTGATTCTTTCTCGGGATCAGGCGCTGCGATATCACCGCCTTCAGGTTAAGCGACAGATCCATTAACAGCTGTGAGCGCCGGTCGTCCGGGAAAAAGTTAATGATACGGTCTAGTGCCTGGTTAGCGTTGTTGGCGTGCAGGGTAGACAGGCATAAGTGGCCGGTCTCGGCGAAGGCGATGGCATGCTCCATGGTTTCGCGCGCGCGGATCTCGCCGATAAGGATGACGTCCGGCGCCTGTCGCAATGTGTTCTTGAGTGCGATCTCGTAGGAATCGGTGTCGACACCCACCTCGCGCTGCGTGATGATGCAATTCTTGTGGTTGTGCACAAACTCGATCGGATCTTCAATCGTAACGATGTGGCCGTAGCTGTACTCGTTGCGGTAACCGATCATCGCCGCGAGCGAGGTCGACTTACCGGAGCTGGTGGCACCCACGAAGACCACCAGGCCGCGCTTGGTCAACGCGATATCTTGAAGCACCTTGGGAAGGTTTAGCTCGTCAAAGCGCGGGATGCGCGTCTCGATCGTACGCAGCACCATCCCGACACGTTGCTGCTGCATGAAAACGTTCACCCGAAAGCGGCCAATCTCTTGCGGAGCGATAGCAAAGTTGCATTCGTGTTGCGCCTCGAAGTCGCGGCGCTGCTCTTCGTTCATGATGCCATAGGCAAACGCGCGCGATTGCTCAGGTGTGAGCGGCTGCTTGGTTACCGGCATGACTTTGCCGTCGACCTTGATGCTGGGCGGGATCCCGCAAGTGACAAAGAGGTCGGACGCCCCCTTGTGCTTCATCAGTTTGAGGAGGTCGCTGAAGACCATTTAGCGTTTGGCCCCAAACTTCGCGGCACCGCCGGTACCGGTAGCCGCGACGGCAGTGCCGAACGAATCCTTGTTAGCAGCCTTACTGCGCGCTTCCTCGGCTGCAATCTGCCGGTTCTGAACCAGTTCTTGCAGACATTGGTCCAGCGTCTGCATGCCCTCACCGCGACTCGTCTGGATCACCGAGTACATCTGCGCTACTTTGTTCTCACGGATCAGGTTACGGATCGCAGGTACGCCAATCATGATCTCGTGCGCCGGCACCCGGCCGCCGCCGATCTTCTTGAGCAGCTGTTGCGAGATCACGGCGCGCAGCGACTCCGAGAACATGGCACGCACCATGTCCTTCTCCGCCGCCGGAAAGACGTCGACCACACGGTCGACGGTCTTGGCGGCCGAGCTCGTATGCAAGGTCCCGAACACCAGGTGACCGGTCTCGGCTGCTGTCAGCGCCAACCGGATCGTCTCCAGATCACGCATCTCACCCACCAAGATCACATCCGGGTCTTCGCGCGTTGCCGAGCGTAGCGCCTCGGCAAACCCGAGGGTATCGCGCCCCACCTCGCGCTGGTTGATCAAGCAGTTCTTGCTGGTGTGCACAAATTCGATCGGGTCCTCGATCGTCAGAATATGCTCGTGGCGTTGATCGTTGATGTGGTCGACCATCGCCGCGAGCGTGGTCGACTTGCCGGAACCCGTCGGCCCTGTGCATAGCACGATGCCACGCGGCTGGTTACAGATCTCTTTGAACACCTGCGGCGCATTGAGCTGATCTAGGGTCAACACCTTGCTCGGAATCGTCCGGAACGCGGCGCCCGGCCCGCGTAGCTGATTGAAGGCGTTGACGCGGAAGCGGGCGATCTTGGGCAGCTCGAACGAGAAGTCAACCTCAAGGAATTCTTCATAATCCTTTTGCTGCTTATCGTTCATGATGTCGTAGACCATGTTGTGCACGGTGCGGTCATCGAGCGGATCGACATTGATGCGCTTGATGTCACCGTCCACTCGGATCAAGGGCGGAAGCCCTGAAGATAAGTGAAGGTCAGAGGCGTTATGTTTCTGCGCGAACGCCAGCAGTTCTGAAATATCCATAAGATAGGCCTGCGGGTGGTGATTTGCGTATTAACTTAGGCTCTTAGGCGCCTAAGTTAATTTTTAGTATAACCCCCGACGAATGACAAACAATAACAGGCAAAAAAAGCGTCCAGATCCCGACGGGCTGGCCAGGTATCGCGCCCATGCGTATACCGGCAGCCGGTGTCACAGCTGCCGACACACGATCGAGTACTCGGGTTTTCGAGGCCCGATACTGTGTGCACACGCCAGGGTGCTGCACTTTCGCTGGCGGCGGCCGCGCTTTAAACTCGGAGATCCTGCGGCGGATAGTGCCAGAGGAATCAAATGGATCAATCGGTTATCGCATTCATCGGCGCCGGCAACATGGGCCGCAGCCTCGCCGGGGGCTTGCTCAAGAGTGGCTGGGACCGGCGTACGCTCTTGCTCGCCGACCCGATCGATGAGCAGAGGCGCGCGGTAGAGAGGCTTCTAGGCGTATCGGTCTACGGCGACAACAACGAAGCGGCCGCGCGCGCAGACGTGCTCGTGCTCGCGGTTAAGCCCCAAGTCATGCGCAAGGTGTGCGAGGGACTCGCCGGCACCGTACAAGAAAAAGCGCCGCTCATCGTATCGATCGCCGCCGGGGTGCGAATTGCGGATCTGGAACGCTGGTTAGGCGGTCGCGTGCCGCTCGTGCGCGCGATGCCAAATACGCCAGCACTCGTGAGCTCGGGCGCCTCCGGGCTGTTTGCTAATCCTCAGGTCGGGGCGCCGCAGCGCGATCTGGCGGAGTCGATTCTGCGGACCGTCGGGGTCACAGTGTGGCTGCCGGATGAGGCATTGCTTGACCTCGTTACGGCGCTGTCGGGCAGTGGGCCCGCGTATTTCTTCCTGGTGATGGAGGCACTGGAACGTGCTGCGACTGAACAAGGACTCGACCCCAAGACGGCACGTCTGCTCACTTTGGAGACCGCCTTTGGTGCGGCCAAAATGGCGCTAGAGGGTGGCACGGAGCCCGCGGAGTTGCGCCGCCGGGTGACCTCGCCCGGCGGCACAACCGAACGCGCGATTGCCGTGCTTCAGGACGGTAACGTCGAGGAACTGTTCAATAAAGCGATCGAGGCTGCGTGCGACCGCTCACGCGAGCTTGCTGACATGCTTGGGAGAGATTAATGGGCACACCGATTGGTGAAGCGGGTGTGTTCCTGATCGACACGTTGTTTTGGCTCTATATCCTCGCCGTGCTATTGCGGTTCGTGTTCCAACTCGTTCGCGCCGATTTCTATAATCCGTTCTCGCAGGCACTTGTGACGATCACTAATCCCGCCCTGATACCGCTGCGGCGGATCATACCGGGTTTGTACGGCTTTGATTTGGCTGCAGTCGTGCTGTTACTGCTGTTGCAGTGCCTGAGAAACTATCTAATTGCCTTGATCCTCGGGCGTGCTTACAACGTGATCGGGTTAGTAGTCTTTTCCACAGCGCAGTTGCTGCAGATGACGGTTTATCTTTTCATCGTCTTAGTCTTCATCCGCGTCATTCTCAGTTGGGTCGCGCCTTACGGCGGCGGCCACAATCCAGCGATGGGTTTGTTGATCAGTGTTACCGAACCTCTGATGCGACCGGCGCGACGGTTGCTGCCGCCAATTTCCGGCCTGGACCTTTCTCCTATAGTGCTTTTCATCCTGCTTTACTTAACGTTAATCCTGTTCGTGTCACCTCTACTCAAGTTCGGCGCATCGCTCCTTTAGAACGCCATGCCATGGTTTCGTTGGGACACCGGGGACCTGATTCTCAGAGTGAAGGTTCAGCCCCGGGCCCAGCGCGACGAAATAGCGGGTGTAATCGGCGATCACCTGAAGGTATGCATCGCTGCCCCGCCCGTGGAAGGACGAGCGAACGCGCGCTTGATCGCGTTCCTGGGCAAGCAATTCGGCGTCGCCAAGGGACGCGCAACGGTATTACGAGGCGAGAAGGCTAGAACTAAACTGATCCGTATCCAGGCACCCACAAAAATTCCACCCGGGCTTGATATCATCAAGCCCGGGTGACCCATTTGGGTCGCCTACGGCGACAACCTTTCGGGCAAAAGGGCAATAAACCAATCAATTCTCTAACGAGGAAGTGTCGCGGTCTGCGTGCGACTGTCATCAATATTCATTCGCTGCATCAAATACAACACCAGCAGAATCGCCGGAATACCGATAGCGGCCGCGTAGATAAAGAACGAGACATAGCCGAAGCCATCCACTATCACGCCGGAGAAGCCGCTGATGAATTTACCCGGTAACGTCATCAGCGAACTAAAAAGTGCATACTGAGTCGCGGTATAGGCCTGGTTCGTCAAGCTTGACAGATAGGCAATGAAGACCGCATTAGCGAGGCCCCCACTCAGATTGTCGGCGCTGATTACCAATGTGAGCAGGGTGAGATCCCGCCCAACGCTAGCCATGAATGCGAAGAGCAGATTCGTCGCCGCAACCATGACCGCCCCGAGCAGCAGTGGGCGCATGATGCCGTAGCGCATGACCAATATGCCGCCCAACGCTGAGCCTGCGATGGTCATGAAGAAACCAAAAACCTTAACGATGCTTCCGATCTCGGACAAACTGAAACCGATATCCAAATAAAACGGATTGGCCATGATTCCCATTGTGATATCGCTCAATCGAAACACGCCGACAAAGACCAGGATAACTATGGCTAGGACCCCGTTTCTCGAGAAGAAATCAGCGAATGGACACACGATCGCGCCGATGAACCAGGCCATTGCAGCACGCAGGTGGCCTGGAAGATGAACAGACCGTTGCATGAATCGCACCACGCGCTCCTCCAGCATCACATTCTCGTGGGCCCGGCTATGGTCGGGTTCCCGGATGATCAAGACAGTCGCCATACCGACGAGCATCAGCATTGCCATGGTCAGATAGGCCGCGGACCACGACATGTAGTCGGCAATGTAGAAAGCACCCGCGCCGGCAACCAATAGCGCTAGCCGATAGCCGAGAATATAGGTGGCCGCCATCGCTGCCTGGCGCTCCTTGCTTACCGCCTCGATGCGGTACGCGTCAATCGTTATGTCTTGGGTTGCCGACGAAAACGCCACCAGCAATGCCAGCCACGCCACCTGCCCGAGATCTACGGTGGGATCGGTCGTGGACATGCCAAGCAAGCCGGCGGCAATGCCGATCTGCGCCAACAACATCCAGCTCCTGCGCTTGCCCAGTAGCCGGGTCAAGAACGGCAACGGCGCTCGGTCCACGATCGGCGCCCAAAACACTTTGATCGAGTACGTAATGCCGACCCAGGCAAAGAAACCGATCGCAGTGCGGCTGATCTCCTCAGTGCGTAGCCAGGCGGTTAGGGTCGAAAACACTAACAAGAACGGCAACCCGGCGGAGAAGCCGAGGAACAACATCGCTATCACGCGCGGATGGCGATAGACGGCCAGTGCATCACGCCAGCTTATGTTTGCTGTCCAGGCCATGTGTTTATTCTATAGTGCGTAATCGTAATCGATAGTAAGCGGTGCGTGGTCAGAAAAACGCTTGCGCTTGTAAATCGATTCGGCGCGCGCCTTGGCCGCTATCCCCGGGGTCGCTATTTGATAATCGATGCGCCACCCGACGTTTTTCTCCCACGCACGACCGCGATTCGACCACCAAGTGTACTGCTCAGGTTCCGCGTTCAAACTACGAAAAACGTCGACGAAGCCAATGTCAGTGAACACGGTGTCCATCCAATGACGTTCCTCAGGCAAGAATCCGGAGTGTTTCTGGTTACTGCGCCAGTTTTTGAGGTCGATGGACTGGTGTGCAATGTTCCAGTCACCGCACAGTAAATATTCGCGACGATCGTGTCGTAATGCACTCAGAAAGGGTGTAAAGCGCTCGATGAACGTGAGCTTGACTGCCTGGCGTTCTTCGCCGCTCGACCCCGACGGCAAATAGACCGACGCAATCGAAAGCTCACCGAAATCAGCCTGAATGTAGCGCCCTTCAGCGTCGATATCGGGCCAGCCGACGCCGACGCGTACGCGATCGGGTTGCTGACGACAGTACAGCCCTACGCCGCTATAGCCCTTTCGTTCGGCGTCGTGAAAGTACCCGTGGTAGCCCCCGGGTCCCAACATCTGGCGCGTCAGCTGGGTGGCCTGGGCCTTGAGCTCCTGCGTACACACGACGTCAGCGTCTTGCCGGGCCAACCAGCGGAAGAATCCCTTCTCAGCTGCCGACCGAATGCCGTTAAGGTTCAAGGTGATGATGCGCATGAAGTCAGGTACAAGGTAGAACTCCGGATGCACAAGCTTAAAGCTTCTTGTGGCTCACATCTTGAATCTTGTATCTTGCCATTGATGAAGGACTACCAGCGGGCGTTTCTTGACTTCGCGATCGAGGCCGGCGCGATCAAGTTTGGTGAGTTTGTCCTTAAATCGCAGCGCGTGAGCCCGTACTTTTTCAATGCAGGATGCTTTAGCTCGGGTTCATCCTTACTGCGTCTTGGGCAATTCTATGCTACTGCCATTATCGATGCGGGGGTCGCATTCGATATGCTTTTTGGGCTGGCGTACAAGGGGATCCCGCTGGCCGCTACCACTGCCATCGCCTTGGCAAGTGAACACCACCGCGACGTACCCTATGCCTTCAACCGCAAGAAAGCGAAAGACTATGCCGAGGGGGGCGTGATCGTTGGTGCGCCCTTGCGCGGGAATGTACTCATCGTTGACGATGTCATATCCGCTGGACAATCAGTTGCTGAGGCCATCGGACTGATCAAACAGGCTGGCGCCACGTCGGCTGGCGCTGTGATCGCGCTCGACAGACAGGAGCGAGGTGTTGGCACCCGCTCGGCGGTACAAGACGTTGAGACCAGCTATGCGATTCAAGTCATTCGCATCGTCAGCTTAGACACCCTGGTCACCTACCTGGCTGAGCGGGAAGAAGTGCAACACCATCTCGCCGCGATCACCGCCTATCGCCGCCGCTATGGCGTTTAACCGCGCCGCCACGTGACGGCGGTTGACAACCTCATAAGCCAATGCCTATCTTGAAATGAGCCCCTGGTGAGTCCTCATGTGAGCGGCGGATGAAAGGAAAACCCTTATCTATCATACTATTAGCTGGTTTTCTGGCACTCGGCCTGACTACTATCGACCTTGGCGCGGCCGGATCAAAAATCAAGAAATGTAAGGACGCTCAGGGTAAGTGGCACTACGGTGACCGCGCCGCCGAGGAGTGTGCGCGCTCGCGGGTCATGGAACTCTCCGATGAAGGTGTGACCACCAAAGTCATCGATGCACCGCTCACCAAAGATGAGGTGCGCCAACGCGATGAGCAACAAGCGCTAGCGGAGGAGGAACGGAGGCAGGCGGCGGAACAAGCTCGCCGTGACCGACAGCTGCTTCAAACCTATGGGCACGAGGACGACATCATATATATCCGTGATCGCAAGCTCACGCAGATCAACTACACGATCACTGCCACTACGAGGACCTTGAGGCCGTTGCGCGATACCTTAGAGCGCATGGAGGCAGAAGCCGGCAAGGTGCAGAGCAAGGGCAAACCCATACCCAAGGACATGGTGGCGGACATTGAGCGTACGCGGGCGCAGATCGCGCGTCATGAAGCCGCAATGCGGGGCATGCGACGCGAACAAGACGCCATCAAGCAGCAGGCGGCCGAAGATCTCAAGCGCTACCGCGAGCTGAAACAGGACCAGGCGCGAGGCGCGCCACCCAAGTAGCCCATCGAGGATATGCCTCGCGCGCCTGTCTGAAGGATGGCATCGCGCAGGCGCGTGGTCCGATTGCGGGCTAGTGTAGCCAGACCGACCAACCGATACAGCACTGGACCTAGCGGACAACACGCTTCATCCTAGCGGTCAGCGACAGCGATCGGGTGGTTTACATCAACGAAATTTCAGTTTACTGGTAAAAGTATTAATTACTTTTATGATTCGCAAGGCTGTACACGGCGTTGTTCCAAGATATATGCTGCTCGTCCCCGGGGCCAAGCTGCCTCAGGGCTTGTTTTCGCATGTTGATTAACCCTCACGGCGCCGAACAACTCAACCCCCGCCTCCTGGCCGGTCAACAGCTGAAGGAGGAAGGTGCACGCGCGCAGTCTTTGCCCCAAGTCGCAATGACGTCGCGCGAAGTCGGCGATCTGATCATGATCGGGATCGGCGGCTTCACGCCGTTGGACGGGTTCATGACCGAGGCGGACTGGCAATCGGTATGCGTCGACATGCGACTCGCGAGCGGCACGTTCTGGCCAATTCCGATTACCTTGTCGGTCGATGCATCTACCGCCGGCGGCATCGAGCTGGGGACTAATATCGCCCTTATCGACGCCGCCACGGGCGAGACCATGGCCACTATGGTGGTGATGGAAAAGTACTGGATCGACAAGATGCACGAGGCCCGACAGGTCTACGGAACCACGGACTCCGCCCACCCGGGCGTACAGACGCTGTTGGCGCAAGGCGAGATCAATCTGGCGGGTCCGGTAAAGGTGCTGTCGCGGGGCGAGTTCCCTGAGCATTACCCGCGGCATTTCCTAACACCCGCACAGACTCGGAAAGCGTTTGCCGAAAGAGGTTGGCGCACGATTGCGGCGCTGCAGACCCGCAATCCGATGCACCGGTCGCACGAATATCTGGCAAAGGTCGCGATTGAGATCTGCGACGGCGTGCTCATCCACTCGCTATTGGGACAGCTAAAGCCGGGCGATATCCCTGCCGAGGTAAGAGCACGGGCAATTGATACCTTGATTGATAACTACTTTGTGCCAGATACGGTCTTACATGCCGGTTACCCATTAGACATGCGCTATGCGGGCCCCCGCGAAGCGCTCCTGCACGCGGTATTTCGGCAGAACTACGGATGTTCGCACTTGATTGTTGGGCGTGACCATGCGGGGGTGGGCAACTATTACGGCGCTTTTGACGCTCAACGAATCTTCGATGACATCCCAGCAGACGCGCTTGAGATCAAGCCATTGAAGCTGGACTGGACATTCTGGTGTGACAGGTGCGACAGCGTCGCCTCGGCCAGAACGTGTCCACACGGCGAAAAGGACCGTTTACTGCTTTCTGGAACCAAGCTTCGCAAAGCATTGTCGGAAGGCGGAGCAGTACCGCAGCACTTCAGCCGGCCTGAAGTACTGGTCGTGTTGCACGAGTATTATGCGGGCTTGCAGCCGGAGGAGGTTGTAGAGGTAAAGCTCTCTGGACATTCGGCTAGATAAGAGCCGCAGTCGATCAAATACATATGCCGTGGCCCATACGCGGGCTTAAGCACGGTTTGAATAATAACGATATAGTGGTTAGAGGCCTTATCACCCCCCTCTCGCAGGGGGTTTTTTTTGTCCGCCGGACCGATTCGCTAATCTCTGATCTCTACTTCAGACTTGACTTTAGTGTAGTTCTTACACTATCGTAATGGCCTACTTAGTGTACTCAATACACTATTTATGGCTTACAGTAGCGCGCGTACCCATCTGGCTGTCACCACTGACGTGGTGCTTTTCAGCATCCGTGCTGAGCGCTTAGAGGTCTTGCTCGTTAAGCGCCGGGCCAACCCCTTTACTGGCACGTGGGCATTGCCCGGGGGATTTGTCGGTGTCGACGAGAATCTGGAATCGTGTGCCTTGCGTGAGCTCGCCGAAAAAGCGGGGGTCACCGGCGTGTATCTCGAACAACTGCACACCTCGGGCGACCCGCAGCGTGACCCGAGAGAGCGCGTAATCTCGGTAGCGTACTACGCGTTGATTCCTTCGGACCGCCTGCGGATGCGGCCAACCGTCGAGGACACGACAGTAGGCTGGTTCCCGTTGGACCGCTTACCCCTTATGGCCTTCGACCACGCCGGCATTGTGGGCATGGCGCATAAACGCCTGGTAGCAAAGCTCGATTATTCGACGATAGCGTATCAGTTCATGCCCGGGAAGTTCACGCTCGGTGACCTACAGAGCGTCTACGAAATCATCCTCGGAGAGGTCTTAGATAAGCGCAACTTCAGAAAACGTATGTTGGCGTTAGACCGCATCGAGAAAACCGATGAGCAGCGTCGAAATGGCAACCACCGCCCGGCACGGCTGTATCGGCTGCGGTTTCCGCACAAAGTGGAGATTATCAAGTAATCGAAGCACCCTGGCCGTAGACAAAGAGCGATGTCATGAACAAGGCGTTATCGAGCCAAGTCGTAGCAAGAGCACCAATCTCGGAACTCAAGCCGCCGAGCGATTCCGCCGTGCTCGCGAGCGAGATCAAGCACATGCTCGCGGCGCAGAACGCGGTCCTGGTTGCACACTACTATACGGCACCCGAGTTGCAAGACCTAGCGGACGAAACCGGGGGGTTGGTATCCGACTCGCTTGATATGGCGCGTTTCGGAAACGAACACGCCGCCAAGACCTTAGTGGTGGCCGGTGTGCGCTTCATGGGTGAAACGGCCAAGATCCTTAACCCGGAAAAACGCGTGCTCATGCCCGATGTCGAGGCGACCTGTTCGCTCGACATCGGTTGTCCTGCCGCCGAGTTCGAGCGATTCTGCAATGACCATCCCGATCGAACGGTGGTGGTCTATGCCAATACAAGTGCTGCCGTCAAAGCCCGTGCACATTGGATGGTTACGTCCGGCATCGCCGTAAAAGTAGTGCAACATCTCGCTGCGCGCGGCGAGAAGATCCTATGGGCGCCGGATCGCTACCTAGGTGAATACATACAAAAGACGACTGGCGCGGATATGCTGCTTTGGCAGGGGGCCTGCGTAGTCCACGAGGAGTTCAAGGCTGAGGTGCTGCGTGCCCTGAAGGCAAGGCACCCTGATGCCGCCATCCTAGCGCACCCGGAATCGCCCGCGGGTGTGATCGAGCAGGCTGATATTGTCGGCTCTACCACTGCGCTCGTCGAAGCCGCGAAGACACTGCCGGCAAAGAAATTGATCGTCGCCACCGACAAGGGCATTTTCCACAAAATGAAACAGGTCGCACCTGCGAAAACCTTTCTCGAGGCGCCCACCGCAGGAGTCGGTGCCACCTGCGAAAGTTGTGCGCATTGCCGTTGGATGGCGATGAACACGGTGCAAAAGCTTCACAACGTGCTGACATATGCGACGAACGAAATCTTTGTCGAAGAGACCGTTCGACGCCGCGCTATGGTGCCGATAAGGCGGCTGTTGAACTTTGCCAAGAGCCAGCAAGTTGAAGTACTTGGTGAGGGCGACGCCTAATTCTATTTGTGTTACTCCCACATTAGTCAAACCCGTTATTGGGGTCGCGCGCTATGATGCAGCGATCGGCGAACCCAGCATCGGCGGCCTCCTCCGATGAGTTCGCGGCTGATTACTTCAGCGCACGTAAGCAGTTCTTACGTCTAGCCAGCAACATCGGTGCCCAGATTGCAAGCTATCCGATCGGCGCGCGCGGTCCCGCTGGCGAGCACTTGAGCATAGACACGGCGCACTTTAGCAACGCAGCCAGTAAGCGACTGCTGGTACTGACATCAGGTGTGCACGGAGCCGAAGGCCTTGCCGGTAGCGCGTTGCAACAATACCTGCTTCGCACACGCTTCAGCGACCCACGCAAGCAGCCAGCGTGTACGGTGCTCTTCGTGCACGCGGTAAACCCCTACGGGTTCGCTCACATCCGTCGGGCTAACGAAAACAACGTCGATCTTAATCGCAACTGCATAACTCGTTTTCCAGGGCCGGACAATCCCGCTTACGCCGATTTTGACTTTTTGCTCAATCCGCGCGCGCCGCTTCGGCCGCACCAGCCGTTTCTACCGCAATTGCTCTGGCTCGGGATACGAAGAGGTCCCCGTACCGCGCGCCAGGCGATAGCGGGCGGTCAGTACGCGTTTCCGCGAGGGCTATTCTATGGCGGTGCTGAACGGCAACAGTCCACCGAGACCCTGTATCAAATCTTGAGAATGTTCGCGACTCAGCAAACGCGCCATGTGTTACACATCGACATACACACAGGCCTAGGCAAGTACGGGTACGCCACTTTGTTAGCGCATGAGGCGCCGGGGTCGGACGAACTTTGCCAGCTACAGGCGTGGCTCAGTGCTGAGCGAGTGCTAAGCAGTTACGCAGCCGGCGCGACCACTTATGCCGCAATTGGGACACTTGGGTGGCTGACAAAGGAAATCTTTGCGCATGCAAAGGTCTACGCAGCGACAATGGAACTGGGAACATATTCTTTGTTACACGTGTTGTCGGCTCTGCGCCGGGAAAATCAGTACCACCATTATGGCGCCGCAGACGCCTCCACGGGTTTACAGGTGAAAGCCGACCTTTTGCAGGCTTTCTGCCCCGCAGATGCTCGCTGGCGAGCACGCGTGTTACAACACGGCGCAAGGGTATTCCGGGAAGCGGCCTTAGGTCTGCAGTTGGTGGCGTGCTAGGTATCAACGAGAAAGCCGAGTGTTGCAGAACGTTAAGAACTTTCATCACAGGACTGTTTGTTGCCCTTCCAGCTATTGCAACTGAAACTGTAGAGTGTGTACTCGTTCGCGATACCGGCCTTGCGCGCCGCCTCCAGCATAGCGCGATCGGCACTAGGCAAGTCAACCGGCGCCGACAGCAGCATCGGATAAACGCGATCATGATAATCGTGGTCAGGTTGGACGATCACCTTCACGGTCGCCACCTGGTCTTTGGCCATTGGCAAGTTCAAATCGATTGATTGATCAGGCATTAGCCGCGTATCTGATATCTCGCGCCAACCCGTTTTCGGGTGCCAATGTAGCCGTCGTTGTATCAGGTATTGCGCACGTTTGACTCGCCCTTTTTCGATAGTCTCGGCGACGATGGTAATACGCGGAGTTCCGTAAGTGGGTAACGCATGCCCCGCCCCGACGTTCTTGGCGTGTACGTGCAACCCTGCTTCGGTACGGGAGACACGCACGGCTAACCCTTTGCGTGTCATTCCTCGGTCGTGGATGCCTTTAAACTCGTGCTTGCCGTTGGGCATGTGACAGCTTTGACACGTTTGCCCCGACTGGCTGTAACGCGATGCACGCCATTCATTGTAGGTGTTTTCAAGCGGTTTACCATTCACAACATTGCCTTGCCCTTTCGGGAACTGATGGCACTTGATGCAAAACTCCGAGCGTTTGAAAAGCGGCATCGCGCGCACGGTACCGTGTGGCGTGTCTTTGATCTCCCGTGCACCATAACGCTCGTAGCTATCGCGTACATGACACCCTGCGCAATCAATGCCGTGCAGTTCAGTAAGGGCCGACGCTCCTTGCGCTTCCCACAACGCCCACTGTCCGCTACGCGGGACATGACACGTCAGACATGCTCGTACGTTCTGCTTCGAGGTTATCCGCAGCTGACCGGCTAAACCCTTCGACATCGCCTTCGCGTGTATCGAGCCCTGCCACTGCCGGTATGTATCCTGATGACACAGACCGCATCGATCGGGGGATAAGTCACGCGTCAACGGGTGATGGCCAGTCGGCGCCTCACCTGGTGGTGGAATCGGCGTTTGCCAATAAGTATTTGGACCAGCCGTTGCCAGGCCGCAATACATCGCGACAAGCCACACAAACTTAGTGTACTTATACATCACCTTTACGACGTACATCCTAACACCGTTCTCGGGCCCGAACCGGCACGTAAAGTTCCTTACTCGCTTCGGTATTCCATCAGCAAACAGACAACTAACGGAGTTGCCGATCTCAAGATTCATGGGTGTGAACGTGCCCCTAAACAAGCTGTTCATGAGTTAACATCTCAGCCGTACCTTTAGACACGCACACCCAAAGTGTAGCGTCACGTCGACCTCCCGAAAACCGTTTTTTCGAAAAGACCCCACTGCTATTGGTGTAGTCCCGCTAGTGACGCTGCCGGCTGCGTACACTGGGACGATTTGCGATAATGCGCGCGGCCCATGATCAAAGCGATCAAACAGTTCTTCGACCAACACATCGCCCAAGAGGCAGCAACGCCAGCCACGGTCGAGCATCGTCTGCGGATCGCGACTGCAGCTGTTTTGCTTGAAACGACACGCGCTGACTTTGACGTGACATCGAAGGAAGTGGAGGCTGTGACACATGCAGTGCAAACCGTTTTCGAGCTGCCTCGCGAAGAGACCGAGACTCTCATTAAGTTGGCCGAGCAGGAAGTCAAACAAGCAACCGATTACTTTCAGTTCACCTCGCTTATCAATAAAACGCTAACTGCGGACGAGAAGAAGACTGTCATAGAGTTGATGTGGCGGGTGGCCTACGCTGATGGACAACTGGACAAGTACGAAGACCATTTGATCCGCAAGATCGCCGGTCTGTTGCACATCTCACACAGTGACTTCATCGCTGCCAAACACAGGGCGCGCACCCCCTCCCCCTAACCCCCTCCCACTAGGGGAGGGGGGGTGTTTTTACCCCACTGATTCGGACAGCTTGTCGAACAGGGCGAACTCGTAGCTGTGACCGGTAGATAAGGCGTGCAGCTCACCTTGCACATTGACCTGTACCGGGTCTGGGCCATCGCTGCCCACCGCCAAGGTGAACTTCTCAGAATTAATGTGCAGTTCATACCACTGATCACGGTGACGAAGTCTAAACTTGAGCTCGAGCAGACGTGGTGGTAGTCGCGGGTAAAATGCGATAGTCTCGCCGGTCGTGTCGATGCCGCCGTAATGACGAAGGACAATGTCGGCGGTGCCTGCCATCGCACCCAGGTGGATACCCTCAGGCGTGGTCCCGCCCTGCACATCGGCGATATCACTCTCAAGCGCTTCACGGAACAAGGTCCAAGCAGCGGAGCGATCGATCCGATCCAGCACCGACGCGTGCACAACCTTGCTCAGGGTGGAGCCGTGTGATGTGCGCTTCATGTAATACTCGATGTTCCGTCTTACGAGGTCATCATCAAAGTCGTAACCCAGCTGCTTGAATATGCGCCGCAGCTCTTTCGGTGGAAGTAGGTAGAACAGCATTAGGACATCGGCTTGCTTGGAGACTTTGTAGCGATCGGGCGAATCGCCTTCTGCTTTTAGAATGCGGTCCAACCGTTCGATGCTCCCATACTTTCGTCGATAACTGTCCCAGTCAAACTCCTCTAAATCATCATACCCCTCGAATTGACTGATGATGACGTTGCCATGAAACGGTATTGTCATTCGCTGCGTAATATCACGCCAGCGCTTGATCTCATCACCACGCAACTGCAGTGCTTCCTTGAGCTTCCGGGTATCTTCCGGCCGCAGTAGTTCCAGCGTAATTAGCGCGCGTTCTAGTATCCAAACTGCCATCACGTTGGTGTAGGCGTTATTGTTTAGCCCAGGCTCTTCGGAATCGAAGTACTTTTCATGATACTCATCGGGCCCCATCACGCGCTTGATCTCATAGCGCTTTTTCTTCCTGTTGTATTGAGCCATGCTAGCGAAGAAGCGTGCGATCTCGATAATCATCTCGGCGCCATAGCTAGCCATGAACTCCTTATCGCCGGTTAGCAAAAAGTACTCCCAGGTGTTGTAAACGATGGCTGCGTTCACATGGCGCTGAAAGCGACTGTAATCAGGTCCCCAGGTGCCAGAGCGCGGGTTGAGGTGCACGGCCTGGGTCTCCTCGCGCCCGTTGCTACCACTTTGCCAGGGAAACATCGCCCCTTCATAGCCATCCTCCGCAGCCAAACACCGCGCTATCCCTAGTCGCCGGTATCGATACAGCAGCAGGCTGCGGGTTATCTCGGGTAAACGAAACGTGTAAAACGGAAAGATGAAAAGCTCGTCCCAGAAGATATGCCCGCGATATGCTTCCCCATGCAAGCCGCGTGCTGGCACACCTGCATCTACCCCAATTGAATTGGGGGAGACCGTCTGCAACAGGTGAAAGATGTGGAGCCGCATCACCATCTGGTCGGAATCGCGGGCTTTAATGACGACGTCACACTTGCGCCACAGGAACTTCCAGGCGCGTGTGTGGGACACAGCTAACTCAGCGAAGCGCCCGGCTCGCGATACCGCCAGGGCGGCTTCGTGCGACGCTTCACTAACAGCACGGTCGCGCGAGGAATGGAGGGCGACAACCTTCTCAACGGTGATGACCTGGCCCTGGCTTACCTCGCACACGAGCTCCTGGCCAATGATTGACTCATGGCGAAAAGTCTGACGATCGACACCAAGCTCGGTGTCACGGCTGTAGACACGAGTCCGAGCAGCGTCGGCGACTTGCAAATGCGATTGATTAGTCTGCACCCGCAAGTAGACGGCATCAGCGCCCACCTCGCCCATGTCCTGGGTCTCCAGATGCTTGGAGTTGAGCTCGCGGTAACGTGCTACACCTGCGTTGATAACCGATCCGTCCAGGGCCGAATGTATGGTCACGCGACCGGCCCAGTTCTCCGGTCTAATTGAGTACTCGATAGCGGCCAGATGTGGTTGCGCCATATGCACGAGACGGCGGCTCTTTACGGTAGACTCGCGTCCCGCGTGGTCGCGAAAACGGACCGTGCGCTCGAGCATGCCATTCTTCAGGTCAAGCTCCTGGCGATACGAGAGCAGCTCGACCGCCATGGGGTTGAACCAGTCGCCGTCCTCGGGGCGAAACCTGAGCAACAACCAGTTGGGGAAATTGACCAGGTCTTCGTTTGTTATCGTGCGGCCAGCAATGCTGCTATCTAGCCGATTGTAGCCGCCGGCTAGATAGGTCCCAGGATAATGGATATCGTCGGCCTGTGACTCCTCAGCGGCGCCACGCGTAGCAAAGCAGCCATTGCCAAGCGTACAAAGGGCCTCACGCAACGACTCTTGCTCCGGATCGAAATGCTCGTAGATGAGGGACCACTGGCTCACGACGTTTCACCCGACAAAAGTGCTGTAAGCATGTCGAGAAACTGCTTCGTCTCGCCCGTGTCGTGCAAGGAGTAGTTGGCAGCTGAAGCGCGGCGTGTTTCCGCCACTAGAACACCGAGCCCACGTCCGTGGAGCGCCCGAAACGCATCCTCATCTGTCATGTCGTCGCCGACGTAGATCGGTAGCACATCGCGAGCATCGAGGTCCAGCACCTCAAGCAGCCATAGCACGGCTTTGCCCTTATCCCAATCGATCTTAGGACGAATCTCGAAGACCTTCTTGCCATGCCTTTTGTGCAAGTTGGGAAAATCGGCGAGCGCCTGGTCGACAACTCGTTCCACATCGGGGACGCGCTCAGGCGCGGCGAGACGATAGTGCACGGATAGTGAGTAAGACTTGTTTTCTACGAATGCGCCTCCAATCTCCTTGATGCCGATCTCGATGCGGCGACTGATTTCGCTAACCGCCTCCAGAAATTCTTTGCCCTTCTCGTAAAGGATTTTGGACCCGCCAGGACCTTCGATCTCGAAACCATGATTCCCCGCATAGTACAGCTCCTCGAGCCTGACTAGATTTTTCACATCGGCGAGTGCGCGTCCGCTGACAATGGCAGTTGCGCAGCGCCCGGCCAAACGACGCACTGCCTCGCGCATATCATCGGCCATAAGCGCTAACTCGGGCCGATCGACAATAGGGGAAAGTGTGCCGTCGTAATCGAGGAATACGGCGAGACGCCGGCCCTGCAAATGCTCGGCAATCTCCTGTCTGCGAGTCAGCGCCGCGGGTAGCTTAACGTCCCGATGTTTGACATGCGCGGCGTCATCATCAACGCCGCGAGACCCCTTGCTCATTCAGCTTCGTTCATGCAGTAAGTCTTTATCGTTATCTATAGACGGTAGCCCGACTACTAGCAAAACGCTAGTGGTACTACGGTGATAGCACGGACTCCGTATGCGGCATGTAATCGTCGACCAAGGGGAACGCGCTGAGGTCTTTTTCAATCGCAGCACGCAGGTAGGAATCTACCCACCAGAATATGTCGCTGTCGCGAACCGAACGGCGCAATCTGCGCATGCGCGTTTGTTTCTCCTCACCGGACATTGCGAACGCCTGGTAGATCCCATCTGCAATACCCTCTATGTCATGAGGATTGACCAGCAATGCGCCCTTCTGCAACTGTGCCGCAGCGCCAGCAAACTCGCTCAGTATTAACACCCCGTCCTCATCGACTTTGGCGGTACAGTACTCTTTCGCCACTAGATTCATCCCGTCCTTAAGGGGCGTGACCAATGCGATATCGGCGGCGCGGTAATAAGCTAACACCTCGGCCGGGCTCATGCTGCGGAAGAGGTAATGGATAGGCACCCAACCTGCTTGCGTAAATTCGCCGTTGATCTCACTGACTAAATGCTCGATCTCCCGTCGCAGCTTGTGGTACTCGGCTATGTCCTCACGGCTCGGTACGACCTGTTGTATCAGAGTCACGTTCTGGCGCAGTTCCGGATACCGGCGCAGCGCATTGCGGAACGCAATGAGCTTGTTGGGAATTCCTTTCGTGTAATCCAAACGGTCGATGCCGAGTATCATTTGCCGGCCGCGTAGATTCTCGCGAAAGTATCGTGAGAGCTTGGCGACTGCCCCCGAGCTCGCGCGCTCCACATAGCCAGGATAATCAATACTAATCGGGAACGCCCCTACTCTTATTTCCCTGGCGGGTCTCTCGCCCAGCAGCAACGTAACGACCTGGCCTTTACCGTGTACCGACACTTCTTTCATGAGACTGCGGACACATTGTAGAAAGTTGCGTCGGTCGCGTAGTGTCTGAAAGCCGATCAGATCAAATTCGAGTAGGCCACGCAAAATCTCGATTCGCCAAGGAAGCTTCAGAAAAATGTCGAGTGAGGGGAACGGAATGTGTAGAAAGAAGCCGAACCGACATTGCGTACCAGCTTCACGCAGCTCGCGCGCGACTTCCATCAGATGATAGTCGTGGACCCAGATGAAGTCCCCCTGCTCGCTGCTATCAACAAGCACCTTCGAAAACTTGCGGTTGACGTTCTGGTAGACCCGCCAATACGCCGGATCGAAGTTGCAGTTCGTCTGCAAATCGTGAAACAGCGGCCAAATGACCTCATTGGAAAAGCCGTAATAGAACTTATCGCGCTCGTCAGCGGTCAAGTCCACTGGCTTAAGTTGATAACCAGCGTCTTTGGTCAGGCGTGCCAACGCCGTTTCGAGCTCGGATGTGCCGCCGTCAGTAGCGCCGGTCCAACCCACCCACAAGCCGCCACGGTTGCGCAACACGGGGAGTAGCGCGTTGACTAGACCGCCGCTGCCCGGCTTTACGTTCCAGTCACCGTTCTCCGCGCGCGCGAGCACGAACGGGAGACGGTTTGAGACGCAAACCAGCCGTTTCTCGCTTGCGCCTGCTAGCGCAGACCCGGACACCGCGCCATATGCATGTGACATGGATCAACCTTTCTCTAGGAATAGGGTCTGTGTGGGGTAAGCGAACTCGATCCCCGTCTCCTGAAAACGGCGATAAATCGTCAGATTGACCGCCTGCTGGATATCCATGTAAGTGTTGTATTGCGGCGTTTTGACATAATAGACAATCTCGAAATTTAGGGCAAAATCCCCGTAGCTTTTGAAGTGCGCTCGGTCAAAACGGGTGTTTTCCTGGGATTCTATAATCTCCCGCAGCATTATCGGGATGCTTTCCAATTTGTCGGGCGGCGTCTGGTATACGACACCAAGCGCAAACACGATGCGCCGCTCGAACATCCGTTTGTAGTTGCGGATTCGGCTATTCAACAGATCATTGTTAGAAAATACCAGTTGCTCGCCGGAGAGACTGCGTACCCGCGTAGTCTTGATACCGACCTGCTCGACAGTGCCCATAAACTCTCCGATGATGATGAAATCGCCGACGACAAAAGGTTTGTCGAGCACAATGGCGATCGATGCGAACAAGTCGCCGAGTACGTTCTGCAAAGCCAATGCTGCCGCGATACCGCCGATTCCGAGACCAGCCAGAAGTGCTGAAATATCGAACCCGATATTTTCGAGTACTAGCAGTCCGAACGCAGACCAAATCGCCACTCGCGCGATGAATCCGATGACCGTGATGGTCGTCACGCTAGCGGCATCAGTCTCCAGTCGCGCCTTGACGAAGGCCGTGATCAGGTGGGCAATCAAGGCGTTGCCCCATATCGCTACTTGCGCCAGGAGAGCGATAGCAAACGCTTTGGTCACCAGGTCGGTGGGCTTCTGCGGCAAGGTCACGAACAATGAACCGGCGTAGATGGCAGCAAAAAGCACGAAAAAGTGCTTCGTTCGACGTAGCAAGTCCACCGCAATGTCGTCTAGCTTGGTTTCTGTCTTTTCAGCAATTGCACTGAGCCGGCCCACTAGGACGGCCTTGCCGATCTGTAACGCGAAGAACATAACCGTCATGATTGCTAGCGCGACAACCCACGCCTGCACCTCGTTTCCGAAAAAATTCGATTCCAGGACATTCATCGTCTGCCTCCACGTGGTTGGGGTGATCTACCAGGAGTTGAGATATGTACCACACTCGCTTTGCGCAGCTGAAGCGGCGACTTACGTGGATAGCGGGAAGGGACGCTTTCGACGGCCCGGGCGATTTTTGCGACAATCGCCTCTTCGCGTGGCGCCGCCGACAGTTGTGCGCCAGCGGGAGGACACAGACGAAACGATTATGTCAGCACTGATTTGCGGATCCCTCGCTTATGACACCATCATGGTGTTCCATGATCGGTTCAAGGATCACATCCTCCCCGACAAAGTACACATCTTGAACGTGTCGTTCCTAGTGCCGGATATGCGCCGCGAGTTCGGTGGCTGTGCCGGTAACATCGCCTATAACCTGAAGTTGCTCGGAGGCGATCCGTTGCCGATGGGAACGGTAGGGAAAGACTTTGGTCCCTATGCGGATTGGCTCGATCGCCGCGAAATCAGCCGGCAATACATAAAAGTCATCAACGACACGTACACCGGCCAGGCATTCATTACCACGGATATGGACGACAATCAGATTACAGCGTTTCATCCCGGCGCCATGAACTGGTCACACCAAAACCGGGTTTTAGATGCTGAAGGCGTCACCATTGGTATCGTGGCACCCGACGGTCGTGAGGGCATGATCCAGCACGCCCGACAGTTTGCGGACCTAGGCATTCCCTTTATTTTTGATCCTGGCCAAGGTATGCCCATGTTTAATGGCGAAGAACTGCTCACCTTTGTGGAGCAAGCCACGTGGGTAACCCTGAACGACTACGAAGCGCAGCTGATGCGCGAGCGTACTGGTAAGTCAGTCGAGGAGTTGGCCGAAAGGGTGCAGGCACTTATTGTCACGCTTGGCGCGCAGGGGTCACGCGTCCATACGGCTGGGAAGTGCCTGGAGATACCGTCCGCCGTCGTCGTCGAGGTCAACGATCCAACCGGTTGCGGCGATGCCTACCGTGCCGGGCTGCTCTACGGCCTATCGCGTGACCTGCCGTGGGACACGATTGGGCGGATTGCGGCGCTGATGGGGGCGATCAAGATCGAGCACCACGGCACCCAGAATCACAGTTTCGATCGGGCTGAGTTCGACGCGCGCTTCAAACGCGTCTTCGGGATCGACCTATAAAACCGTCTTTCGCCTGAAGGTCTGGACGGCCGCGAGCCGGCCGAGCGCGCTCAGCGCCGGTCCACCCCACTTATATATATAGAGTGGCTGTAGCCGCCCGGAGGGCATATTGCGCCGTTCGTCCGCCGTGGACAGAGCCGCTTGACACCCCAATAGCATGGGTCTAGGCTTTGCCTAAACTACAATATGTTGTGGTTTCGTCCAACGCGCACAAATCCAACGCAGAGACCCAGCGAAGGAGGCAACAACGCCTATGAAGGCTGCATCACTCATAACAACACCAAGAGCCGACCTCTCTCAGATCCCGATACAGGCCACATCCTTGGACATCTGGGACAAGAAGTATCGCCTGAAGACTAAGTCTGGCGAGCCTGTCGACCAGGATATCGGTGACACCTACCGTCGCGTCGCCCTGGCGCTGGCTGAGGTCGAGGCGTCACCTGAGAAGCGCGAGCACTGGTACGAGAAGTTCCTCTGGGCGTTGCAAAGTGGAGCCATCCCAGCCGGGCGCATCGTCTCGAACGCCGGCGCGCAGGAACACAAACCGGCCACCAGTACGATCAACTGCACTGTTTCGGCGACGGTTCCGGATTCGATGGATGGCATCCTGGCCGCCGTGCATGAAGCCGGCCTAACACTAAAAGCCGGCTGCGGCATCGGGTACGAATTCTCTACCCTCCGGCCCAAAGGGGCCTTTGTCAGCGGGGCCGGAGCGTACACCTCCGGCCCCCTTTCTTTTATGGATATCTTCGACGCCATGTGCTTCACCGTGATGTCCGCCGGCGGGCGCCGTGGCGCACAGATGGGGACGTTCGATATCTCCCATCCCGACGTTCTGAGCTTCATGCGCGCCAAGCGCGAGCACGGGCGCCTGCGCCAGTTCAATCTTTCCTGCCTGATCACGGACGAGTTCATGCAAGCGGTAAAGGCCGACGCCCCCTGGGACCTAACGTACCCAGTAAATGAGGAGACCTACGAAGACCCGGACGCCCGCATTGCCTGGCGCTACTGGCCAACGACGGAGGGTTATGTCACCAACGAACGCGGCCAGGTCGCCTGCAAAGTTTATCAATCTGTACCCGCTCGTCGCCTGTGGGACGTCATCATGGCATCGACCTATGATTACGCCGAGCCGGGGTTCATCTTGATTGACCGCATCAACGACATGAACAACAACTGGTTTTGCGAAAACATCAGGGCAACCAACCCGTGTGGTGAACAGCCGTTACCCCCGTACGGCTCGTGTCTGCTCGGATCGATCAATCTGACGAAGTTCGTAGAAGAGCCGTTTACCGAGCAGGCGCGTTTCGACTGGCAACGTTATCGCGACGTGGTCGCCACGTTCACGCGCATGCTCGACAATGTTGTGGAGATCCATGGCCTCCCGCTCGACCGGCAAGCGCAGGAAATCTCTTACAAGCGCCGTCATGGGATGGGTTTCCTGGGTCTGGGATCGACCCTTACCATGCTCAGGATGAAGTACGGCGAGCCGGACTCATTGCGATTTACCGAACAGGTCACCCGCGAGATGGCAGTTGCTGGCTGGGAAGCCGGTGTGGAACTCGCCGAGGAGAAAGGTCCGGCACCGATTATGGAAGACCGCTTCACCATCACCGAAGAGATCCTCGCGCGCCGTCCGGAAATGCGCTCCGACGGCGTGAAGGTCGGCGACGAGGTACCAGGCAAGGTATTGCTGGCGCGTTACAGCCGGTACATGCAACAGCTTGATCCGGATCTGACTGACCGGGTCGCTGAGCGCGGCGCGCGCTTCACGCATCATACTTCGATCGCGCCAACGGGAACGATCAGCCTCTCACTGGGAAACAACGCGAGCAATGGCATAGAACCCTCGTTCGCGCACCGCTACAGCCGCAATGTGATCCGCGAAGGACGCAAGACCAAGGAAAAGGTCGAGGTGTATTCCTACGAGCTTCTCGCCTATCGCACCTTAGTCACCCCGGGGGCGGATGACGCCGAAGCGCAACTGCCAGAATACTTCGTCACCGCGGAGGACATTACGCCGCGCGAGCATGTAGACATCCAGGCAGCCGCGCAGAAATGGGTTGATTCCTCGATCTCCAAGACCGCCAACGTGCCCACGGATTTCCCGTTCGAGGACTTCAAGGACATCTACATGCACGCCTATGACCAGGGCCTCAAAGGCTGCACTACGTTCCGCTTCAACCCGGAAGCATTCCAGGGGGTGCTCGTGAAGGAGCAGGACCTCGAGGATACCACCTACCGCTTCCAGCTGGAGAACGGCGAGGTGATTGAGGTCAGAGGGAACGAGGAGCTCGAGTACGACGGCGACGTTCACTCGGCCGCGAACCTGTTTGACGCGCTAAAGGAAGGCTACTACGGCAGATTTTGATCAGGGTAGAGATGAAACGGAGAATACGATGACGATTAAGATCGAAAACAAGATAGTCGGTTATGAGGTCGTAAAGGATGACGTGGCGTCGCTGCCCGAGAGTAACGTCATCCAGATGCACGAGAAGGTCGAGCGGCCGGAAATGCTGCTCGGCAGCACATATAAGATCAAGACCCCATTAACCGAGCACGCGCTTTACGTAACGATCAATGACATTGTGCTCAATCTGGGTACGGAGCACGAGAAACGGCGTCCATTCGAGGTCTTCATTAACTCGAAGAGCATGGAGCATTTTCAGTGGATCGTCGCGCTGACGCGTATTGTTTCGGCAGTGTTCCGCAAAGGTGGTGACGTCACCTTCCTAGTGGAGGAGTTACATAGCGTCTTCGACCCTCGGGGGGGCTATTTCAAGCAAGGTCAATATATACCGTCACTGGTTGCCGAGATCGGCGACGTGATCGAACGGCACCTAAAGATGATCGGGCTGATCTCGACTGAAGACGCGGACCCTAACCGTGAGAGTTTTCTCAACGAGAAGCGTGCGGAAGTAAGCGCCAACCGCACTGACAATACCGACCCGAGCACAAGCGAGTTTCCACCAGAAGCCCGGCTATGTAGTAAGTGCCTAATGAAGGCGGTTGTGAGAATGGATGGGTGTACGACGTGCTTGAACTGTGGCGATTCGAAATGCGGATGAGTGTCGAGCGTTGAGAATTATCACAGCTCGAAACGTCGTCACTGATGTCAACAAATTTCTTGAAAAAATGTTTGCAATTTTGCTAAATGCTATTTACATTTATAGCTTGACACGTTATCAGAGTGTGCTAGACAAGGCTTGAGAGTTGTATTACATGGTTGCAAGCGCGATAAACGGATTGGAGGAGTTGGCGATTGACGTGAGCGTCACCGAGTTCACGGTGGACGAAGTGAAACGCTTCACGCGCGACAACCATTTCAACGGCGCTTGAGCAAAGGTATACGATAGTTTTGGATCGATCGCGGATCTCGACAAGAACAAGATATAATAATAGCCAGCATCGGTACGAAACGGCCGCCGGGAAAGCGGTTCCCCAGTCCGTCGGTGGGTTTCCCCTTTTTCATTTGTTGAAAAGACAGCCATTGGCTGTCTTTTCTATTTTGCAAAAAGCTGTAACCCGGGGCACACGCCCCTCATTCATCTAAGCCTCTAACCACAACCCAAAGGAGTGCAACATGGCAAAGAAGAGAAAAGCCGCGAAGAAGGCCAAAGGTACCAAGAAAAAGGCAGCCAAGAAGAAGAAGTAGCTCGGCAAGCGGGGGGTTCCGGATCCCGGCGCGGTCACCCGGGTTTTACGCGGTGACCGTGGTAACAACGGTAAGGAGCCTAGCGGCCCGCGACTGTGTAAACTCGGCCGGTAGCGCGCGTGTTTGGCTCACCAGAGCGCGCGCTACCGGTTTTATTTTGGCCACCCTAGGGCCTCGGTAAAAGCCCACTCATTGCCCAGATATTTGCTCGTCTAACTCACGCCATTGTTCAGGCGTGCCAACGTCTATCCATTCGCCCTTGTAATGCTCGCCTGTGACCTGATCCTGGGCAATCGCCGATCTCAGTAGCGGCGCAAGGGCGAATCTCCCGGGACTACAGCTCTGGAACAGGGCGTGCGTGTAAACGCCGATGCCGCTGAAAGTAAGCCGATGCGATGGCCCCGCTCGCACACGACCGACTTTGAGCGCAAAGTCACCAAGTCGATGGTGCGGCGGATTGTCCACCAATACCAGATGGGCAAGCCCCGAAAGTCGGCGAGGTAGGCGTTTAAAAGGGTAATCGGTCCAGATGTCCCCGTTCACGACCACGAACGGGTCGCTGTCGAGCAGGGGTAAAGCATTAAGAACGCCACCCCCGGTTTCGAGCGCGTCTGGCGGTTCCGGAGAGTAGCGAATCCTGACTCCGAGATCCGCTCCATCGGCAAGCGTATCAACAATCTGCTTGCCAAGATGAGCATGATTGATTACCAGGTCGTCGAGGCCAGCACTGGCCAGCGCTTTGATGAGATGCACAATGAGCGGACGATTGCCTACCTTCAGCAGTGGCTTAGGCGTCTCATCGGTTAGCGGCCGCAGTCGCTCACCGCGCCCGGCGGCAAGGATCATCGCTTTCACCTATCCTCCGCTTCGTCCAGTGTGCGCCATACCCCTACGTCCCAAAGCAGCTCGTGCAGCAGTTGCAGATCGCCACAACGCGAGCTTGCATCACGAACGTATCTCAACGTACGCGGGATATCGATGATGTAGGCCGGCTTGCGGTCGCGGTATTTCAAGCGCGCAAAGATGCCAGTTGCTTTGAGGTGCCGTTGTACACCCATACGCTCAAACCACTGACGAAACTGGTCCTCGTCCTCGCCGACAGGGACGCCAGCATCGTGCGCGAGGGTGTAGTAGTTATGAACCCAGCGCTCAACACGCTCATACGGCCACGAGATATAGCAATCTCGCAGTAACGAAACCAGATCATAGGTGACAGGCCCAGAGACCGCATCTTGGAAATCCAAGATGCCGGGGTTGTTCTCTTCGGTCATCATCAAGTTTCGTGAATGAAAGTCGCGGTGAACCCACACTCGAGGTTGCTCCAATGCGGAGTCCTTCAGCCGCGTAAACACGCGATCGAGCGTCGCCTCTTGAGTGGTAGTCAACCGCAGGCCGAGATGCCGCCCAAGATACCACTCTTGGAAAATCCGTAATTCGGATAGAAGCAACCCCTCATCATAGCCCGGAAGAAAGTCGGAATCCGGCACACCGTTTCGCTGTAGTATGAGCAGCGCCTGAAACGCATCTGCGTATAGGTTTTCGACTGTCGCTTCGCTCAAGCACGACAGATAGGAACGATCACCCAAATCACTGATGAGCAAGAAACCTTGGTTTGTGTCACTATGCAGGACCTGGGGTACGTTGAGCCCAAGCTGGCGAAAGCGCTTCGCGATACGTACGTAGGCGGCACAGTCCTGTGTGTCTGGCGGCGCGTCCATGGCAATATAAATGTCGGCGCCGGCAAACACGCGAAAGTAGCGCCGGAAGCTGGCGTCCGCCGATGCGGGCCGCAGCCGATAGCGGCAGCCGTCGAGCACTGTATCGACCCATTTGCGCAGTGCCTCAAGTCTCTTATCCATGGACTGCCCTGGAACCCTCTGCCTAAATTAGTCGTTTGCACATGTCGTGCTGCTTGATGGCGTGCCGATTCTATGCAATTTTATGCGCCACACAAGAAACAACCTAAATCTATGCCCCAAGCGAACTCCGCGCGGTGGTGGGCCTGTCTCGCTGTTGTCGCGGCTGTGATCCCCCTACCCGTTGTCGCCGACCCGGTCCCAGGCTGCCCTGCCGTTCCGCATCCCATTCCGCCCTTCGAACCACTTCCAGCCGACGCGCCCCTATTCACCCGTGTCCAGGCTGATCGCGTGGAGCAGACCGATGAGCACGTCGGTTTGTACGGCAACGTCGAGCTGCGTCATGAGGATATCCGTATCCTCGCCGATCAAATTACCTTTAAGCGCGCCACGGAAGAGTTGCAGGCAACCGGCAACGTCACTTTGGAGAACCTCGTGGGCGATCGCTATCAGAGTCCGGAATTGTATCTGCAGCGCGACACCTTCACCGGTTACACGGCGCAGGGGAGTTATAACCTGGGCAAGAACGCCGCTCGCGGTGAGGCGAACCGGATCGTATTGGACGGCAAGGAGAGGGCGGAGCTCCTCGAGACGACTTACACCACTTGCCCTCCAGGCAAAGACGATTGGCTGTTCAAGCTTGGTGAACTCGAGCTCGACAAGACCAGCAACACCGGCACGGCGCGCAACGCCACGTTGCGCTTCAAGAAGGTACCAATTTTCTATTGGCCGTGGGTACGCTTCCCGCTGTCGGATGAGCGCCAGACCGGCTTTTTATTTCCCACCCTGGGGCAGTCGGATCTGCGCGGCACTGAACTAGGGATCCCGTTCTACTGGAATATCGCCCCCAACTACGATGCAACGATCACGCCGACATGGATGTCAAAGCGGGGTCTGCAAGTAAGTAACGAGTTTCGTTATTTGCAACGGCCGCGCAGCGGTTACTTGCGCCTGGAGTTCCTGCAGGATGACGACGAGTTTTTTGGCCGGGATCGCTGGGCCGTCAGCTATCGGCATAACGAGGTCGTTGGTGAGAAGTGGCGCGCAAATGTCGACTATGACAAGGTATCGGATAACGCCTATCTCAACGATTTCGGTAACAATCTCGCGATCGCCAGCCTTACACACCTGCCGCGGACAGGTAGTACGGAGTACCGCGGCCGACGGTGGAACTTCCGCGCCCGCGTGCTGGCGTATCAGACGGTCGATCCAAGTATCTCGCCCGCCAGCCGTCCGTATGATCGCCTGCCGCAGCTTCAGCTGCTAGCGAACCCAGTGCCCACGCGTTACGGCTTTATCCCAGTATTGGAGACCGAGCTAGACAACTTCGAGCGTGACCAGAGTCTCACCGGTTGGCGCATAAACCTCTTGCCGGGAATCGATTGGCCGTTTCGCAAGAGTTATGGCTTTATTCGACCGAAGCTCAGCGTCAAATATATCGGCTACTCACTAGACGAGCCCTTCCTCGGCGACGAGCAGCCCGATGTGACAGTGCCGATCTTCAGCCTCGACAGCGGGCTCATCTTTGAGCGTGAAGGACAGCGGTTCACTCAGACCTTAGAACCGCGAGTGTTCTATCTGAACGTGCCGACCGAGAATCAGGACGATTTACCCGAGTTCGACACCAGCCTGCCAGTGCTTAACTTTGCCAATCTGTTCCGGGAAAACCGCTTCGTCGGCGGTGACCGCGTGGGCGACACCAATCAGGTCACCGTAGCGCTGACAACACGCACGATCGGCGCAGAAGATGGCGTCGAGCGATTCCGGTTCAGCATCGGGCAGCAGTTCTTCTTCGAGGATCGTGAGGTCAATCTGACACCAGGATTTGTGGATACACGGGACGAGTCCGATCTGGTTGCCGAGCTCACTGGTCGGTTTGCAAATCGCTGGTACACCCGTGCGACCATTCAATGGAACCGGGAACTGAGGCAGACGGCACAGAGTGGTTTTTTTCTGCAGTACCAGCCGGCGAAAGATCGCATCGTCAATTTAGGCTACCGCCTGCGAGGCGATGACAATGTCGAGCAAGTCGATCTATCAACGCAGTGGCCCATTAAGCGGCGTTGGACGGTAGCGGCGAGCGCGAGTTACTCGCTACAAGATGAGCGAAATGTGCAGAGCTACCTGGGGTTTGGTTATCGGTCCTGCTGCTGGGCGTTGCGGCTCTTCGGCCAGCGCCGCCTAAACACTACCACCACGGAGCAAATTAACGAGGTGCTGTTTCAATTCGAGTTTACCGGCCTCGCCACCGCGGGTCCTACACCTGATAGTCCACTCTTCCAGAGCATCTTCTACCCGAGTGAGCGGTTCGCGACCGAGGGGCCGGGATACCGTTGATCCGTGCTATCCTTTGTGGGCGCTAACCTGGCTGCTAACGCCCATGCTAGCCGCGATGCCAACGATTGCAAACAACACGCCTTTTTACGCCGGACTCCTGGCTGCCGGGTTGCTTGCCGCAGGCGCCTTAACCTCCCCGGCCCACGCACAGATGACCTTCTTTCCGGGGGCCCTGCGGGTAGAACCAATCGACCGAATGCTCGTTATCGTGAATGACGATGTGATCACGAGCACGGAGCTGAACGCCCGTATCGCTAACGTCAGACGCGAGCTTGCTTCACGCAGAATTAAACCCCCGCCCCGCGATGTTCTGCGGAAGCAAGTGCTTGACCGAATGGTGTTAGAGCGCATTCAACTTCAGGTCGCTACCCAAATCGGAGTACGGATTTCTGACAAGCAGATAGACCAAACGATCGCCCAGGTGGCGAAGCAAAATGGGGTAAGCCCAGAAACGATCTACCGCGCAATGCAGAGGGAGGGTGTCGAAATCGAAAGCTATCGCGGTCACATCCGCGAACAGCTCACGATCCAGCGCTTGGTTGAGCGTGAGATCAACAACCGCATTACCGTATCGGATAGCGAGGTTGACAATTACCTGACGAGTCGGCGCGGCCAGGGTAAGAACGATGCGTACAACCTGTCGCTGATACTGATCGGTATCCCCGAGGCAGCAACCCCCGAGCAGCGGCAATTGGCCAAACGCAAAGCAGACGAAATCCGCAGGAAACTGATGGAGGGTGACAGCTTCGAGCAGGCGGCGATTGCTTACTCGCAAGGTCAAAATGCTCTTAAAGGCGGGCAATTGGGGTGGAAGAAGTCAGGTCAGCTCCCCGGTGTATTCCTGCAGGCGCTGGAAAACATGCAGCCCGGAGACATCAGTGAGGCGATACCAAGCCCGGTCGGGTATCACATATTAAAGCTCAACGAACGTCGTACTGGCGCGCCCGCCGAGCAGATCACCGAAACTCACGTTCGCCACATCGTTATCAAGCCAAGTGAGATTCGCTCGCGTGCCGAGATTCAGGAAAAGCTTTCACAGCTCAGAGAACGCGTCGTGAACGGGGATGATTTCGCCGATCTCGCGCGCGCGCACTCTGACGACACGGCATCGGCAGCGAAAGGGGGTGACTTAGGATGGCTTAGGACTGGGGAGACGGTGCCGGAGTTTGAGAAGCAGATGGGCAAACTCGCGCCCAATGAGATCAGTGAACCGATCGAGACACCCTTTGGTTTCCACTTGATCCAGGTGATTGCAAGGCGTCAGCAGGACATCAGTGGCGAGCGCGAGCGCGCTGCAGCCCGCCAGCAGATTCACGCTCGCAAGGCTGACGAACGTTACGAGCAGTGGTTGCGACAAGTACGTGACGAGGCCTACGTACAATATCAGGTCGGGGATACTTGATCAGTCCGCGCTGTCGGGCCGCGGGTGGCTTTGCCCGACTCACAAGTCCCAGCGGATGTGTTTTGAACAGTGCTTCCTGCTATCGCTATCACTGCCGGAGAACCCGCTGGAATCGGTCCTGACCTGTGCATCATGCTGGCGCAGCGGCCGTTGCCATGCCAGCTCGTGTTTATCGCCGATCCCGACGTCCTGACGCAGCGCGCGCAGCTGTTGGACCTGCCGTTCGTGACGCGTTCATGGAACGGAAGCGGGGCTGCCTCCGGACTCAGTGTGTTAGCCGTCCGGGCAGCTGAGTCAGTCTTAGCTGGCAAGCTAAGCGTCGCCAACGCCGCCTATGTTGTAGAGACTCTCGAAATAGCCACAGATGGTTGCCTGCAGGGAACATTCGACGCAATGGTGACCACACCGGTTCATAAGGGGGTGATCAACGATGCCGGCATCCCGTTTACCGGCCATACCGAGTTTCTGGCCGAGCGAGCCGGTGGCGTTAAGGTGGTGATGATGCTAACGGCTGGCGAGTTGCGCGTAGCGCTGGCGACGACCCACGTCCCCCTGCGCGAGGTCAGCGACAGCATCACCGCCGGACGTCTCGAAGACGTCCTCGGCGTGCTACACCGTGACCTGCAGCACAAGTTTGGCATCGGAAACCCTCACATCGTCGTGTGTGGGCTCAATCCACACGCCGGTGAGGGCGGGTACCTTGGTCGCGAAGAACTCGATGTGATCTCACCCGTGATCACTAAGCTCCGTGGCCAAGGCCTGCGATTACGCGGTCCTGTGCCGGCAGACACGGCATTCACGCGCAGTCAACTGTCTGGCACAGACGCAGTGCTCGTGATGTATCATGATCAAGGCCTGCCTGTGCTCAAGCACCACGGCTTTGGCCAGGCGGTTAACGTCACCCTCGGGCTTCCGTTCGTTCGCACCTCAGTCGACCATGGCACCGCGCTCGAGTTGGCGGGCACTGGACGCGCCAACGCGAGCAGCGTTATCGCTGCGCTCGACCTCGCAGTGGTGCTATCGGGCAATGAGCCGAGCCCGTAAGCGTCTGGGTCAACATTTCCTGCACGACCGCCGGGTCGTTTGCCGGATTCTAGACATCTTTGACCCCGACCCTGACGATATCGTGGTCGAAATCGGGTCAGGTCAGGGCGTGTTGACACGCGAGCTGGTGCCTCGAGTAGCCTACCTGCACGCGATTGAACTCGACCCGCGACTGGCCATGGCGCTCAGCGAGGAGCTGGCGTCTTTCGACAATGCACGCATCCATCAGGCCGACGCGCTTGCGATTGACTATCGCCGTTTCAATGATTCCGGACGCAAGCTGCGTTTGATCGGCAATCTTCCCTATAGCGTGTCGACGCCACTGTTGTTCCACCTGCTGCAACAGACGTCCTGCATTCAGGACATGTGCTTCATGCTACAGCGAGAGGTCGCTGACAGATTGTGTGCCCGGCCTGGGAACAAAACCTATGGGCGCCTAGGCGTGATGGTGCAATGGCGGTGCCAAATAGAACGGCTGTTCGTGGTGAAGTCTGGCGCTTTTCAGCCCGCACCTAAGGTGGACTCTGCACTGGTGCGACTGCGTCCGCATACGGCGCCGCCGGCACCGGTAATGGACGAGGCTGTGCTTGCCGACGTGGTAGCAGCGGTATTTTCTCAGCGCCGCAAGACCCTGCGCAATGCGCTAAAGGGCATACTTACTGATAGCGCCATTGCCGCGATCGGTATTGATCCCGGACGCCGTGGTGAGACCTTGACCCTCAAGGAGTTCGCGCGCCTAAGCGACACGGCCACTCGCGCTGCGCCCATCGCGGCGCCGAAGTAAGGCAGCCTTTGGAAAAAGGCGCTTGCCGCAAACCAGACTGTGCTGCTACGTTCCGACGCAGAGCGGCGCCACGGCCACAGAACGACTATAGGACCTTGGCCATTCAGGCTACGACCTATGCTTCTACACCACGAATTCGTCAAGATCGCTAAGACCAAGGGCCAGAAGCTCGCTTTCATCGATCGATCCACCAACAGGCGCATTAGCTACTCGCGGGCTTTGCTCGGCGCAATGATCTTGGCACGACGCATCCGCCGCTACCCCGACGGTTACATCGGCATCATGGTGCCGAACTCCGCTGGGTGCGCGCTGTCGATACTTGCCACCCTCATGGCCGGCAAAATACCGGTGATGATTAACTACTCAACCGGCGCGGAACAAAATGCACGCTACGCTCAATCGAAGTGTGGGTTTAAAACCATAATCACTGCACATGCGTTACTTAACAAGATCGAATGCGCGACGATTGACGGTATGGTGTTTCTCGAAAACATAATGCGCGAGATCGGGCTGCTGGAAAAACTGGCCGCACTGATCAAAACGCATTTACCCACTGGCGCGCTGCTCCGGACCCTTCGTGAGGGGCGCGCCAACGACACTATCGTGATCCTGTTCACCAGCGGTAGCGAGCAGGAGCCGAAGGCAGTCGAGCTCACCCACTGCAATATCGGTTCAAATGTCAACGCAGCAAGACAGGTTTTCGATTTTCACGAGGACGACATCGTGCTCGCGGTATTGCCGTTGTTTCACGTGTTCGGCTTAACTACGAATCTATGGTTGCCGTTGATCCTCGGTCTCACGATTGTGACCTACGGAAACCCACTCGAATTCAAAACCGTTAGTCGTATCATCGTTGAAGAGAAACCGACAATATTGATCGCGACACCCTACTTTTTGATGGGCTACCTCAAGCAATCCGCTGCCGCGGAGTTTGCCTCGCTGCGGGTTGTGGTCGCCGGCGCAGATAAGACGCCCGACTGGTTGCGCGCGGCGTACGAGGAGCAACACGGGGTATGTGTATTTGAGGGTTACGGCGCGACCGAGACCAGCCCGGTGATCTCGGTCAACCTGCCCGGTGCCAACAGGCCGGGAAGCGTTGGTAAGCCTCTTCCCGGCGTGCAGGTCAAGATTGTCGATATTAATGAAGGACAAGCACTCAGTCGTGGTGAGGAAGGTAAGATTCTGGTCAAAGGCGACCTAGTGATGAAAGGTTACCTTGGCGACATCGAGGAGACCGTGCTACGAATCGAGGATGGCTGGTACGAAACCGGTGACATGGGCGTGCTCGATCAAGAAGGCTATCTCTGGCATCGCGGCCGATTGAAGCGCTTCATCAAAGTCGGCGGCGAGATGGTTTCGTTGGTCGCGGTCGAAAACATATTGCAACAGATCCTGCCTGATGACGTCGAGTCCTGCGTCGTCGAGGTGCCGGATTCAAAGAAAGGTGCGAGCATTGCAGTGGCATTGACGCGAGATGTTGATCAAAGACAGACACTCGGTGCACTCAGGAGACGCCTGCCAGCCATCGCTCTGCCACGTCACTTTGTTGTCTTCGAAGAGCTGCCCAAGATGGGAAGCGGTAAGATAGACTTTAGACAGACAGCAGTCCTTGTGATGGAGCGCCTTAAAGCGGCCACGCCTCGAACTCGAAAAGAGATGACTAGTGACTCGTGATTAGTAATTAATACGCAGCCGCTCTCCAATACCAGTCGCGAGTTAGCCATCACCGCATCACGTTACTGCTCAACCTCATCCTCCAATACCGGCGTAAACTCGTGGTCATCACATGCAGGCGGCAGCACCACGATGCGCTCCTTCGGGAATACCCCCGCACCAAGCCCGTAGTCGCGCGTGAGCAGCTCGCGACACGCACCTTGCAAGGTGGCCGCAGGACCAAGCTTCAGATGAAAGCCCACGACCTTATCGGACTCTGCCGCTGATGCCCAACGCGCTTGAGCTTGCGCGCGCCGGAGTTCTCTTGCCAAGGTTGGATCGTCGCTCGTGGAACGACCGGACTCGAGAGCGGCAATCAGCTGGGCGGCAATTTGCTCACGCATCGTTTCGTTGTCGGGTTGGCTGGGTATCTGCACGCCGCCGTAGCCAATGAAGGACTTGGCAAAAACCAAAGCATCAAAACGCTTGCTCCGCTGCATAGCTTCGCGACCCCCTTGTACGGCGCGTTCGATCGAGTCGACCTGTGCTGACGTGTAGTCCATAGCGCTGGGAAGCGGCCCCGACACAAGCCATATATTATCGCTCCGTTCCGGCGACGCATCACGGCCGAACAATTCGCTCGCAAGACCGGTCCGGTCGGTTGGGCGAACCTATGGTTCCTTATCGACTGTGCAGGCCCATAGCTTGGCCGACGATTACGTCGCCGACGCTAATACAGACTGGCGCCTTGCGCCGGAATGCGGGAACATCCGCCAGCTCGTAATTGTACGGACTCCGTTGCTATGGCGAGACGCACCGCAGCTTACGGCTCCTGGAAATCGCCCATTACACCCGATTTGATCGTCGCCGAAACGGTCGGCTTGGCATCGGTCTACGTCGACGGCGATGACATCCTTTGGATCGAGTCCAGGCCAATGGAGGCCGGGCGTCACGTCGTCGTGCGACACACGTCGGACGGCGACATCCGGGAGATTACGCCTCCACACTGGAGCGCTCGCACGCGTGTACACGAATACGGTGGTGGTGCGTTTGTGGCCGCGGACCGCGTTTTGTTCTTTTCCAACGACGCGGATCAGCGCCTTTACCGTCTAGAACCGGGCACGACACCACGACCAATCACGCCCGACAGCGCGCTTCGTTTTGCCGACGGCATGATCGATCGCCGACACGCGCGAATCATCTGTGTCTGCGAAGACCATAGCGTTAGCGGCGAGCCAGTGAACACGATCGTTGCTATCGATGTCGCTGGCAATAAAGAGCTGCAGCCGTTAGTCGCCGGTAACGCATTCTATGCTGCGCCACGCCTGAGTGCTGATGGCGACATGCTCGCCTGGCTCACTTGGAACCATCCGGACATGCCGTGGGACGGGACCGAGCTCTGGGCAGCGCCACTTAATGCTGACGGCTCGGTGACACAGCCGACGCGGGTTGCTGGCAGCACTCACGAGTCGATCTTTCAACCCGAGTGGTCGCCGGATGGCGCCTTGTATTTCGTGTCCGATCGAACGGGGTGGTGGAACCTTTACCGTTGGCATAGCGGCACAAGCGTGCCGATCACCGCGATACAGGCCGAGTTCGGTCTACCGCAATGGGTATTCGGGATGTCCACCTATGCTTTCGCTTCTCGCGACTGCATCATCGCTGCCTACAATAAACACGGCCATTGGTATTTAGCCCGCATCGACACGCGCGGGGGAGAGCTTGAGGACATCGAGACACCGTATACCTACATCACCAGCGTCCGCGCGACGCCGAGGCATGCGGTTTTCTTAGCGGCGTCACCAAGCGAAGCACAGACGGTTGTACGGCTAGACCACAGTGACCATCGCATTGACGTGCTGCGTCGCTCGACGACTGTCGCAATAGATCATGACTATCTGTCCGTGTCAGAAGAAATTGCGTTCCCCACCGGGGATGACACCAAAGCCCACGCCTTTTTTTACCCGCCCCGTAATCGCGATTACGTAGCGCCGGTAGACACCTCGCCGCCGCTTATTGTGACTTGCCACGGCGGCCCTACGGGGGCGGCGGCAAATGTCTTGCACCTCAGTACCCAGTATTGGACCAGTCGCGGGTTTGCGGTCGTGAGCGTGAATTACCGGGGTAGCACAGGATACGGGCGTGCGTATCGTGAGCAGCTCAATGGTCAGTGGGGTATCGCGGACATCGAGGACTGCATTAATGCCGCACGCTGCCTTGTTTCGAAAGGCTTAGTCGATGCCGAACGCGTCGCTATCTCGGGCGGTAGCGCGGGCGGCTACACCGTGCTGTGCGCGCTTACGTTCCACGACTACTTCAAGGCCGGTGCCAGCTACTATGGGGTGAGTGACCTAGAAACCTTGGCCACCGACACACACAAGTTCGAGTCGCGTTACCTAGACCGTCTGATCGGGCCCTATCCCGAACAGCGCGACCTCTATCGTGCACGCTCACCGATTCACTATGTCGACCGTCTCGCTTGCCCGGTGATTTTCTTTCAGGGGCTGGAAGACCGTGTGGTGCCACCAAGTCAGGCCGAACGTATGGTAGCGGCGCTACGCGAAAAGGGCATCCCAGTCGCCTACCTAGCGTTTGCCGGCGAGCAGCACGGGTTCCGCCAGGCACAACATATCAAGGCCGCTATGGAAGCGCAGCTTTACTTCTACGGGCGCGTGTTCGGACTAGAGCTTGCCGATTCGCTGGAGCCGGTTCAAATCTACAACCTGTAGGTCTCACGACGATGCGGCGCGGTGGGCTGATTCGGCCGTAGCCTGCGAGTTGTTGGCAGACTCGAGCTGTTCCATCGTGTTCTCGATCCAAGATTCAACGGCTTCTATGATCTCTTCGGGATTGTGTTTTTGGCTATTGATGATCGGCCCGATCACTACCCGCACCACACCGGGGCGCTTGATAAACCCCCGACGTGGCCAGAATGTGCCCGCATTATGGGCGACCGGCACAACCGGATAACCGCTGTTCGCCGCTAGCACCGCGCCACCCAAGCGGTACTTCCCGCGCGTCCCTGATGCCATGCGCGTACCTTCGGGAAAGATCAACACCCACAAACCAGATGCCAACCTGACGCGACCCTGCTGGATCACCTGTTCCACCGCACGACGTCCAGCACCGCGCTCGATGGCGATCGGCCGCAGCAGCGCGAGTGCCCACCCGAAAAACGGTACCCACATCAGCTCCCGTTTTAGTACCCAGGTGATTGGAGGAAATATCAACTGATAGGCCAACGTTTCCCATGTGGACTGGTGCTTGGAAAGGATGATCGCTGGCCCTTCGGGTAGGTTTTCGCGGCCCTCTACACGGTAGTCGAGGCCGCAAAGGGGTCGCAGCAGCCAGATATGAAAGCGGCACCATTGAACAACGAACCGGTACCTCATAAGCGGCGGCAACGGGAACGTAAGCAAGGACAGCGGCGCATACACCAGCACCGACAACCACATCACTAAGTTAAACAGCGCCGAGCGTACAACTAGCACGTCAACCTGTCGTCACCTGATCGGACAAGAGCGCATCCGTAAAGGCTGCGAGACTGTCAAACACCGGCACACCCGTAAGCTCATTACTTTGTTCAAGGGTCTCGTTGCCTTTACCCGTTCGTACTAATATCGGCGAAGCGGACACACGCCGCGCGGCGACGATGTCACGCTCGGAATCCCCTACGGCGTACACCCTGTTAAGATTCACCTTCATCCTTTCGGCAATCTGCTGCAGCAAGCCAGGCTTCGGCTTACGACATAGGCAGCAATCCTCTGGCTTGTGGGGACAAAAGAAGATGCCATCGATCTTGCCGCCCTCTTTCTGCACCGCGTCGAGCATACGCTCGTGAATCCGCTCGAGCGTATCGACATCCAGCAATCCGCGGCCAACCCCCGACTGGTTAGTCGCTATGACAACGCGGTAGCCGGCGCGGTGCAGACGGGCAATCGCCTCGAGGCTGCCTGGGATCGGCACCCACTCTTCTGGCGACTTGATAAAATCGTCTGAATCGTAGTTGATCACCCCGTCTCGATCGAGAATGACTAATCGCATCTTGCGTCCGCCACCGTTCGCAGCTAAGAGGCTTCAGCGCTCACGTTTCACGGAAATCAGACACGCGGATGCGCCCGTTGACTAGCCGACCGGTGCGATGCTGCAACCGCTCCATCTTTTGCCAAAAGGCCGTGCGCAAGTCGAAGTCGGCAGATATCGCGGTACCGATTAGGAGTATAAGCATATCGGCACACTCTTCCGCCAATGCATCGCATCCCCGGCCCTTGGTAACGCAGGCCGCGATCTCGCCGAGTTCCTCAGCCATCAACGCCACGCGGTGATTCAACTCTTCTCCACCGGCCGCCTTCAGGTCGTGCTTGTCGTGGAACGCTTTCACCGCGCTTAGCATGCTCTCGTAGGAATTAGTGTCCATGAAACTCTCGCTCTTTGTGACTCGTCAGCACGCGCGCTTAGTTCTGCAGTCTGGAGAGATCGGCGACACGCAGGAACAGGCCACTGAGGCTGTTGAGTAGCGCCAGTCGGTTGTCCCTTACGGCCTCTTCATCAACCATCACCATCACCTTGTCGAAGAAACGATCCACTTGCGGGCGCAACGCAGCCAAACGTTTCATCGCTTCTGTGTACTCGCCTGCATCGAACAGCGGCGTCAAGGTCATCTGTAGCGACTCGACCTGCGCAGCGAGTTGCTGCTCCGCTTCTTCCGTGAGCAACTCGGTGGACACGTGATCCCAATCGGCGTTCCCACCTTGGCGCAGGATGTTGCGGATGCGCTTGTTGGCAATAGTCAGACTTTCGGCTTCGGGCAGCTTGCGGAATGCCATAACCGCACGCACACGCTGATCAAAATCGGCCGGGCGCGCTGGACGGGTGACAAGCACCGCCTCGTACACATCTGGCGTAACATTCGCATCCACGTAGTACGCGCGTAGTCGGTCCATCATGAAGTCGTAGACCGCATTGGTAACACCCTCTTGTTGCAATGCCTCCGGCAGCTGGCGACAGGCGGCGCCGAGCAAGGCGACCAGATCCAAGCCGAGCTTGCATTCGATCACGATGCGCAATACGCCTAGGGCCGCCCGCCGCAACGCGAACGGGTCCTTATCGCCTGTAGGGGCTTCTCCTGCAGCGAAGATGCCGACGATAGTGTCGACCTTATCGGCAACGGCCACGACCTGGCCGTTCTTACCCGTGGGCAAACGATCACCAGCATAGCGCGGCAGGTAATGCTCTTCCATTGCCAATGCTACCTCGGCCGACTCGCCGTCATGCTCGGCATAGTAGCGCCCCATAACACCTTGTAGTTCCGGAAACTCCCCGACCAGGCCCGTCATCAGATCAGCCTTACAGAGCAGCGCAGCGCGCTCCGAAAGCGGTATGTCGACGCCAATGTCCCCGGCTATCAGGGCCGCCAGCGCGCGTACGCGCATGGCCTTTTCATGCATGGTTCCTAACTTGTCATGGAAAACGACGCCTTTGAGCTCATCGACTCGCTGCTCTAGCCGGGTCTTACGATCGGTTTCCCAGAAGAAACGAGCGTCGGCAAAGCGCGCTCGAATCACGCGCTCGTTTCCCTCCCGCACTTTCGCAACATCTTTGCTGCGTATGTTTGCAACCGTGATGAAGTACGGTAACAACTTACGCTTACCTGTCACCACCGGAAAACATTTCTGATTGTCCTTCATCGTTGAGATCAGCGGCTCGGGTGGGACCTGCAAGAATTCCTTGTCAAAGGATGCGAGTATCGGCTCCGGCCACTCCACCAAACCCGTAACCTCATCCAGCAGGTCCTCATCGATTACCGCCTCGCCGCCCTTGCGTCGTGCAAGCGCCTTTGCCTTTGTGCGAATCACCGCCTTGCGTGCCGCGAAGTCGGCCACCACAAAGCCACGCGTGGCTAACGGGCCGGGGTACGTTTTCGCTGATCGCAGCGCAATCGACTTTGGGTAATGAAAGCGATGTCCCCTGGTGTCGCGCTTCGCCTTGACCGATAGCACCTCGCACGGAATGACCTTGTCGCCATGCAGCAGCACGAGCCAATGAACAGGGCGCACGAACTCCGCTTCGAGGTCGGCCCAGCGCATGCGCTTCGGGATTGGAAGCTGCTTCAGTGTGTCATTGACGATTGTGGGAATCAGTTTGCGAGCCGCAGTCCCGCGCTCTTTACGCCGGAAAACCATCCAATCTCCTTTGTCTGTTTGCAGACGCTGGAGCTTATCTGGGGTTACACCGCACGCACGCGCAAACCCGATTACCGCTTGCGTGAATTGCCCACGCTCATCGAAGGCGGCCTGCCAGGCAGGGCCACGTCGCTCGACTACTCGGTCAGGCTGCTTATCCAGCACATTGGCGATCCTAGCCGCTAGCCGTCGTGGCGTGGCGAACAGCTCGGGCTCTGAAGTACTGTCCGCCAACAGTCCAGCGGCCTCTAAGCCTCGATACAACTGTTCACCCAACGCTTCACTTAGAGTTTTGACCGACTGCGGCGGAAGTTCCTCTGTACCGATCTCGACCAACAAATCCGTCGCTTCGGTTGTGGTTGTGCGATGGCGCGGCGTTGCACGCGCTCGCCGCTGGTGCAAAGCAGATTGGCGATTACCCACGTGAGCCTACCCGATCGCCGTTGCCGCGCGGAAACTCGAGCTGCTCTCGGCGCTCGTAATAACTCTCTGCGACCGCGCGCACCAACGCCCGCACACGCCCGATGAAACGTGCGCGCTCCGTCACACTGATCGCCCGACGCGCGTCTAGTAGGTTAAACAGATGCGAGGCTTTCAATGCCAGATCGTACGCAGGCAGAGGCAAGTTCAGCCCGAGCAACCGCCGGCTTTCGCGCTCAGCATCATCGAAGTGCCGAAATAAGGTCGGTACGTCCGCCTGTTCGAAGTTGTAGACAGAGAACTCGCGCTCGCTCTCTCGGTAGATATCACCGTAGCGGAAACCATCGGTCCATATGAGGTCGAAAACATTGTCGACGCCCTGAACATACATCGCGAGCCGCTCGAGGCCGTAAGTAATCTCTCCGGTTACGGGTCTACAATCCAACCCACCTACCTGCTGGAAGTAAGTGAACTGGGTCACCTCCATGCCGTTAAGCCAAACCTCCCAACCCAATCCCCAGGCACCGAGTGTTGGCGACTCCCAGTCATCCTCGACGAAGCGAATATCATGCACCAGCGGATCGAAGCCGAGCTCGCGGAGAGATCCGAGATAAAGGTCTTGTAGGTTTAGCGGTGCCGGTTTCAAGATAACCTGGAACTGGAAGTAGTGTTGCAAGCGATTCGGGTTCTCGCCGTAGCGCCCATCCGTTGGACGCCGCGAGGGCTGCACATATGCCGCTCTTATCGGCTCCGGTCCAATTGCACCGAGTGTGGTTGCCGGATGAAACGTCCCCGCGCCGACCTCCATGTCGTATGGCTGCATGACGATGCAGCCCTGTCGCGCCCAGTACTTCTGCAGGCTCAGTATCAGTTCTTGGAATGTCAAAGGTGTGCGTGAATCATTAAAGGCTCGATCGGGGAACGCGGATTATACCTTGCCCTTGGACCGACACGCACTGGCCGGTGCAGCCGCCTAGGTAACCACGCGGCGATATATTACGAGGTCGAATCGAGCCCGAAGTGCTCGAGAAAGCGCATGATCTTGTGCACTCGCTTGGTGAAGCGCTCCGTTCGCGTGGCCGGATTGTGCTTCTTCGGGCTTGGCAATGTGGCCGCAAGCGCCGCTGCCTCAGTCAATGTCAATGTGCCAACACTCTTAGACCAGTAGGCCCACGACGCCGCCTCGACGCCGTATATGCCTGGACCGAGCTCGGCGATATTCAGATAGATCTCGAGGACGCGGTCTTTCGCGAGGTTGTGCTCCATTCCCCAAGTAAGAATCAGTTCGTGCCATTTGCGTAACGGGTTGCGCGAAGGGTTCAGGAAAAGATTTTTTACTGTCTGTTGCGAGATCGTGCTTGCGCCCAATGCGAAACGACGTTGCGCGACGTTGTAATCCATGGCCTCCTTGAACGCGATGAGATCGAAGCCGCTGTGCTGATAAAAGCGGCTGTCCTCCGCCAATATCACCGCTCGCTGAACGTATGTCGGGATCCGAGCTAACGCCACAGGTTGCCAACGTAGGCTCGGCAGGCTGCGGTCCTGGTTGCGCCGCTGCTGGTAGTCGCGGATGAACTGGGATTTTGGAATCGGTCCAGCCGACAGTCGCGCCCAGTCCGGCCACGTTAATACCAGGTAGAAGGAATCGACGATCAGCAAGAACACTACCAGCCACAGCGCCCACCCCAGGACACTGATAACACGTCTCAGGGCACTGCGCCGGGGTGCCGAATCAAGGGAGGAGCGATAGCGGCGTAATTTCCAGATCATCTTGTGCTATAAAATGGCCAAGAGTCGTGTTAACGAAAGCGACCTGCGACGAGGCTGATCTAAAGTTAGCATCCGCGATCTGCATTTTCGGTCAACCAGGATAAAACAGCGAGCCTGTACGAGGCAGTATAAGACCGATCTCCAACGACATGGTTGAGCGCTATCCACGTGAAAAACCGTTATTTGTGACTGCGGTGGTCGTATCCGCGGTCTTTTGGGTAGGACTGGCGTTCTTGTTGAAGGCGGCTGCGGAGCGTTATCTGCCATGGTTTAGTTTCGACCTGGTCGCGTTGACTCTGGTGCTGATGTTGCTCCTCGCCTACCTAGTGGTGCACTTGCGCAAAGCGAGACGGGTAGCCTATCTGCGTGGTCACGCGGTCGAAATCGGTCCTAAACAACATCCGGACTTGCACTCAAGACTGAAATCCGTATGCAAACGCCTAGAGATCACAGACCTGCCCAAAGCATACCTGTTTCAAAATCCCGCTGTGCGCGATTGCTTCAGTCTACGTTTTCAGGGAACCAAGTTCCTCGCACTGAGTGGCGAGGTCATTGGCGCACTCACGGACCGTCAAGGAGCAATTGACTTCGTTATGGGCCACGAGCTCGGTCGCATCGAGGATCGACAGGCGCGGTGGACGCCGTTCATCCTACCAGCGCTGGTATTGCCCTTGCTTGGGCCGGCGTATGCTCGCGCTAAGATCTATGGCTATGACCGTTACGGTATCGCGGCGTGCAAAGCAAAGGTCGATGCCGCGCTCGCACTTGCCGTCGTTGCCAGCGGCACCAGGCGTTGGAAGTCCGTCAGTGTCCCTCAGTTTGCAGCCCAAAGCGCGTCAAGCAGTGGTTTCTGGATGTCCTTAGACGAGTTGAACTCCTCGACGCCGTGGTTGAGCAAACGCATGGGGCATTTGCGGGCGATTGCGACGAGCAGCGACACGTTCATACCCAGACGTAACCCACTGGCTTATCTGGCGGCGCTTTTTGTTCCGTACATCGGCACACGCGCTTGGCGCGGTTTGCTACGTGTGCTCGTGATCGTTCTTTGGGTTGGCGTGATCGGATACAGTGGAATGCTCGGCTACCAACACATCGTGCGCAGTGGCGTTGTCGACCAGATGGCGAGCTTCCGCCAAGAGCTGATGGCACGGCTTCATACTGGAAAGGCGATGCAGATCCAGCCAACAACACGTGTGGCACCCTTAGTCAAAGATAATCCGTACGCGCGTCTAGATGCAGATCTTAGGCGCCTAGGGGAGCTGGCACATGCGCAACAGCGCAAAAAAGGTAGCATTCCGTGCGACATCGACGCGACGGCGTCGCTCACCCTAAACTTCCGCTGGGACCGCTATGCCTTCAGCTGCAGCGAGACCATGGTATACACCTTGGTGGAACGGGGTGAGTTCGAACCCGGGCGCGTAGCGTACATGCGAAAATATGACTGGCAAAAAAAACATATCGTTGCCGGGCCAAGTGAGCGATAGCCGAGATTGGCGCTGTTTGCAGCGGTGGCGGGTGTAGTTGCACCGCAGCATGACGCCCCAAACTGTTGGACAACCAGTGCAGTATAGGATATCGTTTTTCCCCCCAAATATTCGGCATCGCCCGAATCGCCACGGAGGAGTCACCACGGAAGGGCGAGATAACGGTAGAGAAAACAATATCTGGCGGGCCCGCAAGGGCCCGTTTTTATTTGCCACCTCCACACCACCGCTACATTGATCTCGACCGCAAGAGATGCTGTAGCGCGTGCTTTCGGCTAGTATTTCAACTGCAAAAACCTAGGTCATACTTTGTGTAATGATGACGCAGCGAAAGGCGGTGGCATTGATCTCAGGGGGTCTGGACTCGATGCTGGCGGCGCGAGTCGTCATTGAGCAGGGTGTCCACGTCGAAGGAATGAATTTCTTCACTGGTTTCTGCGTAGAGGGGCACACCCACGCGATCCGCAATCACCACCGACAGAAGCCGAAGCGCAACAACGCATTGTGGGTGGCCGAACAGCTCGGCATAAAGCTGCATATCCTCGACGTCATCGAAGAATACAAAGACATCGTCATCAACCCGAAGCATGGGTATGGTGCGAACCTCAATCCCTGCCTCGATTGCAAAAGCTTTATGGTGGCTAAGGCACGTCGGTGGATGGACGCCAACGCCTTTGACTTCATTATCACGGGCGAGGTCATCGGCCAGCGACCTAAGTCGCAGCGACGCGACACGATGCCCGTGGTCGCACAGGAATCTGGCGCGTTCGACCGACTCGTGCGACCACTGTGCGCCAAGCGGTTGCCGCCGACTTTGCCGGAGCGCGAACGCTGGATTGATCGCGAACGGCTATTTGACTTCAGTGGCCGCACACGCAAGCCGCAAATGGCCTTAGCCGAACAATACGGTATAACAGACTACGCCCAACCGGCAGGCGGTTGCTGCTTTTTGACCGACAGGTGCTACTCCGCCAAGCTAAATGACTTGTGGGCAGCGCGTGGCGAGCGTCGCTACGACCTCGACGACATTATGCTACTCAAGGTCGGTCGCCACTTACGGCCGCGACCGCACTTTAAGCTCATCGTCGGTCGCGACGAGGGCGAGAACAGCTTTCTCAGCGGTTATCGTCGACGCTTCGTGCATCTGCTACCAACGAGCCACAAAGGCCCATTGGCACTGCTCAACGGTATCGCGAACGAAGATGACCTGCATTTAGCGGCGCGGTTGACAGCCCGATTTAGCCAGGGCCGGGAGGCCGAAGAGGTCACAATCGCCGTGCGCGAGGGCGGCGATGCGGAGCGAGTCTTGAAGGTCAAGCCCATGGCTGCTGAGGACGTGCCTGCAAACTGGTATATATGAGCCGTTATGAGCTGGACGCGCGCAACCTGCTTTGCCCGCTGCCGGTGATTCGCGTCCAGGAAAAAGTCAAAACCTTGGCCACCGGTGACGTGCTAGAAGTTTTTTGCACAGATCCGGGCACCCTCAGTGACATTCCCGCTTGGTGTCGGATCAACGGCCACGAGATTGTCACTACTCGCACCGAGGACCGCGAGATTGTCATCACCCTTGAAGTCGGCAAAAGTGGGGGCTAACTCGATCGACGCGCCAACTCGCTCTGAGTCGACCGGCGAGACGACATCATTGGAACAACGCTACCGCGCATCCTACCGTGTTACCTTGGTCGGTGCGGTAGTAGATCTCGCGCTCGGCGTGACCAAGATCTTCTTCGGTTTATTCGCCCACTCGCAGGCTCTCATCGCCGACGGCGTCCATTCGCTGTCCGACCTCGCCACGGACGGGCTAGTGCTTTACGCCGCCAAGCATGGCAGTCGCGCCGCCGACGCGGAGCACCCGTACGGTCATCGGCGCATTGAAACGATGGCGACCGTCGGCCTCGGTGTCGTCTTAATCGCGACCGCTACTGGGGTGGCGATCGACGCGGCCCGTAGACTGTTCAACCCAGAACTCTTGTTACAGCCCGGTGTGTGGGCGTTGATCGTGGCAATGCTGTCGATCGTCGCCAAGGAGGCAATCTATCACTACACCATGCGCACCGCGCGGCGATACCGCTCGAGCATGTTGCGCGCCAACGCCTGGCACAGCCGCACTGACGCACTCTCATCAGTCATCGTGGTGGTGGGCATTGGCGGGACCATGGCAGGATTGCCCTACTTGGATGCAATCGCTGCCATCGGCGTAACCGTCATGATCGCCAAGGTTGGCTGGGGTCTGGGCTGGCAGGGCGTCCGCGAGCTTGTTGACACCGGGCTGGATGCCGATCGTGTGCAGGCGGTGCGGCGAGCAATCACGGCCGTCGACGGGGTACAGGCCTTGCACATGTTGCGCAGCCGTCGCATGGGCGGGGACGCCTTAGTGGATGTGCATATCCAGGTCGACCCCACCTTGAGCGTGTCCGAAGGGCATCAGGTCAGCGAGACCGTGCGCCGGCGCTTGATTCAAGGGGTCGAGGAGGTCAGTGATGTGATGGTGCACATCGATCCGGAAGACGATGAGGCCGCCACCCTCACGGAAACCCTACCGTTACGCCAGGTTGTGCAGCAGCGCCTAGATCATTACTTCCGTGACATCGACGACGCGCGGCGGATCGAAAAGATGACCTTGCATTACCTGGACGGAAAGATCCGCATCGAGCTGTTATTGCCGCTAGAGGTGGTGTCGCATAAACCGGCCGCGGAGCTGAGCGAGCGCTTCAACCGCGCCGTCGCTGATGACCCGCAGATCAGTGAGGTCGATCTGCGCTTTCATTGATGCCCATTTGTGGTGCATGTAGCGCACCACTTTTGTGCATACCGTTCAACTGCAGCTGGCTCTCTCTTTTTAAATCAATAGGTTATCACCCATGACACCCTGGCACGGTTCGTGCCAAAGCAGGGGTTCAAGCTCATGTGCACCCATTTTAGGAGGACCGCTCGATGTCTGTTGTCGATGTTTTGAAGTTGATGAAAGAAAAGGAGGTGAAGTTCGTCGACTTGCGTTTCACCGATACCAAGGGAAAAGAACAACATGTCTCCATGCCGGCGCACGTGGTCGATGAGGACACGTTCGAAAATGGCAAGATGTTTGATGGTTCCAGCATCGCCGGCTGGAAGGGCATTGACGAGTCCGACATGACCCTCATGCCTGATCCGGAAACCGCCGTCGTAGACCCGTTTATGGAAGAACCGACCGTGGTCTTGCGTTGCGACATTATCGAGCCGGTGACCATGGAAGGCTACGGACGCGACCCGCGTACGATCGCCAAACGTGCCGAAGCCTACCTCGAGAGCACCGGTATTGCCGACACCGCCTACTTTGGCCCCGAGCCCGAGTTCTTTGTCTTTGACGACGTGCGTTGGGGCGCCGACATGAGTGGCTCGTTCGTAAAAGTAGACTCCGATGAGGCGGGATGGAACTCGGAGAAGGTTTATGAGGACGGCAACCTTGGGCATCGTCCCGGGGTTAAGGGCGGCTACTTTCCAGTACCACCGGTGGACAGCTTGCAGGACATCCGCTCGGCGATGTCGCTGGCGATGGCGGAGATGGGCTTGACAGTCGAAGTCCACCACCACGAAGTCGCGACTGCCGGGCAAAACGAGATCGGCACGCGCTTCGCGCCGCTGGTGAAGAAAGCGGACGAGTTACAGATTCTCAAATACTGTGTCCACAACGTCGCACACGCTTACGGCAAAACGGCCACCTTTATGCCAAAGCCGCTCGTCGGAGATAACGGCAACGGCATGCACGTCCACCAGTCGCTGTCAAAAGATGGTGTGAACGTGTTTATCGGAAACGAGTATGGCGAGCTCAGCGAAGCGGCACTCTACTACATCGGCGGAGTCTTCAAGCACGCCCGCGCATTAAACGCCTTCACCAACGCCACCACCAATAGTTATAAGCGGCTGGTGCCCGGTTTCGAGGCCCCGGTGTTGCTAGCGTACTCGGCTCGGAACCGCTCTGCGGCCATCCGCGTGCCGCATGTCGCTAGCCCCAAGGCCAGACGGCTAGAGGTACGTTTCCCGGACTCCGCCGGTAACCCCTACTTTACTTTTGCCGCCATGATGATGGCGGGGCTCGACGGAATCCTGAACAAGATCCATCCGGGCGAACCGCTGGCTAAGGATCTATATGACTTGCCGCCGGAGGAGGAGCAAAACGTGCCCACCGTCGCACACTCGCTAGACGTTGCGCTCGACGCGCTGGACAGCGACCGCGAGTTCCTCAAGGCCGGTGGCGTATTCACCGACGACGCAATCGATGCCTACATCGCACTCAAAATGGAAGAGGTGACGCGGATCCGCATGACCACGCATCCGGTGGAGTTCGACATGTACTACAGCGCCTAGGGATCGCTGTTGTCATCGGAACTTCGGGGGCGTTTTTCTGCCGGCAAAACGTTTGCACTATTTTGGTGCACGGGTAGCACTGGTACAATCGCTCATCATAAGCGCCTATTTCCTAGCGCAAATGCCGCTTAGCGGCGGAAAGGCTCGCCCGTGACCGTATCCCTGCCAGTGACCGCTATGCAAAGCGATGTCGCTGACCGCATCCTCGAGAATCTCGCGACTGCGGTGCTCGCCTTCGACCGCGGACTGCGTCTAAAGCATATCAACCCGGCAGCCGAGGCGCTGCTGCAGTTGAGCGCGAAACAAGTGCTGGCGCGTAGGCTCGTAGAGCTGTTGCCCCATAACGACGAGTTGGTCGAGATGCTCAAGCGCAGCCTGGCTGATCGGACCCCGTTCACCGCGCACGGCATACAGCTAGTGATTCCTGACAAACAAACAATCACCGTTGACTGTACCGCCACGCCGTTTGCCCACGCAGATTATGGGATCGACTTACTCGTTGAGCTGGCGCAAGTCGATTGGATTCTGCGGATCGCACACGAAGAGCAGGTCGCCGAGCGCCAGAGTGCTACGCGTGCCCTAATCCAAGGGCTTGCGCATGAGATCAAGAATCCGCTTGGCGGTTTGCGCGGCGCCGCGCAATTGCTGGAAAGCGAACTCCTCACCGACGCGTTAAAGGAATACACGCGTATCATCATCCACGAGGCCGATCGTTTGCGCAGTCTCGTGGATCGCATGATCGGTCCCGATCGACCGCTACAGCAAGTGTCAACCAACCTGCACGAGATCCTCGAGCACGTGTGTGACCTGATTCGGGCCGAACATCCGTCGGGTATCCGCATCGAGCGCGAATACGATCCCAGCTTACCCACCGTGAAGGCCGACTCGGAGCGGCTAACGCAGGCTTTGCTAAATATCATCAAGAACGCTGTCGAGGCCATGGAGGGACACGGCTGTTTGCGGCTACGCACGGGTATTGAGCGACAGTTTACAATCGGGCAGGAACGCCATCGCCTAGTATTGCGGGTTAACGTCGAAGATAACGGCCCCGGCATTTCCGAAGAACTGCTAGAGCGAATCTTCTACCCCATGGTGACGAACAAACCCGAAGGCACCGGTCTCGGACTGTGCATCGCTCAAGACGTCATCGCCCGCCACGGCGGGCTGATCGAATGTTCAAGCCGACCGCAAAAGACGGTGTTTACCATCTACCTGCCATTGGAGCATGCAAATGGATAGGCAGGGTTTGGTGTGGGTGATCGACGACGATCGTTCCATTCGTTGGGTACTCGAAAAAGCATTGGAGCGCGCGCGGCTGTCGGTACGTTGCTTTCCCTCAGCCGATGACATACCGACGCTTCTTGACCGACAGCGACCCGACGTGATTATCACTGATGTGCGGATGCCAGGCCTAAGCGGGCTTGAGCTACTGCAAGCCATTAATGCCAAGGCGCCGGACATTCCGGTGATCATTATTACCGCGCACACCGGTCTCGATAGCGCTGTGGCTTCTTATCGCGGTGGTGCATTCGAATACCTGCCTAAGCCTTTTGATATCGACGAGGCCGTGGAACTTACAAGGCGCGCGCTGGAGCAAAGTCAACAAAAAGGAGTACCGACACCCGAGTCAAGCAAACACGAACCTCGAATCATCGGTGAGGCGCCGGCGATGCAAGAGGCGTTCCGCGCCATTGGTCGACTCAGCAATGCCCACTTTAGCGTCCTCATCAGCGGCGAATCGGGTACCGGCAAGGAGCTGGTAGCAAGGGCCTTGCACAACCATAGTGCCCGCGCGAATAAGCCTCTCATTGTCATCAATACGGCAGCCGTGCCGCGAGAATTACTGGAATCGGAGCTGTTCGGTCACGAACGCGGTGCCTTTACCGGCGCACACATGCAGCGAAAGGGACGCTTCGAGCAGGCCGACGGCGGAACCCTGTTCTTGGATGAGGTCGGTGACATGCCTCCCGAGCTGCAGACCCGTCTGCTACGCGTGCTTGCGGATGGCCGCTTTTATCGCCTCGGCGGTCACGAGGAGATCGAGACCAATGTACGCGTCATCGCCGCGACTAACCAAGACCTTGAACAGCGTGTCAGGGAAGGTCAGTTCCGTGAGGATCTGTACCATCGCTTGAACGTCATCCGCGTGCACTTGCCACCGCTGCGCGAGCGTCGAGAGGACATCCCAACCCTGTTGAGATATTTTTTGCAAACGTCTGCGGAAGAACTGGGGGTGAAACCGAAGCAAATCGCCTCCGAAACCGAGGCGCAGCTCTGTCGCCTGCCCTGGCGTGGCAACGTACGACAGCTAGAGAACTTCTGCCGTTGGCTTACGGTGATGGCACCGGGTCAGACGGCGCAGCCGGCTGACCTGCCGCCAGAGTTACGTGAACTACACCCGTCTATCGACACAGGTAGTGAATGGGAAAGAAGTTTGCGCGATGTAGCGAGTCGATGGCTTGTGCGTGGCGAATCTAGCGTCTTCAAGCAATTAAACGCACGTTTCGAGCGCGTACTTATCGAAACGGCGCTCACTCACACGAGCGGTCGCAAACAAGATGCGGCGCAAAGACTCGGTCTCGGGCGCAATACGTTGACTCGAAAACTGAAAGAGCTCGGTCTTACCGATAGGGACTGATTGGCCGGCCAACCTACATTCGATTGCACGACATTGCCACTGACATGTCACTAGACCAGAGCGAGACACGCGACCGTTTTCTGCATTTCTTGACGATACCGACACGCTGGATGGACAACGATATCTATGGTCACGTTAACAACGTCGTTTACTACTCTTATTTCGACACAGTAATTAACGAATACCTGATCGCCGAAGGCGGACTCGACATCGTCAATGGGGCGGTCGTGGGGGTGGCCGCTGAGAGCATGTGCCAGTTCCGGCGTCCACTCGCGTTTCCGGATGTCATTGAGGCCGGCTTGCGTATCGGCCACCTCGGTAACTCGAGCGTGCGCTACGAGATCGGCCTGTTCGTCGACGATAGCGACGAAGCTGCGGCTGTCGGTTACTTTGTGCATGTCTTCGTCACCCGCGCGAGCGGCAAGCCTACCTCGATGCCAAGGTCCATTCGCACTGCCCTCGAGCGTTTACAGGCGCCAAACTAGGGCACCGACACGGCCATACCCGTACCGCAAGCCAGATGCATAGGCAGAGCCACGGTGAACCGAATCGAGCAGATATTGTCTTTTTGGTTTGGAGAGCTAGGAAGCGACGGTCTGCCGCTAGAAGATCGCGGCAAATTCTGGTTTCGATCCGACCACGAAACAGATGAACGCTGCAGCGAGTTCGAGCAAGACTTGCGAAACGCGGCCAGCGGCAAGCTCACTGACTGGGGACAGCAGCCGGAGGGACGACTTGCCCTGATCCTATTGCTCGATCAATTTTCCAGAAACATCTACCGCGGCACACTTCAGGCGTTTGCGCAGGATCCGCTAGCGCTCTCTTTGACCTCGGAAGGCATCGGCCGTGGTCACGATCTTATGCTGCGCCCGATTGAGCGTGTGTTCTTCTACATGCCCTTGGAGCACGCCGAAAGCCTCGAGGCTCAGGAAAGATGCGTCGCCGCCCATAGAGCGCTGCTGCAGGCTGCGCCACCCGCCAGCACCCCGCGGCTGCGGTCCTTTCTTAATCACGCCATCAATCATCGCGATATCATCAAGCGATTCGGTAGGTTTCCACATCGCAACAAGCTGCTAAATCGTACATCAACGCCGGAGGAGCTCCAGTACTTGCGCACCAACAAATCGACCTTCGGTCAAAGATAACGAGCCGGTGACGACGCCATCATCACGGCGGCCAAACAGCCTGTTGTGTTCTTGCGCCTATGGCAAACCTTGTTGACTGGCTCCTGAAGCAAGTCGTCAGCGTCAGGGAAGGTGAGATTCGCGCCTTGTTCTTGTCCTTCGCGTATTTCTTCTGCGTCCTTTGCAGCTACTACATCTTGCGTCCGGTGCGCGACGAGATGGGCATCCAAGGCGGCGTGGAGAACCTACACTGGCTGTTCACTGGCACCTTTGTGGCGATGCTTGTTGCAGTACCGGTGTTTGCTGCGGCAGCCGCGCGGCTGCCGCGTGGTCGACTGCTTCCCTGGGCTTACGGCTTCTTCATCGTCAATCTGCTGATCTTTTTTGCGCTGTTCCACAGCGATATCGCCACGACCCATGTCGCCCGTGCGTTCTTCATTTGGGTCAGCGTATTTAACCTGTTCGTCGTGTCAGTATTCTGGAGCTTCATGGCGGATCTATTTCGAAACGAGCAGGCGCGGCGGTTGTTTGGCTTCATCGCCGCCGGCGGTAGCGCGGGTGCAATCATTGGGCCCGCACTGACCGGCATCCTTGCAACCCGGTTCGGCCCGGTTAACCTGTTGCTGTTGTCAGCATTCGTTCTGCTGCTAGCGGTCTGGTGCATCCATCAACTCAACCGCTGGGCGGCAAAACGTGCAGGTCGCTCGTACTCGGTTGCGAAGCAGACCGCCGAGCACGGTACTGCCGATGCTCCCGCAACCGCGCCGCTTGGTGGAAGTGTGCTGAGTGGTGTAAAGCGTGTGTTTCGCTCGCCTTATCTGCTTGGCATCTGTCTGTACATCTGGCTGCATACGACGCTTGCAACGTTTCTGTACTTCGAGCAAGCCCATATTGTCGCCGAGGCGTTCGTGGACTCGGGGCAGCGGACTGCGCTGTTCGCTTACATGGATCTATCGGTTAACGCGCTTACTGTCTTCGGTCAGCTTTTTCTAGTCGCTCGCATCGTTCGCCGTTTCGGTTTGGCTTTGACCTTGGCGGTCGTGCCTGCGCTGGTCGCACTGGGCTTTCTCGTGCTAGCAGTATCTCCCGTGCTTGCAGTACTGGTTGTATTTCAGGTGCTGCGGCGCGCCGGCAACTTCGCAATCGCGCGGCCCGCGCGCGAGATGCTGTTTACGGTGCTCGCGCGCGAGGAAAAGTACAAATCCAAGAACTTCATCGACACCGTTGTCTACCGCGGAGGCGACGCGGCCAGTGCCTGGGCGTTTGCGGGACTCACGGCTCTGGGACTAGGGCTGTCAGCGATTGCGTTTGTCGCTGTGCCGCTCGCTATTGGCTGGGTGCTGACGGGGCTGTGGCTTGGCAGGAAACAAGAACGCCTCGATCCGGCAGCCGGCGCTGAAGGCGTCCGCCTACACGCTTCTTCTTTACCTTAGATCACGCGTGCGCATGGTCGTCGCTTCGGGTCTGCGCTATGCTGTAGCGCGCCGGTGCGATTAGCGATGCGTATCCCGAACTACATCATCGACAACTTCGCCAGCCAACTCGTCGCCGGCGAGTCGCGAGCTTAGCCAAAGCAGCGCTGTCAGCCCATGTATCCGCTTGTGCTCGATCAGTTCGACATACGTCACGTCGTTGAGCGACTATGCTGCATTGGCGCGACTGCCGTACCGATTCTCGATCACGATTTCCGGCATGCGCTGCTTGAGGAGGCGCGCACTTCTCCCCTTACCCCGGGCCAAAAGATCGTGGGTCGCGGTGATCGTGTCGTCAGGCAAGAGCTCGATTTTTGTGAACAGTTTCCGCCCGAGAGTCGATGCATACAGTTCAAGCAGGCGTTCCAAACAACCTTAGAGGCACAATTGCATAAGATAGACGACTACCCTCTTGCTACTCGCCTAGCGTTCAACTCGATAATGCTGCAAAAGTATCCGGGTGGCTCGCTCGGGATCAGCGCACACCGTGACGGTCAGCGATACGTTAATCTGATCTGTATCTTGGTAATTGCTGGTTCCGGAAGGTTTCACATTTGTGCGGACAGATCGGGTGCGCAGTCGCAAGAGATTCCTGCCGAACCGGGCGACGCCATCTTGATGCGCGCGCCAGGGTTTGCAGGCCGGGAAGACAGGTTGTTTCACTATGTCACCGAGATTCGCGAGACCCGCTACACTTTGGGTCTTCGGCAGGAACGGCTGTCGCACTGAGTTGTCAACCGAAGCCAACAAGAAGCTCGTCGAGCAATTCTATCACCGCGTTTGGAATCAGTGGGATCGGTCTGCGGTCGAGGAGTTGCTCGCGCCTGACATCGCCTTTCGTGGGTCGCTTGGCGCCTAGCAAAGCACGGCCACAATGGGTTTCTCGAATATGTCGGCATTGTGCGCTCGGCTTTTCCCGACTTTCACAATTCCGTCGAGGAGTTGATTGCTGAGGGCGACAAGGTCGCGGCGCGCCCCACATATCGTGGCACCCATCGTGGTGAGCTGTTTGGGCTGCGCGCGAGCGGTCAGCGTATTGAGTATGCCGGCACTGCGATCTTTCGCATCGTCGATGGCCGAATCAGCCAAGTTTGGGTATTGGGGGATCTACTGGGGCTCATGCGCCAGATCGGTGCGATCGAGGCCGCGCCCGATCGGTAAAAAGCCTACCGTTCATGGGTCTACACCAGACTGGGCGGCGTCGGCGCCGCGCCCGGACACGCCCCCAACCCGTCGGTAGGGACTTACCTTTTGTCCGGTTTCACCGCGAAAAACAACGGCTTTTGCTAGACAACCCCCCTCCCTCGTCTAGCTTTAAATAGCCTCAACAGAACTTTCGGGCCTGCGAACGTCGCCTCAAGAGGTTGAGCATTACGGGGATCAGGAACGATCCACTCCATTCTGCAGGACGCAGATTTGAGCGTGCCCCGGCGCGCTCAAGGAACCGCTAAAGGGAAAGAGCGGGGATTACCCGGACGCACTTGCGTGCGCCCCATTACGGATGCGCGCAAGGGATTGTGTGCATCCCCTCATTTTCCTCGGTTACAGCCGGGCAACGGATTACTAAGCCCCCGGCGAATCCGAAAAGCGGGAGAGGCGAACCCGATCGCCAGCACTGTGTAGTGTGAACAGTTTGCGCGAGTCTCTAGCATGACTACACCTCGTATCCTACGCCGTAGCAATTTACAGCCCAGGGCCAGTGCGCTCGTTGCACTGCTTCTTGCCCTCGGCGTGTTTTCCTACGTGTCGTTGGGAGAAGGCGTACCCGCCACCGCGAAGGCAAGTTATGACCTGTTGACAGGCTTGATCGAGTCGCAGTTTCCCGCAGCGACAGCGGCATTGCCGGACAGATACGTGCTGGTCGCGCCGCCGAGCGAGTCGGCCGCGAACGTGCGCGATTTCTACATCCCGCTTGCACGCTACCTGTCGAACGCAACCGGCAAGCTAATCGTTTACGAACAGCCTCCTAACTGGCGTGCGTATCATGATGGAATCCTCCGAGATAGTTTTGATCTCGCGTTCGACAACCCGCAGTTCGTCAGTTGGCGCATCGCTAACAAAGACCATAAAGCCCTGGCGCGCATTGCATCACCTGCGGTGTTCGTTGTCCTCGCCAGAAGAAGCGACCGCCGGGTGCGAAGCATCGATGACCTGGTAGCGCGGCCCGTTTGCGGCCAAGCGCGATTCGACTCCGGGACGCTCAGTCTTTTCAGCCGTTTCGAACGGCCAGCGCGTCGTCCAGTGCTCATTTCCACTGGAGATTGGCAGAGCGCCTACGAAACACTAATCAGTGGCGGCTGCGATGGGGCTGTCGTGCCACTGGCTCTCTATAAAGGACTGGGCGCTGACCGCGCGCTTACACGGGTTCTTCTTAAGAGCTCTGCAACACCGGGCCAGACCTTGACCGCTGGGCCGCGCTTATCCGCCGAAGACAAAGTCAAGATCACCCAGGCGTTGATGTCACCTGCGGGCCAGAAACTCGCCAAGCCGCTGTGCCAGCGCTTCGACGCGACCGGCCTGGTCGAGGCACGCGGCCAGGACTACGCCGGGCTCAGCTCGATGCTGCGCAATACCTGGGGGTTCGATATCTAGGAATTCCCGTCAGCGCCGGGCTGGGCGCTAGTTCCGTGCCGCGCACGGCGCGATGTCTTATTGCACCCGCTTGACGAGCTTTCCAATCGTCAAACCTTGAACAGCGATCGAAAAGACCACTATGACGTAGGTCATGGCGAGTATCACGTCGCGTTCTGCACCCTGCGGTAGCGATAACGCCAACGCCACCGATATGCCGCCGCGTAATCCACCCCAGGTCAATATCTTCACCACGTGCGGACTGAACTCGCGCCAGTGACGCCTGATCTGTACCGGTACGCCCACGCTCACAAATCGCGCTAATAACACGGTGGGGATCGCTACCAAGCCCGCCAGCAGGTATTGCTGGGTAAATGCCAGTACCAATACCTCGAGCCCGATCAGAACAAACAGCACCGCATTCAAGATCTCATCGATCAGCTCCCAAAAGGTATCCAGGTGCTCGCGTGTCCGTGCCGACATGGCGAGCCGGCGCCCACGGTTGCCAATAACGAGTCCGGCAATAACGATCGCGATCGGTCCAGAGACATGGATCGCGTGCGCAAGCGCATAACCACCCATGACCAGTGCAAGCGTAATTAGTATCTCTACTTGGTAGTTGTCGACGGTTGCGAGCATACGATAGGCGATATAACCGATCGCCAGGCCAAAGGCGACACCACCCAACGCCTCGAGTAGGAACAGTCCGACTACCCCGGCGGTCGTGATCTCCGCGCCGCCGACCGCCATTCTGAATAGCACAATGAATAAAACGACGGCTACGCCATCGTTAAAAAGTGATTCTCCGGCGATCTTGGTCTCGAGGCTCTTCGGTACACCGGCGGATTTAAGGATGCCGAGTACCGCGATCGGATCCGTAGGTGAAATCAGCGCGCCGAAAAGCACACAGTAGATAAACGGTATCTCAATCCCGATAGCACCTAGAAACCACCAACTGAGCACGCCGACAATCGCGGTCGAAGTTATCATGCCGCCGGAGGCCAACATGCCAATGATCCACTGCTGTCTCGCGAGGTCGCTAATGTTTACATGCAGTGCGCCAGCAAACAGCAGGAAACTCAACATGCCAAGCATCAGCGCCTTATTGAAATCGACTTCTAGCAGGAGTGTTCGCGCATACGCTTGAACTCTTGGATCGACCCAGCCAAGTGCAATCAAACAAAGAGAAAGTACTAATGCGATAAGCATTACGCCGATTGTGGTCGGCAGCCGAAGGTAACGGTGGTTGAGATAGCTGAAGAGCGCGGATAAGGTGACTAGGATTGCGGCAAGGTTCAGCAATTGCATAGTGATAGGTTCCTACCCCGAGTGGCCGAGGAAGGCGCCCAAGTTCGCGCGCTAGCCCTGTACCGCGTTGGCGGCACGCGCGAGCCGTGGTAGATCCCCTTCGAGCCCGGCGGCACGTCGCATGAGCGTATTCTTGATCGGTGTCGCGGCATTGGTAATGTCGAGGCCAATGTTACGCAAACGGGCTGCGGTCCCGAGCGGGCTACCAAACAACCGTTTCAACATGTCTGTAACAAACAGCATCGCAAGGTTGTCACGCTTGCGCCAACGCTCGTAGCGACGCAATACCGTTTCGGCACCGATGTCGCGCTTTACACGCCGTGCATCGGCTATCACTTCCGCCAACACAGCCGCGTCCAGCAAGCCAAGGTTGACGCCTTGTCCCGCCAGCGGATGCACCGTATGCGCCGCATCGCCGATCAGGGCCACACGCTGTCCCACATAGCGCTCAGCATGTGCACGCTGTAGCGGGAACGCAGCACGTACGCTCGTTGCCGTCAGCGTGCCGAGCCGGTCGCCGAACGCGGTTGCAAGCGCCTGCAAAAAAGCTGCGTCGTCAAGCGCGAGAAGATGCGCAGCGTAGCCGGCGTCTACGGACCATACAATCGATGAGCGCCCATCGGTCAGCGGCAGAAACGCAAGCGGTCCGGTGGGAAGAAACCGCTGCCACGCGACATAGTCATGCGGCTGCTCCGTGGCGACGGTAGCCACAATGCCTTGCTGCTCGTAGTCCCAACCTTTGGTGGTGATGCGTGCAGCAGCGCGCACGCGCGATTTAGGCCCATCGGCGCCGACCACAAGGCCGGTTTTCAGCCGGCTGCTATCGTCCAATGTGAGCGTTACCTGCGAGTCACACAGGTCGATCATACTAATCTGGTTAGGACAATAGCATCGAACGTTTTCGAGTCGCTGCAGCTTGTCCCACAGCGCCGCGCGAAGCGCGTTGTTTTCGATTATGTAGGCCAAGCATGGCTGACCGATCTCGGCGCTGTCGAAATGAATCGCTCCCACACCGCCCGCATCCCATATGTGCATCTCTTCAATCGGACAGATACGACCTGCGTCCAAGCGAGCCCAGACGTTAACCGCCTCAAGAATCCTGCGCGAACCCCGCGTGATCGCGCTCACGCGCAGATCGAACTCCCCGGAGGGCATTGGTGCAGGCGAGTCGCGCTCGACTAATCCGACACGCACACCGGTGTCCCCTAAGGCACAGGCGAGCGCGGCGCCGACCATGCCGCCGCCTATAACGATGACATCATGCGTTACGTCTGTACCCCGGGGTGTTGCTTGCATCTCGCTAGAAAGCCTTCGTACTTAGGCAATCAGTAATCCGTGAACTGTTAACCGTGATCCGTGGCAAAACACCAGCGCTAATGACTTACCATTCACGGCTCACTGCTCACGACTTACGGCTAACGGCTCCCGAACCAAAGGCAGCCCGCGCGCGAGTCGGGGCAGTCGTCCGTGCAAGCCGCTCGTGCGCTGGATAAGCGCACGCTTGACCGGTAGCCACACATCGGTGGCAATGAGGCCGACGTTGCGTGCGAGCACGAGTGGACTGATGGAGTTGGCAAAGATGCGGATGAGGCCATCAGTAAAGGTCGTCACCGCCTCAGTGTCACGGCGTCGCTGATGCACGTAGCGCGCGAGTACCTCAATGTCACCGATATCGCCGCCGCGTCGCATCTCCTCGACCGTAATCTCGGCCAGGGTCGCCACGTCCCGTAAGCCGAGATTGAAGCCTTGGCCAGCGACCGGGTGCACCGTGTGGGCTGCATTCCCGACCAACGCGAGCCGCGCTCGCACCTGCGTTTCGATGCGTGTGAGAAACAATGGATACGTCTGACGACTTCCTACGCGAAGGAAGCTACCGAGACGGTCTCCGAAACCCGCCTGCAGACGGGCGAGGAACGTGGCATCGTCGAGATCGAGGATTTCCTCGACATCATCGCGCTGGGTGCTCCATACCACGGTACAACGATTTTCGGTCATCGGCAGTAGTGCCAACGGTCCGCTTTCGGTAAAGCGCTCATAAGCGACGTTTCGGTGTGGCAGTTCTGGCGTTACGGTCGTGACAACAGCCGATTGCTGGTAGTCCTTATGAGTCGCTTTAATATCCGCAGCCGCTCGTACCCGCGAGCGCCCGCCGTCGGCGCCTACGACTAATCGCGCGCTCAAGGTCTTCGCTTGACCGTCGCGCTGCACATCGACCGAAACCCGATCGGCAGCACGCTCGACACTCCGCACCACGGCCGGGCAGATCAGATCGACCCCATCACAGCGACGTACCGCCTCGTACAGTGTGGTGCCGAGCGCCGGCATTGCTACCACATAGCCGAGGGCCTCGATGCCAGCATCGGTGGCGTCGAGCCGTGCGATACCGAAGCGGCCGCGGTCGGAGACGTGAATACGTTTGATCGCGGTGACCCCGCGCGCCTCGACCTCGCGCCAGATTCCCATGCCTTCGAAAATTCTTCGCGAACCATACGCAAGCGCGAGCGTACGGTCGTCGTAGCGCGGTGTCTCGGAAGGCGCAAGCTGCTTTGACTCCACTATACCCATGCGTAGACCACTTGGGGCGAGCGCACGCGCAAGACTCAGTCCAACCAGTCCACCGCCAACGATCAGCACATCGTAATTGACATGACTCACGATTGATGATGCTCCACTTACCGTCTGTGACTTACCCTGCGCCCTCCCCGTTTTATTGGGCGGGCCGGGGGGCTATCACTGATTCATATGCGCTTCAATGTCATCGATAGACTTGGGCACGTCTTGACTCAAGATTTCACGACCATCACGTGTGACCAACACATCATCCTCTACGCGGATGCCGATGTTCCACCAGCGTCGATCGACGCCTTCGGCATTCGCGGCAATGTAGATGCCGGGTTCGACGGTCATGATCATTCCTGGCTCGAGCAGGCGCCAGACGTCATCCACTTTATAGTCGCCGACGTCATGTACATCCATGCCGAGCCAGTGCCCAGTTCGGTGCATAAAGAAGCGCTTATACTTCTCTTGCCGAATCAGCTCCTCTACGTTGCCCTTGAGTAATCCGAGGTCTACCAACCCCTCGGTCAACACTCGTATCGCTGCCTCGTGCGGGTGATTCCATTGGTTGCCTGGGTTGACCTGCTCCATCGCTGCAAACTGCGCCGCCAGAACGACCTCGTAGACCGCGCGCTGCTCTGCACTGAAGGTGCCGTTGACCGGAAAAGTGCGAGTAATGTCCGAGGCGTAGCAATCGATCTCAGCGCCGGCGTCGATAAGCAACAGATCGCCATCTTTGAGCTCGTCATTGTTGTCGGTGTAATGCAGGATACAGCCGTTCGCGCCGCCACCAACGATAGATGGGTAAGCCGGTGCGGGACTGCCGCCTTTCTTGAACTCATACATGAGCTCGGCTTCGATTTCATACTCCTTCATCCCCGGGTGCGTTGCACGCATCGCGCGTTTGTGTGCGCGCGCAGACACTTTGGCGGCGCGCTTCATCAAGCGGATCTCCTCCGGACGCTTGTAGAGTCGCATTTCGTGCAGGATATGGTTGAGATCGACGAACTCGCCGGGAGCCTTCACTCCCGTGCGCGCCTTGGACCGCACCTCGTTCACCCATCCCATGAGCCTGGTGTCGAACTCCTGATAGCGACCCATGCTGTAGAACACCTTATCGCAGTTCTCCAGAAGCCCGGGTAGGATCTCGTCGATATCGTCGATCGGAAAAGCATCGTCCGCGCCGTAGTGCTCGCGCGCGCCCGCCAAACCGGTACGTCGGCCTTCCCAGATTTCCTTCTCCGGATCTCTATCGCGGCAGAACAGGATGTACTCGCCATGTGAACGTCCGGGCACCAGCACAGCGACTGCCTCGGGTTCCGGGAAGTGTGTGAGGTAATAGAAATCGCTATCCGGTCGAAATCTAAAGCCGACGTCTCGATTGCGAATACGCTCTGGTGCGGTCGGCAGAATCGCTACACCACCGCCCATCTCATCCATCACTTCGCGCCGCCGTTTCTCGAAGACCTTCAAATCCATAACGCATTATGCCCGAAAAATTCCCTGTTTCGCGACAAACACCAGACTGCCGACACAAACCCACCGAGTAGAAGTGCTAGTGTTTCGGTCCCTCGCGCAGTCATTAATGAAGTCAAGCTGTAGGCGCCGAACGCGCCTTATCGCCGGCCCAAGGTCGTACGCAACTCAAGATAAACCAGCTGCACACCGACGCGAACGTATTCTTCGATCTCGGCAAGGTCTCTGCTGGCTTGCTCTGTATTGTCTTGCAGGTCGCTTCGCGCCTCCCCGATTTTCATCAGGTCGCGCACGATCTCCGCGGCATCACCCGGGAGGTCGTCGAGGTTTCTGATACCACCCTGGGTCAAGCCTAGTACAAAACCACGAGACCAGGCGGCGATGGACGCTGTACGTTCGGTCGCACCTCTCGTGTCATCGGCAAGCAATAACGGGAATGTAAAGCCCTCATCCTCAAAGGCAGAACGGGTGTCATCATACAGCGCTGTGAGCGTTTGCTTGAGATCGTCGCTGAGCGCGGTTTCGGCGGCGTTACCGAAGAGCGAAGACAGGTAATCGCTATTAGCACCGGCTGTCGTGGACATCACGCCAGCGACAATGCCGTGTACCTCGGACGCTCCGATCACTGCACCGGCGTCTTGCAGTAGACGCTCGAGTTCATCGTGGACAAGCCGCATACGATTTGAAAGATCTCGAGTCGAGCGGGCGATAGGCCAGGTGGGCGTGAGCAGGCGGATAATCCGGGCCTTAACGTGCGGGCCCCGGCGAAGACCGTGAGAACGGCAAGTATAACACCCATTAAACGTAGAGAAACCGTTGACCCAAATCGAAGTGAGCCCTATATTATGTTGAAATTTAAGTAATTGTTGGAGCGCGCGTGGAAACTGACGAAATCAAGAACCTCGAAGGCCGGGTCGATCAACTAATCGCCTTCTGCCAACGCCTGCGGGACGAAAACAGTTCTCTCAAGTCCCAAAACCAGGGTCTACAGGACGAGCACGCGCGCGCGGTCGAGAAAACCAAGCTAGCCCGGGCGCGCATCGAAGCCATGATCGGTCGCCTGAAGGCTCTGGAGCGAAGGTAGTGAAAACTCCCCAAGACGGCGTCACCGTAAGCATCATGGGCAAGGAATTCATGGTCGCCTGCCCTGAAGGAGAGCGTGACGCATTGTCCGCCGCTGCGAGGTTACTCGACCAAAAAATGCGTGAGATACAGGAGAGCGGTAAAGTAATCGGCAGCGAGCGTTGCGCGATCATGGCGGCCCTTAATATTGCTAATGATCTGCTTGATTTACGCAAGCGCGCCAACGTTACGCCCGATGTCGATCAAAAGCTGCGCTTCTTGCAAACCAAGATCGAAGCAGTTCTGCATCAGGCCTCTTAGCGCCACAAGGTTTTCGTTTCCCGCGTTATAGGGTTATCATGGGGTTCGCGCCCTCTGCGGTGTTCGTGTCGTTCTATGAAGTCCTTAGAACCTATTGCTCTGATTCGGGGCGCCGAATTGTGATGCTGTTGTGCATGTCCGCCACGCAGCGGAAAGCCTGAGGCGTCGCTGAGGCACCCCACTTGAACCGCAAGGTTCAAGGCGAAGGAGCGGGACGGCACCCGCGGAGGGCGCCTCGCGAGTGCGATTGAACGCCAAGTCGACTAAAGCTGAACTCCGTCGAACCTTGCGCGCACAACGTGTCGCGTTGTCGCTCAACCAACAAACGCGCGCCGCTAACAGGTTGGCCGCTCACGTTCTCGCCACGCCACTCGTTGAAGTAAACACTAAGATCGCATGTTACGTCGCGCATGACGGTGAGATCGACCCACGCGCCATCGTCGAGCACATCTGGGCGCGACACAAGTATTGCTACTTTCCTATCGTACCGCCTACATGTCAGGAGCTGCTGTGGTTCGCTCCCGCTGACACCGACACCACGTTCGCGCCAAATCGCTTCGAGGGTCTGGAGCCAGTCATCGACCAGCGCCAGTGGGTGCGCGCGCAAGCGCTCGATCTTATTTTGCTACCGCTGGTGGCATTCGATGGCCGTGGCAACCGGCTTGGTAGAGGCGGCGGCTATTACGATCGCAGTCTCACCTTCTTGCGCGAGCGCGAAAAAACTCGGACGCCGACGGTTATCGGGCTTGCACATGACTTTCAACATGTCGATCACATCGACGTGACGGCGCGCGACATCCCACTACAAGCAGTGATTACCGATGAGCAGGTCTACACGTTTGGCTGATGCCGTGTGTGTAGGTTACACCTGGTAGAATAGGCGCCTAATTTTGCTACGAGTGTGTTGATGCGTTACTGGTTAATGAAATCAGAGCCGAGCACTTTCAGTATTGATGACTTGGCGGCCGCGCGCGCAAAGACCGACCACTGGGATGGCGTACGCAATTACCAGGCTCGTAATTTCATGCGCGAAATGAAGCGCCGCGATCAGGCGTTTTTTTATCATTCTAACTGTCCTGAACCCGGTATCATTGGCATCGTTGAAATCGCCTGTGAAGGTTATCCGGACTCCACGGCCTTCGACCGCAGGAGCCCCTATTACGATCCAAAGAGCACGCCCGACAAGCCCAGATGGTATATGGTGGACGTGCGATTCATGCGTCGCTTGCGCCGGCTGATTTCGCTAGAGGAACTCAAGCGTAACGCCGCGTTGAAAGATATGGCGTTAGTACGGCGGGGCAATCGCCTTTCGGTCATGCCCGTGACCACCAGTCAGTGGAAGGCGATCCTGAAGATGGAAGCACGGTAATTTCTCTGGAGTTAAACGACAACAAAAGGAAGGGAGCTATGACTTTGCTAGGTAGGTCGTCCTTGTGTGCGATCTTAGCGGGCCTGATGGCGTTGGCGTCATACACGGTCATTGCGGCTACGACCAACCCGGTGGTGCGCATAACCACTACGATGGGTGTTATCGAGATCGAGCTTGATCGCAAACGTGCGCCGATTACAGTTGAGAACTTTATCAAGTACACCAACGACGGCTTCTATAACGGCACCGTCTTTCATCGTGTTATCCCTCGCTTCATGATACAGGGCGGCGGCTTCAAACCCGCCTTGGAGCGCAAAGAGCCGCGCGAACCGATCAAGAACGAAGCCGGCAACGGATTAAAAAACCTCACCGGTACGATCGCCATGGCGCGCACGAGTGATCCTCATTCGGCAACCTCACAGTTCTTTATCAATACTGTCGACAATGGTTTTCTCGACAAAGAACAAGCGCGAGATGGCTGGGGTTACACCGTGTTCGGCAAAGTAACCAAGGGCATGGATGTTGTGAAGAAGATTGAAGCAGTACCCACCGGTCGCGTCGGCCCGTATGGAGACGTGCCCACAAAGGACGTCGTTATCGAAAAGGTGGAAGTGATTAAACCGAAGACGAACTAGTTCGCGCAAGGAGTCTAGCGCTAGCTCAAAAACAGCTGATAGGCCGGGTTGCTAGTCTCGTCCGTATACTCGTAGCCGAGGTTTGTCAGAAAGGCCTTAAACTGCTTCATCTCATCGGGTGGAACTTGCATGCCGACAAGCACGCGCCCGAAATCGGCGCCGTGGTTGCGATAATGAAACAGGCTGATGTTCCATGCGCCGCCCATCTTGTCTAGAAAGTTTCGCAGTGCTCCAGGTCGCTCCGGAAACTCAAAGCGGTAGAGAATCTCATGCACCGCGTTAGGCGCGCGACCGCCTACCATGTGTCGAATATGGAGCTTGGCCATCTCGTTGTCGGTCATGTCTAGGGCGGGGTAACCGTGCTTGCGCAGATCGCGGACGAGCCGCCGGATATCAGCAGCGTCACTGATCTCGATCCCTACATATAGATGCGCGTTCTTCGGATCGTCGAAACGATAGTTGAACTCTGTGATACCGCGATTGCCGATTACGGAGCAAAACTTGCGTAGCGCCCCGGCACGCTCAGGTATGGTAACCGCCAGGATTGCCTCGCGGCGTTCGCCGACCTCTGCGCGCTCGGAAACGTGGCGCAGGCGATCGAAATTCACGTTGGCTCCGGAGGCGATCGCGACCAGATCCATGTTCTTCAGCCGGCCGTGCTCGACGTAGCGCTTGAGTCCGGCAAAGCTGAGCGCCCCTGCCGGCTCCAACGTTAAACGCTGGTCTTCGAACACATCCTTGATCGCCGCGCAGATCTCGTCGTTTGTCACGACCACAACCTCATCAACGAATTGCTTGACCAGGCGGAAAGTCTCTTTGCCCGGCTCGCGCACAGTTACTCCGTCCGCGAATACGCCCACATGCCCGAGCCGCACGCGTTTCCCTGCGGCCAGCGAGCGCGCCATCGCATCCGCATCTTCCGGTTCCACGCCGATCATCTTCACGTGTGGCTGGAGCTGCTTGATGTAGGAGGCGATACCTGCAATCAGCCCACCGCCACCGATCGGGACGAAAACAGCGTGCAGCTCACCCGTATGTTGTTTCAGGATTTCAAAGCCGATAGTCCCCTGCCCAGCGATGACGTCGGGGTCATCGTACGGATGCACAAAGGTCAGACCACGCGTTTCGCAAAGCGCGGTGGCGTGCTCGTAGGCCTCATCATAATTGTCACCGTGTAGCATCACTTTGCCGCCGAGATTGCGCACGGCTTCGACTTTGATACGAGGTGTGGTGCGCGGCATCACGATGATCGCCCGGGTCTTCAGTTTCGCCGCCGCCAGCGCTACACCCTGTGCATGATTTCCGGCCGACGCGGCCACAACCCCTTTCTTGATTACCGCGCGCGGCAGTGCTGCCATCTTGTTATACGCACCGCGACACTTGAACGAAAAGATTGGCTGTTCATCTTCGCGTTTGACCCAGATCCGATTGCCAAGCCGGCGTGAAAGCAGCGGTGCAAACTCTAGCGGCGTTTCCCTGGCGACGTCGTAGACACGTGCAGTTAAGACCTTTTTTATGTAATCCGCAGGCATCCGCATAATCTAACAGATATTCTTAGGACGGCGGGATAGTTAGCGGTGTCCAGCCGACTTCTCTGTGGCCGTGGCAGCGGGTATGCTTGCGTGGATCTTGAGCCTGATCACACACCCATGTCCCAGGATCAGATGAAACAGGCGGCTGCCGAAGCAGCGCTCGCACACGTGGAGCTCGGCACGGTCCTCGGCGTCGGGACCGGCTCGACCGTGAACTACTTTATCGACGCGCTCGCCGGCATCAAGAGCAAGATCGACGGGGCAGTAGCGAGCTCGGTAGCGAGCGCCGAGCGCCTCAAGCGCCACGGCATCCATGTCCTGGACCTCAACGAGACCGGTACGTTGCCGCTTTACGTCGACGGCGCCGACGAGGCCACCAAGCATCTGCACCTGATCAAAGGCGGCGGTGGCGCGCTGACGCGAGAGAAAATCGTCGCCCAGGCCAGTGAGAAGTTCGTTTGCATCGCCGATGAGACCAAGCTGGTGGACGTACTCGGGCGCTTTCCGCTTCCGGTCGAGGTGATCCCTACGGCCCGGGGGCTAATCGCGCGCCAAGTCGTCAAGCTAGGCGGTGAGCCGGTGCTACGGGAGGGGTTCACCACCGACAACGGCAACATCATCCTGGATGTGTACAACTTGAAGATCCTCAACCCGGTCGAGGTCGAGGAGCGCCTTAACCAGATCCCTGGTGTGGTCACCAATGGGCTCTTCGCCAGGCGCCCGGCAGACCTGCTCATCCTCGGAGGCGCAGAGGGCATCCGTACCCTGACGTGAACAGCCCGGGTCGTCGCCC
>JBHICC010000010.1:0-68419 GCA_046759385.1 Acidiferrobacterales bacterium | reverse complement strand
TGAGATCCCTCCTTTCTAGCTTAGCTGTACTACCGTTCTGTGTCTTCGCGCGCGCGGCCAGTGGCTGTCTGAACCGCCGGTTTGCGTGCGCTTTTTGCGTACCAGTCCAGAACTTCGCGCGTCCGCCGTCGCTGCGCTCGTGCTACCCGCCACTCCGCTAACTGGGCATAGGCCATCACAGTGATCATGGGAAACAGGCTAGCGAACGCGATTAGCCCGAAGCCGTCTATGATCGGGCTGCGCCCTGGCACCGTCGCCGCCAGCCCGAGGCCCAAAGCGGTTACCAACGGCACGGTCACGGTTGACGTAGTTACTCCGCCTGAGTCATACGCCAGCGCGATAATCAGCCGCGGTGCGAACACTGTCTGAATGATTACGACGATATAGCCGACAATGATGTAATAATGCAGCTCGGTGCCGATGACGATGCGGAAACAACCGAGCGTGACCCCGATCGCTACACCTATGGCAACTGCCACCCGCAGTCCTCGCACTTTGATCGCGCCGCCCGACGCTTGGTTCGCTTTCTTTGCGACGGCAATAAGGGCAGGTTCAGCGATCGTGGTCGAGAAGCCGATCGCCGCTGCAAAAACGTAGAGCCACTTGTAGTCCTGCCAGCCTAGCATCTCGCCGACGGCGTCAATGCTCCCGTAGATAAGGACCGGATCCGTTAGCTGCTGCGCCATGACTTTCCCCAGAGGGAAAAGTGCCTGGGTTAAGCCCAACAGGAATAAGACCATGCCAATCGTGACGTACACAAAACCGACCAGGACCCGGCGCAAGTGGGGGATCGCGCGTCGCAACACGAGCCGCTGGAAAGCGAAGACAACAAGCACGATGGGCACGACACCACTTAAGGTTTCGCCCATCGCGTCCAAGAATGCATAGGCCCAGCTCATCAGACGATCATCCCGTAGGCCATGACAAAGATCATCGGCGTGAGCGCTGCGAACGCGATTAGCCCGAATCCATCTACCATCGGATTGCGCCCTTTGATGGCTGATGCCAAACCGACCCCGAGCGCTGCGACGAGCGGCACTGTGATCGTTGAAGTCGTTACCCCGCCTGCATCGTAGGCGATGCCAACAATTTCTTTGGGCGCAAATGCGGTCATCACCACTACGCCGATATACCCGCCGATGATGAGGTAGTGCACTGGCCAGCCACGCACGATGCGTATCACGCTGACCATGATGGCGAAACCGACGGCTAACCCCACTGTTATGCGCAGCCCCCAGGCATAAGCCTTCAACGCACCCGGCGTGGCCGCGATGACGTCACCTTCGGCTGCGGCCTTTGCCGCCTCGCCCGCGACAACGATGAGTGCCGGTTCGGCTACGGCGCTGCCGCAGCCTAAAGCGAAGGCGAAGAGCAATAACCACAACAGGCTGCCCTTTCGCGCGAAGCTCTGTGCAAGCGCTTCACCAAGCGGAAACAGACCCATCTCCAACCCGCGCAAGAAGAAGGTCAGACCGAGCACGACGAGCAAGGCGCCGAAAAGCAACTCAGCCAAGTTCGGTAACGGCTGTTGCAGCACGACAGTCTGAAAGAATCCGATGACCACGACGATTGGCGCCAGATTTCGAACGCTTTCGAATATTGAATCCAAGAACGCAGAGAACGTTGCCTTCACGTCTTATGCTTGTCCTAACAAACGAAGGGGCCCTAGAGCCACGTCTGCGGTCAGATTAACGATGTTTTCGTTTTGACTGATGCGCCGCCGCTATGGAAGGCTGGCGCTTCAGCGTTGATAGGATGAAAGTGCGACGTTGAACTCTAAGAGTTGGCCACCAGAGTTCGAACGTTGCACCATAACCTTCACCCGATCGCCGGGTCGCTTGTCAAGTAAGGCGAGCTTTATGTCCGCAAGCGTCGCAACTCTTTCGCCGCGCACGGTGACGAACACATCACCCTTTCTCAGACCGGCCTTGCTCGCGCCACTGTCCGGAAGCAAACCGTCAATCGCAACACCCGCTACGTCTTGGGTGATTGCGATGCCCAGTATCCCGGCTGGTGGCAGGCGCTTTTCGGCGGGGAAAAGCAGGAAATCTGCTATGGCTGGGTCGTTGTTATCATCAGCCACGTTGATGACTGTGGCGGTGGCCACTGCCAATCGGCGTTCCAGTCGCCTGGGAATGCCAGAACCGTAAGCGATGTGACCACTACCAGCGAGAATCACCATGTGTTGATCTGGGTACACTTGCAAGTATCGCACGGCTGTTTCGGCCATCGATTCGTCCCAGAGTAACTGCGCTTGGACAAAATAGTCGAAGTTGGTCAGACTGGTATCGTGTTGCCGGTGAAGCTCAAACACATGACGCAGTCGCTGGCGATAGTCATTGTCTGAGTAATCGACATGCTGGGCGACCTGGGTCCTCTCTTCTGCATTAAGGCTCTCCAATCCTGTGCGAGCGACCTTACGACTGATTTCGGTGGGGATATTAAGCGCGACGAGTGCCACTTTGTGGTCGCGCGCGTATTGCAAGATCGGGCGGTAAAGGCGGTAGTCGAATCTCCAGCGGGTGAAGTACTGCGTTGCTTTCAGAAGCGTTTTTTCGTCTATAGTGCCATCGACGTAGTCGTCCAAATAGTGTTGGAACGGGGTCTGAAAGTATTCTAGGCCCAAAGCTAGATCGCCATGGATGGTGTGCAATCGCCGTATGATCTCCAATTGAGCGAGGTGATGATCGTAGCGATCGTGATTCTCGCCAATAAAAACGACACGTTTTTCTGCGAGCCGTGGGATGATCTCATTAAGCTTGGGCGGCCTGCTCAGTTTGACTGTTTCAATGCCAGTGCCTGGATGTGTCAGGGGACCGCTAATACTGCGCGCGGATCTCTCACAGCCCACTAGTGTGAGGGCGATGACAGCAGTGACGAGGCGGATCAACGACAAATGCATCGGTCTGAGTGAACGGGTTGGGATACCGCGCATTGTAACCCGAATGCACTAGTACCGAGGACATCTCCTCGGAGCAGCCAGGGTCTCTGATGGGGCCGGGCCGGCGAGTGCCTTCGTTGTTACTTACTTTGTTCTATGGGCAACCACGATTTTCGAGCAAACCTTGGCTCATTCTCTCAAGATTTGGCGTCAGGTAATTCGAGGACAGTGAAGGGCCTGGCCTTGCATTAGCGACAAGAGAGATACTACGATGCTTGCCGCCCTAGACCAGCCCGAGCCAGGAGTGACTGATGACTTATAAACACATCAAGATTCCAGAACAAGGTAAGCGCATCGTCGCAAGCGATGGCAAGCTCGCGATACCTGAAAACCCCATCCTCGGTTTTGTTGAGGGCGATGGCATCGGTCCTGACATTACTCGGGCGAGCCTGCGCGTGTGGGATGCGGCCGTGGAGAAGGCATACGGCGGCAAGCGCAAGATCCATTGGTGTGAACTTTACCTGGGGGAAAAGGCGGCAGGTCTATACGATGGTGATTATTTTCCCCAGGAAAGCCTAGATGCAATAAAGGAATTGACCATCGCCATTAAAGGCCCGCTTACGACACCTGTGGGCGGAGGATTTCGCTCGCTGAATGTTTCTCTGCGACAGGCGCTTGATTTGTATGCGTGTGTGCGTCCGGTACGTTATTACGATGGTGTACCGTCGCCTATGCGTCGTCCGGAGCAGGTAGACGTGGTCATCTTTCGCGAGAATACCGAGGATGTTTATGCGGGGATCGAGTACGCAAGCGGTACGCCGGAGAATGATAAGCTAGCGCGCTTCTTGCGCGAAGAGCTAGGAGCCGAGTTCTTTGATGATGCCGGGCTAGCCGTTAAGCCCATCAGCCCGTTTGGCAGTAAACGGCTCATTCGAAAAGCGATTCAGTATGCGCTAGACCACGATCGCGAAAGCGTCACCTTGGTACACAAAGGCAATATTATGAAGTATACCGAGGGCGCATTTCGCAATTGGGGTTATGAACTCGCCAAAGAGGAATTCAGCGATCTCGTAATAACAGAGGACGATCTGTACGATCAGTATGAAGGTAACCGACCGCGGGGTAAGCTGGTTATCAAAGATCGTATCGCTGACATAATCTTTCAGCTGTTGCAGCTGCGGCCGAGTGAGTTCGACGTGCTTGCGACCATGAACTTGAATGGCGATTATCTTTCGGACGCTGTCGCTGCCGAGGTTGGTGGTATCGGTATCGCGCCGGGCGCCAACATTGGCGACGTGGTGGCGGTTTTCGAGGCTACGCATGGTACAGCGCCTAAGTACGCAAACCAAGACAAGGTCAATCCAAGTTCTTTGCTGCTGTCAGGCGCCATGATGCTTGAGTATATGGGCTGGCATGAAGCGGCGGAGCTGATTAATGCAGCCTATCCAAGGTTGATCGCTGATAAGGTCGTAACCTACGATTTCGCGCGGCAAATGGAAGGCGCTCAAACCGTATCGACCAGCGCTTTCGCGGACGCACTGGTCGCGAAGATAAACGGATAGCGGTACACGTATCAGGCGTTTAATGACGAATACACCCGTTATCTGACCGAACGGCAGCGGCGCTCAGGTCACCCATCGGCTAACCACAACCGTACACCCGTGCTTTCTGTGCGACGGATCGTAGATGAAATCGGCCGGCGTTTTGGCTTGCATGGCCGCCTCACGCATGCAACGGAACTGCATCGTGGCCATATCCACGACACTTACGTTGTCACCTATGTCGGCGACGACCGAGCCCGTCGATACATCCACCAGCGCATCAACAACCGTGTGTTTTCACACCCTGAACAGGTGATGGAAAACATCGTTCGCGTCATCGATCATCTGCGCGGCAAGCTCGAAAACGAAGGCTTAGGTGATCTTGAGCGCCGCGTCTTAACCTTAATCTACAGCGAAGACGGTCGACCCTATCATGTCGATGCTGAAGGAGCCTATTGGCGTACTTATGACTACATCGAGCGCACGCATACACACGATGTAGTCGGACCCGCGCTGGCGACCGAGGCTGCCGCCGCTTTTGCGAGGTTTGCGAAGCTCTTGGCCGATCTACCGGCATTCAGCTTGCACGAATCGATCCCTGGCTTCCACGACACCGCTAAGCGCTATGAGCAGCTGTGCCGGGCTATTCAGGCGGATCGCTTGAATCGTGTCATGACAGCCGATGCCGAGATTGGCTTTGCCTTGGCGCGTGAGCCGCTCGCTCGTGCTTTTGATGACGCACTTGCACGCGGTAAGTTGCCCCGGCGCGTGACACATAACGATACCAAGATCGACAACATACTGTTTGACGACAGAACGGACGAAGCGCTTTGCATCATCGACCTCGACACGGCGATGCCCGGACTGGTGTTGCATGACTTTGGCGATCTAGTGCGCAGCAGCGTAAGCGCTGGCGGTGAAGCCGAATTCGATCTCGACCACGTCCATGTGCGTTTGCCGGTATTTAAGGCGCTTGTAGAAGGTTACCTACGTGAGGCCACCGCATTTCTGACTGTAGACGAGTTTGATCTGTTGCCTATTGCTGGCCGGGTAATCACATTCGAGACTGGCATGCGTTTTTTGACGGACTACCTTAAAGGTGATGTCTACTTCAGGGTCAAACGCCCTGAGCACAATCTCGATCGTGCGCGCAACCAATTCCAACTAGTACGCAGCATGGAGGAGCAACACGACACGATGGCAGACATCGTCGAAAAAGTGAGGGGTAGTGTGTAATTGTTAGCTACTCGTGCCAGTGTTGGCTGAGGGCCGCTGGCGCGCAACCGCGCAAAACGAGAAAGGGCTGCTAGTGCAGCCCTTTTTTCGAAAACTCTGTGAGTTTGGCTTTTGGCCGCCTACATGACGATCCAGAAGAAGACGCCTACCAAAACCAGAAGGACCACGTACTTCTTCGGATCTTTCTCCTGTGTTACCTTCATCATCTGGCCTCCTAAATATCTACTGCCCACCCGGAGGGTATAGAGATTATTGTAGACGCTTGTTAACGAATTGCATGGCCGAGAATCTCAATTGCGATGATTTGCTTGCGCGCACGTCATTGGTGCGTCGCGGTAGCATGCCGCTCGTCCCTTGTAAGCGACCGCTCGTCCTTTCCTTACAACTTCACGTCCCAGTGACGACATGTTCGGCAAAGAACCAAGAACAGTCGTTCTTAGCGTGACGCCACTAAAGGCTTGATGATATTGCAGAATCTTTTGTGAGGCCGTGCGCGTTAAGCAAGAACCGCTGTGTCGCGATGTGCCTCAGCGGCTCGACGCGTACGCTTGAACGAAGCGCACCGCCGCCGCTTGTTTCGTAATCGTGTTGTAAGCGTTAGCCAGCGCCGCCCGCAACAGGCAGCCGGTCCGTCGGTACCTCGTCATCATCCACCGGCGATGGCCGTGCAGCGGCAGTGCTGCTTTGCATGTCGTCGGTGATTCTGGATCGTGTGACGGTGATCGCCTCATTTTCCTCGATAGTTGTTATCGGCTGGGTGATGGTCGTCGTGTCCTCATCCATCTCTGTGGACACAGGTTTCGCTAAGGCATTATCGCCGGGATCATCTCCGTTCGACACAGTTGGCTGCTTAACGTGTGGCAATATGCTTAGAGTTATCTTTTGCTGCTGCTTCAGTTTTTCCCTCGCAGCTTCCAGCTGACTGATTCGCACGTTAAGGTTGTCCAAGCTCTTATGAATCTTCTGGAGATTGGCCACACGTTGATCCATCGTCAGCTTATGCTCGCGAATGCGCGCAAACACCGGCGCCATGATCGCCTTGCTCCAAAGTTGTGCGCCTTTATTGCTTTCCTCAAAAATCTGCCGAGCTCGACTGGCTAGGGTAATGAAGAATTTCTTTACTACGAAGTGTTGCTCCGTCATCACCGTGGTGGGGCTGTTCCGGAAAACCTCGGCTTCCTTGTGTAGATGCTTGAATTGCTGGTAATACGGCTGCAGCGCAAAGCTTTCCAACTTAAGCTTGGCGAGGCCATGGCCAACCTGAAACTGTTTGTAAACCGCCTCGACCAATCCTTTGATGCGCTCGGTCTGTTTATGCACTTTCGCCATTGTCACCATTGACCCATCGAAGAAAGTCCTCATCCCCGCCTTTAATCCGTGCGTGGTCCAGCTGCCCCTCATATCCTCGCGTGTCTTTTCAATCAAGCCATCGAACGCATTCATGCTCAACTTAGCTAACAGTAATCTTACCTGCTCGTTGAGCACGTGCTTTGTCTTCTCCAGGTTCGCTAGCTTCTTGTCATAGCTTTCCTGGTCTTGACGCTTTTTCTCCATCATATTTGTAATCACGTCACGGTTTTTCCCGCTGATGCTCTTAAGCTCTTTGAGTTCAGCCTTGGTCGCGGAGAGTCTTTCACCCAAGGTGGCCGCGGTCCTTTCGACGATGTCTTTCATCTCGTGCTCGACTTTCTTGCGGATCAGGACCTGTTTTGCCGGGACAATGTCCTCGGAGAGCTTCACCTCTAGTTCCGGTAATCCGCTTCTAGCTACAAGTTCCTCATTTTTTCTTATCTTTCCGAGCAGACCTTTCTGGGCCGAGACGGGAAACACGTGACCTTTGTTTACGCCAAGCGCGGCCGCACTTTCCTGTGCCTGGCGGGAGATCGAGGCCGAAACAGCGTTCTCGCCACGTAGCTCGTCCCAAAGTGTGTCAATTTTATTCAGCACGACAATTCGGCCTTCGTTTTTGTCACTTTTGGCCATGCACACGTGGTCCTTCCATACGGCCATGTCCGACTTGGTAACCCCAGTATCCGCCCCGAGGACAAACATCACCACGTGTGCTTGAGGCAGCATACTCATGGTGAGCTCAGGTTCCGCCCCGAGCGCGTTGAGGCCCGGGGTATCTAGAATGACCAGCCCTTGCTCCAGCAACGGGTGCGGGTAGTTGATGACTGCGTGCCGCCACACCGGTATTTGGGTTTGCGAACCGTTTTCTTGTGTATCCTCGTTGTGCAGTCCAAGTTCTTGCGCCTCGCGGACGCCCACGGTTTGCGACTTGACGACCTCATGTAGAGCTTCCGCCATCTGGTCGGGCGAGCCGAGTTCTAATGAGAACGTGGTCCAGTAAGTCGTCAGGCGCCTGTACTCAGCGATAGTCTGCGGGCTTCGGCGCGTATCGATCGGCAGCAGCTTGATACAGGGGGGCTCATCTTTGTCGAAACGCAGCTCCGTCGGGCACATGGTAGTGCGCCCGGCCTCGGTAGGAAGTAGGCGCTTCTTATAATCCGCGAAGAAAATGGCGTTGATCAGCTCGGTCTTGCCGCGTGAAAACTCGCCTACAATGGCGATCGTTAACTTGTCATTCTTGAGCGCCTCAACAAGCTCGTAGACGCGAAGATCATCCTCCGCCTCGGCGAGTCCCTCTTGTTCGAGCCAGTCTTGAAACGCCTGGATTTTACCAATGAGGCCTTGACGCCAACGGTTGTAGTCGCTGAGCTGCTTGCCAAGGGGTTGGCTGCTGTTGTCTGTGGCCATTAGCACCGTTCGTACTTCTCCCGGCTACTAGCTTCATCGGCCAAAGATTGCGGGAGACCTAGGTTGTACTCACCTGCGAGGGTTCGACAGCGACATCGATATCAGCCGCGGCCGGGCTACGAGTATAAGGCCGCGCTTCATGGATGCCGGCGCCGTCAGTCGGCCGTTTCACGCCATCAAACCCCCGATCTATACCACTAGTCGGATGTGAAAGCCGTGCCAATACCCCTCGTCGCGTACGGGGCGCGCCCCATCGGGCGGGAACGACCGGTAGTGCTCGATGCAAGCGTTTCGACCGCGCAAAATGGGCCGCGCGAGCTATAACCATGAAGAAAATATGGTTAAGGGCCAGTGGTGTTATTGCCTAAGAACGCACTTCTGGTAGATATCCTTAAGCCGAGCTTGTGGGTCGTAGCGTGACTTGATCTTGTCGTAGACCGCCTTATTGTATTGATGCCAAAACTCATCTGGCCCGAAGTACGAATCCGAGTATAAGGATTTGATTCCGCCTAACTCCACCACTTTCTGTTCAATCTGTCGGTTGTAGTGGCCCTCGGAGAGCTGGATCCGCCCTTTTTTTTCGTCCCAGAAACCGAAATTGATATAGATTTTGCTCGGGTCCATGGCATAGAGATCGAATTGCCTCGACTTATCGTAGGCACGAACGGGGCAAATCCAAATCGGCGTAATCCCCACCTCTCTCTGGAAGAAATCCAGGAACTCGGGCGCTTTGTCTATCGCAATGTCCACGTCTTGAATCACCGATTCAGTGTGATAACCAAGCAAGCGATTAAGGCGGTGGGTGAGTCGCCATCTACTGTTCCACCGCATGATCTTGGTATAGGTCACAGAGTTAAGACGCGATTTTCCAACAAGGGCACGCACGAGCGCGTGTTCAGCGAAAAGATTCTTTGAACACCAAAACCAATCGGTATCCCATCGCCATATGTAGTCCAGAATGGTCAGATAGTCGCGCTCGCGTCGACGTATCGAGTGATAGTAGATATTTTCGTAAGTGTAATCACTAGTATAAGGAGCTTCGTGAACGTACTTGCCCGTGGTGACATACATTTCGCCGTGACCAAACACCGTCCCGTCAAGAAAGTCTATGTCCTGGTTGCAGAGATCGTTGATGCCCTCAAATAAGCTCGAGATATCTTCATAGCGAACGTGTGTTAGCCGTACATATGGTCTAACCGGCACAAGCTTGATCTTGAGCTTGAGCACGTAGCCGAACGTCCCATACGAGTTCGGGAAAGCGAAGAAAAGATCCCTATGTTCGTTATCCGGCGTGGCGATAACCGTATTTCCATCGGCGAGCAATATCTCCATCTCCAGAACACCTTCATGGGCTAACCCATACTTGAACGACGACGACTCAATACCGATACCCGAGACCGCGCCGCCGATGGTGATGGATTTGAGTTCTGGGACCACGGTGGGCAGCACGCCATGTGGCAGTGTGGCATCCACGATATCCGCATAGGATGCCATTGCTTCAATCTCCGCTACGCGGGTCTCAGGGTTGATTTCAAGGACATTCTTCAGAGTGCCGACGCCGAGCCTGTACTTCTTGCTAGCCGCACGGTCGCGGAAAAGATTGGACGTGGTCTTGGCGATGCCGATAACGTTTCCTTCATGGTTGCGCAGTTCATCCATCAATCGCTGCTTTTTCTTTTCATAATCATTCGTCGCCATCGCTACCGTCGCCTCCGAGGAGATTAGCTTGATAGTGCTAAGGTGCCGCACGAGGCATGCGAAGTAAAGCCGTGCGCCATCGCAGAGCGTTCTGACATGAACGCCGGGTGAGCGAAGAGTTAACTCAGGGGCGTGATACCACCGCCGGATTTCACCTTGCCATCCAACGCGGCGACGTCCGCGTCGCTGAGAGACAGTGACGGCATGGATTCCTCGGCGGTGGCGAACGCGAAACCACAGCGGCAGCGCCGTGTTTCCATAGGGATGATTGCGGTGCAGTTTGGGCAGTCTTTTGTGTTGGCAGGCTTCTGTGCTTGCGACGCCGGAGTTGCTTGTGGCTGACTCGCTGTCGCGGCCGTGGTCTGCGGAGCAGTGGGGGCTGTTGGCGATGCCTCCGCCTCATTCGGTGCGCGTGACTCCAGCGCTGCTAGGGCCGCTTCGAGCTCCACCTGCGGCGTAAGGTCGTCCGGCTTAGGCGCGGACTGAGCTTCGCGTTGGGGTGTTCTAGCATGGCTGCTGGCGTTGGGCGCCGCGGCGGGCGTGGGCCTTTGCGGGGAAGCGCTGTGATCGAGCGCTGTCGCGTCTGGTTTATCCGCCGCCGGCTCGAGCAGGACGGTGTTACCTTGCGGAATGGGCCGCTCCATGCCGTTGACTTTTGTTGGAGCGGTATCGTCCGACTCCACTGCGTGCGATACGCGAACATCCGTCTCAGTGCTACCCGATGGCCGTGAATTAGCCTCGGGCGCGGGGGTCGGCTTGCTGCCGGGCGCCACAGTCTTGGTCGCCTGACCGCCGCTCTTCGCGGTCTCAGCCGGCAGCTTTTCGCCTGTTAGCTTTGGCCCCGGTGCGTTTGCTTTGCCGACCACGGACGCTTTCAAGGTAGCGGCCAGTCTCTTCGCGTGGGCGGCCGCCGTAGCGCGCGCCGCTGCGACGAGCTCCTTGGTACTCTTCTGAGTTCGGACTGGCTTGTCGGGAGTCGCTTTCGCCTGCAACGTTCCCACTGGCTTGGCCGCGCCGGTTGTTGGATCCGCAGCGCGACGCTTCGCCGGCTGCTCTGTTGTTGGGGGCGAGGATGTCTTGGTGATGCTCGCCGTTGCCTTAGCTCGATTCGCAGGCGCCGCGGCCGCAGGCTTAGCGCTAGGTGCGGGCGATTTGACCGCCGCTGTGGTCGGTGTCGCCACTGCCGGATTTGGCAACGGCTTGGGCACGGCTGCGGTCGGGTCGTTCGGTTGAGCAGCGGCATTCGCTGGGCCAGCATCGGCCTTCGACTTGGCGAGTTCGGCGGCTCGCGCCAATATCGCGGATTTTTGCAACGAATCGGCGTTTGCCGACTGCCCCGGTTTTTTGTCAGGAGTTGTTTGCGTCGCCGTTCCGGCCCTTTGCGGTTGCTTGCTCGTGGATTTGGGCGCGGCCGGCCGGCTTGCAGCAACGGCCGATTTTGTGCTCTGAGCGGTTGGCTGCACGCTCTTGCTCGCCTCAGGCGGCGTCGGCGGCGCCTTGGGTGAAGCGGCCGGATTCGCGGCTGCACGCGGCTGAGCGGTCTTAGTAGCCGCTGGCGTGGGATTTGGCGCTGGCTGTGGTTGCGGGACCGATTGCTTAGCTGCGGGCTTCGTCGCAGTGATCGCCGCGCCAGCGGCGGCGACGTTAATCTGGGCGCGCTGCGACTTGAGCTCAGCCTCGGCTCTTTCTGCGGCCGCCTTGGCGCCTTCGGCCTCTTTCTTCTTCGCTAGATTAGCTGGTTGGGCGGCAGCCAGCTTCGCTGCACTTTCAGCGGCCGCTGTCGCCTGCTCTGCTCTCGCGGCCAGGTATTCCGCATACAGCTGCTCTTCTTGGAGGGTAAGCTCTTGGTCTGCCTCTTGCTGATCTCCGTCGGCGGGTCCGCTGAACAGATAGCCGCAGGCGCAACGGACTGCGTACGCTGGGTTATCCTTTCCGCACTGGGGGCAATCTTTGGAAAACATCTAATGCTCGTACGCGGCCGCTTGACGTTGTTGGTTGTTCCTGAGGAGTTTGGGTTCAAAAGAAGGGAGCAATTAGTATGCCAACGGTATGGGCCCTGCTGGGACAGGGTACAGGCGAATCGCACCAGCGTTCATCTGCCAATCTGCTGCGTTTAGCCCTGGGAGCGTAGGCCTGAAGACGTGTTAGCGCCTTTAAAGGGCGACAACTGAGTAAATTGATGTCAGCAGAAGTTAAGTAAATCTCGTTTTCTCCCGTACTACTGGCCACTATTTACCGCCCTTTACCATCACTTACCTTCCTGGTATTCTAAGTAAATCTGAGTAAATTCATACCAGGAGGCTCATTAAGGATGGCACGCCTGACCCGAGATGCAAGGCTCGAGACCCGCGAGGCTCGCAGCCGCCTGAAACAGCGCCACGCTCCATACTGGCGGCAAATCCACATTGGCCTAAGTATCGGTTATCGCAAGGGAAAAAAGCGTGGTATCTGGATTGCCCGCAAGCTCAACGGGGGTGATGCGTACACGTTCCAGCGTCTGGGCAATGCCGACGATCACACTGACGCTAACGACCTGGACGTATTGAGCTACGCGCAGGCGCACGCCAAGGCACTGGGAGTCTCAAACCAGGAGGCCGACGGCGGGCACCCGCTGCGCTACACCGTCAGCGAGGCAGCGGAGGATTATCTTGTCTGGTTCCGGGCACATCGAAAATCGGCCGCCACGACCGAGCAGACGATCAAAGCACGCATTCTTCCCGCCTTCGGGGACCGGCGCATTGATTCACTAACCACGGCAGAGATCAACCGCTGGAAAAGCAAGCTCGTCACGTCTCCCCTTCACCGCCGTGGCAACAAGTTGGTTGAGACGGGTGGTGACCCTGAGGCTCTTCGCAAACGCAAGGCTTCGGTAAATCGGATCCTGACCGTGTTCAAAGCTCTGTTGAATCACGCATGGCGAAACAACAAGGTCAGGGACAACACGGAATGGAAGCGGGTTAAAGCCTTTGAAGAAGTGGACGAGGCGCGCATGATTTTCCTTCAGCCCGATCAATGCCGTGGACTCATTAACGCCGCCCAAGGGGCTTTCCGGGCTTACCTTCAAGCCCTTCTCTACACCGGGGCACGTCCTGGGAAAGAACTTGAATTTATCCAGGTGCAGGATTTCGATCGCAACGATGGCACGATCCGTATCCCTGAGGGCAAGACCGGGGCGCGTGACGTGTTCTTAACCGATGAGGGTGTGGAGTTCTTTTCCCGCCTCACCGCAGGACGCAAGCCCGATGACTTTTTGTTGTTGAACGACAACGGTAAGCCGTGGGGCACGAACCATCACGCTCGACCAATGAAAGCGGCAGTCAAGGCGGCGAAGCTGCCGAAGGCAACGAACTGCTTCGCCATGCGGCATACGTACATTTCGCTTGCATTGAAAAACGGAATGAACGTGAAGGTTCTTGCCGATTCGGTCGGTACGTCGATCCGCATGATTGACAAGTACTACGCGAAGTTTCTACACGCCGACCGGCGCGAGATGTTCAACACCGCGCTACCGAAATTCGACTTCAAGGCGGACAATGCGAAGGTGATTCGCTAATGCCCCGCGCCCAGCCAAAGTCAGTCACAAGCATCAGCGTCACGGGTAGGTGACCCTACTATTGTCGAATTGCTTATTGCCAACGGTGCATCGAACTGCTAAAGCAACACGGCGCTAAAGAATGAAAGGACAACTATGTCTTACTACCTCATCCCAACGAAAGACGACTACAACCAAATCTAAACTGCATGTGACCTCATCATTGCTTGCCAGAAGCGTTTACCTAGCTTGATGCTAGAACAGTTATTCTGAATAAAGCAGTTCCCCAGCTGCTAGACTTCTTGCATGAGCCAGCAAAAAAAAGCGAATACCCTGCCATGAAAGAGAAGCTAAAGCTGGGCGTGCACTACTTCGCGCAGCTTGGGTTGAATGGTGTCGTGGTGGGCATATTGTTCGGTGCTATTCCGTCTAGAACGTTCGCCCTATGGGACGCCGCGACCTACCTCATGGTGCAATCGCTTTGGATAGCGGCGTGGTGGGCGCCTGTCGTCATCGGTGTGCTCGTGCTGCACGACGACGTACCCCCCAAGAAGATCCGAAACTCTTGGCGAACACTGGGCCTCGTATGGGGATTGATCCTCATCGGCGAGACATGGTTCGGTCCTAAGACATTTATCTTCACCGTGAGCGTGATCGGGACCGTCGTGGTTGTGACTATCGTTTGCTCGGCTTTGAAAGGATTCGCCGCTTTAGCTTTTAACGCATTGGCGCAGCACAAGTCGGACCTAGACGACGACGCCGATACCGCAGAGACGAGCCCTACGCAGCCGTAGGTCATGGCATAATTAACTGCCTGTCCACTGAATCCTTTCAAACTTAGCAGTGTGGGTCCCCAACGGGATTCGAACCTGTGTTTCCGCCGTCAAAGGGTAGTCTGGCGGCGCGGAGGGTCCACCGGTCGGGGGACGTGGAACTGGGGGTTGGCGAGTTTCTGCCGGCGAGCGAGCACAATAACGTCGTCGTCGGCCTCATCGAGACGAAGATGGATTCGCACGATCGCAGCCTAAATTCGGCTCTCGTTGCGGCACTGGCTAGACTTGCAGCAACAAGCGCGTGGGGTCCTCCAACGCGTCCTTGATGGTCACGACAAACTGCACGGCCTCGCGGCCGTCGATAACACGGTGGTCATAAGTAAGCGCCAAGTACATCATCGGTCGGATGCGCACTTCGTTGTCTTCTGCGATCGGGCGCTGTTGTATTTTGTGCATGCCCAGGATGGCACTCTGCGGCGGGTTCACAAGCGGGGTCGATACGAGTGAGCCAAATACTCCGCCGTTGGTGATGGTGAACGTGCCACCTGTCAACTCATCCATACTGAGGCTGCCATCACTAGCTTTCTGGCCGAACTCCGAGATGCGCGACTCGATTTCGGCAAAGCTCTGTTGATCCGCATTCCTCAAGACGGGCACCACAAGCCCTCGAGACCCAGCAACGGCGATGCCAATGTCATAGTATTCGTGATAAACGATGTCTTTGTCGTCGATCGACGCGTTGATGACTGGGAATTGACGTAACGCCTGTACGCTAGCCTTAACAAAGAACGACATGAACCCGAGTCGCACCCCATACTCCTTATCGAAAGAGTCACGGTACTTACGCCGCAAATCCATCACCGCTTGCATGTTGACCTCGTTGAAGGTCGTAAGCAGGGCCGCGGAGTGCTGGGCATGAAGCAGGCGCTCCGCGATAGTCGCCCGCAGCCGCGTCATGGGCACGCGCCGCTGTTGGCGATCTCTCACTAGCGCCCGCTGCTGAATTCGTGGTGTACTTACTTCGGGCGCGGCTATCCGAGCATCGGCTGCTCCCGTGTCTCGCTGGCGCACGAAGCTAAGCACGTCCTCTTTCGTGAGTCGTCCACCCCGACCGGTAGCGGTGATTTCGCTGGCCTGCAGATCGTGTTCCGCCAGCAAGCGGCGCACCGCGGGGCTCAAGCGCGGTTCCGCTATCGCGTTCTGGGCTCGCTCAACCGTACCCGCGGCGACAGGCGTGCCACCAGGTATTGGTGGGACGCCAGTGGGCTTCGTTTCGGCGGCAGGTGCGGTCGTCTCAACCGCGCCAGTGTCGATGATTGCGATCGGCTCGTCGCTGCCGACAACGTCGCCATCGCGCTTGAGTACCTCGGCGAGGACACCATTCTGAGGTGCTGGTACCTCGAGCACGACCTTTTCCGTCTCGATGTCGACCAGGTTCTCGTCGCGGGTCACGTTCTCCCCAGCTTGTTTGTGCCAACTAAGGAGAGTCGCTTCGGTGACGGATTCGGGCAGAGTAGGAGACTTTACTTCGACGCGCATCTATCCTTCTTAGGTCCTTTTATTCAAGCGGGGCGTTTAAGCTTCAGTACATCACTGAGGGCGTCGTTAACAAGTGCAGCTTGTTGTTCCACATGCAGGCTGAAGTAACCGACTGCCGGCGAGGCATAAGCTTGGCGCCCAGCATAGCGCAGGGCCTGTCCTGCGAGCAGGCAAGCGCGCAAATGATGTTGGATCTGATACCAGGCGCCCTGATTCTGCGGTTCCTCCTGGCACCATACGATCTCTTTTGCCTGTGTATAGCGTTTCAGTTCGGCGGCCAGCTGTTCGCGCGGAAACGGATGTAGCTGTTCCACACGCACAATGGCAATGTGATTTATCTGACGCGCTCGTCGAGCTTCGAGCAGATCATAATAAACCTTGCCACTGCAAAGGACGGCGCGCGCAATCTCTTTGGCCTCGAGTGGATCGACTTCACCGATAATGGTCCGAAACTCGCCATGCGATAAGTACTCGAGCGGCGATGTGGATAGCTTGTGGCGCAACAGGCTCTTGGGAGTCATCACAATCAACGGGCGGCGGAACGGGCGTAGCACTTGGCGCCGTAGCAGGTGAAACATCTGCGCCGGTGTTGTCGGCACGCACACTTGAATGTTGTGCTCTGCACACAGTTGCATGAAGCGCTCGAGCCGGGCGGAGGAGTGCTCGGGGCCTTGTCCCTCATAGCCATGCGGCAAGAACAACGTCAGGCCGGACAACCGACCCCATTTGACTCCGCCGCTGCTGATGAACTGATCGATGATTACCTGGGCGCCGTTAGCGAAGTCGCCGAACTGTGCCTCCCATATCACCAATGCGTTTGGTTCAGCCGTGGCATAACCGTATTCGAACCCAAGCACCGCTTCCTCCGACAGTAGCGAGTCGATAACCAGAAAGTTCGCCTGAACATCACCGATGCGACGCAGCGGCACCTCGCTGCTCCCGTCTTTTTGGTTGTGCAATACAGCGTGGCGGTGGAAGAACGTTCCTCTGCCCGAGTCCTGACCAGAAACCCGCACAGGGTGGCCATCGCGCAGGAGTGTGGCGTAGGCAATGATCTCGGCGAAGCCCCAGTCGATCGGACGCGCGCCAAGGGCCATATTGCGGCGGTCCTCTAGAATCTTGACGACTCGCGGGTGTAGCTCAAACCCCTGGGGAACTTGGTTGAGGTTATCGGCTAGCGCCCGCAAGGTCTCGATCGACACCGTGGTATCAACCGTGTATGTCCACTTCACGTTTTTGTAAGGGGTCCAGTCGACCTCGTACTTATTATGCGTCTCAGTCAGAATCTCGCGGGCAACGAGACGACCCTGATCAAGCGCGTCGCGGTAGTCGCTTACTAGCTGATCTGCCTCAGCTTGAGTGACCACGCTTTCCCTTATGACACGGTCAGCGTAGATTTGCCGTACGGTCGGATGTGCCTTGATCTTCTTGTACATCATCGGCTGCGTCACTGCGGGCTCGTCGGCCTCGTTATGGCCGAGTCGGCGGTAGCTGATAAGATCGATCACCACATCTTTCTTGAATTGCATGCGGAAGTCGAGCGCCAACTGCGTGACAAATACGACTGCTTCGGGGTCATCACCATTTACGTGAAAGATCGGTGCCTGCACCATCTTCGCGACCTCGGTGCAATACAAAGTAGAACGCGAATCGAGCGGGTGGCTGGTCGTAAAACCGATCTGATTGTTAACCACTATGTGTACGGTGCCGCCGGTGCGATAACCGCGTGCCTGGGACATATTGAAGGTCTCCATGATCACGCCTTGCCCCGCAAACGCGGCGTCCCCATGAATCAGTACCGGTAGAACCTGGTTACCTTCACGATCGTGGCGTCGATCCTGGCGTGCTCTCACGGAACCCTCGACCACCGGGTTTACCGCCTCGAGGTGCGAAGGGTTAAACGCGAGTGCCAGATGTACGGGGCTCCCCGGCGTAGCGATGTCAGAGGAGAAGCCCTGATGATACTTGACGTCGCCCGAGCCGTTTTCGCTGCCGGAGTCGTGCTTCCCTTCGAACTCGAGGAACAAGTCTTTCGGTGACTTGCCCAAGATATTCACCAGAACATTGAGGCGGCCTCGATGGGCCATACCCAAGACGATCTCCTCGATGCGAGCGCTGCCGGCGTGTTGAACCAACTCATCCAACAGCGGAATCAGGCTTTCGGCTCCTTCGAGCGAGAATCGTTTCTGTCCGACATACTTTGCGTGCAGATATTTCTCTAGCCCCTCGGCGGCGGTTATGCGTTCGAGGATTCGCCGGCGAGCGTCAGCAGGAAACTCCGGCTTGCCGAGACTCTGTTCGAGGCGGTCCTGGATCCAGCGTTTTTGCTCGGTGTCGGTAATGTACATGTACTCACTGCCGATGTGTCCGCAGTAGATTCTGCGGGCGAGCTCGATAATCTTCCGCAAGGGCAACTGATCCGACATGCCCAGCGACCGCGCGCCGACTTCGCGATATTGGGGGCCGAGCGCGAATGGCCCGGTATAGAATGCCGTATCCATGTCAGCTTCGTTCAGGTTGTGAAATGCGGGATCAAGATCGTTCACGGCCGGGCGCGGGGTCAGCATTAGCGGATCGATATCCGCCTGTTGATGCCCACGGACGCGATACACGTTGATCAGCCGCAGGACTGACACCTGTTTGTGATCCGTTGCGGAATATGGTGCGCCGGCCGTCCTCAGTTTAGGTGGCTGCGTGAATGGTGTCGCGCGTGTGGCAGCCGCTACTGCCTCTCGTACACGGCTATGGGGCCCGTCCTGCATCGCGTCGAAATAGCTTCGCCAAGGCTCACCGACCGAATCGGGGGCTTGTAGGTAGCGCGCGTAGAGGTCCTCGATGTAGTAGGCATTCTCACTGAAGAGGTAGGATCGATCAGAGAGTTCTTTCGAGATTGAAGGGGGTACTTGAGTCATGCTGTTAGGCTACGCTGTTTAAAAAGCCGTTGCAACTGAGGCCTACGTTTGCGTTGGCACTGTAAACTGATTCGTCATCGATACAGTTATGCGTTGCTCCTTTCGATTAATTATCGACAAGCAATAACATAGCGCGACACTGAAAAAAACTTATTGTCGAATTGTTCAGATGACGCGCGTGCGGGTGCGTAGCCTAAAGGTTAGTGAAATCGACGTGCGATGCGCGTCGGCAGCTCTAATCGACTTTAGTCAAGCTCGAAGCGTCTTGCTTCGACGAAATGGCGACGCCAGTAGGCGTTATCCAACCTAGAGACATGCACGCTCTTTCCCGTCGACGGTGCGTGAACGAATTGGTTATCGCCAATGTAAAGACCAACATGCGACGCTCGCTTTCCGTTTTGGGTAAAGAACAACAAATCACCGGGTCGGACGCGCGCGTCTGACAAGCGTCGTGAGCTCCGACGTTGTTCACGTGTCGTGCGCGGTACGATGACACCGGCGCGCCCGAAGCTGTAATGAACCAGACCGCTACAGTCGAATCCTTGTGGCGTAGCGCCTCCATACCGATAGGGCGCCCCGACTAATTTGAATGCGTAGCGGGCAGCTGCCGTGCTGACGTCGACCTCTTGGGATCGAGTCTGCGGCGGGCGGTGTGCGCACGCGACAACCAATCCACTCACAAGTACGAGCCAAACGATAACCGAGGGTCGCAGCATCACCTTTGATCCATTTCCGTCACAAGCCGAGCGGATGGATCTCATGGATCGGTTGGCTACGTTCCCAAAGACGCTCGAACTGATCTAGCAATGATCGCGCCTCGCTCTTCGCTTCGAATCGGGCAATGTAGTCCTGTTTATCTAGGTGTCGCTGATGCAGGTACGAACTATCGTCTACGATCACCCAAAGCTGTTGTAAGCCTATTTCTTCTTCAACGATCCGACGCATCTCGATGAAATCGCTCAGTCGGCGGCACATCTCAACGACGCGACCGTTGTGCTGGACCGATTTCTCCCCGTCTTCCACAAGGAATAAAGCACGATTGCTGCGATGGGTAGCAGCGAAGTGAGCCAATGCCTTTGCATTCTGCACGGAATTGAAAAGGTCAGGCGGAAGCATAGGCGCGAACACGCAGATCCTGCGCTTGGCTTGTTTCAGCAAGTGAGCCACTAGGTCCTGAACTTCTGTACGCGTGTGCAGGTGTAATCGTTCGGAGCTCGCGGCGGATGAAGGGTGCCCTTCGTCTTCCATTGACTACATGTGTTGGCGCTATTGCGAATAAGATTGCGTAGCTATACTTACTTGTACTAATAAGTATAGCTAGGGAAACCAGGGAGCATGAAGGTGCATACAAGCCTCAGTCGTTATCTATACGTTGCTGCAGCTGTATCTCTGCTGTGGGGAGTGGCTTTATTCATGGGACCGGAAACCATGCAGAGCGTGCTCAGCCACGGACCTTACGATCCTGCGATAACAGGGATCGTTGGCGCTGCCTTCTTTGCGTTCGCCCTGCTGTTCTTCATTGCGGCGCTTAACCCAACCGATTCACACATGCATGCTTCGATAATTGTCCTGGCATTGCTTAGTTTGGTAATGATCTTTCAGATTTTTGTTAGCGGCGGAATGCCGCAGAAGCCAGCGACCTTTTTTACGCTGCTGATCAATCTGTCGATCGGCCTGGTTCTATTCTTCTCAGTGCTTCAGGCGGGTAGGCCGGCAGTGTCAATCTCCGCGCGGGCCCGTAGGCGACCGCGGCCGGCGCGCCGTGCACGTGCCCGACATACTAAGAAGGCATCAGGTCGGCGACAGTCTTCCACGGCAATGAGGCGGCGTCCAGCGGGTAAGAGAAAATCGGCGACGCGAACAGCGAAAAAAACTAGAAAGAAAACTGCCTCCGCACGACGCAAACGTCGCTGACTAAAGCGCCGCCTAGTCGCTGTCGTCTAGAGGTTGGCCGGGCTTGCGCCCCGCTTTGGCCAAGGCCGCTGCGATACCGATGTAGGTTGCCGGTTGCAGGGCGAGCAGGCGTCGCTTCGAATCCTCCGGGATGTCGAGCGATTGAACAAATCGGTGTATCGCCTCTCGGCTCATACTGCTTCGGCCACGCGCATAGCGCTTAAGCTTGTCATAAGCATCTTCCACGTGGTGACGGCGCAGCATGGTCTGGATTGCCTCCGTCAGAACCTCCCAGTTGTTGTCCAGGTCACGGCCTAATCGATGGGTATCGGCCTCGATCTTGTTCAGACCTTGCAGACAGGCGTCGTAGGCGAGCACACAGTAGCCAATGGCCACCCCCATATTCCTCAACACAGTTGAATCCGAAAGGTCGCGCTGCCAGCGGCTTACCGGAAGCTTTTCTGTCAAATGACCCAACAACGCATTCGCTAACCCAAGATTGCCCTCGGAGTTCTCGAAGTCGATAGGATTGATCTTGTGAGGCATCGTCGAGGACCCTACCTCGCCGGCCACCAGCTTCTGTTTAAAGTACCCCAGTGAGATGTATCCCCACACATCACGGTTAAAGTCAATCAATACTGTGTTAAACCGGGCGATGGCATCGAACAGCTCGGCGATATAGTCATGGGGCTCGATTTGGGTTGTATATGGGTTATGAACCAGCCCTAAACGCTCGACAAACTTCTTCGTTTCTGCCGCCCAGTCCACGTCGGGGTACGCGACGCAGTGGGCGTTGTAGTTGCCGACTGCGCCATTGAGTTTGCCCATGATCTGAATGGTGGCCGTCTGTTCGCGTTGACGTTGTAAGCGGAAGGCAACATTAGCCATCTCTTTGCCCAAGGTTGTGGGAGAGGCGGGTTGGCCGTGAGTATGCGCGAGCATTGGCTGGTCTGCGTAGCGCTCCGCTAGCTCGCTGAGCTTGTCAATGAGTCGATCCATGTCGGGCAAGAGGATCTCGTCCCTACTTGCTTTCAACATAAGCGCGTATGCGAGGTTATTAACGTCCTCTGATGTACAAGCAAAATGAATGAATTCTCTGGCTCCCTCGAGTTCAATGTGACCACGCACTTTCTCGCGTAGGAAATATTCAACTGCTTTAACATCATGGTTGATCTCCCGTTCAATCTCCTTGATCCGAACGGCGTCGTCCTCGGAAAATTCTCGGATTATCCGCTGGAGCTGCGCATCGGCATCTAGAGAGAACTGTATGATCTCGACAATATGTGGGTTCACCGCAAGGGCGCGCAACCATTCGATCTCCACCTGCACGCGGTGATGAATAAGCGCCGATTCGCTAAAGAGTGCACGTAGGGCTTCGGTCTTATGCCGGTAGCGTCCATCTAACGGCGACAGTGCGGTAAGCCGTATATATTGTTCTTCATCCTGGGTGCCCGGCTGTCCGTTCATGTAGGCCCAGAGCTTTTCAATTTTGCTGGCGCCGGGATCGCGAATCTGGCCGGACACCAGCTTGCGCAACCACTCCAATCCAAGCCCCGCTTCCTTGGCGATGCGCGGAAGCCGGCCTTTCTGGGTTTCAAGGAACTGAACGATCTTATTGACAGAGGGCGCGTTCACGAGCGGCATTCTAGTAAAATACTACCAGATTTTGCACCCTGCACGGCTTGCGTCGTGACTTTGAGCCTCAGCTATGGCCTGACACGGTAGTACCGATGAGTTCCACATCCCGATCTTCTATCGCGCGCAACGGTGTCACCTGAGTGATTACCCCGCCACCGAGACAGAGGTCATCCGAGTAAAACACAACCGCTTGGCCCGGTGTCGCCGCCCACTGCGCGCGCTGAAAGCTGACGCCGAGACCCCGGGGGATTGCGTCGATTACGCAGGGCTGCTCGACTTGGCGGTAGCGGATTTTCGCACGACAGTGAAAAGGCAGTTTCGGTGGGACGCCGGCGACCCAGGAAATATCACCGGCCTCTAGGCGCTGAGTAAAGAGCGAAGGATGCGTGTCGCCTTCGACCACGTAGAGGACATTACGACGCGTGTCTTTCGCCGCAACGTACCAGGGACCGCCCGGTCCACCAATGCCTAATCCGTGGCGTTGCCCGAGCGTGTAATACATTAGCCCGTCGTGACACCCTTTGGTTACTCCATCAACAGTGCGAATCTCACCAGGCTCTGGCGGGAGAAAACGCGCCAGAAAGGCCTTGAAGGGTCGTTCGCCAATGAAACACAAGCCAGTGCTATCTTTCTTGTCGTAGTTTGGCAACCCGGCTCGCCTGGCGAGTGCCCGCACCTCGGTTTTGGCGAGGCCGGCAAGCGGAAATAGCGTTTTTGCAAGCTCACGTTGCCCCAGGGCATAGAGAAAGTAGCTTTGGTCTTTGTTGGCATCCACAGCCTTCCATAAGCGGTACCCTTCTTCGTCCTTGGTGGTTCGCGCGTAGTGGCCGGTAGCGATCAGGTCAGCACCGAGTGATAGTGCGAAATCAAGGAATGCTTTGAACTTGATCTCCCGGTTGCATAAGACATCCGGGTTAGGGGTTAGTCCTGCGGCACTGTCTTCGAGGAACCTGCTAAAAACCTGGTCCCAGTATTCGGCCGCAAAGCTCACGCCGCGAAGCGGAATATCCAGACGTTTGCAGACAGCATCTGCCACTTTGTAGTCTTCCTCCGCGGCACAATACCCGTTGTCGTCATCTTCTTCCCAGTTTTTCATAAACAGCCCAGTTAGCCGATGCCCCAGTTTTTGCAGCAACCAGGCAGCTACAGAAGAATCGACCCCTCCAGACAGGCCTACAACAATGTGCTTTTGTTCCGCGTGTTCCATCTTACCCAATGCGACTGCGCTCAAGCGGATCGCTTGAGAAAAGAAAAAACCCGGCTTGCGCCGGGTTTTACAACAAGGAATTGGTCGAAGGGCGCCCTATTCATTCACCGGCTGAATCTTTGAAGCCTGGGGTCCTTTTGGGCCGTCCTGAACTTCATACTCCACTGTTTGCCCCTGCTTCAAAGTTTTGTAACCTTCCATCTGGATCGCTGAAAAGTGTGCAAAGACTTCGGAGCCGCCGTCATTCGGGATGATAAAGCCATACCCCTTGCTGGCGTTAAACCACTTTACTGTTCCTGTTGCCATACCCATCCCCCTAGCGTAAATGGCGACCCGAATTCGATTACGGTCGCGCGTTTATTACCGTTAGCTAGACCCGCCTTATAGTTAGCCCGCCGCCTACCGGGTGCCGCGGCCAACGAAATTTTTTGCGGGGATTAAGCATGATCCGTCTTTTTCTATCTAAGTCAAGTGACGCCGGTTTTGGCTGGTAGTTCGGGCCCCAGCCGCTGCTGGCGGCTCAAAATTCATGCCACAATTTCAGGGTTGAAATTTTGGGCGTGGTCAGCAAAATGTGCGTTGAATCGGGCACCCCGGGAATTCAGCTAGTCTTACGTTTATGAGCCTCAAGTATCCGCAACCTGCCGAAGGCGTCGTCGTCCGGGAATCCAAGCCTAAGGTCAAGAAGCCGGACTTATATAAAGTTATTCTGCTAAATGACGACTATACTCCCATGGAATTCGTCGTTGTGGTCTTGCAGAAATTCTTCCGAAAAGGTCGGGAGGAGGCGACGCGGATCATGCTACACGTACACCACAAGGGAATCGGGATCTGTGGTGTGTACACGCGTGAGATTGCGGAAACCAAGGTCAAGCAGGTAATGCAGTGCGCCCGAGACAACAAGCACCCGTTGCAGTGCACCACGGAGCCTGCTTGAACGCCTAGGCGGTCAAGACCCAATACTGTCGCAGCTATGGCCCCCGGAGGTTATTAATGCTGTCGCCGGAGCTAGAGTCCTCGCTGAATGCGGCGTTTCAGAACGCGCGCGAGAAGAGGCACGAGTACATTACGGTCGAACACTTGCTGAGCGCGCTGCTGGACAATCCGACAGCCGCACGGGTGCTTCGTGCGTGCGGCGGTGACGTCGATGAGCTGCGGAGGAACCTCATCGACTTCCTCGACGAACATGTTCCCACCTTGCCGCCCGGGAGTGATGCAGACACGCACCCGACCTTAGGTTTTCAGCGAGTGATACAACGCGCGGTCCTGCATGTCCAAGGTGCGGGTAGGAAGGAGGTGACCGGAGCCAACGTGCTCGTGGCAATTCTGGCTGAGAAAGAGTCGCACGCGGTCTACTTCTTGTATAAGCAAAACATCACCCGCTTCGACGTCGTCAACTTTATCTCTCACGGCATTTCCAAGGTGCCGGAGGAAGGGCAAGGCGAGCTCCCCGCGAGCGAAGAATCCGAAGAGGGCACACCTGCTCCTGAGCGCAGCCCGCTTGATGTCTTCGCTGTCAATCTGAACGAGCTGGCCCGCGTCGGCAAGATCGATCCGCTGATCGGCCGCGAGAAAGAACTCGAGCGTACAGTCCAGATCCTGTGTCGACGACGCAAAAACAATCCGCTCTACGTCGGAGAGTCCGGTGTTGGTAAGACCGCCATTGCAGAAGGTTTGGCAAAGAAGATCGTCGATGGCGAGGTTCCGGAGGTACTCGGTTCGAGCACCATTTATGCACTAGACATGGGTGCGCTGCTTGCCGGTACTAAGTACCGTGGTGACTTCGAGAAGCGATTGAAAGCGGTGCTTAATCAGCTGAAGAAACTGCAGAGCGCCATCCTGTTCATCGATGAAATCCATACCGTCATCGGTGCCGGCGCGGCCTCGGGTGGTGCGATGGACGCTTCTAATTTGTTGAAACCGGTACTGCAGTCCGGGGAACTAAAATGCATTGGTTCAACCACGTATCAAGAGTTTCGCAATATCTTCGAGAAGGATCGGGCGCTGTCGCGGCGTTTCCAGAAGATCGACATCACTGAACCTACTATTGACGAGACCGTACAGATCCTGCGTGGACTCAAGAGCCGTTTCGAGAATCATCATCGGGTGAAGTACACCAGCCATTCATTGCGCAGTGCGGTTGAACTATCTCATCGCTACATCAACGATCGCTACTTACCGGATAAGGCGATCGACGTGATCGATGAGGCAGGAGCCAGTCTTCACCTGTTGCCGCCTAGCAAACGCAAGAAGACCATTGGTGTCCACGATATCGAAAGCATTGTTGCCAAGATGGCCCGTATTCCGCCTAAGACGGTTTCGAGTTCAGATCGGGACGCGCTGCGGAATCTAGAGCGTGACCTCAAGATGGTGGTTTTCGGCCAGGACGAGGGAATCAATGCGTTGGCCACGGCGATGAAGCTATCACGTTCGGGCCTAGGCCAACCCGAGAAGCCCATAGGTTGCTACCTCTTTTCCGGACCGACTGGCGTGGGGAAGACCGAAGTAACGCGACAACTCGCGCGCGTGATGGGAGTTGAGCTGATCCGCTTCGACATGTCGGAATACATGGAGCGGCACACTGTGTCGCGCCTGATCGGCGCACCACCGGGTTACGTCGGATTTGACCAAGGCGGTCTGCTGACAGACGCAATCAATAAGCACCCGCACGCGGTCTTGCTGCTGGATGAGATCGAGAAAGCACACCCGGATGTGTTTAATCTGCTATTGCAAGTGATGGATCATGGCACGCTCACAGACAACAATGGTCGCAAGTCGGATTTCCGCAATGTGATCTTGGTCATGACTACTAACGCCGGAGCCGAACGGCTTGGGCGGGCGAGTATGGGGTTCACGCATCAAGATCACAGCGGTGACGAAATGCAGGACATTCAGCGAATGTTCAGTCCCGAGTTTCGCAACCGCCTAGACGCGGTCATCCATTTCAAGGCGCTTGATGAGGAAACCATCGGCTACGTAGTGGACAAGTTTGTCCTTGAGCTCGAGTCGCAGCTGGCGGACCGGAACGTTTCCATCGAGCTGACTCCGGCGGCGCGGAAATGGCTCGCCAGGCATGGGCATGACCCGGCGATGGGCGCAAGGCCAATGGCGCGACTAATTCAAGAAAGAGTTAAGAAACCGCTTGCTGACGAGTTACTTTTCGGCAAGCTTGCTAATGGTGGCTGCGTAAAGGTGTCGGCGAAGGGCGACACTCTTAGATTCGAGCTAATCGATCCTGACTAGACTGCATCTTCTAACCCGTCCAATCGAATTCTGCCCGCTTGGGCCGTAGTATTTCCGATGACTTTACGGTGAGCCACGCACGCGGCTTAGATCCTAGGGAGACGTCGTGCACACGTTCTGCGAGGGTTAACGAACCCGGTAGGTGATACGTCCTTTGCTCAGGTCATAGGGAGTCAACTGAACCGTGACGCGATCTCCGGTGAGGATACGAATGTAGTGTTTTCTCATCTTGCCGGAGATATGGGCGGTGATGACATGGCCATTTTCCAGCTCGACCCTGAAAAGGGTATTAGGAAGGGTTTCGATGACCGTGCCTTCCATTTCGATGTGTTCTTCTTTTGCCACTACCTGCCTCTGGTCAAGATCCTAAGCTTGCGAATTTGGCGGCGTATAATGCCGCGTACGATGCTAATCGTAAAGCTCTTTCGCCGGCCGTCTTACCCGGCTGGCACATGCTCAGTCGTTAGCGGCGTCCACTGCCCGTTGGCATAGGCCTCCAGCGGCTTGAAGTTACGCTTATAATTCATCTTTGGGCTCTGTTCGATCCAATATCCAAGATACAGCCACGGCAGACCTTGCGACCTTGCTTCCTCGATCTCGACCATAATCGCGTACACACCGAGTCCTCGCCGACCTTCGTCCGGTTCATAGAATGTGTACACCGCCGACAAGCCATCCGGCAAGACGTCAGCCACGGCGACAGCTATTAATCGCCTGCCCAATCTCATCTCGTAAAAGTACGATTGCACGTGCCGCGTCGACAGAAACCGCATGTACTTCTCTGGATCAGGCTCGTCCATTCCGCCACCTGGGTGGCGAGCGCGTTGGTAACTTAGATACAGCGCGAAATGCTCATGCTTGTATATCGGAGCCATGCGCTGGACGGAAACGTCTCGGTTCAAACGCCAAGTACGACGCTGTGATCTGTTGGGCTCAAACCGATTCACCCCAATGCGCACCGGCACGCATGCAGCACAATCCTGGCAGTGGGGTCTGTACACAAAGTCGCCGCTGCGTCGGAAGCCGTGTTGAGTGAGTTCGCTGAATAGACCGACCCCCACTCGTTGCTGCGGATCGATGAACAGCGTAGTCGCTGTACGCCCCGGCAGGTAACTGCAGGCGTGCGGCATTGAGACAAACCATGCTGGTTGTTTCTGGTTGATTGTCATAAACGCAACATCAACCGCGCTTCCCGAGCGTCGCCAAGTCCGAATCGAACCGCCAGTGGCCACAGCGATCTGGGAGGCGCAAGGCCGCATCGAGCAAATGCAGAAATTCGCGGCGGCGGATCTCGGTGGCGCCAAGGCGCGCCAGGTGCGGTGACGGCAGCTGGCAGTCGATTAGCGTATATCCCCAGGCGTCGAGTTGATTAACTAGGTAGACGAGCGCCACTTTGGAGGCATCCGGCTCGCGGCTGAACATCGATTCTCCAAAGAAGGCGCCCGCAAGTGCAACCCCATAGAGACCGCCGGCGAGAGTGTCTCCAGACCACGTTTCGACCGAGTGTGCATACCCCTGGTCATGAAGACGGCTGTACGCATCAATCATTTCAGGTGTAACCCAGGTGCCACCTGCCCGCTGGGCACAGGCATCGATCACCGCAGAAAAATGCGTGTCCATTGTCACTCGAAAGTCTCGCCTTCGCAGTTTCTTCTTGAGACTTCGAGATATCTTTAAGTCCGCGGGGAAGAGTATGGCCCTTGGGTCGGGCGACCACCACAGGATCGGTTGCTCCTCGCTATACCAAGGGAAAACGCCGTGACGGTACGCTTCCAGCAACCGCTCACTTCGCAAGTCGCCGCCTATTGCTAGCAATCCTTCCGGCGAAGCCAGCTCCACCGGCGGGAAGCGCACATCTTCGGAACTAGATGGAAGAATAAACATGGCGTATGTTACTCATTGACGCTGCTTGAAAGGCGAGTGCTCGTTGAGTTCATCGATATAGTGGTTTACCCCGAGTTTTTCGTTGGCGAGAAAATCGGAAACAGCTTGATTGAAGCCAGCGTGACTGAGCCAGTGCGCGGAATAGGTGGTTACGGGAAGAAACCCGCGAGCGAGCTTGTGCTCTCCCTGCGCGCCGGCCTCGAAACGCTGCAATCCTTGGTTGATGCAAAACTCCATGGCCGAATAGTAGCAGACTTCAAAATGTAGCCCGTTGATGTATCGATGACTTCCCCAGTAGCGCCCGTACAAAGTGTCTCGACCACGCAGGTTCAGCGCCGCGGCGATACACGTCTTGTCCTGACGTGCGAGCACCATGACGATGCTCTCTTGCATCCCTGCTCCTAAGCTGTGAAAGAACTCTCGGCTTAGGTAAGGGATCGCGCCGTGGCCGCGAATCGTAGAGCGATAGAACTGGTAGAACGTGTCCCAGTCATCCACGCCCAAGGTATCGCCAGTAGCGACCCGCACGCATACACCGGCGTCGCGCACATAGCGCCGTTCCTGCTTCAACTTCTTGCGTTTAGTGGAGCTCAGCTCGGCAAGGAACTGGGCAAAACTGTCATACCCCGGATTGTGCCAGTGGAACTGACATCCTGTGCGACACATGTGGCCAGCGGCCTCCAGTAAAGGAATATCCGCCGATGTGGTGAACAGCCAATGTAGTGAGGAAGCTCTTGTTTCGCTCGCAAGCGCTAACGCACCTTCAGCGAGCTGTTGTTTAATTGCCCATTCGTCATCGCCGGGCGGCACCAGCAGTCGCGGGCCGGTGGCCGGTGTGAATGGCACGGTCGCCACAAGTTTTGGATAGTAACTTAGATTCGCGCGCTCATAAGCGTGTGCCCACGCCCAGTCGAAGACATACTCGCCGTAGGAATGGCCCTTCAGATACATTGGTGCCGCCCCGATCGGCAATCCATCGCCGTTCCCGTCAGCGTAGACAATCAGGTGCTGGGGCCACCAGCCAGTTTGGGGAGCAACGCAGCCCGTGCGCTCAAGCGCACTTAGAAAAGCATGGCGCAAGAAGGGATTGTTCCCTCCCGTTAGACGATCCCAGTCGGCCGCAGGAATCTGATCGATATTTTCGATCACAGACAGGCGCATACGAGCATTTTACTTTAATCAACAAGTTGCTGGCGTGGGCGGATTTGGCGACGGGCAACGAGTGCGCCACAATACGTATCCTGCAAGGGTGAAACAGCCTTATATGCGAAAACGCTTGAGAGTTGTCATGGGCCAGCTCAATTTGCTGGTCGGGGATATCGATGGCAACGTTGAAAAGCTGATCGACGCTGCGGTACGGGCTCAGAAAAAGCTCAAGGGCGATGTAATCGTTTTTCCGGAGCTGGCTGTAAGTGGGTATCCGCCGGAGGACCTGTTGTTCCGGGAGGATCTGGTAACACGCGCAGAAGCTGGGCTCGTCGCACTCGCAAACGCCGTCACGGGCATCAATATTATTGTAGGCCATCCGCATCGCCAAAACGGAGAGTTATTCAACGCCGCCTCGCTCCTCCGCCGCGGCAAGATCGAAGCCACGTATCTGAAACACCACCTTCCTAACTACGGCGTGTTTGATGAGAAGCGCTACTTTGCCCCGGGCAGTGATCCATGTGTGGTTCAAATAGATGAAATTCCGGTGGGCATCACCGTCTGCGAGGACGTGTGGCAGTCAGGGCCGGTAGAACGGACAGCGGAGGCTGGTGCCAGCTTCATCGTTAATCTTAACGGTTCTCCCTACCATCTCAACAAAACCCAGGAACGATTAGACACCGTAGTCAAACGTGCGATCGCCGGACGCGTGCCGATAATCTACGTCAATCTCGTCGGCGGGCAAGATGAACTCGTGTTTGATGGCGAGTCGTTCGTCGTAGATTCTGCAGGTACAGTGACTCAACGAGTGGCTGCGTTCGAAGAGGGGCTGTTCCCAGTGGACATGGACACAAGCGTCGCGCCCGCGGTCCCGGTACCTAATTCCATCGAGCCCCTTTTGGAGGAAGCCGAGAGTTGTTATGGCGCTTTGGTGCTTGGTGTGCGTGATTACATTAACAAGAATGGCTTTACCGGTGCGGTTTTGGGATTGTCCGGGGGCATAGATTCTGGGTTGACATTAGCAATCGCTGTAGACGCGATTGGCGTCGATCGTGTCGAGGCGGTGATGATGCCGTCGCGTTATACGGCCGAAATGAGTTTGCAGGACGCGCACGCAGAGGCCGAAGCATTGGGTGTCGCTTATCGGGTTATTCCGATCGAGCCGATCGTCGAGTCGTTTACTATAGCTCTGGCGGATGAGTTCCGCGGATTACCACGCGACGTTACCGAGGAGAACTTACAATCGCGTATTCGTGGCGTTTTACTCATGGCAATATCTAACAAGACGGGCAAGATAGTTCTTGCAACCGGAAACAAGAGCGAAATGGCAGTGGGTTACGCAACTTTATATGGGGATATGGCGGGCGGCTTCGCCGCCATCAAGGATGTCCCTAAGACGCTAGTGTATCGGCTTGCCGAATACAGAAACGGAATATCACAAGCCATACCGCAACGCGTTATCGAACGCGAGCCATCTGCTGAGCTTGCGCCAAATCAAAAGGACACCGATAGCTTGCCTTCCTATGCCTCGCTGGATCCCATCATAGAGCGGTACGTGGAACAGGACTTAAGCCCAGAAGAAATTGTATCTGCAGGGTTCGATCCGGTGACCGTGGAAAGAATAGTGCGGATGGTTGACCACAGTGAGTACAAACGGCGTCAAGCGGCTCCTGGAGTGCGCATCACCCCGCGTGCATTCGGCCGCGACCGCCGATATCCGATAACGTCAGGCTTCAGCAGAAATATTAGCGCGCTCGCGGCGAATAAGCGTAACAAGAATGTAAATTAACCTCGTGGCAGGAAAGACGTTCTAGTATTGAACGACAATCTCTTCAGACTGCTTCTTCTTTTTCTTGCGTTTCGCCTTCTTCGTCGTGGCCGTGCCGTTTATCTGGGCAATATATTGGCTTTGCGGAAAATTCATCACCAGCACTCGCGCGGAGTCTTTCATCAAGTCTTCCATTCCCATCGCTTTGTAGGCGATAGCCATGAGCCCCAGTGCGTCTTCAACCGCGGGTGTGGTTTGGTAATTTTCCAGCACGTACGTGCAACGATTGACAGCTGCCACATACGCCCCCCGATCGAGATAAAATCGAGCGACGCCAACCTCAGCGTTTCCGAGCGAGTTACGTAGAAAGTTCATGCGAAGGGCTGCATTACGAGCGTACGGGCTTTGCGGAAAACGTTCGACGACCTCGCGGAAAGCGTTATAGGCGTTCTCCGCAGACGTGGTGTCACGATCGTATGTTTCCTTGCCGCGTATCCTGAAGAAGCGGGCAACCTTGCTCTCTTCCGGTTTGACGTAGACGAGCGCCTTGAGGTAATACGCGTACGCTACGTGGGGGTGCGTAGGGTGCAAGCGAATGAAGCGGTCGGCGGCCTCGATAGCAAGCGCCTTCTCCTCGGCCTTGTAGTACGCGTAGGCGATCTCAAGCTGTGCCTGTTCCGCGTAGCGACCGTACGGATAACGTGCTTCCATGGTTTCGAAGTAGTTGATCGCGGTCTTGTAGTCTTCATTCTCTAGGGCCCGTTTCGCTTCGTTATAGAAGCGCTCGGCGGACCAATTCGCGTGATCTTTATACTTGGCGCAGCCGCCAGCAAGGAGCAAGCCTGTAAGAATAAACACCCACCAAAGAGACGTACGCACAGTCATTAGTTAAGCCGTTGAAATTTCTACCCTTAAGGAAGAAGCTTACTCTCTATATGTAGCTAGGTGAAGGACGGTTCCGGATGTCGGCCGTAAGTCCATGACTTCAAAAAAGCTTTCCGGGAGTATTCCCTTAAATCTTGCAGGGGAACGCCTTGACCGAGCCCTTGCCGCCTTGTTTCCAGATTTCTCGCGGTCACGGCTTCAGCAATGGCTGCGCGATGGGCATGTTCGCGTTGGCCAGGCGCACCGGAGAAGCTCTGACAAAGTACTCGGGGGCGAGTTCGTGGAAATCCATGTCCCTGAAGTCGAAGAATCGCCCTGGCAACCGCAGTCGATTCCGTTAGTCATCGTATATGAGGATGACGCCGTGCTTGTCATTGCAAAACCGGCCGGATTGGTCGTCCACCCAGGTGCTGGAAATCGCGACGGTACGCTACTCAACGCCTTGCTTCATCATGTGCCGCAGCTAGAGGCTATGCCACGTGCCGGGATCGTCCATCGCCTGGACAAAGACACGTCTGGGTTGATTGTGGTGGCGAAAACAGAGCCCACGCGGTTGCAATTGATGAAGCAGTTGCGCACGCGGGCGCTCAAACGCGAGTATCTAGCGATTGTAAACGGCGTCATGATCGCGGGCGGTGAAGTCGATGCGCCCATCGGCAGGCATCCGAAGCATCGTACCCGCATGGCCGTGCACCCGCGTGGCAAGCCGGCCTTGAGCCGCTATCGGGTTAAGCGTAAATATCGAGCGCATTCGCTCGTTCATATTAATCTCACTTCTGGACGCACTCATCAAATACGTGTGCATATGGCACACATTGGTTTTCCGATCGTGGGTGATCCCGCCTACGGCGGGCGTATGCTCATCCCGTCCTCTGCGGAAGAACCGCTCACTCAGGCATTACGTGGTTTCCGCCGCCAAGCTTTGCATGCTTCAAAACTTGGCGTGACTCATCCGGTGGCAAGAAAAAAAATGGAATGGATCTCGCCGATGCCGGGAGATATGCAAGCGTTAATCGATGTGCTGGAAAAGGATGCCCTCTCCCGGAAGGGGAGGGGGAGTTGAGCAGAGCGGGCACCGCTTGCATACGTTATGCTTGGGAAATGCTGAATAGCAATACTGACGTAGCGCTGGCCTCCCTTGCTGCTGATGGAGGAGGACTAGGGAGGGGGTGATGAGTAAAGAACCGGAGTTTATTCACCCAGATTGGCCGGCGCCGGCGAATGTGAAAGCGCTCACGACGACACGTCTGGGTGGATATAGCGAAGCACCATTCGATTCGTTTAATCTCAGCATGCGAGCGGGTGACGACGCGGCGAGCGTGAAGCGGAATCGGGCGCTCTTGATAAAAGCGGGCGACTTGCCATCGGAACCGATATGGTTGCGGCAAACGCACGGCACCGATGTCATCGATGCTTCTGCCGCCAGGCGCTACAGCGAGGCGGACGGCAGCTACACAAACCAGAATGGGGTTGTATGCGCTGCCCTTACCGCTGATTGTTGTCCTGTGTTTCTATGCGATCGACAGGGAACGCGAGTGGCCATATTGCACGCGGGTTGGCGAGGGCTCGCGGGCGGCGTGGTGGAGCAGGGGGTCGAAAAGCTGGGTGTAGCCGGTTCCGACCTGTTGGCGTGGCTAGGTCCTGCCATCGGCCCGAAGGCATTTGAAGTGCGCGACGACGTCTATGAAGCGTTCGTAGAAAAGGATTCAAATGCCGCCGAGGCCTTTACCACAAAGGAAAATGGACGCTGGTTTGCCGATATCTATTCCTTGGTAACGCAGCGACTCAATGCTGCAGGAGTCGAGTGTATCACCGGCGGGAGCTATTGTACGGTGAGCGACCGGCAACGATTTTTTTCCTACCGCCGTGACCGTGTGTGTGGGCACATGGCATCCGTGATATGGCTCGACGGGGTGGAGTGAACTAGCAGCACAGTTACATCAGAATCGCATCGAGAAATCGACCGCTTCCACGTCTTTAGTGAGCGCACCAATCGATATATAGTCGACACCGGTCTCAGCTACAGCGCGAATATCGTCCAGGGTAATGCCGCCCGATGCTTCTACCGTCGCGCGGCCACGGGTTGCTCTTACAGCGATTCTTAGGTTTTCTAGATCGAAGTTGTCCACGAGCAGATTCTGTGCGCCGGCGGCAAGTGCTTGGCGCATTTCGTCGAGGCTCTCTACCTCCACCTCGATTGGAATATCTTTTGGCGCCGTGACTCTGGCCTGCTCGACAGCGTGGCCGATCGAGCCAGCAGCGACAATATGATTCTCCTTAATGAGGATGCCGTCGTAGAGCCCCATGCGATGGTTTTCTGCGCCCCCACAACGCACAGCGTACTTCTGTGCCAGGCGCAGACCGGGCAGGGTCTTGCGCGTATCAAGTATCCGGGCCTGGGTTCCGCTTACCGCATCTACATAAGTTCGCGCTCGGGTTGCGGTCCCTGATAGGAGCTGCAGAAAGTTGAGTGCCATACGCTCGCCGCTCAAGATCGCTTGCGCAGGGCCTTCCAGTCGGCAAAGCGTCTGCCCTGATTGAATGCGATCGCTGTCTGCCGCAAACCATGTAACCGTGACTTTGCCATCCAATTGACGGAAAACCTCATTGAACCATTCTGTGCCACACAGTACGGCGTCTTGCCGCGTGATAACCGTGGACTGTATAGCTCGATCGCTCGGTATAAGGCTAGCCGTCAAATCGCCAATGCCAATGTCCTCAGCCAACGCGTGGCGTACAATGTTCGTGATCTCCTCTTGGCTTATGGTTTCGTCCATCTGCCCACCCGAATCCGTGTCTGGCGTATTCACGGCGCGGGATGTTTCAATATCAAGGCGCGGCCCCGTTGGCTAAATTCGAGGTTCTTGAGAAAGCTCATGCCCAGCAGTACTTCGTGTCCTCGCATATGGGGGTTTATGCTCGCTCGGATATCGCGCAGCTCTATGGTGCCGAGTCGCACGCTGTCGAGCCGCGTGAGATAGGTGGTGATTGTGCCGTTAGCAGTTGTGGCAGCTATCGCCGGACCCTTCTTAAGCCCCAGTTGTTGTGCAAGCCCAGCAGGAACTGACACAGTCGTCGCCCCCGTATCGAGCATGAACTCGACATCCTCGCCATTGATCTGGCCGGCCGCGTTGTAATGTCCGTACCGGTTGCGCTCGAGTACAACCGTGGCTTGCCCGCCTTGAATAAAGCTTCGTACCTCCCGGTTGGGATTGCGTTGCTCATGGAGCCATCCGCTGAACACCCAAGTCAAGAGGGCAAGGGCTAGTAGCCACGCCGCGTAAATCATGCCCTTGCCCAAGCGACCTTGAGACTTGTTTTGATGCTGACTCATCGATGCACCGGCTATGATCGAAGAAATGAGCGGTGATGGTTCATCTTAACCAATGGTAACCCAGCTGGTGAAAATCAAGGTTTAATAAGGGCGCGATGTAAGGTTTAATAAACCCGTGGCCATCGCCGTTTTCGGCAGCGCCATAATAACGACACCTGTAAGAACAAGACTAAAGGGAGGCATCATGGACCCGATGCGGGCGCTGACGCGCGAGGAACGCGATCGGATCACAATAACACATCTGAGCGATTGCGATCCTATGCGCGATTTCGCCGATGATGTGCAGGCTGGCCTTTCCTCGACCCCGAAGTACCTGCTACCGAAGTATTTTTACGACGAACGTGGTTCTTTACTATTCGACCGAATTTGCGGGACACCGGAATATTACCTAACGCGCACGGAAGACAGCCTGCTTGCCGACATCGCGGATGGGCTGATCGAGCGCGTGCGTCCTGAGACCATTCTAGAGCTCGGCAGCGGAGCATCGCGCAAGACTGTGCGACTCCTGCAGGCGTGTGATCGTCAGCGGTGCCACGTACGCTATCTACCCCTGGACGTGTGCGCCGAGATGTTGCTCGATGCAGCACGACGACTCACCCGCGAGTACGGCTGGCTTGAAATCGAAGCACTCGTCGGCGATTACTGTAGTGACTTAGGGCAAATTCCGCGGGGAGACGGCACGCGTTTGTTCCCGTTTCTCGGCAGTACCATCGGCAACTTCGATTCGCACGAAACCGCGCGTTTTTTGCGAACCGTCCGGATAATGATGGAAGATCGAGACTGGCTCCTACTGGGGGCCGATCGTGTTAAGGATGTCAACGTACTTAATGCCGCATATAACGACACCGCCGGACTGACAGCTGACTTTAACCTCAATGCGCTCGAAGTCATTAACCGGGAATTGGCGGGTGAATTCGATTTGCACTCATTTCACCATCATGCTTGGTATAACGATGCGCAAGCGCGTATCGAGATGCATATTCGATCCAAAACTGCGCAGGTTGTTCGCATTGGGGAGCTCGACCAGTCAGTGGCGTTCGCACCCGGCGAGTCGATACTCACGGAGATCAGCCGCAAGTTCACACTCGCATCGTTGGATCAGATGCTTGTTGACGGCGGGTTTGTTGCGGAGCAGCACTTCCAGCCGCAAAACCGGTATTTCTCGCTCGTCCTTGCCCGTCCGCACGGGTAGCCGACGGCCCCAGTCCCGGCCTACCGAGGCCCGCGTAATATGTCAACATTTGTTGACATATTACGTCAGTTGATTATGCTGCCACGTTCCTGCCGCTGCTAAGCGCGGTGCAGTCAGTAGTTATTGAGTTCGGCAGTATGAATCCGAAGTACGCTCACAGCCTCCCGGAAGGTTGGGGCCAATTCGCCCGCTTCTTCTCAGCGCTGGGAGATCCAACACGACAGAAGATCCTCTTGGTATTCGAGCGCGGCGAAGAGATATGCGTAAATGACATTGCCCGCCTGTTTCAGCTCAGCCGTCCTGCAATCTCTCATCACCTCAAGGTCCTGCGTAACGCCGAGCTTCTGCTGAGCGAAAAACGCGGTAAGGAAGTCTACTATCGTGTGAACTATCCATACTGTGAGGAAGTCCTCAGGCTCGTCCATCTCTACGTCGCGCGCAAAGTTAATGGGGAAGAAGGCCCGGATCTTTTTCAAACGCGCGGTGATCAAAGCGACAACTAACGCGTTGTCCGTCTACATAGCTCAATGCGCACCGTTCTCGTCTCTTCCCTAGTCGGTTTCGATCCCGCAGTACATTCGTGACTGACAACATTGCCGAAACCTTAGTACGCCCCGCCAATATAGTGTTAGCGCCGCGGCGCGAGTTGTTTGCCTGGGCAATGTACGACTTTGCGAACTCGGGCTATACGACTGTGGTTCTGACCGCAGTGTTTAACGCTTATTTCGTCGGTGTAGTGGCGGCCAGTGTAGGGGGGGCCGCTAGCGGCGCAGGCACACTGTACTGGACCGTGGCGATTGCTATTACGAATGCGTTGATACTGTTCAGCGCGCCGGTACTCGGTGCCATCGCTGATCATCGTGCTGACAAGAAACGCTTTCTGGCGGTGACCACCGCGGGCTGCGTCATTTCTACCGCGCTGCTTGCGATCGTAGGACCCGGTGATGTCTGGCTTGGAATGGTGCTGGTGATTCTGTCCGCGTTCATGTTCGGGACCGGGGAGAATCTGATTGCCGCATTCTTACCCGAGATCGCGCCGCAGGGGGATATGGGTCGAATATCCGGCTACGGTTGGTCGCTTGGCTACCTCGGGGGCTTGCTAGTGCTCGGTTTTTGCCTTGTTTATGTGAGCTGGGCTGAATCCCAAGGTCAAGCCGCGCCTGAGTACGTTCCCGTTACCATGGTGATGACGGCGATCATTTTCGGCCTGGCCGCGATGCCGACGTTCTTGTGGTTGCCTGAACGTGCGACGGTGTCACCGCTGTCGGCGGGTCAAGGGTATGTAAGCATTGGTTTCACGCGTGTCATGGCAACCTTGCGTCATGTTCGACACTTTCGTGATCTGTTCCGTTTCTTGCTCAGCCTGACGGTGTACTACTGTGGAATCTATACGGTGGTCGTGCTAGCCGCTGTCTATGCGCGCGAGGTAATGGATTTCAGTACGGGAGACACGCTAATACTAATCCTGGTGATCAATGTGACTGCGGCCGCGGGCGCTTTCGTTTTTGGTCATGTTCAGGACAAACTAGGATCGCTGCGGACTCTGGCACTGACACTCGCGCTCTGGATTGCTGCCCTAGTTTTAGCTTACTTCACTGAGAGTCGCGGCGCTTTTTGGATCGTCGGTAACCTGGTGGGGCTTGCCTTGGGATCTAGTCAGTCTGCTGGCCGCGCTTTGGTCGGCCAATTTGCACCACCGAGGCGCTCCGCTGAGTTCTTCGGTCTGTGGGGGTTGGCCAGTAAGCTTGCCGCTGTTGTTGGCCCGCTGAGCTACGGGACAATCACCTTTCTGTCAGGCGGCAATCAGCGTGCGGCGGTCTTGTCGACGGTGACCTTCTTCATCGTGGGACTGCTGCTGCTGAGCTTGGTAGACGAAGCTCGGGGCCGCCGTGCGGCTTTGACAGCCGCCTAAGGCGCCGCCGTCTGTCTAGCTTTGAGGCGGAAAAAGACTTGAAATAAAGGCTAAAGGCAAAGGCGATAATTCATATCGTAGGGAACTATCTCGGCCCGGAACTTGTCAATCGTAACGTCTTCCATCCTCCGGGCCGAGAACGGCGTACACGGTGTCGCCGCAATCCAGCTACAATACCTGCGGGAAGGCTCGAACGCATGCGAGTCGGGCGGGTGCAGCGCGGATAGTATGATTTTCGTCGACGAAGCGAACGTGCATTCGCGGTCATGTGAAAGCAAGTCGGACGTGCCACGAAAATTGCTTAGACCAAACTAACACGAGCGTAACGAATCGCCGCTACGAGGGTACCGTATGGATATTGACCGTCGTTCATTCAGATCTCGAGGCTACCGGGCTGTCTTCGGTGTGCTGCTAGGGGTCATTGCTACAAGTTGGGTCGGCTGGACGCCCATTGCCCGTGCAGCACCGCCGCTGATGCAAGTTCCGGCGTACAACTTTACTGAGATCGTCAGAGCAGTCACGCCGGCCGTGGTCAATATTTCGACAACACACGTCGTAAAGTCTTCTGAAATGGAAGAGCTGGGGCCGCGCTTTGATGATCCGTTTTTCCGCCGTTTCTTCGGCGACGAGTTTTTCCGTCGGTTCGGGGTGCCGCCCGAGCGGCGGTCGCAGGCTAGCCTCGGCTCAGGCGTGATTGTCGACCCTTCGGGCTACATCGTGACTAACAATCACGTGATTGCCAATGCAGACGAAATCAAAGTGGTGCTCAGCGACAAGCGCGACTTCATTGGCAAGGTGATCGGGACCGACCCGAAGACCGACCTGGCTGTGATAAAGATCGACGGCAACGACCTACCTACAGTCACATGGGGAGACTCGGATGCGCTCGAGGTAGGCGAGTACGTACTTGCGATTGGCAATCCGTTTGGGTTGAACCAGACTGTCACCATGGGCATTGTCAGCGCAGTCGGGCGCGCTAACGTGGGTATCGCCGACTACGAGGATTTCATCCAGACTGACGCGGCGATTAATCCTGGCAACTCTGGCGGTGCCATGGTCAACGTGCACGGCGAGCTCGTTGGTATCAACACGGCGATTTTTAGCCGTAGCGGCGGCTATATGGGCATCGGCTTCGCGGTTCCGAGTAACATGACCCGCAGCGTGATGCGAAGCCTAATCGACAGCGGGAAGGTTGTGCGGGGTTGGCTAGGCGTCTCGATCCAGGGCGTAACCGCGGATCTGGCGCAGAACTTCGGGCTCCCGAAAGCCAAGGGCGCATTGGTTAGCGAGGTGCTGGCTGGGAGCCCGGCATCGAAGGGGGGGATTCGATCGGGTGACGTTATCGTCGAGTTCGACGGTAAGGGGGTGGAGGATCAAACCGCCTTACGTAACATCGTGGCGCAAACGGCTGTCGGGAAGAAGGTCAAAGTCAAGGTTATTCGCAACAAGCGCCCTAAAACGATAGCGATCCGCATCGGTGAGCAGCCGAAGGACCTGGCCAGCATCGGCCAAGAAGACCAGAGTATCGAAAGTGAAAGTGCAAACGCCGCGTTGGCGGGACTCGAGGTACGGAATCTCACGAGTGAGATTGCGGAACGGTTAGGCTTGCCACCTGATGCGCAGGGTGTCGTCGTTACCGATGTGGATCCCACGAGTAGCGCCGCCGCCGCTGGAATACGCCCGGGTGACGTGATCACTGAAATCAACCGCAAGCCGATTCAAGGGGTCGAAGACTACAAGCAGATCACGGCTCAACTAAACAAGGATGACGATCCGCTGTTGCTGGTTAGACGGCGCGGCGGCAAGTTCTTTGTAGTCATAAAGTCCTGAATCACTCAATCGCAACAGCTGGGCACCTGGCCGTTGTTCCCGCCAGCGTTACCGGCTAAGGCCGTTCAAGCTCGTTGCACCATTGTTCGATCGCCTCGCGTACCTCTACTGGTTTTTCTGTTAACGGCCAGTGTTCGGCATCGATGATTACCGTTTTCGCATTCGGAAACTGGGCGATTGCCTCGCGAGTTGTTTTGGGGTCGGCATAAGTCCCGCCCTTTGACAGCAGTACCAGGACCGGCACTTCAATCTGAGTAGGTGGAGGTACAGAACGTACCATCTCGATGACCTCTTCAATAAAGTTTGCTGTTGGAAAATGCTTCAGGTCAGGCCAAGGGGAGGAGTACTCGCTTACTAATTCTTCGATCTTACCTTCCGCAAGCAACGTTTCTCTCGTTCGGAGATCGAGCAGTTTTAGATCCCTATTCGGAATGTGGCGGCGATACAGACCTAGGCGGTTAAGCGCTCTGACAATGATTACAAGTGCGCGTAGCACGTGTCGGTAACGGCGTCCGGCGCGCACGATCGGCGTTGTCGGTCGGCCCAGTATCGGATCGATTAACGCAAGTCCACGCGTACGGTTTGGACACAGACTGGCGAAATGTAGCGCCAGCTGCGCGCCTAGACTGTGGCCAATCAATACTGCCTCCGCATAGCCCTCGGCATCAAGCAGCCGGACGGTGTCTTGAGACCAGATCTCCATGCTAAGCCTACCTCGGTAGATGGGTTCACCATGCCCTCGCAGATCCACGCGCATGATGTCCCAATGGTCCTTTAGGCTCGTTTGTTCCACAAATTCTGACCAGCGTGTCAGATTGCTGGCCATGCCATGCAGCAGTAGCAACAATGGCCGTCGCTGACTCGGGCCCCGAACTATTCGGTAATGCAGAGGTATGCCCTTGCCGATCTCTAAGGTATGGCGAGTCTCTCTTATAGGCATTTACCGGAATCGCTTGCTAGAACTGACACCAAACGGGCTATTGCTCTATGAGGTCGCTAAAAGCGCTTCCATTTGACACTCTGAAAATCGGTCGTGCGTTTGTGCACGGCATTAACTAATGTCGCTAACGCCATCATTTCACTGCCTCACGCCCTCGGTAAAGAGATCGCTGCCGATACGCCGACTGCTGAGGCCACGACACCTGAGCATTAGCGCTGGCAGTCGTATGTCGTTTCGAGTACGGTGGCGATGTCAAAGGACAGGCTGCAGATTCGGCGCACGGGGCGCGGAAAATAATAGAGGGTGCCGGACGCTACGGGTAATGAATATAGGGCAAGAGGCCTGATAACAGGGAAAAGTGGGCGTGTAAAAGAAGGACACTAATGCCAGCGACAGGAAGTCAGACATAGGCTGCACCTATCTAGAGGTCGTGCCCGACCGCTCCTACATATTTCACGTGCTGGGGCCAGGCGGTTACGCTTGGCAGTTCATGCAAGGCAGCGGATCTCTTGCGTAAGTAGCTGTACAAGCTCGCGAAAGCCCACTATTTTAAATAAGAAACGAAAGGACTTTAAAAAAGAACAAACACGATAATGATAAATCCATAGAGGAGAGGTAATGGCGGCTTGCCTTCGTGGAAGTGTCTTAGGGATTCTTCTGTGGGGGTCGCTCCAGGCAGGGAACGCCATCGCAGGGGAGACAGCGAGAGAGATTGAGCGGCTCCTCGAAGGGGGTGCGGCAGGACAAGCGTACGAGCTTGGGCTGGCACGCAGCGCCAAGGAAGCGGGCGATCCGGAGTTCGATTTCGCTTTTGCGCTCGCCGCGCTCGAGGTTGGCCATCCTGAGCGCGCGGTATTCGCGCTCGAGCGCGTTTTGCTCCTTTTTCCTGAGAATGACCGTGTGCGTCTAGAGTTCGCGCGTGCACACTTTATGCTCGGGAATTTCCCGGAGGCGCGCACGCAGTTTGAGATCGTCCTTACGCACAAGCCGCCACAGAATGTACGTGAGCGGATCCAGCTGTTTCTAGCGAAAATTCGTGAGCAGGAAACCGCGGTACGGCCAACATACCACGCCTTCACCGCAGTTCGGCTGGGCCACGACACGAACGTCAACTCGGCGACGGCGAGCACCTCCGTGAACACACCCGCCCTTGGTCCGGTGTCTCTGCTTCCCGGTGCCGTGGAGCTGGCTAGTAACTTCGTCGAGTTCGAACTCTCCGGTGAGGCGTTACGTCCAATCAGTAAGAAGAAAGCACTTTTTGGCCAAGCGGCGGTCATCATCCGCGATAATTTCGACGTTGATTTCGGCTTTGATGACGAGTTCGATACGGCAAAATTGCAACTCCGTGGAGGCATAAGTTTTCTCGGCAAACGCAGTGTTTTCCGACTACCGATCCAGTACGAAAATCTGTTCCTGGATCGGGATGAATTCCGGCGTATCCTACTCGTGGGCGGCGAGTGGGAGCGTGCCATCGGCCGCGCGGATCGCATCATGCCCTTTGGCCAGGTCGGTGGTGTGCGTTATCCTGAGCAAAAGTTTCGTGATGTCGATTTGGCGCTTTTGGGACTCACCTGGACTCATCGATTTCCGCGCGCAAACAAACAGTTCCGGCTCGGCCTCTTCTACGGCGACGAAGAGAATGTGGAAAGCGGACCAGGCGCTGCAGCCGTAGCCCGTGACTACGTAGGACTATTTATAGGATTCCAGTGGAACCCTAGGCCGGTTCAGCTCTTTTTCTTCGACGTCGGCATTCAGGCGATCGAACACAAGGCACCGCAACCGGTGTTTGGCGTCGCGCGAGACGAAACGTTCGTCAGGTTAAGGATCGGCTGGAACTGGCAGTTTCGGCCGAAATGGACTATAAATACAGAGCTAAGATACGATAATAACGACTCGAACCTCGAGCTTTTTACTTACGATCGTATGCAGATTTTCGGGGGGTACGCCTAGACTTCCGTTAAGCGGGAGCGGCGAAGCAGGTTCTACGGAGGGTAGTAGCATGGTCAGCCGCGTTCACAGACCGACTTTCCCCGCCTCTCTAGTATTCCTTGCCTTGATGTGGAGCCTACCGCTTCACGCGGCGATAGCGCCAGCGGGCCAGGTTGTGATGACGAACGGTCCGTTCGTTGCGCTCCAGGCCGATGGCTCGGCGCGTTCTTTGTCGCGGAACTCTGAGTTCTACGAGGGTGACCGACTTTGGACTGGCCCGCGGACGAAAGCGCAAGTACGCTTCACGGACGGCGCGATTATGACGTTGCGGCCGGATACCGAGTTTAGCGTCGATGAGTATGAGTTCAACGAGAAGGATGCAGGCCGAAACAAGAGCTTGTTTACTCTTGTCAAGGGTGGATTTCGAACACTCACTGGCCTGATCACCAGACTACGGCCGGAGGCGTATAGGGTCAAAACGTCCTACGCCATCGTCGGCGTGCGCGGTACCACCTACGAAACGGTCCTCGATCGTGGACTCTACGTCGCCGCGTGGCAAGGCACCATCTCCGTCGAAAACGAAGCTGACGAGCTCGTTCTTGGTTTCGGGCAAGACTACAACTATGCGCGTGTGACCAGCTTCACACGTGCGCCCGCCGGTCTCGTACAACCACCACCGCAGCTTCAACAAAGCGTCGATCCCCAGTTACAAGAAGCGATGATCGATCCGACCGAGACGCGCCTCGTGACCGGCCTGCTCCAAGATGGCGCTGACGGGCGGCTCACTCCCGCGGAGCTGGCAAGTCTCGACCGTGACGGTTTTGCCACGTTCGGCGGTGTAAACTCGCAAACGACCCTAAGTGGGATTGCTAGTGACGGTGGTGGCGGGAGCCCGATCTTATTTGATGTGTCCGCAGATGTGGTGCTCCGCAAGGCTGGCGCACCCCTTTCGGGCTTCTTTACTCCTAACCCCGACAACACAATTGCAGGCATCAGTTGGGGTGTATGGGATGGCACTGTAAGTCCAGCCACGACACAGCGTGCGATTGATCCGACACCAGTACCGGTCGATCGCGAAGTCTTCTGGATGACGATGTTGCCATCGACGACGTTACCCACCGGCACGGCGAGCTATTTCACGGTGGTGAGCAGTGGCGGTACGGGTAATCTGGGCGGTCCCGGCGCCGCAACGGTGCCAGCCTTCAGCGCAACAGTTAACTTCGGCACCGCCACCTTGAACGGAAGCATGACAGTTGTCGATGCGGGTAATACTTGGGGCACCAGTTTTACCGGTAATGTATCCGGTGCTCGCTTCAATGCTAACTTGAATCCGGCCGCGAGCTTGATTAACGGAAATCCAGCGCGTCAAGCGACAGGCGACATAATAGGCGGCTTCTCAGGTCCCAATGCCCAATCCATGGGTGGTGTCTTCGATTTTGAAGAGATCGGGACTTCGACAACATACGTAAATGGCGCGTTTGTAGCCCAGTAATTGCCCACGGGGTCACATAAGCGCCTAGAGTCGAGTGGCTTGCGTGGCTTCTTTGTTGCTACCTGCACATTAGCGGGTTCTTGTGCGTGCGTCATACAGTCTACTCCTGCCGTGAACACAAAAAGGGTTGCAAGCCGGGTCTTAGCCCTTTCCTTCTTGATTTGATCCGAGCAGCTCTTTCAAGATCAGATACCCGGTTTCGCGTTCGTGTTTATTTGCTGAAGTCTCGCTTTGGCGGAGGCTGGTAATAGCTAAAGTACATAATACAAAAGGGTGATCATTACGAAGTCTTCATGAGGTTTTAAATGATGAACACTCAACTCGTTTTCGCCCGCACCGACAAAGGCAATAATGAGATAGAATCCCGCGCGTACCACCTCCCTCGCAGACTACGCATAGTCCTCATCTTGGTGGACGGCAGGTCCACGATATCTCAGATACACAATAAGGCCATAGGGCTCACCGAGCTCGAGAGCTCGCTCGAGAACCTCGCAATTCAGGGTTTTATCCGCACGAACTCGCGCGCCTGGGACAGGCGCGTGGAAGGCGACAGGACCCACGAGTACGACGGCGTCGAAAGGCGTCGCGACGGCGCGGATACTCGGTTCACGCCCATCCGCGCTCGCTTGATTAATACCGCCATTCTCACATTTGGCCCCAACGCCGAGAATGTTGTAGGACACTTCAGGGATGCCCCTGGTGATTGGCGGGGGCTTGAGGCCGCCATCAGTGAATGCGCGCAGTTAGCAAGACGGGCTTTCGGTCGGGACACGGCCAAGCAGTTCGAGGGAAAGTGCTGGCAGATTCTGAGCAAGGCGGTTCGCACTAGCCCGCAGCGCCTCTGATTCTCCCCCTTGCCGATCAAGAAGCAGTGAGGTGGCGCCTCGCTAGATGATTGAGTGCCTTCCTGCACTTGTCAAACATGACCGCGAGATAGAAGAATACGTCGCGTAGCTGAAATGTTTTTGCGAGAAGCGCTAGCGCTAGATCTTACAGCACGAAATTTTCACGCCTTCACATCCGGATTGAGACTGTAAGTACCGGTAATGCTCGCTTCAGCAAGCACATGGCCTTCGACGGCTTTACGTACTTCGCTACCGGTGAACGTACCTTCGAGCGGGCATCGCTCGACGTCGAGCGCATAGAGTGTGAACACGTAATGATGCACGATCGTATCGTTCCACGGAGGGCACGGCCCATCGTATCCGAAGTAATTACCTTCCATATCGGCATCGCCGGAGAACCAATTGGTGTAATCGTTGATTCCTTGGTGTGTACCACCGGATGCATCGGGGCCGTCCTTACCACGAGGCGTGACACCGTCTGAGTATTCGCCTTCGCTTATGGCCGTGATGTTCGCAGGGATGTCGACAAGTACCCAATGATAGAAATCGACACGCGGCAAGTCAGCGGGGATCACGCGTCCTTCTTGGTTGACGTCATCAGGCTTGCTGGGCACGTCATAGTCGTGGCAGATCAGCACAAAAGATTGAGTACCTGCGGGAGTGTCGCTCCAAGAAAAGGCAGGGTTTCGGTTATTCGATAACGTAACGTGACTCGCGGGATCCGGGGCACAGAATGCATGCGCGCTGGGTATGGGTTGATTATCTTCGAAATTCGAGCTCGTCAACTTCATGCCGGATCCTCCATGTCTGATGTTCTAAGCGCGAACCCTTGCCGAGTAGCGCCGTATTGTTGAGGGAGCGTAACACATTTCGTCTCGCAGCCGGGACGCTGGCGCGTCAGTGCTCGCGCAAGAACATGCGTAGTGACGATTGCCGTTCATCAAAGCGCCATAAGCCTGCCCGGCGTGCGCTCTCGTAGGTACCCTCGAGTTCGGCCGAGCGCGGCTTACGGTTAATGTCCGCGTACTTTGGCTGTCCATTGTTTGCGCCTTTGGACACCTGATAGTCAGGGCGATACTGGTCCATGACGTTCACGTATGTGTCGGGCGACAACGCACTGGCTAGCCACTCGAAGATTGCGGCGGCCTCATCGTATTGACCCGGCATCACCAGATGGCGCACCAGCAACCCGCGTCTTGCAAGCCCATCCTTGCCAAATTGCAAGTCACCGACCTGTCGGTGCATTTCTTGAATCGCCTCACGGGCACGCTGAGGGTAGTCTTTAGCCTTTGCCAAGCGACGCGCGCTTTCCTTGTGCCAGAATTTGAAATCTGGCATATAGATGTCGATTAGACCATCTAACAGACGCAACGACCGAACCGCGTCATAGGCGCTGGTGTTGTACACAATCGGTACGCGTAATCCCAGCAGTACGGCCGCGGCGATTGCCTCGATCACCTGCGGTGCGACGTGTTCAGGCGTAACAAAGTTGATGTTGTGACAGCCATTCTCCTGAAGTGCCAGCATCAAGGTCGCGATTTCTTCGGCGGTACATTCCTTGCCTGTTTGCTGCTGACTGATGTCCCAGTTTTGGCAGAACACGCAGCGCAGATTGCACAACCCGAAAAAGATCGTGCCCGAGCCGCGCCAGCCCCGCAGGCAATCCTCTTCACCGAAATGAGGAAAAGCACTAGACACGATCGCATGACGCCCGGTATGGCAAACCCGTTTCTCGTCCTTGAGCCGGTTCACGTGGCAGTCTCGCGGGCACGCGCAACAATCTTCTAGCTCCTTGAGTGCCTGCTCCACCCGAGCGAACAGCTCACCGTTGCGGTACAGCCGCAGATAAGCCGGTTCAAAATCTTCAGCTAGGAAACGCGGGTTTGGCGCAGAGATGGAATGTGGGACTAGCATGATCAGTTAGCATACTTCCGCTGCGCTTGGGCGTCCATGCACCAAGTGAGCATCGCTCACGCAAGATTAGTCCCCGGCGTTTCCGGCGCGCTGGGTGCGCTCCGTTGGCTCGAGGCAATCAACGTCCGTCTTCACCGGTTTCTGCGGGCGACCCTGCCGCGTCAGGGTCGTAGGCGAGATTCGGCGCGAGCCATTTTTCGATCGCCGCGATGGTCATACCCTTGCGTCTCGCATAATCGGCCACCTGATCGCGACCGATCTTACCGACAGCGAAGTACTTCGAAGCCGGATGGGAGAAGTACAGCCCGCTTACGGCAGCGGCCGGCAGCATGGCGAAGTTCTCCGTCAGCCGCACCGACGCGTTCGTTTCTGCCCGAATGAGCTCGAACAGCATGCGTTTCTCCGTGTGGTCTGGACAGGCGGGGTATCCGGGCGCCGGGCGGATGCCCTGATATTGCTCCTTAATCAATGCTTCGCTGTCAAAGTTCTCGCCTTTGCCATAACCCCAAAACTCAGTGCGCACGCGCTTGTGCATCAGCTCAGCCAGCGCCTCCGCCAATCGGTCGGCGAGCGCTTTGGTCATAATCGCGTGATAGTCGTCGTGTTCCTGCTCGAAGCGCTTGACAATCGTGTCGATGCCAAGTCCCGCGGTGACAGCAAACGCACCAATGTAATCGGGGATACCCGTTTCTCTAGGTGCGACAAAGTCGGCAAGCGCCTGGTTAGGGCGCCCCGGCGGTTTTTCGTTCTGTTGGCGTAGTGTGTGCAGTACGGTAAGAACCTTGACGCGGTTGTCGTCGGCATAGACCTCGACATCATCATCAACTGTGTTAGCTGGAAACAGGCCGACGACGGCTTTAGCGCCCAGCAGCCGCTGTTTAATGATACGGTCCAACATAAGTTGGGCGTCATCGAATAATCGCCGTGCCTCTTGGCCGACCACCGGATCGTCTAGAATGGCCGGATACCTTCCGGACATTTCCCACGCTTGGAAGAACGGGGTCCAGTCGATATAGCCTCGAACCTCGTGCAAATCATAGTTGGCAAACGTTCTAACCCCGCACAGTGCGGGTACGGGTGGAGCGTACTGATCCCAGGTTATCTCGGTCCTATTAGCGCGCGCTTCGGCGAGCGCGAGGAGACGCATTCGAGCGGTCTTGCCTTTGTGGCGCTCGCGCACTTCCTCATATTCGGTCTTGGTGCGTGCGGCGAAATCGGCCTTTAGATCATCGCTCATAAGGCTAGTTGCCACGCCTACCGCACGCGAAGCATCCTTGACCCATATCGTCGCGTGGCTGTAGCTCGGAGCAATCTTAACCGCCGTGTGCACACGCGAGGTCGTGGCGCCACCGATGAGCAGAGGCAAGGCATACCCTTGGCGTTCCATCTCTTTCGCGACATTGACCATCTCGTCAAGTGAAGGCGTAATTAGGCCGGACAGTCCGATGATATCTGCGTTTTGTTCGCGCGCCGTGTCGAGAATCTTCTCTGCCGGAACCATGACCCCGAGGTTTATGGTCTCGAAGTTGTTGCACTGGAGTACCACACCGACAATGTTCTTACCGATGTCGTGTACGTCGCCTTTGACGGTAGCCAACACCACTTTGCCCTGTGAGCGAACGCTCCCGTGTTTCTCCGCCTCAAGAAACGGCAGCAGATATGCCACCGCTTTTTTCATTACGCGCGCGCTCTTCACGACTTGCGGTAAGAACATCTTCCCCGCACCGAAGAGATCGCCGACCACGTTCATCCCGTCCATTAGCGGTCCCTCGATGACTTGCAAAGGACGGTCGCACTGTTGGCGCGCCTCTTCCGTGTCCTCGTCGATATAGTCGGCAATACCTTTGACCAATGCATGGCTCAGGCGCTCGTTGACCGGGGCGTTGCGCCAAGCACGATCCTCTCCCTTATGTGCCCCTGATTGCCCCTGTTTGACGGTGTCGGCAAGCGCGAGCAGACGCTCAGTCGCATCCTCACGCTTGTTGAGCACGATATCTTCCACGTTTTGACGTAGTTCTTCTGGAATCTCATCGTAAACAGTCAACTGGCCGGCATTCACGATCCCCATGTCCATGCCTGCCTGAAGAGCATGGTATAGAAAAACGGAATGGATGGCTTCGCGGACTGGATTGTTTCCGCGAAACGAGAATGAAACATTACTGACACCACCGCTTACCTTGACGTGCGGCAACGACGACTTGATTTGACGCGTTGCTTCGATGTATGCGACGGCATAATCGCTGTGTTCTTCGATCCCGGTCGCAATTGCGAAAATATTTGGATCGAAGATGATATCTTCCGGCGGGAATCCGACTTTCTCGGTCAAGACCTTGTACGAGCGGCGACAGATCTGAACCTTGCGCTTAACGGTATCAGCTTGACCCTTCTCGTCAAACGCCATGATGACCAGCGCGGCTCCGTAGCGCCGGGCGAGCCGTGCCTCGTAAATAAACTTCTGCTCGCCTTCTTTGAGGCTAATCGAGTTAACAACGGGCTTTCCCTGTACGCATTTCAGCCCTGACTCGAGCACAGACCATTTTGACGAATCGATCATAATCGGCACGCGGCTGATGTCTGGCTCCGACGCGATGAGGTTCAAGAAATGCGCTATTACTCGTTCCGAGTCGAGCAACGCCTCGTCCATGTTTACATCGATCATCTGTGCGCCGTTCTCGACTTGGCTGCGTGCAACGTCAAGTGCGCCGTCGTAGTCCTCGGTCTTGAGCAGTTTCGCAAAGCGCGCCGAACCCGTGACATTAGTACGCTCGCCAATGTTGACGAAAGTCGTGTCCGCACCGATGTTGAGCGGCTCTAGGCCTGAAAGTCGACACTTGCGCTCGAGCTTGGGTATCGTTCGCGGTGGCACAGCCGCGACGGCTTCGGCGATCGCCCTGACATGTGCCGGTGTGGTCCCGCAACAGCCGCCAGCGACATTGAGAAATCCGCTGGTCGCAAACTCCCGCAGTACCTCGGCCATGTACTCCGGCGTGTCGTCATAACCGCCAAACTCATTGGGCAAGCCGGCATTGGGGTGCACGCTTACGTAAGTATCGGCGACTCCAGAGAGTTCCTTGACGTATGGACGCAGCTCCTTGGCGCCGAGCGCACAGTTCAGTCCCATAATGAGGGGGTTCGCGTGCGACACCGAGTTCCAGAAGGCTTCCGTCGTTTGGCCGCTAAGCGTGCGCCCGCTGGCGTCAGTGATCGTACCCGAGACCATAACCGGAATTCGTATGCCATGTTTCTCAAAGTAGTCATCGATGGCGAACAGCGCCGCTTTGCAGTTCAAGGTATCGAACACGGTTTCTACCATGAGGAAATCAACACCGCCTTCAAGCAAGCCGTGGACTGCCTCACGATAGGCACTCGCCAGTTCGTCAAAAGTGGTGTTGCGAAAGCCGGGGTTATTGACATCGGGCGATATCGAGGCTGTACGATTCGTCGGGCCCAGGATGCCGGCAACAAAGCGCGGCCGTTCGGGCGTCTCCACCTTAGCGGCGGACACACACGCGTTTTCCGCTCCCGCGCGGTTGAGCTCGTAGACCAGCTTCTCCATCTGGTAATCGGCTTGGGAGATGCGAGTGGAGTTGAAAGTATTGGTCTCAACGATGTCTGCGCCTGCCTCCAGAAAAGCGCCGTGGATCGCCTTCATGATCTCTGGTCTTGTCAACGACAGCAGATCGTTGTTGCCTTTTAGTGCGCACGGGTGGCTCGCGAAGCGCTCGCCGCGGTAGTCCTCCTCGCTCAAGCCATAGCTCTGAATCATCGTGCCCATGGCGCCATCCAGTATAAGGATGCGTTCCTTAAGCAATGCCTCAAGCTGCTCGATGCGTTCGTGTCTAATGACGGGGCTCATGCCGCTCTTGCTTCTCGCCTCGAGGGCGAGGTCGTTTATCCGAATCGCCACGCAAACGGCTGTATATCATCACAGCATACGCTTCAATTGCGTGAATCGCATAGCCGCGGTAGTGGGACCGGCTCAACTGACGGGCCGCTTTGCGGTCAGTCCCAGATTGACAATGCGTTGTATGAATCGTGAATAATCAATTCCTGCCTTTTCAGCAGCGAGAGCAGAGTCTTCGTTGTGGGCGATAGCGGGATTGGGATTGGCTTCCAAGACGTAAACACGACCCTCCGAGCTTAAGCGCAAATCGAAACGTGCATAGCCGCTTAGTTCCAGGATGCGATAAGCGCGTTTGCAAAGCTTGTGGATACGATCCGCTAGACCGGCCGGGAGATTTCTTGCGAACTGATAGTCAATACCCCAGCGTTCGCGATACTCGTAGTCCCACTTCACTCTATATGTAGCCACGCGCGGTAGGCCCGCCTCTACGTTGTCAAACACAAGCTCCCGCATCGGATACACGTCGAGTTTGGCGTTACCCACGACCGTCACGTACAGCTCACGCCCATGGATGTACTGCTCAGCAATGGCGTCACTGCTCGTCTTTGTGTGAATTAGGTCGACTCGCTCCCGCAGTTGGTCTTCGTTTTCGACATATGAGGCCTGAGCAATTCCGACCGATCCTTCCTCCGTGAGGGACTTTACGATCATAGGGTACTGCAAACGTCGCGATACACGGATTTTCCTTCCGATCGGAAACACAGCGAAGTTAGGAACGGCGATGCGATGGTAGGTGAGCAGTTTCTTTGATAGCGCCTTGTCTCTCGCAAGCAAGAGTCCCCGTGGATTGCAACCCGTATAGGGCAGCTTCATCATTTCCAGATAGCTCACGACATAGTGATCCAAGTCCCCTTGACCGGCGAAATCCTCAAGCAGGTTAAATGCAATGTGTGGCTTCCATTCCTCGATCATGCCGCGAACGGGAGCGAGATTGTCGTAGACGCCGATAACTTTGACAGAATGGTCTTGACTAGTGAGAGCTTCCTTAACGTCATACTCAGTCTGGTACTGCTCCATGCGCGGGTCGTCTTCGTCCGCCAGATCGTCGGGTGGTACGAGCGTGGGATGGACCAGCATCATGACGCGCAGCTTTCTCATAGCGTGACGTGAAAACCTCCGCTATGTAACTTACGCATCACGACTGCCGTGACAAAGGTTACGATCTGCAGTTTCATTTCTTCGTCATCCCGAACCACACGCAGCCCTAGCTCATCGCAGCGCCGGTTCATGTCTTTTAATACTTCGCTGATCCTATAATTGTATTCTCCTGTCCACTGTGAAACGACTTTGATCACGTCCATTCGCGCGCGCCGGATGTAGCGTGATGCACTCTCATTGCCCTTGTGTTCATCTCGATTGGAGAACAGTCGGCGTAAGTCCCGATCATAGAACTGCGGCGAGTTGGTACCGTAGCGCGCTTGCTTTTGTTGGTAGTACTCACGCAATGTTATGCTGATTTTACTAACCGGATACTCTTGGCGTCGTGTCGAGGTCTTCGGGTGTTGCGACCTTATTTCTTTCGTCAGCGCATCAACATACTCGAGCTTTTTCAGGGCCGGCCAACCGCAGTAGCGTGTTCGCCAGTCCGAGTTGGGCGTCAGCCATACTGCAAACGTTTCTGCCCAGTCTTCGTGTGGGTGACTCTGCGCGTACCAGTTGTCCAGATGAATGACGAACCGTTTGCTGTAAGGGCGCGGCAAATACGTATCAGGATATCGAAGCGAGCCTCTTCCAAACAGCTGCCGCCAGCCCTGTCGGCGATGCACATGATAGGCGTTAGTGATGGCGTGGCCGGTCTCGTGGCGCAGGAGCTTCATACACCACTGTTGCGTGCCCCCTTCGACTTCGAGCATCTTTTCATGCTCGATTGCCTTTAGGCGAGGGTGCGCGAGGAAAAACGGTATGGCGATACCGGGGACGCCATCGGGACAAAACCAGTCGTCTGATAGCCAAAAGTGCGGCTTGAAAGAGAAACCGCGCTCGCGCAGCTCCTGGTAAAGCTGATCGATGCGGTCGTTGAGCTCGGTGTCTGCGATGCTCAACTTTAGGTCGCAGATGCGAGTGTCGAGTAGCTTGCGATTGGACCATGAGGTCCAAGCACGACGCCCGTGTCTGCTCCCCACTAGCTTCGGTTTTTTCTTATCGCCTGGAATCGCGGGCCACCGTCTGAGGTCGTTCCGAGCGCGAGGCAGGATAATCGTGTGTGCCGCCCGGGACAAGTGCGAGGCGGGCACGCCTGCTGAGGTATGACTGATACTAATAAAGTGGGGAGAGGCGATAACCGGCCCGCTCTAGCAGATTTAGCAGGCCGCTTTCCCCGGGAAGATGAGCCGCACCGACGGCGATGAAAGCATTGCCCTCGTTGAGTCGAGGTGCCATTCGCTTGACCATCACCAGGTTACGCCGGGTGAGCAGGCGCTCAAGCATGCTTTCATAAGCCTCCGCGGTAGCTGCGCTTTTGTAGCCGTAAACGAGCTCAATAAGGGCATGTAGGTCGCGATCGCGGTAGGCCTGCAGCAGCTCCTCGAATTGGCGCCTGACCTCTACGCGCATCTGCATAGTATCCCTAAGCAACGCGATCTGATCGTCCAGTGGCATCCCGTCGAAAACCGCGATTTGTTCGGCCATAGACTCGAGTCCGTAGGTAGGTTTTCCCTGCACCGTCGCCTCAAGCTGTAGCAACATATCTAACGGGAGCCCGGCTTCTGCTTGAGGAATGCTTAATAACATTATTACTACCCAGGGTTTCTTCTTGTTCAGGTCGCGCGTCGGTAGACCATGGTCCACCAGCGCTTGTTTCGCCTGGCTATATAATTCATCGCCGATAACCGCCCGCAGAGTCTGCCTGCCTTCGAAAAACATGGCCTCAGCCATGGTGGCAATTCCAGTACCGCTGATGAGCATCTCCATCGTGAAGCTGGAGGCCCGATCGAACCTTGACCGAACTACGTCGGGCAGGGTAGTGATACGTGGGTCTGCCGAGTGAATGGTTCCGAAGAGGTAGCTTGGCGCGCGGCCGGCAGTTTCGATTTTCCAGAGTAAGCCTTTGGAAAACTTGACGGACGCCTGGTTACGGCTGGGGACGCTAGCGGGCGTACTGTCAGCGAGTGCGGCAGCCGGGTGGACCGCGGCAGCGACGAGCGCTACCGAGAGCAACGTCGCCTTCAGAAGGTTTTCGAGCCGAATCGAAAAGTTTCCCAGCATATGAATGCCATGTCTCCGGCCGTAGGCGTTTTTGCGGGGCGTCTGTTGCCGCGGATTACGTTACCGCGTGCCGTGTGCTGTTTGCGGCTCGATGTCGCCGTAACGTCGTTTTCGCGGTTCTTTCAAGTATAAACCATGGGTGCGATAGGTTGGGTCGCATCCTGTACTCATTGCCCTTTGAGTACGGACATCTCTTCGGCTACGATCACCGCATGTCTGGAAACACCTTTGGCAAGCTTTTCACAGTCACGACGTTTGGCGAGAGTCATGGCCAAGCGTTCGGCGGTGTTGTTGACGGTTGCCCACCTGGTCTCGAGTTGTCCGAAGCCGATCTGCAGAAAGACCTCGATCGTCGCAAGCCCGGCAAGTCACGCTATACGACGCAACGTCAAGAGGAGGACACGGTAGCCATCCTCTCGGGTCTGTTCGAAGGGCACACAACAGGGACGCCGATTGGCTTATTGATTCAAAACACTGACGCGCGACCGCGCGATTACTCGAAAATCATGGACCGGTTTCGCCCCGGCCATGCCGATTACACCTATCAGCAGAAGTACGGCGTGCGCGACTACCGCGGCGGTGGTCGGTCTTCCGCGCGTGAAACAACGATACGTGTAGCAGCCGGCGCGATCGCAAAGAAATATCTGCGTACACATTACGGAGTTCAAGTGCGCGGGTATCTGGCGCAGCTTGGGGGAATTAAGCCGGAACACTTCGATTGGGATGAAGTGGAGCGAAATCCCTTCTTCTCACCCGACGCAACCAAGGTATCGGAGATGGAAACGTTGATCGACCGGCTGCGTAAGGAGGGCGACTCGATTGGTGCCCGCATCACGGTGCTGGCAAGTAATGTCCCGGTTGGGCTCGGCGAGCCCATATTTAACAGGCTAGACGCCGACCTTGCGCAGGCACTGATGAGCATCAATGCGGTCAAGGGCGTGGAGATCGGCGCGGGCTTCAAATCGGTTGAGCAGAAAGGCACCGAACATAGGGACGAGATTACGCCGAAGGGGTTCTTAAGCAATAACGCCGGTGGGATTCTTGGCGGCATATCCACCGGCCAAGACATCGTCATCAGCATGGCGCTTAAGCCGACTTCCAGCATACGCGTGCCCGGGCGCACAGTGAACGTACGTGGTGAACCAGTTGAAGTTACCACAACAGGTCGCCACGATCCGTGCGTTGGCGTTCGGGCGACACCGATTGCCGAAGCGATGCTTGCGATCGTGCTCATGGATCACGCTTTGCGCAATCGCGCGCAGAATATGGATGTAGAGCGGACGACACCAGTTATACCAGCGAGCTCGGAAGACGACAAAGATCCAAACGAATAAAAATTCAGATTCTGGGAGCAGTAAACTTTCGTGTCTGCTAGTGCGCTCCTTCATCGTGAGCTTGTCTTATTCCCTAAATCCTCTCGCGTAGACCTTGGGTCTAAATTGTTGTACCTGAATTAATGCCTTACTGGCGACTTTCGGGTTTTTACTTTTTCTACTTCGCGACCGTTGGCGCCCTGATTCCCTATTGGGGCTTGTATCTTAAGTCGATTCACTTTACGGCGGCAGAAATCGGGCAGCTCATGGCGCTATTGGCGCTGTCACGCATCGTCGCGCCAAACGTGTGGGGTTGGTTTGCGGATGTCCGCGGGAACTACATGGGGCTGGTGCAGTTCGCCGCGGCGTGCAGCGTGTTGGCGTTTCTCGGCGTGTTTGTCAGCACGGGGTTCTGGTGGCTCGCGGCCGTCATGCTCGCTTTTGCGATCTTTTGGGATGCCTGTCTGCCGCAGCTCGAAGCGGCCACGCTCAATCATCTCGCTGGCCGCACGCAAGCTTATGCGCGCATCCGGCTATGGGGCTCTATCGGGTTTATCGTCACGGTCACAGGATTAGGTCAGCTATTTGATCGTGTACCGATTTGGTGGCTGTTGCCTGGCCTTCTCACTTTGCTTCTGCTCGTCTCGGGTTTCACTTTGCTGATTCCTGAATCAGACATGCGAAAGCCACGCGCCGAGTACTCATCGTTCCTGAAAGTCTTCCTTCGGGCTGAGGTGGCTGCGTTCTTAGCCGCGTGTTTTCTTATGCAAGCGAGCCATGGCCCTTACTACACTTTTTACTCGATCTATCTTGAAGACTTTGGGTATTCGAAATCTCTTATCGGCGCGCTATGGGCGCTGGGGGTGGTGTGCGAGATCGGCGTCTTTTTGTTGATGCATCAAATTCAGCTGCGCGTCGGACTGCGGCAAATACTCTGGGTTAGTTTCGCTGTAGCTGCGTTACGATGGCTGCTAATCGGCCATTTTCCGGAATATCTTGGTGTGCTGGTGTTCGCACAGATGCTGCACGCATTAACGTTCGGTGCCTACCACGCCGCGGCAATTGCGCTGATCCACCAGTTTTTCACGGGGCATCATCAAGTGCGTGGGCAAGCAATCTATAGCAGCGTGAGCTTTGGGCTCGGCGGCGCGATCGGTAGTTTCTACAGCGGTATGACGTGGTCCAGCTTAGGCCCCAAAGGCACGTTTGGGATTGCCTCCTTGCTAGCGCTGCTCGCATTAGTGATCGCCTTGGTGGCGATCAAGCGAGAGACCTAAATCGGCGAAAGCGGAAGTTATCGAGATCGACGACCTCAGCCTTGCTGGCGGGTTGGTCGGTAGGCCGCCTGCGTCGCCGTCCGGCTGTGAGTTGTTCTCCTTCAGCGAAGACTTGATCGATGGCGGCGCAGAGATTCTCCACAAGGTGGAACACATCAATATCCGTGTTGGCCGCGTGCAGGACCTTGAGCCGAATCGGCGATAGCGCTTTGAACGTCTTCTTTCGGTCGACCGGGTCGGTGAGTTTGCGGCAGCCATTTTGTTTATAGATCGCCCGTATCACCTCGGTCATCAGCTCATGGTGAAGCGGGCATCCCTCGAACCAATCTTTGGGTCCAGTCGCAGCCGGATTGATCGGGATCTGGTGATACCCGATGCGGTCCTCCAGGTGTTGTATCAACTCCCTAAAATTCATACCGTCTCTGTACGCTGCGGAGCCGATCATTGTTCGCGTCGTGCCGCTATGCCGTAGGCTTGTCGGGCGGCGGACCGTCAATGTGAACTACTTTTTACTGATCGTCAATTGCGGGTCCGCACTGTACCCGTGTGCTTGCTAACCCCCCGTAGGGTAAGCTAATCTGCACGGTCTAGTTGAATATAGTGGATTAGCACGCTGACTGAATGTGGCCCTAAGCAGCAAGCACTGACAAAACCACAACGTCTACGAATTGATGGTAGGCAAGACCTTATACGACAAGATCTGGGATGCGCACGTGGTGCGAAGCGAGTCGGACGGCACCACGTTACTCTATGTAGATCGCCACCTGGTGCACGAGGTAACTTCCGCTCAGGCGTTTGAAGGATTGCGCCTTGCCGGGCGCGAACCCTGGCGGATCGATGCCGCGCTGGCCGTGGCTGACCACAATGTTCCGACGACCGACCGCACGCGGGGGATCGATGACCCGATCTCACGTGTACAGGTCGAAGCGCTAGATAAGAACTGCGCGGATTTCGGCATTATCGAGTTTGACATGAATGATATGCGCCAGGGGATTGTTCATGTCATCGGTCCGGAGCAGGGCGCCACCTTACCGGGGATGACCGTGGTTTGCGGAGATTCGCACACGTCCACCCATGGCGCGTTTGGCACGCTGGCCTTCGGCATCGGCACGTCTGAAGTTGAGCATGTGCTGGCCACACAATGCCTGATCCAGAAGAAATCCGGCAACATGCTAATAAGTGTGAACGGCGAGCCGGGCCTCGGTATTACCGCTAAGGATATTGTGCTTGCGATCATCGGGGAGATCGGAACAGCGGCTGGCACCGGCTATACATTCGAGTTCGGCGGAGACACGATCCACGCGTTATCCATGGAAGGCCGCATGACGGTGTGCAACATGTCGATCGAGGGGGGTGCGCGTGCCGGGCTAATTGCGGTTGATGAGACAACGATCGAGTACCTCCGTGGTCGCCCCTTCGCCCCTAAGGGCAAGCTCTGGGAGCAAGCCGTTGTGGCTTGGGCTGACCTCAGGAGTGACGAAGATGCGGTGTTTGATCACCAGGTGCGCATAGATGCCACGACTATAAAACCGCAGGTTACCTGGGGGACTTCACCGGAGATGGTGGTGCCGATAGACGGGCGAGTACCAGACCCAGACGGTGAAGCCAACTCCATAAAAAGAGCATGGATAATAAGGGCACTCGAGTACATGAGCCTGCAGCCGGGCACGGCGATCGTTGACGTTCCCCTCGACAAGGTGTTCATAGGGTCTTGCACGAACGCGCGCATTGAGGATTTGCGCGCTGCTGCTACAGTAGTACGCGGCCGTAAGGTAGCGTCGAACATTAAACTCGCGCTAGTAGTGCCGGGTTCCGGACTGATCAAGCAGCAGGCAGAGAAGGAGGGGTTGGACAGAGTATTCAAAGATGCAGGCTTCGAGTGGCGCGAAGCCGGTTGCTCGATGTGCCTCGGCATGAACGCCGATCGCCTGGGGTCGGGTGAGCGTTGTGCGTCTACGTCCAACCGCAACTTCGAGGGCCGGCAGGGCCCCGGCGGTCGTACGCACCTGGTTAGCCCTGCGATGGCTGCCGCCGCTGCTGTGACTGGGCATTTCGTGGACGTCAGAGAGCTGCAATAGGCGCGGCGCAGATGGAAAAGTTTGAGACTCATACTGGTATCGTCGTACCGATCGATCAGTCCAATGTCGATACCGATATCATCATCCCGAAGCAGTTTCTTAAGTCTATTCGGCGAACCGGCTTCGGACCCTACTTATTCGACGCCTGGCGTTACCTGGATCAGGGCGAGCCGGACATGGACTGCAGTCAGCGGCCGATCAATCCGGACTTCGTGATGAACGCGCCTCGTTATCAAGGCGCGACGATCCTGCTTGCGCGTGAGAACTTCGGTTGCGGCTCATCGCGCGAGCATGCGGTGTGGGCACTGCAGAACTACGGCGTCAGGGCAGTCATCGCTCCGAGTCTTGCAGACATCTTCTACAACAACTGTTTCAAGAACGGCGTGCTGCCAGTAGCGCTCAATGCGGGGGCGGTTGACAAGCTATTTACCGAGGTTGAAGCGACGCCGGGCTACCAGCTTACCGTCGACCTGTCGGCGCAGACTGTGACAACCCCTGCAGGTGAGTCGTTTGCGTTTGAAGTCGACGATTTTCGCAAGCATTCTTTGTTAAACGGATTTGATGACATTGCTTTGACCTTGCAACACGCCGACGAAATTAAGGTTTACGAGCAACACCACCGCGCCGAAGCTCCCTGGCTGTTTCCTAAATAAGCATTAAGGTCCAAGATATGCGATCCGGTGGAGGAAGGTCACGGGTTGGTATCTTGCCGAGATCATCTTGTATCCGAGTTATTGCCATTGCATCATGACTAAGAAGATCGCGATATTACCTGGAGACGGCATCGGACCGGAGATCGTGGCCGAGGCCATCAACGTGTTGGAATGCCTGCAACGCGAACATGGCCTCGACGCGGAGCTCGAACAGGCAACCGTAGGTGGGACGGCCTACGATCAGTATCGTACACCGTTGCCGAAGCCCACGTTGGCACTTGCGCGCGAGGCTGATGCAGTCTTACTTGGCGCCGTTGGCGGGCCCCAATGGGATCAGCTCGATCCGAAGCTGCGTCCCGAAAAGGCGTTACTGGGCCTGCGATCCGAGCTCGAACTGTTTTCAAATCTCCGTCCGGCTATGCTATTCCCACAGCTTGTCGACGCGTCGACCTTGAGGCCCGATGTAGTGAAAGGTCTCGACATCATCATCGTGCGGGAGCTGACAGGAGGAATCTACTTTGGCCAGCCTCGTGGCGTGCGCGAGTTAGAGAATGGCGAACGACAGGGCTACAACACCTTGGTTTACTCAGAGTCGGAGATCAAACGGATTGCCCACTCCGCCTTTCGAATTGCTGGAAAGCGCGGGCGTAAAGTCTGCTCCGTCGACAAGGCGAACGTGCTGGAAACGAGTATTCTTTGGCGCGAGGTGGTTACTGCGGTGGCCGGTGATTATCCGGACGTGTCGCTGACGCATATGTACGTCGATAACGCTGCGATGCAGCTCGTTCGCGCGCCTAAGCAGTTTGACGTGATCGTCACGAGTAACCTATTCGGCGACATTCTGTCTGATGCGGCGGCAATGTTGACGGGATCTATTGGCATGTTGCCGTCGGCATCGCTCGACCGCAACGGCAAGGGCATGTACGAGCCGATTCACGGGTCGGCTCCCGACATTGCCGGACAGAACATAGCAAACCCGCTGGCTACGATCCTGTCCGTGGCCATGCTGCTGCGCTACTCTTTGGACGAAAGCCGGCTGGCTGAGCGCGTAGAGCGCGCGGTATCAGGTGTACTCGATAACGGATTGCGGACACCCGACATATATAGCGGTAATGGCCGCCAGGTCGGGACCCGCGAGATGGGTAACGCGGTTGTCAACGCGCTAACAGCTGCATGACCCTTTTTCTTCTCATGAGACGTTAGTACCCAAGCAGTCGAGATTTACAATGATGGCTAGAAAGTTCGATGTTGCGATACTCGGAGCCACCGGCGCAGTGGGAGAGGCCATGTTATCCATCCTTGCCGAGCGTCGCTTCCCAGTCGGCAAGGTTTATGCGTTAGCGTCTGCGAGATCGGCAGGGTCGGTGGTTGATTTCGCGGGCGAGAGTGTGACCGTAGAAGACGCGGCCGCATTTGATTTCTCGCGCGTGCAGATCGGCTTGTTCTCGGCCGGTGCTTCGGTATCCGCGAAGTATGCGCCCGAGGCGGCGAAGACGGGCTGCGTGGTGATCGACAATACATCACGGTTTCGCTACGACGATGACATTCCATTGGTCGTGCCGGAGGTTAATCCGGACGCTATCAGTGCCTACAAGAATCGCGGCATCATCGCGAACCCGAACTGTTCGACGATTCAACTGGTGGTGGCATTGAAACCTATTTACGACGCTGTCGGCATCGAGCGCATCAACGTCTGCACCTATCAGTCCGTCTCCGGTTCTGGCAGGGGTGCGATCGAGGAGCTCTCGACCCAGACGGCCTCATTGCTGAACGGTCGACCGGCCGACCCCCAGGTCTTTGCGAAGCCGATCGCGTTCAATGTTTTGCCCCACATTGATGACTTCCAGGAGAACGGCTATACCAAAGAAGAGATGAAGCTGGTGTGGGAGACTCAGAAAATACTTGGGGATAGCACGATCAAAGTTAACCCGACTACCGCCCGGGTTCCTGTTTTCTACGGCCATTCCGAGGCGGTGCACATCGAAACTCGTGAGAAGCTGACAGCTAAGGTTGCCCGCGGCCTGTTAGGCTCTGCGCCAGGGATCGCGGTCATGGATGAACGTAAGCCGGGAGGCTACCCGACTGCGGTTACAGAGTCGGCAGGGTGCGACAGTGTTTTCGTCGGCCGCATCCGCGAGGACATCACCCATCCACGGGGTTTGGACTTGTGGGTGGTAGCCGATAATGTCCGCAAGGGGGCGGCATTGAACAGCATTCAGATCGCAGAGTATTTGGTGAAAGACTATTTGTAAACTATAGTGTTATTTGGGGTTTATAAAGGCTGTTGATACTATAGTCCCATAAACGCGCGTATCATAAGCTATAATTGCCGGTAGAAGCTGCCTAAAAAGCAGGGTGATCAGAATGAACCGACCGACACGGGTAATGTCGCGGGCGGCACGGCTTTGCGTCTTGGGCGCAGTTCTCACAGCCATGCCAGGCGTCGCGCATGCCCTGGGATTGGGAAACCTTACGGTCGACTCGGCACTGAATGAGCCACTGAAAGCGCAAATAGATTTCACCTCGGTCAATAAGAAAGAGCTGAAAAGCCTGAACATCACCCTCGCGCCGCGCGGCGACTTTGAGGCCGCGGGCATTGAGAAACTGCCCTACCTGTCTGATATCAAGTTCACGGTCGCGAAGCGGCTAGACGGGCGTTCGTTTTTGCAGCTGACGTCGGAACACGCGATCCGCGAACCGTTTTTGCATTTTCTCTTACAAGTGGAGTGGGCCGGTGGCCGACTCATCCGCGAGTTCACGGCGCTGATCGATCCGCCTTACCTCTTAGCAGGTAGAACACCGCCGGTTCAGGCCCCGCAGACAGCGGCGGCGCCACCACCGGCGGAACCGATAACTGCGCCGCCGCCAGCGGAGCCGGCAGCGGCGCCACCGCCGGAGGCGCCTGTCGCCGCTGCGCTACCAGCGGACGACGCCTCAACCTTGACGATGCCCACAGTGCCGGAGGTTACAGCGGAGGCCGCAGTGGCCCCCGAGCCGACATTATTATTAGGGCCGCCGCCCGAACCCGCTGGGACTGTCGAATCGATGCCGGAGATACCGGAGTTCGCGGCGACGACAGAACCGGAGCCGGTGGCCGCCCCCGAGCCAGTAGAGGCGGCAATGGTCGAGCCCGATTTGCTTGGACCGCCCGAAATGGGTGACCCCAGCGTTGCCATTTCACCTGATACGGGATGGCCAGTTGTCGCTGCGGCGGAGCTAATCGAAGCGGAACCAGCCGAACCGACGATGCCCGAGCCGACAACGATGGAAGTTGCGATGGCAGCGCTGCCTGAGCAGGCATCGATGGCTGAGCCGTTCGCCTCTTGGGCGAATGTTAGCCAGTATGAGGTCAAGCGCGGCGATACGCTTTGGCATATCGCGCAGACGATAAGGATAGATGGCAGCTTCACGACGGAGCAGGTCATCATGGCGTTGTTCGAAGCCAATCGTGGCGCATTTTTCGAGGACAACGTCAACAACGTCTGGGCCGGCAAGGTTCTGATTGTCCCCGAGCGCGAACAGATTGAGGCACTATCCGTGCAGGCCGCCCGCAAAGTATTCCTGGCCCAATACGGCGAATGGCAGGAGTACAAGATCAAGCTTGCCAGCGCGAGCCAAACGATCAAGGTGGCTGCGGCCGAGACGCAAGGCGTGCCGGCGGATGCACTGCCGACATCGCCTTCTACGATGGGGCCGACTGAACAGATGGCTGTGCCTGCGGGTGAATCGACCGAGACTCAAATGGCCAAGCGTGAAGTGGGTGGCGAGCCGTTTCGTGATATCGAGCCAGAGGCGTCCGCAACACCGTCAGAGCAAGAGTCTGTTCAACCCGAGGCCAAAGAAACCCAACCGAAGGAAAGCATCGGAACCGCCGCTGTGGCAGCGCGAGCAAAGCCGCCGCGTGATCTGTTGAAGATTGTGCGGGCCGCGATTGAGCGTGAAAGCCTAAACCAGAGAGGGATGGCCGAGGGTGAGGCAGCGGCCGACAAGGAGCAGCTTGCGTTGGCCGAGCGCGCGACCGCCATGGACGAGTCGCTCGACTCTCGGCAGATGGAACAAGAAGAAATGGGTCAGCGCATCGATACGGTGGGTTCGCAGATCGAAAAGCAAAAGCGCCTGATGGAAATCGAGAACGAGGCGTTGGCACAGACGCAGGAGCCAGGCACGCCATCCGAGCAGGAAAAACCGGCCACGCCACCGGCTACTGTGGGCGCGGCGACGTCTGTGGCCAAACCCGCGACGAAACCAGCGGCGCAGCCGGCTCCAGCCAAGCCGTCGCCGCAAACGAAGGCTGCCCAAAAGCCCCCCGCCAAAGCCGCCAAGCCGAAAAAGAAGAAGCGGCGCATCGCGCCACCGAAGCCGCCTGAGGAGAAAGGCATTCTGGCGACAGTTCAGGAGATGTTCGGCGATTTCATGCTACAAGCTGTGGCAGGCGTCATCGCGTTAGTCGGTGGATTGATTCTACTTACTTATATGCGTCGTCGTCGGCAGGCGGAAGCCGAGTTCGAGGAAAGCATACTGACTGACACCGGCGCGACAAGTGAAGAGGCCGCGACTACCGATAGCGGCAGTCAGGCTACAACGTCGGGTGGAAATACTTCCTTCCTCAGTGACTTTAGCCAGGGTGGTATGGGCAATATTTCTACCGATGAAGTCGATCCACTTGCTGAAACGGAGGTGTATCTCGCCTACGGACGAGACGAGCAGGCTGAGGAGATTCTCAAAGACGCCGTCGCCAAAGACCCCTCACGGCACGAGCTCAAGGTGAAACTGCTTGAGATCTACCACCAGCGCAATGATGTCGGCGCATTTGAAACGCTTGCTGAGGAACTCTACGCGGCGCAAGAAGGGCGCGGCGGCGACCTGTGGAACCGGGTCGTGGACATGGGCCGGCGCCTCAATCCTGAGAATCCGATGTTCCAGGGCGTTGCCCCCCCTGTGCCTGAGGCGCCCGCTATGTCAGAGCCCATGCCCGAGGCGGGATTCGGGGATGCGATGGCCCCTGCTGAGCCCGAGGCACCATCTGGATTAGATTTCGAGCCCGGCCAGATGGAAGCGCCAGCAGAAGCCGAAGCTGGCCTGGAGCTGGATGTTGCGGCTGAGGCCGCACCGGTAGAGCCCCCGACCGATACCGATCTCGAGTTCGATCTCGATATGCAAGCGGCCGCCGAGGCGGAGAAGCATGGCGGACCGCATCTTGGCGATACCGACGAGCTTGCTGCTCAGGACATTGCCGCCGCGGTAGCCGAAGGCGAAGCAGCAGAAGCGCTCGGGCTCGGCGAGGAACCAGCCGACAATGTAGTGGACTTTGAGGTCAGCGAGCGTCAGCCCGAAGCCGAGGCAGAGATAGCAACGGAAGAGCCGGTCGCCGCGGCCGCCGACAGCGAAGTTGATTGGGCGGCAGCGGAAGCCGCGGTTGCTGAAGCCGAGGCGGTGGACGGTGCCGTTGAGGCGCCTGCAGATACTGGGCCGACCGACGACTCTCAGCAGTGGGATGAAACCGCCACCAAGCTCGATCTCGCTAAGGCGTACGTCGACATGGGGGATGCTGAAGGCGCGCGCAGCATTCTCGATGAAGTCCTTGCTGAGGGCAACGAAGAACAGAAAAAACAAGCTGCCGAGCTCGCTGCGCAAATCGCATAGTCTTCCCCTGCGTCTCTTCGTTCCTCACCCCTCACGGTTTACGGTCCAAGGTGATGAAGCTGAATGCGTAGACGTGATTATCGTCACGTTCATGCCGTTGCCGCTCCACTTCTGACCAGTCGCTCCACGCAAACGCGGGAAACCGACTGTCACCGACAACGTTCGCGTGCACCACGGTTAGGTAAAGCCGATCTGCCTGTGGCAACGTTTGTGCGTACAAGCTCGCACCGCCGATGACAAAGATTTCTCGATCGTCGCTTGCTACGGCGAGCGCTGCATCGACGGAGTGCACTACCTTACATCCGGGAACAGCATAGCTATTGTCCCGGGTAAGAATGACGCAAGCACGGTCAGGCAGGGGGTTTTGCAGCGACTCGAAAGTCTTGCGTCCCATGATCACGTGGTGCCCGGTAGTGAGCGCACGAAAGCGCCTGAGATCAGCCGGCAGCCGCCATGGCAACGTGTTATTAACGCCGATGATCCGATTTTCGGCCATTGCAGCGATCACGGAGACTCTGCTCACGGATGGCTGGCCTACGAGATCTCGAAAACTCAAACAGCAACAGGTGCCTTGAGCACCGGATAGGGATCGTAGTTAAGCAAAGTGAAGTCTTCGTAAGTAAAGTCGAACAACGAGACCCGTTCCGGATTAACGCGCATCTTCGGCAATGGTCGAGGATTGCGGGCAAGCTGCGCCTGCGCCTGCTCTAGATGGTTTAGGTACAAGTGAGCATCGCCCAAGGTGTGAACGAACTCGCCCGGTCGCATTCCTGTTACCTGCGCTACCAGCAGTGTCAACAGCGAGTAGGAAGCGATGTTGAAAGGCAGTCCCAGAAAAATGTCCGCGCTGCGCTGGTATAGTTGGCATGACAAACGTCCTTCGGCAACGTAGAACTGGAAAAACGCGTGACACGGTGGCAGGGCCATTCGTTCCAACTCCGCCACGTTCCATGCACTGACAAATAGCCGGCGCGAGTCTGGGTTGACCTTGATTTCTTGGATCACTTGACTGATCTGGTCGATCTGGCGGCCGTCTGGTGTGGGCCACGAGCGCCACTGGGCACCGTACACCGGTCCGAGCGAGCCACTCTCGTCCGCCCATTCGTCCCAGATTCTGACGCCGCGCTCCTGCAGATAACGCACGTTCGTATCACCACGCAGGAACCACAGCAGCTCATATATGATCGACTTCATATGTAGCTTCTTGGTGGTAACTGCAGGAAAGCCCTGATTTAGATCGAAGCGCATCTGGTAACCGAAAACGCTCTTGGTCCCGATGCCCGTGCGATCGCTCTTGTGCGCGCCATGCGCAAGCACAAAACGCATCAGGTCGAGATATTGCTGCATGCGGCTCTATGTCCTATGGCAGTACGGAAACCGTGTCGAATAGCGATCGACGAGACGCTTCGCTACGCTTGGGACGAAAGTATATCGAGTTAAGCCGTTTCGCGGTACGGGGTGGCTAATTTCAGCCACGCTGTCTAGGCGGCGCGAGCAAGCGAACGTTGCGGCTTTTAAAGAACGGGATCAACGCTAATCCACATAGAAAGCCGCCGATGTGTGCACCGAAAGCAACACCGGGCTGAGTAGGATCGGAGAAGAGTGAACTCACGAGTTGCAACGCAAACCAGAAGCCTAGAACCCCCATTGCGGGCAGGCGCACGGTGTAGAGGATGACGAAAACTGGGATCGCTACGAGCACGCGTGCGTGCGGGTACAACAACAAATAAGCCCCCAGTATGCCAGAAATGGCGCCGCTCGCGCCGATCATGGGGATCGTCGAGTCTGGGTTCGGAAGCGCGTGGGCAAACACTGCCGCCACACCGCAAGCGAGATAGAAAACGACGAAGCGCACGTGCCCCATACTATCTTCCACGTTATTGCCGAAGATCCAGAGATAGAGCATGTTGCCTATCAAATGCATCCAGCCGCCATGAAGGAACATTGACGAAACTATCGTCAGCGGAGCGGGTACTACGCTTATCTCAGGTGGGAGTTCGCGGTAACCGAACAATACTGCTGGTACAACTCCAAGGCCATAAGCAACGGCCTGTTGACCGCTTGGACTTGCCGAAAGCTGCCACAAGAAAGCTAATGAAGACGCGACAATGAAGCCCACCGTGAAATACGGAGTAAGCTTTGTCGGGTTGTCGTCGTGCAGCGGGATCATCGCGGGGACGTGACAGCTTACCACAGCGATACTGGCTTAAACGAAGGCGTTACCACTGAGCTCGTGCGAGTAAACTTTGGACACGCGATTCTGATAGGATCGATGGATCACAATTCCGCGACCGTCATTCACAAGGCGGGGTTTCGGCGGCATTGACGAACGTGGAAATCTCACTTATATTTCAACGGGTTGTATCCATTCAGCGACAGTCCACGGGGTATGGCGCAGCCTGGTAGCGCACCTGCTTTGGGAGCAG
>JBHICC010000009.1:0-70045 GCA_046759385.1 Acidiferrobacterales bacterium | reverse complement strand
GTACGCAGTTTGAGCGCCAAACCGTGCAGGACACACTAACTATTATTGATCGCTCGGGGCAGGGTATCGCGGCGCGGTGGCAGATTCGTCAGCTACAACGCCGACTCGAGGCATCGTTGCGAGAAGTGCGCGTCACATCCAAAGCAGGCGACGACCCGCTCGGCGGGTTGCAGACGGCGCTGTCGGCGGGGTTGGCGGCTGCCGGTGTTACAATCGCTCGAGACAATCGACCAGACTACGTGGTCGAGGGGGATTTGCAACTGGACGACCTGGGTCAACGAGACGGTTGGCAGTGGTTGCGGGGTACACTCGAAATCACTCTTTCGGAACACCGCAATCAACGTGTCCGCGGTACCAAGCGCTGGGTTATCAAGGTCTCGGCGCAAGAACGGCCGGTTGCCCAACGCCGCGCCATGGACCGGGTTGCGGCCATTCTCAGGGAGGAACTGCGAGACGCTATCGTCGGGTTTGGCGGCGGCGAGAACACCGTGAATCAGTGAGAGACACGACCGTTCGGCGCCAACGTTTTGCCACCTTGGTGCTGTTGTAGGGCCCAGCACACGTGCTCTCGCACTATCACCGATGGATGATCCTGGCGCCGCTGCAGCGCAACGATCACAGCATCGCTCGTCGGCGCGTTTCCAAGTGCGACGGCGATATTGCGTAGCCAGCCTTCGTATCCGATGCGCCGAATCGCTGAGCCTTGGGTGCGCGCCGAAAACTCCTGCTCGCTCCATCCAAACAACTCAGTCAACTGCGGCGCGTCAAGATCGCGGCGCGGGGTGAAGTCAGGTTCGGCCGTTGGTTTGGCAAACCGATTCCACGGGCATACCAATTGACAGTCGTCACAACCGAAGATGCGATTCCCAATCAGCGGGCGTAGCACCTCTGGGATCGAGCTTCGCAACTCGATCGTCAAGTAAGATATACATCGGCGTGCGTCCAGCTGATACGGAGCAACGATGGCACCAGTGGGGCATACGTCGATGCATGCTCGGCAGCGACCGCAATGATTCTCTGCGGGCGTGTCGACGGGAAGCGGAAGATCAGTATAGATCTCGCCGAGGAAGAACCAGGAGCCCGCCGAACGGTTTAGCACATTGGTATGTTTACCGATCCAGCCGAGTCCAGCCTTTTCAGCTAATGCCTTTTCTAGCACGGGAGCGCTGTCGGTGAACACACGATACTGGTGTCCGCCCGCGGCTCGCTCGATGCACGTAGCTAGCTGCTTGAGACGACCCCGTAGAACCTTGTGATAGTCGCGGCCAAGCGCATAGCGTGAGATGAAGGCCAAGCGAGGATCGCTGAGAACATGCTCTGTATCCGTTGCACCAGAAGGCAGATAATCCATGCGAACTGAGACCACGCGCAAGGTATCCTCCATGAGTTCCCGCGGACGGCTGCGGCGCGTCCCATGTGCGGCCATGTAATGCATGTCGCCATGGCGCCCCGCATCAAGCCAAGCGAGCAGCCGCATCTCCGCCTCGCTCAGCTCGATATCGCTAACGCCGATGCCCTGAAATCCAAGCTCATGGCCCCAGTGTTTGATGTCGCCAACCAGTCGCTCGAAATCGATGGGCTGTGCTTTAGGTTCGATCACTCCCGAGTAATCCTCGCTATATTGGCAGTCGCGATTTGTGATTTTGCTCTTGTATCTTGCATCTCGTAACTTGTATCTTGGAAGTAATGAGATTACCCGAAGCATTGTATTACGCTGAGCAAACTCGGCAACTAGATCGAGTCGCGATCGAAGGACGCGGGATCGGTGGTTACGCGTTGATGCAGCGTGCGGGCCAGGCGGCACTTATGGCGCTGCGACAGCGTTGGCCACGGGCAAAGAGACTCGCTGTCGTGTGTGGACCCGGAAATAACGGTGGCGATGGCTATGTCTTGGCTCGACTTGCCTGTGATGCCGGCCTGATCCCGGTTGTCATGGCGTTGGGCGACCGCGCCCGGGTTCGCGGCGACGCGCGCACTGCACGCGACGCCCTTGAGAAAGTCGGCGTAAAAGTTGAGGGTTTCGCGCCGGTGCGGGTGCAGGAGAGCGACGTCATCGTCGACGCGCTGTTTGGAACCGGCTTAGAGCGTGAAGTGCGCAACGAATGGCGCGCGGCGATTGAGACTCTCAATGCATTGCCGCAGATACCCTTACTATCGATAGATATACCTTCCGGTTTACATGCGGACACGGGTCGCGTGCTTGATGTTGCCGTTCGCGCGCAGGTTACGGTGACCTTTATCGGATTGAAAACAGGTCTTTTCACCGGTGAGGGGCCTGAGTATGGTGGTGAAGTCGTGTTCGACGACCTCCAGGTGCCGGCAGATATCTACAGCGAAGTGACTCCGGCCGCATTTCGTATCACTGAGCGCGCCCTCACAGGGATCCTGGCGCCCCGGCCGCGGATGTGGCACAAAGGCGACGCCGGTCACGTCGCGGTCATTGGCGGAGCTGAAGGGATGCCCGGCGCGGCGCGGTTGGCGGGCGAAGCCGCCTACCGCGCGGGCGCCGGTCTGGTGACCTTAGTGACGCATCAATCGCATGCGGCGCATATTAATAGCAATTGCCCAGAGCTTTTGGTCCATGCAGCAAGCGACGCTAGGGCGTTGCGTCTGGCGGTTCGCCGCGCCAACGTCCTGGCTATCGGTCCTGGCTTGGGACAGAGCTCCTGGGGCCGTGAAATGTTGACGGCGGTTCTCGATATTCCCTTGCCCAAGGTGGTCGATGCCGATGCGCTCAATCTACTGGCGGCCGACCCAGTCAAACGCAGCGATTGGATTCTGACACCTCACCCCGGTGAAGCGGCGCGTTTGCTGGATACCACCACGAACATGGTGCAAGCACAGCGGTTTGAGGCCCTGCATCGTCTGACCGAGCGCTTCGGCGGTGTCGTGGTCCTAAAGGGTGCCGGGACTTTGATCAGCGACGGTCGGGACCGCGTATGGCTGTGTGATGCAGGCAACCCCGGTATGGCAACAGGGGGCATGGGTGACGTGCTAACGGGTATTGTGGCGGCGCTGTCAGCCCAGGACCTTAAGGCGATCGATGCTGCACGGGTCGGTGTCTGGGTCCATGCCATTGCCGGCGATGATGCGGTAGTGAAAAACGGTGAGATCGGCCTAATGGCTTCTGATTTGATGTGTTTCGTACGCCGCAGGCTGAACCAGCTAAGCACTCATGAAGCTTGAAGTCGATGTTCTCACGCCGATCGAGATGGAAGCAATGGGTGCGCGTCTGGTGTGTGGCATCCGAGAGGTCCAGCTAGTTTATCTATACGGCTTACTCGGGACTGGTAAGACGACATTGGTGCGTGGCTTGCTACACGAACTCGGTTACGCTGGCGTCGTAAAGAGTCCGACGTTTACGTTGGTCGAGCCTTACTCCTTTGATGGATTCGATGCCTACCATTTTGATCTTTACCGGCTTAAAGAACCCGAGGAACTGGAATTTCTCGGCTTTCGCGATTATGTTAGGGACGAGAGTGTGTGCCTAGTGGAATGGGCGGAACGTGGGGAAGGGGTGTTGCCTACCCCTGATGTTGACGTAAGGATCAACAAAGTTGACGATAAGCGCACCGTGGCGTTGATCTCAAACACGGATCGAGGTGAAAAGCTCGTAAGCGGTCTGACATGAGGACCGCGCGGTTTATCCTCCTCCTCCTCATTGGCCTGATTTCTGCCGTTGGCCAAGCGGGCGTCGTCTCCGTTAAGAACCTGCGTATGTGGCGCGCACCTGATCACACGCGTCTCGTGTTCGATCTTAGCGCACCGTTGGATCATCGCGTCTTTACGCTAAAAAACCCCGATCGCATTGTCATCGACATGCAAGACGGCCACATGCAAGGCCGGTTGCCGACGCTGGATCTAAGCGGTCCGCTGCTCGCCAGTGTTCGCACGGGATCGCAAAGAAGCGATACCTTACGGGTAGTACTGGATCTCAAACGGCCCACCCGGCCACGCACGTTCGTATTGAAACCCAACGCGCAGTATGGGCATCGCTTAGTTATCGATCTCTATGACGTGCGTACGCTGATGCAACAGCGCGTAATCCCGCAACCGCGTGCGAAGACGCGGCGCAGCACCATTGTGATCGCAATTGACGCCGGGCATGGTGGCGAGGACCCGGGCGCAATTGGTCGGCGCTACCGCACACGTGAGAAACATGTCGTGCTTGCGGTGGCACGTGAGCTTAACAAGCTGGTAATCGCTGCATCGGGAATGCGACCGGTGATGATTCGCAACGGGGACTACTACGTTAAGCTAAGGACGCGATACCGAAAGGCACGCCGACATAAGGCGGACTTGTTTGTGTCGATTCATGCGGATGCGCTGCCCAATGGGCGTGCTCGCGGTGCGTCGGTCTATGCGCTGTCTGAACGAGGAGCCACCAGTGCGTTAGCTAAGGAGTTAGCGGATAAGGAAAATGCTTCCGACTTGATCGGCGGGGTGAGCTTGAGCGACAAAGACGACTTACTGGCGAAAGTGCTGTTGGATTTGTCACACACCGCAACGATCAGTTCAAGCCTGGAGCTCGGTTCAGATGTGTTGGGGGGACTTGGTCGGGTAGCGCCGATACACACTCGCAACGTGCAGCAAGCAGGGTTCGCAGTGCTTAAGGCACCCGATGTGCCTTCGATTCTCGTGGAGACAGGTTTTATCTCTAACCCGGCGGAAGAGAAAAAGTTGCGTAGTAAAGCTTATCAACGCAGACTGGCCCGAGGCATCTTTGATGGCATTAAGCGTTATGTCTCGCGTGATAAGTTTTTAGCACAGCGAACCCAGGCCGGTGATAATGGGCCACGCGTTCATATCGTTCAACCTGGTGACACGCTTTCGGGCATCGCACGAGTCTATGGCATACACGTGGATGCATTGCGTTTCGCCAATAATCTCAGTAACAACAAGCTCAAGGTCGGCGCCAGACTCGTGATCCCGCGCTAGACCGTCAACGCTCTGCGCGGTCAAGCCGAAGCGCCGACCATCGCGCTCGACTTTTCAGGACCCGGGGGTTGCAACCGCTCATGGATCTCCCGCTCGAGGCTAGCGAGCTGTTCTTCGTCAGAGATCGGGCGCTTTTCTAAATCCGTAATAAAGAAGATATCCTCAGCGCGCTCTCCGTAGGTCGATACTTTGGCAGTGACCAGGTTGACGCGGCAACTTTGCAACGCTAGTGCTACCTGGTAAAGCAGCCCTGGCCGATCCTGGGCGACCACTTCCATGATCGTTTGCTGTCCGTTGCGCGATCGAGTGAAACTCACTTTGGTCTCTATCGGAAAATGCTTGAGCTGACGTGGTAAGTGGGTCATGCGAACGTCCCGGCCAGCCTTAGGGTCGAGCAGCTGGCCATGCATCTTCGCTTGCAGCTCCGCTAGCGTTTTCGCGTCACGGACTGCTTCGCCCGAGTGGTCTAGCACCACAAACGTATTGAGCGCGAAGCCGTTGCGTGTCGTGTGAATGCGTGCATCGACAATGGATAGATTCATGCGATCGAGGCCACCCGTCTGAAATACGAACAGGTATTCCCGGTCGGGCGTATAGATAAGGAACTCGGTCCCTCCAACATCAGGGTTGTAGCGCGTGGCAACGATAGGAAAATCTGCCGCCGAAGCATTAGCGATGATCTCAGCATGCCAGGCAAGGCTCTCAGAGTCATAGCGCAGAAAGTAGTCGGCATCTAATTGGTTCCAATAGTTCTCCACCAATGGTTGTGGCAAATGCTTGCGCACGAGTATGGCTAGCGCCTCATTTCGCAAGTCGTCAATCTGGGAGCTTAGGTCTATTGGGGTGGCGAAGCCACGACGAAATACACGTGTGGTGGCGGCGTACAACTCAGCGAGCAAACGCCCTTTCCACGCATTCCAGACTTTAGGGCTGGTTCCCCTAATGTCAGCGACCGTCAGCAGATACAGGTTGTCGAGGCGCTCTTGGTTCCCGACGGTACGAGCAAACTCCAGAATAACCTCGGGATCATGTATGTCCTGTCGCTGCGCGGTCCAAGACATCAGTAAGTGGTAACGGACCAGCCAGCAGATAAAGTGCGTATCGTAGTCGCTCAGTTCATGGAGCCGGCAAAACGTCTCTACCAGCCTTTCGCCTAGCACAGAATGGTCACCGCCGCGACCCTTGCCCATATCATGGAACAAGGCTGCCAAGTACAGCCGTTCCGGCTTCACGATATGCTGCATAATTGAGCTTGCTAACGGCAGCTCGTTGTTGTGCTCCGGGATGGTCAGCCTGCGCAGATTACGGACAACGAAAAGCAAGTGCTCGTCCACTGTGTAGACGTGAAACAGATCATGCTGCATCTGACCGATGATCTTTCCGAATGCGGGGATGTACGAACCGAGTACGCCATAGGCATTCATACGTCGTAACGCGTGTGTAAGCCCCTGGGGCTGGCGTGTGATCTCCATAAACAGGCTGCGACAACCGAGATCTTTACGGAATCGACGATCGATACGATGAAGATTGGCGCGTAACAATCGAATTGTGTGGGCTCGCACGCCCTTTAGGTTTGGGTGTTGCTGCAAGATCAAGAATATCTCTAACAGAGCATAGGGCGCATGCTCGAAAACTCCGTCGTGTGTAACCTCGATAAAGTTGCTGCGTACGCGGAAGCGTCGGTTGATTGGCTTGATCTTGGTTTTGCCGCGAGAGAGGATCGCCTCGTGAAAATGCTGTAATAGAATCTCATTGAGAAGCGAAAGCTCTTTGATCGTTCGATAGTAGCGCTTCATGAATTGCTCGACAGCTAGGCTTCCAGGGCGATCGACGTAGCCCGTTTGCTGCGCAAGGACACGTTGATGATCAAAGAGCAGACGGTCCTCACGACGGCCGGTGACATAGTGTAGGCCGTTGCGCACTTGCCACAGAAAGTTTCGACCACGCACCAACGATCGATACTCGTCCTCGCTTAGAAAGTCGCGTTCGACCAAGTCATGCAGCGAGCTGGTACCGAAATGACGCTGCGTAACCCACCCGATCATTTGGATGTCGCGCAATCCCCCTGGACCCTCCTTGATATTAGGCTCGAGGTTGTAGGCGGTATCATCGAAGCGATGGTGTCGCTCAATCTGTTCCTGCCATTTGGCGGCAAAGAACTTTCTGCTCGGCCATAATTTCCCTGGGGCCGTCATAGTCTGTAGCTTGTGGAACAGTGACGCCTCGCCGTCGAGCAATCGCGCCTCCATGAGGTTGGTGGTAACGGTGATATCTTTCTTCGCAAGCTGCACGCAATCCTTAACCGAGCGCACACTGTGGCCTACCTCGAGGCCCATATCCCACAAGAACCGGACGAACGGCTCCACAAACGGAGTTATCTCCGTGTGATCCTCATTGGCAATGAGGAGCAGAAAATCGATATCGGAAGCCGGGTGGAGTTCGCCACGGCCGTATCCGCCAACGGCGACGAGCGCCATCGGAGCATTCGCGAATGTTGGCGAGAGGTGCAGTCTCCACGCACGCACGAGCAGCTGATCTATCAGCCACGCGTTCGTGGTCACAATGGACTGTGCGCTGATGTGCTGCAGGTGTTGTTGTCTCAGGGTCTCACGTCCGACACGTAGTTTTTCCCTAAACAAGGCAAGCGGGTTTGAGGATTCGGCGAGGGCCGAATCGAAGTCCCGCGTGTTGAAAACGAGATCCTTATTAACCGACATAGACGAATGCGACGTAGCAGTGCGGCGGCTGAGAGCGGCGGAGAGTGGCTATATCTTCAGAGTTCGTCACCATCAAGCTGAGTCAATACCTCAGCGCCCATTTCCGTGACCAACACAGTGTGCTCCCATTGGGCTGATAAGCTGTGGTCACGCGTAACAACTGTCCAGTTATCTGGCAACAATCGTACTTCCCGACGACCAGCATTGATCATGGGCTCGACCGTAATTGTCATGCCAGGACGGAGTTCATGCCCTGTGTCGGGCTGACCATAATGAAGGACCTGCGGCTCCTCATGGAACTCGCGCCCGATACCGTGCCCACAGTACTCGCGGACGACCGACAGACTGTGTTTTTCAGCGTGCCCTTGGATTGCGTGACCGATGTCTCCCAAACGTGCCCCGGCTTTAACGGCACCGATGCCCTTGATCATGCACTCGTGGCTCAATTTGACCAGTCGCCGTGCCTGGATCGATGGCTCCCCCACGAAAAACATCTTGCTGGTATCGCCATGATAGCCGTCCTTGATCACGGTCACGTCGATATTAATGATGTCACCCTTCTTTAGTTTCTTGTCGCCCGGGATACCGTGGCAAACCTGGTGGTTAACCGAGGTGCATATAGACTTTGGAAAGCCTTTATAGTTCAAAGGCGCAGGGGTCGCTCGCTGCTCAATAATGATGTAGTCATGGCAGATGCGGTCGAGCTCGGCGGTGGTAATGCCGGACTCGACGTGCGGCCCGATCATCTGCAGCACTTCGGCCGCGAGGCGACCCGCAACCCGCATCTTTTCTATTTCTTCGGGGGTCTTTACGGTTATGGGCATTCCGATAGACTAAACTCTAACTTTGACAAAAGTCGCATCCATCACGCATGCTGGAGGCTTAATTTACCTTATTTCCAGCCGTGAAACTCGTTTCGAGGCGATTTAGAGCATTTCTGGGCCGTAAGCCCTTAATAACATTATTGTAAGGCGCCAACCATAGTGTAAAATCCGCGTTTTGCTAAAACTCACACGGGACCGTCACATGTGTCCGGGTGCCCCGCTCTTCGTTGAGAAGGTTATGGCGGGGTTGGCACATGGGGGCCGTGGTGGACTAACCCGAAAGGAGCGTATTCACATGTCCAACGTCACCATGCGCCAGATGTTGGAGGCTGGGGTTCACTTTGGCCACCGCACGCGTTTCTGGCATCCAAAAATGCGCCCGTACATATTCGGCGAGCGCAACAAGATCCATATCATCAATCTCGAGAAAACTCTGCCACTATTCAACGAGGCGATGGCGTTCGTAGGCAAGCTTGCAGCCAACAGAGGCACAGTCTTGTTCGTCGGTACGAAACGTCAGGCAGCCGATATTGTTCAAGAGGAGGCGACTCGAAGTAATTCTTCCTACGTGAATCATCGTTGGCTGGGTGGAACCTTGACCAATTACAAGACCGTAAAGAATTCGATCGAGCGACTGAAAAACCTTGAAATGATGTTTGAAGACGGCACGGTTAAGAAGCTCGGAAAGAAGGAAGTCATCGGCCTAACACGCGAGTTGCGCAAGCTTAACCGGGCGCTGGCCGGAATCAAGGACATGCCCGGCCTACCGGACGCTTTGTTCGTGATCGACGTCGGGCAAGAGGCGATCGCCGTGGCCGAAGCGAATCATTTGAATATACCGGTCGTCGCTGTCGTTGACACGAACTGCAAACCTGAGGGAGTGGATTACTTAATCCCTGGCAATGATGACGCCATACGGGCTATTCGGCTCTACGCTCAGGCCTGCGCCGACGCTATTCTCGAGGGCCGTAAGGAGGCCGAAGAGGCGTTATTGGCTGGTGACGAGGAATTCATCGAAGTGGATGAAGAAGGCCACCGGGTCGACGCCGCGGCCGAAGTGCCGAGCGTTACTGTCACCATAAAGCGCGAGCCGCCTGAGCCAGTGGCAATTACTGACGAACCCGAACCGCCGTCTCCTGAGCAAGAAGAGGTAAGCTCGGTGGCAGAAACTGCCGCCTCGGAGCCGAAGGCCGCAGAAGCTGATCAGAGCGAAGACACAGGCGAGGCAGCGCCCGAAGAAGAAAAAGCCGAGGCCGTGAAAAAGGTGAAAGTCAAGCGAACCAAGCGGACAAAAGCAAAGGCCGAAGCGGAAGGCAAGGCGAAAGCGGCACCCAAAACGACAAAGCGCGCGACGCGGCCACGTCAGACGAAGGCCACGGCCAAACCCAAGCGCGCGAGCACGAAGAAGGCCGCGTCCGTCAAGGAGGAGGCGACGGATGACGCTGACGCAGAATAGAGGGGGCCTAGCCCCCTCGTTTATGTATGAGGGTGCTTTGCGTTCTTTAGGTTTTTGTAGACCAAGAGAATGGAGAATCTAGATGGGAATCTCGGCTGCGCAGGTTAAAGAGCTTCGTGAACGTACGGGGCTTGGCATGATGGAATGTAAGAAGGCCCTTGTTGAGTCAGATGGGAACATGGAAAAGGCTATCGAGCTGCTGCGAAAGCGCGCCGGGGCAAAGGTTGAGAAGAGAGCGGGCCGTACCGCTGCGGAGGGCCGTATCAGTATCCATGTGACTAACGACGGTAGGCTTGCAGCTATGGCCGAGATAAATTCGGAGACGGATTTCGTCGCCAAAGAGGAACGGTTTGTGAGCTTTGCCGACGCAGTCGCTGCATGTGTTGCAAACTACAATCCCGTGGATCTGGACGCCCTACTAATGTTGCCGGTGGAAGAAGGGAAGGCCGACACGGTGGCGCAAGTCAGTGAAAATCTAGTTGCACGACTGGGTGAAAAAATCGGTGTGCGCCGGTTTGTCCGGTATGAAAGCGAGAGCGGGCACATTATTAGTAGCTACCTCCATGATGGCCGCATTGGCGTAATAGTCGAGATGAAAGGAGGCGGCAAAGAGCTCGCGCGTGACATCGCAATGCATATCTCTTGGTATCGGCCGGAGTATTTGTCTAAAGACGGTGTACCGCCAGATGTCGTTGCAAAGGAGAAGGAGATACTGATGGAGCAAGCGCGTGGCAGCGGCAAGCCTGCGGAAATCGTTGAAAAGATGGTGGCCGGTCGGACAAACAAGTATCTCAACGAGATCACTCTTCTCGGGCAGCCGTTCGTGAAGGATCAGGATGTTACCGTCGAGAAACTGCTGAAGTCCGGGAGTGCTACCGTCCGGCGTTATGTCCGCTACGAGGTCGGTGAAGGTATCGAGAAGAAAACAGGTAATTTTGCTGCCGAGGTCATGGCCCAGGTCGAAGGGGGATAGACGCGTGGCCCATGCCACCAAAGCGCCCGCCTACAGGCGCGTGCTGGTGAAGCTCAGTGGCGAAGCGCTGATGGGTGACAGTGGCTACGGCATTGACAGAACAGTGCTACAACGCATCGCCGCTGAACTCAAAGACGTCGCGGCAGCGAACGTGCAGGTCGGCGTCGTTATCGGCGGTGGCAACATCTTTCGTGGGGTGGCGCCGACGGCGCAGGGCATGGATCGTGCGACGGCGGACTACATGGGCATGCTCGCCACGGTGATCAACGCGCTAGCTTTGCAGGACGCTCTGAACCGAACGGGCGTGCGGGCGCGTGTGCAGTCTGCGATTCGCATGGATCAGGTAGCCGAACCGTATGTCCGACAGCGTGCACTCGATTACTTGGAGCAAGGTTGCGTAGTCGTTTTTGCTGCGGGCACAGGCAATCCGTTCTTTACCACCGATACGGCCGCTAGTCTCCGTGGGATGGAGATGGAGGTCGATATTATGCTCAAGGCGACAAAGGTCGATGGTGTGTACTCTGAAGATCCTATGTCTAATGCAGACGCACGGCGCTATGATGTATTGAGCTACGACCAGGCCCTTGAAAAGAAACTCGGTGTAATGGATGCAACGGCAGTTGCTTTGTGTCGGGAGTACGATCTGCCTGTGCGTGTTTTCAACATAAACAACTCAGGCAGCCTGCTTCGCATCGTACTAGGTGAGAAAGAGGGTACGCTGATGGAGCGTGGAGAGTGAGATGGAAGCGGACATTGATAGAATAAAGAAAGATGCAGAAAGGCGGATGACCAAGTCTGTCGAGGCGTTGAAGACGGATTTAGCCAAAGTTCGCACAGGACGTGCGCATGCCGGGTTGCTAGACCATTTACGAGTTGACTACTATGGCGCGAAGACACCGATAAATCAAGTTGCCAACGTGACGGTAAGTGATGCCCGCACGATTAGCGTTACCCCCTGGGACAAGAGCATGCTTTCAGTGGTCGAAAAGGCGATACGGGAGTCCGATCTGGGGCTTAATCCGGCCACCTCCGGGCAGACAATACGTATCCCGTTGCCACCTTTGACCGAGGAACGCAGGGCAGAGCTGGCTAAGGTGGTGCGCCATGAGGGAGAAAACGCCAAGATCGCCATTCGCAACATACGCCGTGATTGCAACCATCACCTTAAGGATCTATTGAAAAAGAAGGGGATATCGGAAGACGATGACCGACGTGCCGAGGACATTGTGCAGAAACTTACTGACCGATTTGTCGCAGAGGTCGACAACGTCATCGCTGAGAAAGAGAAAGACATTATGACAGTATGATCGGACTAGGTAACGAGTAGAGAAATCTGTGTGATATGAGCGGCGATAACACGAACAATAATGCACGTGACGTTCCCGAAGAGGCCGCGTTACCGAGGCACATCGCAGTTGTGATGGATGGGAACGGTCGCTGGGCCACGAAGCGACATTTGCCGCGAGTAGCGGGGCACTCCAAGGGCGTTGAACGGGTGCGTGAGCTGGTTACAGCATGCGGCAAGAAAGGTGTGAAGTTCTTGACGCTTTTTGCGTTCAGTAGCGAAAACTGGAGCCGGCCAGAGGGGGAGGTTAAAGCGCTTATACAACTTTTTATCAATGCACTTGACCAGGAGATCGCCAAGCTCCAGGAAAACAACATTCGCTTCCGCGTAATTGGAGATATTGGTCGTTTTGGTCCAAAGGCAGAAAAAAGAATAAGACAAGCCCAAGCAACTACTCAAAAGAACGATACGCTCGTGCTCACCATCGCGGCTAACTACGGTGGACGTTGGGACGTGGCGCAGGCCTGCGCTGAGCTTGCGCGACAGGTGGAACGGGGCCAAATTGGGCCAGACGCGATCGACCCCGATCGAATCGGCAGATTCTTGAGTATGCACGGCACACCCGACCCAGACCTCTTCATTCGCACTGGCGGGGAGCAGCGCATCAGCAATTTTTTATTGTGGCAACTCGCTTACACGGAACTGTATTTTACCCCCGTACTCTGGCCGGACTTTGACCGCGCTGAGTTCGAACTTGCACTGGACTCCTACTTAAAGCGCCAGCGTCGGTTTGGGTTGACTGGTGAACAGATCGAGGCCGCCCGGCAGGCTTAAGCAGCGCGCGATTACCGCTCTGCTTCTGCTCCCTGTGGTCGTTGGCGCTCTGGTTTATCTGCCTTCTGCGTGGCTCGGCGTTGCCGTCGGCGTATTTGTACTCGTGGCAGCGCGGGAATGGGCAATGCTCTCCGGATTAACGCGTGTAGGCGAACAAACTGCGTACCTCATGGTCTTAGCGCTGATAGGTGTCGTTGGCCTCTGGGTAGTGCACGATATACCGGCCGCGGCGGCGGTCGTGGCCGCACTCGGCGTAATCTGGTGGATCTGTGCGCTTGTTGGTCTGCTAGCGGCCTCTGACAGTTACGGTGGAATATTTCGTTTCCTACCAGTGCGTCTAGTCGCCGGCGTACTGGCGCTGGTGCCGGCTTGGCTCACCACGATATATCTGCATGCGACTGATCCAAAGAGCCCGGCCGGAGTATTGTTTGTATTCGCGCTTGTGTGGATTGCGGATAGCAGTGCTTATTTTGTCGGCAAAGCCTGGGGTCGGACTAAGCTTGCGCCGAATGTAAGCCCGGGAAAGACTGTAGAAGGGCTATTAGGTGCGGTCGCCGCCGTGGTTGTGCTGGCCTATATTTGTGGGACAATGATATGGCACCTACAAGGAAGCATTCTGTTCATGTGGATCGCGGTAGCCGTGACAGCTTTATTCTTTTCTGTTGTCGGTGACCTGGTCGAGAGCAAACTGAAGCGCGTCGCCGGTGTGAAAGACAGTGGCACGTGGCTACCCGGTCACGGTGGGGCGCTTGACCGGATTGATGCGCTGACGGCGGCGGTACCCGCATTCGTGTTTGCTTGGGTGCTGTTATTGGACATACAAGCATGAGTGAGAGAGCAGGTATAAGTGATGTGGTCAAACCGCGGGAGCCAGAAGGCATCACCATACTCGGTTCCACGGGCTCGATCGGCATTAATACCATTGATGTCGTTAGCCGGCATCCGAACCGCTTTCGCGTTATCGCGTTGACGGCGAGGAGCCAGGTTAAGCGCCTGTTAGAACAATGCCAGCAATGTCGCCCGGAGAAAGCCGTGATGCTCGACGCGGGGGCGGCAGAGCGTCTCGGAAAAGAGATACGTCGTGCAGGCTTGCCTACCGAAGTCCTGGTTGGTGCCGAGGCATTGGCGGAGGTCGTTGCGTTACCGCAGACGGGTATCGTGATGGCGGCAATCGTGGGGGCCGCTGGCTTGCTGCCAACTCTGGCGGCAGTACGGGCTGGCAAACGCGTATTGCTCGCCAACAAAGAACCGTTGGTAATGTCAGGGAATATCTTTATAAATGAGGCGCAAGCGTCGGGGGCGATACTATTGCCGATCGACAGCGAGCACAATGCCATCTTCCAGTGTATGCCTCCGGGGTACAGCACAGGAAAGGGTCACACGACAGTAAGGCGCATCCTTTTGACATGCTCGGGTGGCCCATTTCGCCGTGCCAAAGCAGAAGACCTTGTCAACGTGACGCCGGAACAGGCCTGTGCGCATCCGAACTGGGTAATGGGTCGCAAGATCTCTGTCGATTCGGCGACCTTAATGAACAAGGGATTGGAATTGATCGAAGCATGTCGGCTTTTTAGCTGCAGGCCCGATCAGGTAGAGATCATTATTCATCCCCAGAGCGTCATCCATTCGATGGTCGAGTATACGGACGGCTCGGTTCTCGCACAGTTGGGCAATCCTGACATGCGTACACCAATCGCTCACGCGCTGGCTTGGCCTGATCGTATCGAGTCTGGTGTGAACAGCCTCAATCTGGTTGACATTGGGAGCCTGGACTTTGAACAGCCAGATCCGGATCGTTTTCCGTGCCTAGGGTTGGCGAGCCAGGCGGCGCGAGATGGCGGCACTGCTCCAGCGGTATTGAACGCTGCCAATGAGGTCGCCGTTGACGCATTTTTGCGGGGTCGAATTAGCTTCGTCGATATTCCGTGGGTGATCGAACAGACGCTGTGCGCGGTGAGCATAAATGCAGACGTCGATCTCGATATCGTGCTCACCGATGATGCTAAAGCGCGTAGCGAGGCTGAGTGCATTGTCACTGATCTGCACTACAAGTCAGCCCGAGGTGGCCAATGATTGATGTCCTCTACACGATCGCTGCCTTCCTCGTCGCGCTCGGTATCTTAATCGTGGTGCACGAGTTCGGGCATTACTGGGTGGCGCGTCGTGCCGGTGTCAAGGTACTGCGTTTCTCGATCGGTTTTGGTAAACCGCTATGGATGCGCCGCTTTGGCCAAGATCAGACGGAGCTCGTGGTTGCGGCGCTGCCATTGGGTGGCTATGTCAAGATGCTCGACGAAACTGAGGGTGACGTGCCTGATGCTGATAAACATCGCGCGTTCAACCGCCAATCAATACCCAAACGAGTAGCCATCGTAGTTGCTGGACCTCTGTTTAATTTTCTTTTCGCCGTCTTGGCGTATTGGTTTCTCTATGTAGTCGGCATCGACGGTATCAAGCCGGTTGTTGGGCAGGTGGTAGAAGGATCGATTGCAGCACAAGCTGGCTTCCGTGCCGGTGACGAGTTGCTATACATCGATGGCAAACAGGTGATCAGCTGGGACCACAGACGGCTTCACCTGTTCGAGCGCGCTCTTAATGGCGCAATGGTGCAAGTGCAGGTGCGCGACGACAACGGCCAGTTGCAAATTCGCCGTTTGGACCTCTCCCAGCTGCCTGTTAGCGAAGTGAACGCAGGACTGCTTGAAAGAGGATTAGGCCTCTACGGTTACGTTCCGGAGATCCTGCCCGTAATCGGCGCATTAGGTGAAGGCCCAGCGCGCGCTGCCGGAATGCAGGTCGGCGATCGGATCGTCGATGTGGATGGTCGGCGCATTGAGTCTTGGGAGGATGTTGTCCACGGCATAAGCCCTAAGCCCGGAGAAACCATCCGCATTACTATCGATCGGGAAGGGAAAGTGATGAGCTTCGACGTCACGCCGGAGCCAGCGGAGCGAGACGGGCGTACAGTGGGCCAGATCAAGATTCGCCCCCGCTTCGCCGATATCCCTGCCGAATTGCGCGTCCGGGTGCGCTACCGCCCGATCCCAGCCCTGCTCGAAGGAGCCGCGAGCACCTGGACGATGTCTGTGCTCACGGTCAAGATGCTTTTTAAGATGCTCAAGATGGAGGTTTCTACAAAGAACATTATCGCGCAGTACGCAGGCCACACCGCAAAGATTGGCTTAGATCGATTCGTCATGTTCTTGGCCGTAGTAAGCATCAGCCTGGGTGTGCTTAACTTGTTACCCATCCCAGTATTGGATGGGGGCCATCTGATGTACTATTGCATCGAGGCGATAAAAGGCAGCCCTGTGTCAGAACGCGTGATGATCTGGGGTCAGCAGTTTGGGATACTGCTGCTGATCGGTCTCATGATGCTTGCGTTCTACAACGATTTTACAAGAATTTTCCAATAATCCTTCGCTGCATTTTCCGCGCACCGATAGAAGAATGCCTAGAGCCGTTGCGGCGCTACTCGTATGTGTTCTTTATGTGTTGCCAGCGAAGGCCTTCGAACCGTTCGTTATCAGGGACGTACGAGTCGAGGGTTCTCAGCGCATCGCTCCCGGGACGGTTTTTAACTACCTGCCAATCAAGGTGGGGGAAACCCTAACGGAAAAACGAGCGCAGGAGGCAATCCGTGCGCTCTACAAAACAGGATTCTTTAAGGACATACGGTTAGAGCGCGAAGGCAGCGTCCTTATCGTGACGGTAGTGGAACGTCCCGCTATTGCTAGTATCAGTATAGGGGGCACCAAGGAACTCTCAGAGAAGGATTTGAAGCAGAGTCTGCGTGGTGTCGGGTTTGTAGAGGGGCGAGTATTTAATCGGTCGCTGCTCGAACAAATTGAACAGGAGTTGCAGCGACTGTACTTCGCTCGAGGCCGCTATGCTGTAAGAATTACGCCTACCGTGACACCGCTAGAGCGCAATCGCGTGGCCATCGATATAGAAATATCCGAAGGGCGCACCGCGAAGATTAAAGAAGTCAATATTGTGGGTAATCTTCAGTTCAAAGAAAAAGAATTACTCAAGATACTCGATTCGACCACGAAAAAAGGCTTGTTGGGAAAGAAGAACCGGTATTCGAAGCAGCAGCTAGTGGGCGATCTGGAACGGCTCAGAAACTTTTACCAGGACCGTGGTTTCTTGGAATTCGATATAGAATCTACGCAGGTATCCATAACGCCAGAGAAAGAACACATATACATTACAATAAACGTAGTTGAGGGGCAGAGATTCACGATTTCAGACGTTGAGCTTGCTGGCGAATTCGTAATCCCAAAAGCAGAACTTGCCGCACTGATTGATATACAGCCAGGCGATATTTTCTCGCGTAGACGGATCACCGCAATCACGGACGGTATCACGGAGATACTAGGGAGTGAAGGATATGCCTTCGCTAACATTAATGCGGTACCGGATGTTGATAAGGAGAATGCCACGGTAGCGTTTACCTTCTTTATCGATCCGGGCAAACGGGTATACGTGCGGAGAATCACGTTTGTGGGCAATTCGACGACGCGGGACGCAGTGCTCCGGCGCGAGATGCGTCAACTCGAAGGCGGCTGGTATTCGACGACAAAGGTCCAGCGTTCACGGGAGCGGTTGCAGCGAACCGGTTTTTTCGAGTCGGTCACGGTCGAAACCCCACCCGTGCCCGGCAGTCCGGATCAGGTGGATATGAATGTTACGGTCAAGGAGCGGCTCACTGGGAACCTACTATTCGGTGTAGGTGTGGGCGACGATGGTATCGTTTTTAACGGCAGCATAAACGAGACAAATCTTTTCGGTACCGGAAACTCACTTTCGATTAGCTTGGATCTAAGTCAAGCGACCACGATTCTGCGAGGGAACTATGTGAATCCGTATTGGAAGCGGTCAGGCATTAGTCGCGGGTTCAGGGTAGCTTTCGCCGAAACTGATACGGCCGAGTTGGATATCGGTGCTTATCAAACGAACACGAAAGGCGGCGGCGTATTCTTCGGTCTGCCGATTTCGGAAACCCGCCGCATAAGTCTCGGTGCTGACATCGAGCGTACAGACATCACCGTCGATGCCGAAAGCGCACAAGTGGCCAGGGACTTCGTGGCGGCAAACGGGCCTGAGAATGATGTACTCAAGGGAAGCCTAGGTTGGTCTCAAGACTCGCTCGACAGAGCGTTTTTCCCGCATCGGGGGGCACTTCAACGGCTATCGGCCGATGTCACGGTGCCGGGTAGCGACCTCGAGTTCTTTAAGATCATCTATCGGGCATCGCGTTATCTGCCGATCACGCGCCGCACGACCTTCCGTCTGAAAGGCGAGCTCGCGTTTGGCGATGGCTATGGCGATACACAACAATTGCCGTTTTATGAGAACTTTTTTGCCGGAGGTACCCGAACAGTGCGTGGCTACAAGCCAAGAACGTTGGGTCCACGCGATTCAGCGCCACCGTTCGATCCCATCGGCGGGGACAAACGGGTGCTCGGCAATCTAGAGTACTTTCTGCCGCCTCCCGGCGCGAAAGCTCAGGGGTCAATGCGACTGAGTCTGTTTATTGATACGGGGCAGGTGTACGGGCCTGGGGTAGGTCCAGGCGAGGACGTCGACCTGCAAGAGTTGCGTTACTCGGCGGGATTGGCGTTTAATTGGCTAAGCCCGGTGGGACCACTGGCCATCAGCCTTGCGGCCGCTTTTAACGATGAGCCAACGGATGAAACTGAGCCTCTTCAATTTTCCTTAGGCGTACCGTTCAGATAGACGATCAGGAGTAAGCTTTGAAAAAGCGAAAGTCTCTCTATCGAGTTAGTGCAACTTTGCTTGTGTACGGCTTGTGTTTGTTGGCGGGCGCGGCAGTGGCAGCTGATCTCAAGATAGGCTACGTCAATGCCGTGAAGGTTATCGAGCAAGCACCCCAGGGCGAGGCCGCATTGAAGAAACTCCAATCGGAATTCGGTCCGCGCGACGAAAAACTAGTAGAAATGCAGAACAATATTAAGAATATGGAGCAGGAATTGGAAAAAAATGCACTCGTCATGCAAGAATCGGATCGGCGTGTCAGAGAACGCGAGCTTCTGATGTTGAAACGGGATCTAAGGCGTGCAACGCAGGAGTTTAGGGAAGATTACAATATGCGACGCAATGAAGAGCTGGCCGCTTTACAGAAGCTGGTTAAGAAGGCGATTGTCGAGATCGCAAAAGAAGAGAATTACGACTTGATCGTCCACGAGGGGACCGTTTATGCCAGTAGCAGCATTGATATCACGGATAAGGTCCTCAAGCGGCTTAACAAGGGATCTTCGAAAAAGTGACGGTCAGACTTGTTGACTTGGCGCGGCGTTTCGGTGGCGAACTTCGAGGTAACCCGGAAGTAGAGATTGATGGGGTGGCTACTTTGGAACGCGCCGGCGCGCGCGATATCGGCTACGCCGAGGGCGCTAGATACTATGATTCTCTCAGCCGAACCGCAGCCGGTGCGGTGATCCTCGGGCGAGAATTGGCGGCGCGTTTCCCAGGAAACGCGATCATCGTCGATAACCCTCGTTTGTGTTTTGCCAAAATTGCGTTATTGATGCATCCGCGCGCGCAGTTCGAACCAGGCATCCATGCGACGGCGATAATCGAAGACGGAGCGACTGTAGCAAGCACAGCCTGGATTGGGCCCGGTAGCGTTATCGAGCACGGCGCCAGCATCGGCCATGATGCATTCGTTGGCCCATTGTGTTACGTCGGCCGTGGCGCGGCTATTGGTGATAACAGTTGGCTCATGGCACACGTAGTGATTGGGGCCGATTGTGTCGTTGGTAGAAATTGCACTGTGCAGCCGGGTGCGATCGTCGGAAGCGACGGTTTCGGCTATGTGCAAGAAGAAATGCGTTGGGTCAAGTTTCCGCAGCTCGGACGCGTTAAAATCGGCGATGATGTAGAAATCGGTGCAAACACCGCGATCGATCGCGGTGCGCTCGATGACACGGTCATTGCCGATGGCGTAAAACTGGACAACTTGATACAAGTAGGACACAACGTAACAATCGGGGAGCATACGGCGGTTGCTGCGTGTGCCGGTATCGCCGGTAGCAGTCGAGTAGGTAAGGGTTGCGCCATCGGTGGTGGCGTCGGCATCGTCGATCATGTGGAGATCGCTGACGATGTACGGATTACGGCGACTTCGGTGGTGACGGGTTCGCTCAAGAAAGCTGGTACGTATTCATCTAGTTTGAAAGCAGTACCTATCGAACGGTGGAGACGCAATGTCGTGAGATTGTCTCAACTGGAAGAGATGGCGCAGCAACTGCGGAGGCTGGAACAGGAAATTAGGCGGCTGTCTGAGGGGAGAAAAACTTGAGCGACTTCGACATCGGTAAAGTATTGGAATACTTACCGCATCGATATCCGTTCTTGCTGATTGATCGCGTAATCGAGTTTGCGAAAGACGAATCGTTAGTAGCCATCAAAAACGTAACCATCAACGAGCCATTCTTTCAAGGTCATTTCCCACATCACCCTGTCATGCCAGGTGTGCTCGTACTTGAGGCAATGGCGCAGGCCTGTGGCATCCTTGCCTTCAAGAGTCTCGATCGCCCACCGGAGGATAGTGGTGTTATCTACTTGGTAGGTGTTGATAAGGCCCGTTTTCGGCGCCCGGTGATACCTGGTGATCAGCTTAAGCTGACAGCCACGGTTGCTCGGATAGTAAAGGGTATCTGGCGGTTTGATGCCGTGGCCCACGTTGGTGGCGACGTCTGCGTCAGCGCAGAGATTATGAGTACGTACAGGGAAACCTCTGCGTGATCCATCCACAGGCGATTATTGATCCCTCCGCAAATATAGGTAAAGACGTACACATCGGCCCGTTTTCAATCATCGGCGCTGGTGTCGAAGTCGGCGACCAGACATGGGTCGGGCCTCACGTGGTCGTGAATGGGCCGACACGGATCGGTCGTGAAAACAAGGTCTATCAGTTCTGTTCCATCGGCGAAGGCCCTCAACACCTCGGATACCGCGGTGAGTCGACGCGCCTAGAGATTGGCGATCGCAATATCATTCGTGAATACACGACCCTAAACCGCGGCAGTACAGAAGGACACGGCGTAACCCGGATCGGCAACGACAATTTTTTTATGGCTTATGTTCACGTTGCGCACGACTGTGTCGTGGGTGATCACACCATATTTGCCAACTGCGCCAGCCTCGCTGGGCACGTTTCTGTCGGTGACTACGCTTTTCTGGGCGGGTTCACCGGGGTCCATCAGTTCTGTCGTGTCGGTGCGCATTGTATGACGGGTATCGCTACGATCACGTTTAAGGACATCCCGCCTTACCTTCTTACGTACGGCAATACCGCTGTGCCATACGGGATCAATGTGCGTGGCCTTAGACGCAGGCAGTTTACGGCCGAGGCGATCAATGCGCTGCGAGGCGCCTACAAAGTCATCTACAAATCTGAAATGAAGCTGACGGAGGCGCTCGCTGTGCTGGCCGAAGATGTGAAGCGACACCCCGAGGTTGCACAACTTGTCGAGTTCATCAATACCTCTGAGCGTGGGATCATCCGTTAGCATGGTAGGCGCGCGCTCACCGGTGAGGATAGGGGTCGTCGCCGGCGAGGTGTCAGGGGACGTGCTCGGGGCTGGTCTAATGAAGGCGCTGAAAAAGCGTCTCCCCGACGTGCGCTTCGAAGGGGTATGCGGCGAGCGTATGGAAGCGGAAGGGTGCAAAGGTCTGTTTCCCATGGAATGGCTGTCGATCATCGGCCTGATGGAAGCGATTGGCAAGTTTCCGCAAATAAGATGGATGCGCAATGATCTGATCAAACATTTTCTGAGTGATCCGCCTGATCTGTTCATTGGTATTGATGTCCCTGACTTCAACATCGGACTCGAAAAGCGCTTGCGGTCGGCCGGCATCGCTACCGTGCATTACGTTAGCCCGACAGTGTGGGCGTGGCGTGGCTACCGGATTCACAAAATCAAGAAAGCAGTCGACCATATGCTGACGTTGTTTCCATTCGAGGCGCGTTACTACGAAGAGCACGACCTTCCGGTGACCTATGTCGGCCATCCATTGGCGGATGAGATTGAGGAAAATATAGATCGAGGCACGTATCGGCGGTTGCTTAAGCTCCCGGAAGAAAAAACCATCATCGCGTTGTTGCCAGGCAGCCGAAAGAATGAGCTTACGCATCACGCTCGCCTGTTCGTGGAAACCGCGCACTGGCTGAACCGACGCAACAGCAATTTGCATTTCGTTGCGCCATTTGCTAGCGACGAGACGCGCGAGCTCTTCGATCGGGCGATTAAGGAGAATCGCGGCGATGATCTAGCTATTACTAGACTGAACGGCCAGTCACGTGAAGCGATGGCGGCGTGTGATGTGGTCCTACTGGCGTCCGGCACCGCCACGTTGGAAGCGGCGTTGCTCGAGCGCGTGATGGTCGTGACGTATAGGCTCTCGTGGTTAACGTATTTTCTGATGAAGATGTTTGTGCGCATAAAGCTCTACTCGTTACCGAACAATCTTGCTGGTTGTGAGCTCGTGCCCGAACTCATTCAACATGACGCCGTGCCGGAAAAACTGGGTGGAAGGGTAGAGTATTATCTACGCAACCCAGAAAAAGCAAAGTCGGTTGTCGAAACATTGCACGGGCTCCACAAGCAACTGCGTCGAAACGCGAGTGAAAGAGCGGCCGATGCGGTGTTACGAGTGTTGGACACTCAAGGGGCCACCAGTTAGCTCAGTTATAATTCGGACACGTTAGCGTGGTTAACGCAATGTTGGTCGCTGGGGTCGACGAGGCGGGGCGCGGCCCGTTAGCAGGTCCGGTAGTCGCAGCCGCGGTGGTCCTCGGGTTGGAAACATCGATTGACGGGCTTGCGGACTCTAAGACGTTAACGCCAACAGAACGTGAGCGGCTCGATAATCAAATACGCGAGAACGCGCTCGGCTGGGGTATCGGGCGGGCCGACGTTGCCGAGATCGACCGACTGAATATTCTTCAGGCCACTTTGCTAGCGATGCAACGTGCGGTGGGGGCCCTACACGTGATGGCCGATCTGGTTCTGGTGGACGGCAATCGAGCGCCGATCTTGTTGGGTGCGGTCGAAACGGTGGTCGGCGGCGATGCGACCGAGCCTGCGATTGCCGCCGCCTCGATTGTCGCCAAAGTGGCTCGCGACGCCGAAATGCGGAGCCTGGACCGAGCGTTCCCGGGGTACGGTTTTGCGCGCCATAAGGGTTACCCGACTCCGGCGCACTTGCTGGCGCTCGAGGTCTTTGGCGTGAGCCCGGTCCATCGGCAAAGTTTCGCGCCGGTACGACGTCTACTTACCGCAACCACATCCCCTCCCACGCGGGGAGGGGGAGTTTTAAGGTGCCCCTAGGGGGGACGCGGGCGCTCTCAGGATCTAAGAAATTATTACTGAAGATTAAGTAAGTTACGGACTGTTCTGCAACTTGTTTCGAGTTGTTTTGTTGGGCTAGCTCTTACCCCTGGGGGGGGTCAGAGCGGCAATGGCAGAGCGGGCAATGGTAGCCGTGCGTTGAGCCGAAACGGGTAGCGCCCGTTCTGCTCTCGCCCTATGAGCGCCAGCAACGGCTGAAGTTCGTCGCGCCGCGCCTTTGCTCGGGCGAATCCGGACAGCTGAAACGCCCCACTTCCGGTCGTCTGCCAACGCCCTTGGCCAACCAGCTCCAGGGGCCCCCGTAAGGTCGACAGTTTGACGGAGGCGGTGGCGCCAGCGCCTTTCAAGTCGACCCGATAGTCTCCGAGCGGTTTGACCTCGGATACCCCGCTTGCCGCTTGTTCCCAAAACAGCTGCGCGTCACCTTGCAGGCCGTCTTGCCGGAGCAAGAGCTTGTCGGTGAGAAGTCGCAGCCGGCCCTCAGGTGCGAGCAGAGTCGCCGGCGGGTACAGTTTGCTTGCCAGCTTTGCGGAGGCGCTCGCACGTGCTTGCTCCAGAACGATCGCGCGCGGAGTGATCGCTACCGCCGCGGCGAGCTCGCTGGCAGGGCCCGTTGCGCTAACCTGCGCCTGAAGCCGGGCAACAAACAGCCACAATGGGTTAATCCGCCACTCGGCACGCCCAAGGTTGTGTCCCCTTGTGTCCGCAGGCTGTACCACCAGATGGCCGGTTCCGTGCCAGAACGTGCCCGTCCCCTGACTGATGACAACAGCGCCCTGCGAAGCTATTACCAGGCCCCAAGCTACCCAGCTCGCGGGGATCGTTGCAATGAGAAACAGCAAGTATGCGCAAACGCCGAGTGTTACGTAACCAAGCCAACGGCGCTTCATGAGCCAGGCCTACGCAACAACAGTCGCGCGTTTACTACTCCAGTTGAAGCCTCTGCGGAAATGGTGGCGGTGTCTGCACGAACGCCGGCCTGCTGATGCAGGTCCGCGAGCCAGCGCACCAGATCGTTGAACCTGATACCATCGAGCGCCAGTCTTACAGCATGGTCACCGTCGGGCTCCATACGGCTGATATTTTGTCGCAAGCCCCGCTCAACTGCGGACCGCTCTAGCTTCGTCAGCAAGTTGCCCGCGGTACCGACAGGACCGCCGCCGGCTTGTAACTTTTTTACCTCGCGCGCTTGCACGCGCATCAATGCAAGCTCGGCACGTGTCTTGGGCACGTTGACACGTAGCTGCGAAAGATCGCGCTGCATCGGCATCCAGGCAAAAGCATAAAACAACATCACCAGCGCGATAACGGTCCCGCCGGCAATCACAATGCGCTCGCGAAGCTCAAGCGCGCGCCAGCGCGATAGCAGCTGTTCCAGTGCCGGTTGCACCCTTATCCACCCCCTTCGGTGTCGTCGCGCGCTTGGATTCGCAGCCGTCCTGCCACACCCGAGCTGCGACTGTTGGCCGCGAGTACCTCGACGTCAATCCCTCGCGTGGTCCGCAAGGCGTTCTTGACGTTCTCAAGCGCTTCGAAGTCCGGTAGAGTCAAATCGATGGTCAGCTTAGCTTCGGCGTATTTGAGCGTGCGTAGGGAGATGTCGGGGTTGGCCTTCAACGCTGGCGCGACTGACGTTAACAAAGCAAGCAAGTCGCTGCTGCCGGCCCGCCCCCTTTTCCCGCGCAGGTTCTCCAAGTTGCGTTCCATCTGCCGAGAGGGATCGAGCACTACCTTGGTTTCGGGAAATGTTCGCTTAAATAACTCTGTCATCGCAGCCTGGTAGGTCTGACGTTGGCCTGTCAGCTCCCACCATTCCCAGAGATTGAAACCGAGGCTGCCGACGAGCCATACGGCGAGCAAACTGGCGGCAACCGTCAGCGGCTTCAATGTCTCGCGGAACTTGCCAGCGGGCGCGAAATCACCCTGCAATAAGTTGAGCGGCGCGACTGTGCTGTGTCCATTTTCCCAAAAAGGACGGCCCGAAACGGTGACATCGATCCCAAGAACAGTACGCCAATGATCGGCGTTAAAGTCACTCGGAGGATTGAATACGGTCAAACCGTGTGGTGCGCGCTCATGTTCGCGCGCCTCACCCGTTGCCGCTTTAAGTAACGCTGGCACCGTCTGCGCCGAAGCCGAGCAGGCAAAGCCAGAAAGGGCACCGGTGCGTACCCATAAGCGGTCTTCAATGAACGCAACCGACCATGTGCCGCGTTCGAGCGGAAGCGCCAAGATAGCCGGGCAAAGACGGGCCGGCTGCACCCCGGCGGCACGCAAGGTTTCGAGCCAGGCCTTGATACGTGCACGTGCTGTCACCGCGACGGCGAGACTGCCATCGGCCTCTCGATGGCACGCAAAATGCTGCTCGGCTGGATCCCCAAGCAACTGTTCCTCAAGCGCGTAAGGCAACGCCTGCTGGATCTTGCGCCAGCTGCGCGTTGGCAAGTTCGCGCGTGTGAGTAGGGTGTCCGCCGGCGGTGTCCAAACGATGACATGCGGTGCTTTTGTATCTGCAGGCAAACGCTTAAGATCATCAGCTTGGCCGTGCGTGCTACGCAGACCGGCGCGCAAGCGCCACTGGACCGCGCCCTCGCGATCGGGCCAGCCCTCCGGCAGAAACAGCTCGAGCGTCTTGCCGAGGAAGCGCTCACCTCCCGTACCCTTTACCCGCAATTTTGCTGGGTTAACCCTCATCCGCACTCGGCTCCTGATCGGCCTCGGTGACGACCAGTTCGCGTTGCTGCCAAATCACTCGCACGGGCGCGTTCTCAGTCCGTAGCAACAATGCGCGCGCGCGTTGTTGCAAGCGTCCGAACAAGCTGTCGACTCTCACCTCGAAGAAACTACTACGCACATCATATGACACCTTGGGCGGAGCGACGTCAGTGGGCAAGCGTTGTTTGAGATCATCGGCACTCTTGAACGGGCGATCCTCCCGATCTTTCAGCAAGTTTTCGGCCTCGGAGAAAGACAGCTCCGAGAATAGGGCGCCAAACACGATCGCAGATGCAGTATTGATGTTAATCGCAGTGATCTGAGGTAAGGCGGTGACCAGTGGGCGCAAGCGCTCGACTGCCTTGGCATCGAAACCTTTTATCAATCGCAGCTCGTTGACACTGTGCAGAAGCTGATTGGCGGCTCGGTAAGGGCGCTCGTTGCTTAAGTAATCGACGTCCTCGGCGCCGTTGGGCTGCGATTGGCTGTCGCTATCGAGCCAGTCCACAACTGCATCGGCGAGCTCGCGCGGCAATTCCTGCGACTCTAATAGTCGCTGAAAAACAGCGATGTCATTAGTGCTGGCATTGCCGCCGCGCACAAGGTTATTCAGATTAAATCGCCCTTGTGCATCATGGATGTTGCCGGCAACCAGGCCACCTTCAGCCGGAAGCGGTGGCAAGGCGGTGGCCCATTCCTCGGTGAGATCATCGACCTGGTTGTCCTTAGCGTCTTTCGTGAGGATGATGGCGGCCCATTCGATCACTCCGCTACGAACCGCGGACGCTTGTGTGTGGTCGAGGAGGTTTTGTGCTTGGCGCAACCAGACCTGCTGTCCTAAGCTGAGCGACGCGGCCACGGTCGTGGCAATGGCGACGATCAAGAGCGCGGTGATCATCGCCACGCCGTTCTGCGACCTATGAATAGATGAGGTCCGGAAGCGATCGGCCATTGATGACAAACAACCGTGTGAATTCACCGCGCTCATTGAACTCGATCGTTACCTCGACCGCACGGGGGAGCTCATCGGCAATACCCTCGACCGGCCATTGGTCATGCCACGTTTTTTGCGGGTCATAGAAGCGCACCTGGAAGTTTTCTACGCCTTCGAGCAAGGTGCTTTCGATCGGCTCCGTTTGCGGAGCGCGATCCAGCATCGGCCACGTCACGCGCAGCAAGGCATTGTCGACTAGGCGGTAACCCACACGCTGCAGGTCGCTGCGTCGTGCATCGCCGAGTACGAACACGCCGCCGCGGGTGAACTCAATACTCGGATCGGCAACCGCGCGCGTGTCGGTGGGCTGTCCCTTGAGCGCAGCGAGGCGTTGTCCGTCCACATCGCGCACAGGACGCGCCCGTACCTGTGAGAGGTCGTCCTCGAAGCGCAGGTAGGTGAGCGACAATGCGCGCCAAAAAGTCCGTTCCGCCTCGACCCTTTCGCGATTCTGCAGCACTTGATCAAGCGCGCCGTACGCCATCACCGAAAAAATGGCAAACACACCCACGGCGACTAGTAGTTCCACTAACGTCAATCCACGTTGTCGGCAACTATCATTGATAGTCATGGTTTGACTCCCGGGTCGCGCAGGAACCCGACTAGGCGCGCTAACACGTCTGGCCGCTCTCCTTCGCGTACTTCGATTTCGATGCGCCTCAGTTCTGCAACCGGCGTAGTGATGACCACTTGCTGCCAGCGCCACGTGTAGCCAGCCATCTCGCGGGTCCCGGTTGTAGTGCGCGTGGCTGGCCAATCGCGGCGCATTCGATGGAAGACGAGCCGGTCTTGCGCTACCCACATCGCCACGTTGCGATCGCGCAATGCCGCCGTCGTGTCTATCGACTGAGCGATAGCGCCGATAATGGCTGCCATCGCAATCGCGAGTATCGCCAGTGCGATCAGTACCTCGACCAACACGAAGCCGCGCGGAGGCTTACGACCTTGCATGATCTTCTCGTGGATCTGCCGGCAGGATGCCCGCCGCCGGCGATCCTTTGACCTGCCAACGTGCTTCGCCCTTGATCAAGGTCACCGAGAACTCGGGGACATCACCGCTCGGCTCAAGCACGATACCGCTCGGTTCTTCTGACTGCGCCCCTTCGATCTCGACGTCCACGATTCGCAGTCCCGCTGGCAGCAGTCGCGCGCGCAGCACATCGTCCTGTTTGATCGGTTTCAGTGTGCCTTTGCCGCTAAGGCGCAGAAAGTGATAGCCGTCGCTATCAAACGCCACCGCGAATACCTGGCCCTGAAGAATGGCCTCTTGTTGCGCTGCCTGCATGAGTAGCGCAAGCCGTTCCGCCTCCCGGCGCACGGCTGCCCGGTCGTCGGGGTCCAAGTTGATAGCGACCATGCTGACGATGATCACCAGCAGCAGCATCACGACCACCATTTCGATCAACGTGAACCCCGATGCCGCAACAAAATGCCACCGGCGCTTTAGCAAGTGCGAGCTGAAATCATTCATTGGCGAGATTCCAGGATCCGATCTCGGCGTTTTTGCCTTCGCCCCCGGGCGCGTTGTCGGCGCCAAGACTGAACACGTCGATTTCGCCACGAATGCCTGGACTTAGATATTGGTACTCGACACCCCACGGATCCTTAGGGACTCGATCGAGGTACCCGCCGCTTTTCCAGTTTCTTGCGTTATCCGGCCGCTGCACCAGTGCCAACAGCCCTTGCTCGGTGCTCGGGTAGCTGCCGTTGTCGAGTCGATAAAGCTTCAACGCACTGACAATCGCGCGAACGTCGTTCTTCGCCGCGATCAGGCGCGCTTCATCGGGTCGCTCCATAATGCGGGGTACGACGAGTGCGGCCAGGATACCGAGAATGACAACAACGACAAGGACTTCCATCAACGTAAAGCCCGCCCATCGGCAGCGACTCCGTGCGCTATAGCGTGACATGTTCCGATTCACCTGATTAACTGATTCATTTCAAAGATAGGTAATAACATCGCAATGACAATACAGCCGACGATCGCGCCGACGATAAGGATCATCACCGGTTCTAACAGGGCCGTCAGTGCGCGTACCCAGTTCTCAAGCTCGCGTGCTTGTGTGTCCGCGGCGCGCTCGAGCATTTTGTCTAGATTGCCACTGGCCTCACCGCTGCCGATTAGATGGATCACCATCGGCGGAAATAGCTTGGCTCTGTCAAGCGCCCGTGCCAGGCTCGCACCTTCACGCACCTGACGCAGCGCGTGTTCCACGGCGGCACGCATTGGTAGGTTAGTGACCACGAGTACCGCGGCCTGCATCGCCTGCAGCAGCGGAATACCGCTTGAGGTGAGAATGCCTAAGGTGCTGGCGAAGCGAGCGGCATTAGTGCCACGCAAGAGTCGGCCAATCAGCGGCAACCGCAATAGCAGTCGGTGCCACCGCTGGCGCAAGCCGGTGTTGCGCAATGCCAGACGCGCGCACAGGAAAAAACCGAGTAGGCCGGCAAACCACCAAACACCCCCCGCACGTACGAAGTCGCTGACGCCAATGAGCAACCGTGTCAACAATGGCAAGGTCTGCCCGGTGTTCTCAAACACACGCGTCACCTGCGGCACGACATAGACCAACAGAAACCCGACGATGACAATAGCGACCAACGTCACCAGTCCGGGATAAATGAAAGCCAATCCGACCTTTTGCCGCAACGCCTGCCGGTTTTCGGTGTAGTCCGCGAGCCGTTCGAGCACATCATCTAATTGCCCACTCTGTTCGCCGGCATCGACCATATTGCGGTAAATGTCCGGGAACGCATTGGGAAAATTGCCGAGCGCACGCGCCAGTGACTGACCTTCGAGCACTCGACCGCGCACCCCGGCAAGCACCTTACGCGTCCGGGCCGAGTCGGTCTGCTCGATCAAAGCATCGAGGCACTCCTCGATCGTGAGGCCGGCGCGCACGAGGGTAGCAAACTGACGCGTAATGAGGGCGAGCTCGTTACTGGAGATACCGCGGCGCCAGCCGAAGCTTCCACCGCTGCGTGCCGCCGACTCGGCACTGATGGCATCGACGCGCAGCGGCATAAGACCACGATCACGCAGCGTCGATCGGACTTGGCGCTCCGCGTCGCCCTCGATGACGCCTTTGACGGTGCGCCCGCGAAGATCGAGCGCGTGATACTCAAACGCCGCCATCGCTTTACTCGCGCGCTACGCGTAAGACCTCTTCAAGACTGGTCGCGCCGGCCTTGACCCACCGAATGCCATCGTCGCGGATGCTGGTCATCCCTAAGGTTTCACCCTGCGCGCGCAGAGGGCCCTCGCCGGCGCCGTCGTGAATCAGTGCGCGCAACTTCTGATCCATCCACAACAGTTCGAACACACCGGTTCGCCCGTGGTATCCGGTGTGGCCGCACGCGGGACACCCCGCCGGCGCATAAATTTGCATTGCTTGGGCCTCCTCTTCGCCGATGCCGAGCAGCCGGCATTCGGCGGTATCGGGCGCATGGCCTTCACGACACTCGGGACAGACTCGGCGCACCAAACGCTGCGCCAGCACGCCGAGCAGGCTTGAGGCGACGAGGAACGGCTCGACCCCCATATCAACAAGCCGGGTGACGGCACCCACGGAGTCGTTGGTGTGTAAGGTCGCGAGCACCAGATGCCCCGTGAGACTCGCCTGTACAGCGATCTGCGCCGTCTCCAGATCGCGGATCTCGCCGATCATGATGATGTCCGGGTCTTGGCGCAGGATCGCGCGTAGCGCGCGGGCAAAGCTCAGGTCGATCTTGCTGTTGACCGGTGTCTGACCGACACCGTCGAGGTCGTATTCGATTGGATCCTCGACCGTCATAATGTTGTGGCGCTTAGTGTCGAGTCGCGATAACGCCGCATACAAGGTCGTGGTCTTGCCCGAGCCGGTGGGCCCCGTGACCAGAATAATGCCGTGCGGCTGATGAATCAGGTAATCGAGATTGGCCAAGGTCTCTTCGGCCATGCCGAGGCCGGTCAAATCGAGCCGCCCCGCTTGCTTATCCAATAATCGCATTACTACCCGTTCACCGTGAGCGGTCGGCAGCGTAGACACGCGCACATCTACTGGGCGGCCGGCGACCCGTAAAGTGATGCGCCCGTCTTGCGGCAGGCGTTTCTCGGCAATGTCCAGTCGTGCCATGATTTTCACGCGCGAGACGATCACGCCATGCAGTGCCTGCTGCGGTTCGAGCACGTCGCGCAAGACGCCGTCGATGCGCAAGCGCGCCACCGAGCGGGTCTCGAACGGCTCGATATGGATATCAGAGGCACCGTCGCGCACCGCTTGCGTAAGCAGCGCGTTGATGAGACGCACGATCGGAGCGTCGTCCTCGCTTTCGAGCAGATCGGCGACCTGCGGCAGGTTTTGCGCGAGCTCGGCCAGATCCTGATCGCTATCGAGGTCATCGACGATCTGCATCGCCTGCGTCATGCCGCGCTCATAGGCGTGGGTCAGCGCTTCATCGAAGGCGTCAGCGGAGAGCTCCAGCAGCTGGACGGCTTCGCCTAGGGTGCGTTGCAACTCGGCGAGCACGGCGCTGCTGACGCCGGGCCGGGCCCACACCTCGATGCCGGCGTCAACTTCGCGGGCGCTAATGACGCCGTGGCGCTTGGCGAAATGGTAGGGTAGGCGCTGCGCGCACTGCGCATCGAGCGCCTGGGGATCGGGAGCGGCTGACTGCATGGACAAGCGATTTCGGACGCCTACGGTTCCTGCCAAGGGGTGTCAGGTTCATTATCGCGCACATACGGCGGCCCCAACAGCTTTTCCTCGGGCAGTCTGGACCGGTCGTCTTCGTAATCGCTCGGCGAGGCCGGATAGCGCACCAGGGTCTGCGCGGTGAAGCTATCGAGCACTTGCGAGGGCAGCGGATCCACGCCCGCTTTGTCTTGCAGCATGGTGGCATAGCGGTCGGCGGTGATATCTCGCGTGTCCCCGGCGCGCCGAATAATCGTCGGGCGCAGGAAGATCATCAGATTCGTCTTATCGGTTGTCTTCTTTCGCTGCCGAAACAGCCCGCCCAAGCCGGGTGCGCTCGCCAGCCCGGCGACCCCTTGCTCATCTTGGTCGACCTGCTCGTCGATGAGCCCGCCCAATACGACGGTATTGCCGTTATCGACCACGACCGTGGTCTCCAACGTGCGTTTGCGCGTGGTTACATCGACGGCGCCACCGACAGGCTCCTCATCGAGCGTGGAGACTTCTTGGAAGATCTCGAGCTTGACCGTGTTGCCTTCGGAGATCTGCGGTTTCACTTTCAGCACGATCCCCACGTCCGCGCGTTCGATGGTCTGAAACGGATTCACGGTGCCCTCAACGCCCGTGGCCTGTGCAAAGCTGCCGGTGACGAACGGCACGTTGCGCGCCACCGTGATCTTCGCCTCCGCATTGTCCAAGGTCAGAATATTCGGGGTCGACAGAATGGTGCCGAAGCCTTTCTCATCTAACGCGCGACCCAACGCGTTCAATCCGCGCACCTTGGTACCGTCGGGCAAGGTCGTTTCTTTGCCCAAGAACGCCAACGTCAAGCCGGCCGCAGTCGTGAGGGTGCCGGTGGGGTCGAGTATGGTTTGCACGATGCCGGTGCCGAATGCGGGGAAGTTGATGAGGGCGGCGCCCGCGTTGCCACCACTAGAACCGGCGCCGGTCCATTGAAGGCCTAAATCGCGCAGCTTGTCGGTCTGGATGGCCGCAATCAGGGTTTCGACAAACACTTGCGCGCGGCGCACATCGAGTTTCTCGATGACCGCGCGCAAGTTGTTATAAATCGCATCCGGCGCCTGAATGATCAGCGCATTCGTGCCCTCATCGGCCTGGATCAGGGCGGCAGCGGAAACAGCTCGCGCGGCGGTCGCCCGCGCTTGTGCCGGTGTGGTGCCGGTCGGTGTGGTCAGGCCGGCGAGGCCACCGACCAGCCCTTTCAAGATTTCAGCCATCTGCAACGCATCGGCATTCTTCAGATAAACGACGCGGGTTTGGCCGCCTTCCCTGGCCGGCACATCGAGCTTGACGATGAGCGTGCGCAGTTGCGTTAGCCGACCCGGATTATCCGTGCGCACGAGCAAGCTGTTCGTGCGCAGATCCGGCACGATGCTGAAACGCTGGCCATCGAGAGCGGCGGCGGGCGCGGCCTGTTGGCGGCCGGCGGTGCGCTGGCGCGGTAGCCCTCTGGGGGCCGCCAAGCGGCCGATGAGATCGGCAATATCCAGGGCCGACGCATGTTCCAGCGGAATCACCGTGACTTCGGTGCTCACCGGTCGGTCGATGTCATCAATGATGCCCAGCAACCGCCGGATGTTGTTGGCGTAATCGGTAATGATCAACGCGTTTGCCGGCGCGTACGCCGACAGTTGGCTTGTTGGCGCCATCAGCGGTCGCAACAGCTGCACCATTTGCGCGGCCACGCCATGTTGAATGATGACCACGTGGCTGGCCATTTGTTCGCCACCACGCGGTTCCGGGCCGAAGCTAATACGTGCGTTTTGCTTGCCTTCAGCGACCGGCACGATCTTCACCGCGCGGCCCGGCGCGCGCACGGCAGTGAAGCCTTGCGCCTTCAACGCAGACAAGAACACCTGATACGCCGCGCGCTTTGACACCGGCGTCGCCGAAATGATGGTGATCTTGCCTTTCACGCGCGGGTCTAAGATAAAGTTGCGGCCGGTCATCTGCGACACGGTTTTCACCACCGCCTCGATGTCGGCGCGCTGGAAGTTAAACAGGACCTGACCCTTGCGCAGCCGGTTGTTATTCGGTTTCGCGGTGGGTGACGCCTGCGCGGGGGGCGGCGCTGCCGTCACGTTCGGCGGACCCAGCGGCTCGGTGCCGCGTGTCTGCGCCAGCGCCGTCGAAGAAACCAAAACGATGCCCAACACGCGGACGATCGACAAGGTTTGTTTCATTTCTCGCCTATCATTTTTCTTAAATCGTTTCTCATTGCAGCGTGTACTCGAGTTGCTGCAAGCGGCCGGCACGCATCACCTCCAGCTGCACCGCACCGACCTGATCGACGCCGCCCAGTTGCTGATAAAGGCGAAGCACCTCGTCAACCGAGTTGAGAGTGCGGCCGTTGATCTTACGAACCACGTCCCCCACCTGCAGGCCCAACTTCGCATAGATGCTCCCGGGCTGAATCTGACGGACCAAGAACCCGCCGCCGGCATTGGGGACAATCAATGCCTGGCGAAAGACATCCGGGTTGCGCAGTTCGCGCTTGATCATTTCCCGATCGACGCTGTAGTTGTTACCGCCCTGTGCCTGGATACCACCGGGGCCCGCCGCGGGTGTCGCGGTCGCTGTTTCGCCGAGCGATGCCGCCGCATCCTCAAGCAGTAATGCCTCAGTCACACCGCGACGCTGAATAATGGCGCGGTCGGGATAAACCTCGCGCAGGGTCACGCCGTGGGTAATCTCTTCGCCGATGGCGAACGGCGCCTCAGGCTCGGTGTTAACCTTGATCAACGCGAAACTCTCGGGACCGGCAGCGACGATCCCGGTCAGGATCAGATCGAGACTGCTTGGGGGAATGTCCGCCACCGGCCGGGTTGCCACCGGTCCGGCCGTGGCGGCTTCGCCAAACAGGTGTGCCGCGAGCAGCGCTTGCAGGTTGTAGGCCTGACCAGCACTTGCGGTCGGCGCCCCTGAAGAACTCAGGGTAGGTTGTGACGGCGGGCCGACCAGCCGCCAGGTCCAGTCGGCCATCGCGGCGGCCAGTAACAACAGCGCCGCAACATTGATGATCAGAGGTACCCAGCGGCGCACGAAGGCGCCTTTAGGCCCCTCAAGCAGCGGGCTTAAGGGGTTATTCGCGACATCGGCGAATGCAAGCGGGGCGGCCATCTCTAATTTCAAATTATATATGGCCCTAGGGGAAATACCTAACAAAAGACCCAAAAAAAGGCTACTAACCTGCTGATTCGGCAAGACTCGTGCTGGAGTCTGCCCGGCCAATGCCGCTAAGCCGTTCGGCGGCAGGATCTAACGGCCGTGGGCGTCGCCCGGCAAGCGCCCCGTTTCGCCCTCGCCGATTTGATGTGAAACTAGCGCCCGTGAGCAATCCCTACGTTCATCTCCACGTTCATTCCGAGTACTCGCTGGTTGACGGCATCGTTAGCATCAATGACCTCGTCGCCGCGGCCGCCAGCGAGCACATGCCTGCCGTAGCGGTCACCGATGTTAGTAACCTGTTCGGGCTCGTTAAGTTCTACCGCGCCGCTGTTGGCGCGGGCGTGAAGCCACTGGTGGGGAGCGATGCCTGGATCGAGAACCCTTCGGACCCGCACAAACCCTATCGCCTGATCTTGCTTTGTCAGGATCTGACCGGCTACCAGAATCTCTGCCGTTTACTAACGCGTGCGTATATGGACGGCCAGCACGGGGGCAGGCCGTGTATCCGTCGGTCGTGGTTACAAGATCATAGCAGCGGTCTGATCGCGCTTTCCGGCGCCGAGGAAGGGGAGATCGATCAGGCGTTGCTTGCTGGCAATCAATCGAGTGCTGAGCGCATTGCCTGTGAGTACGCGTCGCTATTTCCAAACCGCTTCTATCTTATGCTTCAACGCATCGGTCAGCCATATCAAGAGGAGGCGATTCACGGCACTATCGCGCTGGCGCAACGTCTACACTTGCCGGTCGTGGCGACGAATCACGTGTGCTTCTTGCGCCCCTCGGATTTCCAAGCGCACGAGGTTCGCGCATGCATCCAAGATGGACGCGTGTTGACGGATGCGCGGCGCCCGCGCCGCTACACGCGGCTGCAGTATTTTCGTTCAGCCAGCGAGATGGCGGAGTTGTTCAATGATATTCCCGAGGCTTTGAGTAATACTGTCGAGATCGCCAAGCGCTGCAACCTGCGACTCGAGTTCGGTCGCTATTTCTTGCCGGACTACCCTGTGCCCGAAGGACTGACAGTTGACGAGTTGCTGATCCAGCAAGCGGCCAAGGGGCTGGAAAAGCGACTAGCGCGGCAACCTGACCTCGCCCCCGATCACCGTGAAGAGTACGCGCAACGCCTGCAGCTCGAGCTCGAAGTCATCATAAAGATGGGGTTCGCTGGTTACTTCCTCATCGTGGCCGACTTTATCCATTGGGCAAAAACCAATGGTGTCCCGGTGGGGCCGGGACGTGGATCCGGAGCTGGGTCGCTAGTAGCTTACGCGCTCGAGATCACCGACCTCGATCCGATCAAGCATGATCTACTGTTTGAGCGTTTCCTGAATCCAGAGCGCGTGTCATTACCCGATTTCGACATCGATTTCTGTATCGAGGGTCGCGATCGCGTTATCGAGTACGTCACGCATCGTTATGGCCAAGAGCGGGTCTCACAAATCATTACGCTCGGTACGATGGCGGCACGTGCGGTTGTGCGCGACGTCGGACGGGTGATGGATCACCCATACGGCTATGTCGATAAGATCGCCAAGCTGATCCCGTTCGAGCTCGGAGTCACCTTGGACCGGGCACTCGAGCAGGAACCAGTGTTGCGCGAGCGCTACGAGCAGGAAGAGGACGTACGTGCGCTGCTCGAGACCGCACGTGCCCTCGAAGGCCTGCCGCGAAACGCAAGCAAGCATGCTGGCGGTGTCGTCATCGCACCTTCGGCGCTCACGGATTACATGCCGCTTTATTGCGAGCAGGGGGGCAAGCAGCTCGTCACCCAGCTCGATAAGGATGATCTAGAAGCGTTGGGGCTGGTCAAGTTTGATTTCCTCGGATTGCGAAACCTAACCACGATTGACAAGACGCTCAAAACTATCAACGGTCAACGCCAAGCTGACAACGAAACACCATTGACGATTGGGCAAATCCCGCTCGACGACGCGAAGACGTTTGCGTTGCTTAAATCCTGCAAGACCACGGCACTGTTTCAGTTGGAATCGCGTGGCATGAAAGACCTGATCCAGCGGTTGCAGCCCGATAACTTTGAAGAGATTGTCGCGCTGGTCGCCCTGTTCCGTCCCGGGCCATTGCAATCGGGGATGGTTGATAACTTCATCGCCCGCAAGCACGGGCGTGCGCGGATCGAATATTTCCATCCTAGCCTTGAGCCCGTACTCAAGCCCACCTACGGCGTGATTCTGTACCAGGAGCAAGTGATGCAGATCGCGCGCATCCTATCGGGCTATTCCCTTGGCAAAGCTGACCTGCTGCGTGCGGCGATGGGCAAGAAAAAACCGGCGGAGATGGCAAGTCAACGCGAAGGGTTTATCAGCGGGGCCGTCGCACGCGACGTCAATGAGAAGCTTGCCTCCCATATCTTCGATCTCATCGAGAAGTTTGCTGGATATGGATTCAACCGATCGCATTCGGCCGCTTACGCGCTAATCGCGTATCAAACGGCTTGGCTCAAGGCGCATTACCCAGCCGCATTCATGGCGGCAGTACTGTCAGGCGACATGGACAATACCGATAGAGTGGTACGAATGATCGCGGAGTGTCGTGACATGTCGTTAACGGTCTCATCTCCCGATATCAATCGCTGTGAGTATGAGTTCGTTCCGCTTGATGACAACACGATCCTTTACGGATTGGGTGCCATCAAGGGCCTTGGGCAATCGGCGATCGAGGCAATCCTTGAAGCCCGCCGTGATGATGGTCCATTCGCAGACCTGTTCGAGCTGTGTCAGCGTATCGACTTGCGGCGTGTGAACAGACGAGTTCTGGAATCGCTAGTGCGCGCGGGGACACTCGATGGGCTCGGGCCACACCGCGCTGCCTTGATGGCGACTCTGAGCAATGCATTGCAGTTGGCCGGTCAACGCAACAAGAACCGCGAGCTGGGCCAGAGCGACTTGTTTGCAGCGACGCCGCGAGAGACAGAATCTAGCCAGTTTGTGTCGGCATCGGACTGGAGTGAGGAGCAGAGACTACAAGGCGAAAAAGAGACACTCGGATTCTACTTAACGGGGCATCCGATTGAGCGCTATGTATCGGAGCTGCAAACGATGGTCGATGGATCGATCGCTGAGCTCAGGCCGACACAAGACCGCGCTGTTGTTGTGGCAGGGCTGGTGGCGGCAACGCGCACCATGCGCACTCGGCGGGGGGACCGGATGATGTTCGTTACCCTAGACGATCGCACTGGCCGTTTGGAACTGGCCGTGTTTTCGGAGCTTTGTCAGCGCCACCGGGAACTCCTGGTCAAGGACAATCTTCTGGTGGTGGAGGGGTTCGTCAGCGTTGATGAGTACACAGGTGGTTTCAAAATGAGCGCGGAGAAGATCTATAATCTTGAACAGGCCCGTGCAGCGTTCGCGCAACGCCTGGTCATAGACGTCGACGCGGAGGCGGCCGGAAACGGGTTCGTCGAGCAGCTACGAACGATTCTGGAGCCCGTTAGCCGCGGACGTTGCCCGGTTTACCTCAGGTATCGCGGTCAGCTCGCTGAGGCAGAGATCGCGCTCGGCGAGGAATGGAAGATTAGTCCAAGCGGCAACGTGCTGGAACGACTGTCGCAACTGGCCGGTACGCGAAATGTAGAGGTCGTTTACCCGTAAGAAGCGATCTAAAGGAACGTCGCCGGGAATGATTAGCAACTATCTAGATTTCGAGCAGCCAATCGCCGAACTGGAGGCGAAGATCGAGGCGTTGCGCTACGCGAGTAAGGACAGCGACATTAACATCAACGAGGAGATTAAACGTCTGCAAGCGAAGAGTGAGAAGCTCACACAGTCGGTGTTCGCTTCACTGACGCCGTGGCAGGTATCGCAGCTCGCGCGCCATCCTCAGCGTCCATACACGCTCGATTATGTCGATCGCATCTTCACCGACTTTCAGGAATTGCACGGTGATCGATTGTTTGCCGATGATCGAGCTATCGTCGGTGGCATGGGGCGGATCAATGGCCATTCGGTGGTCGTAATCGGTCACCAGAAGGGGCGCGACACGCGCGAGAAGGTCGAGCGTAACTTCGGCATGCCTAGACCGGAGGGTTATCGCAAGGCTTTGCGGTTATTGAGATTGGCAGAGCGGTTCCGAATACCGGTCATCACATTCATCGACACACCCGGGGCCTATCCGGGCGTGGGTGCCGAAGAGCGCGGGCAGAGCGAGGCTATCGCACGCAATTTGTACGCCATGACAGAACTAAAGACACCTATCATCAGCATCGTGATCGGTGAGGGTGGCTCTGGTGGCGCGCTCGCCATCGGCGTCTGCGACAGATTACTGATGTTGCAGTACGCAACTTACTCAGTCATTTCACCGGAGGGCTGTGCCTCGATTCTCTGGAAGAGCGCGGACAAGGCAGATGTAGCCGCCGAAGCGATGGGCATCACGGCCGACAGACTGAAGCAATTGCGTTTGATTGACGAAATCATTCCAGAACCTTTAGGTGGCGCGCATCGAGATGTGGATGCGATGGCCGAACAGCTAAACAGTATCTTGAAGGCGGCGGTCAACGAGCTGCGCAGCGTTTCACTGGAAAACCTTGTAACGAAACGAACCGCACGCCTAATGCAGCACGGCAAGTTTGACGAGCACTAAAGGCGGATTCTCCGGATCCGCGCTCAAGAAAATTCTAGCCGCATGCCTTGATCAAGGCGTTGCCCTTAAGGTTGCGTACAGCGGCGGCGTTGACTCCCATGTGCTGTTGCACGCCCTTTGTAGCGCGCGGGTTCCCTGGCCAATCGCTGCAATTCACATCGACCACGGATTGCATCCGCAATCACGGCAGTGGGCACGGCATTGTCAACAGGTATGTCAGAAGCTAGACGTGTCTTGCACGATCGAACAGCTCGAGATTGTGGATGTCCGCGGAGCAGGGGTGGAAGCGACGGCGCGGCGGATGCGATACGCGCGGCTGGCACACCACGTTGGCAGGGCGGATGTGCTGCTGACCGCCCATCACCTCGATGACCAAGCGGAAACTGTACTGCTTCAGTTGGTTCGGGGCAGTGGCGTCAGAGGGCTAGCGGCGATGTCCGAAATCACACCGTTCGCAGGTGGCCAACTAATGCGCCCGTTGCTCGGTTTTGCACGTGAGCAGTTGCTTACCTATGCGAGCTCGCATAACTTGAAATGGATCGAAGACAGTAGCAACAAAGAATTGCATTACAACCGCAACTTTGTGCGTCATCGGGCGCTGCCGTTGCTTGAGGAGCGCTGGCCTCAGGTTAGACAGGCACTGACGCGAGCGGCCCATCATGCCGCCGAAGCGTCATTACTGTTGGATGCGCTGGCAGCCGATGACCTCCAGGTCGCACAAGCCGTAGACCAAGCGGGCTTATCAGTGTCGGCGCTACTAAGGTTCTTGCCGGAACGGCAACGCAACATGTTGCGATACTGGATGCGACAAAAGGGTTTCGGGGCTCCGTCAAGGGAACAACTGCAGCGGATTCTCGACATAGCGCAGCACCCAACACGCTCCAGCCACGCTACCCTGACTTGGCCCGGCGCCGAGCTGCATCGCTATCGGGACACCCTGTACGTGATGGCGCCGTTGGCGCGTCCTGATCCAACCCTTACTGTTTCCTGGAATCCGGCCGAGCCGCTGGCGTTGCCGGGCACCGGCTATATTATTCGCACGGTACAGGCTGTTGGCGAAGGGCTTTCGCGCGAACGGATCGCGGGACATATGCTCACGGTGCGCCTACGCAAAGGCGGCGAGACGTGCCGCTTGCCGGGTCGTCGGCATCGCCACAGTCTGAAGAAGTTGCTGCAAGAGGCTGGGGTGCCGCCGTGGGAACGGCTGCGACTACCGCTAGTGTTTGTCAACGACGAGCTCGCGGCCGTCGCCGATCGCTGGGTCTGTGTACCGTTTGACGCCTGTGCGAACGAACCGGCGTTAAAGGTGGTGGTCGAGCGAGCGGATCATCCGGCCTAAGACGGAAACGAGCTCTAGGTGCCGTAAGTAGTTACCGGGCCTAGCTATCTTTGCATCTAACGTATTCTCAGATGAAATGCGGTTGTGAAAACCGATGGCATCTGGTAGCTTGTCCTTCCGTTCATGTTTTGGATGCCGGGGTGAGGTGTCTATCTGGACGGGAGCCTGAATGGCGAAGTTTGTTTTTGTGACTGGTGGCGTGGTTTCTTCCCTGGGGAAGGGAATCGCCTCCGCCTCCCTAGGTGCTCTCCTCGAAGCTCGCGGACTTAAGGTTACCCTCCTCAAGTTCGATCCCTACATCAACGTCGATCCGGGCACTATGAGCCCGTTTCAGCACGGGGAGGTGTATGTCACAAATGACGGCGCCGAGACCGATCTCGATCTCGGGCATTATGAGCGCTTTGTGCGTTCCACCACGAGCCGCAAGAACAACTATACGACCGGCCGCATCTATGAAAATGTCATACGCAAGGAGCGTCGGGGTGACTATCTCGGCGCCACGGTGCAGGTGATCCCACACATCACAGATGAGATCAAGCGTTGTGTGAATGAAGGTGCATCCGACGCCGACGTGGCGATTGTAGAAATCGGGGGGACAGTAGGCGATATCGAGTCGCAACCGTTCCTTGAGGCGATCAGACAGTTGGGCATCGAGCGCGGGTCCAGCAATGTTGCCTATATTCATTTGACATTAGTCCCGTTCATGACAGCGACCGGCGAAATCAAAACCAAGCCGACGCAGCACTCAGTCAAGGAGCTACGTTCCATCGGTATCCAGCCGGATGTATTGTTGTGTCGTGCGGAACGTCGATTGCCTGAGGATGAGCGCGGCAAGATCGCACTGTTCACGAATGTGCCGCGAGAGGCGGTGATTTCGGCGGTCGACGTAGACAGCATTTACAAACTCCCCGCAACACTGCACGAGCAGGGACTCGATGACATCATTGTGCAAAAGCTCGGTATTCAGGCGCGGTCGGCGGATCTTTCCGAGTGGCAGCGGGTTATTGATGACATGGAGCATCCTGACGCCGAGGTCACAATCGCGATGGTCGGCAAGTATGTAAACTTGACCGACTCCTATAAGTCACTGTCGGAAGCGCTCGTACATGCGGGCATCCATACGCGCACACGGGTAAACATCCGTTACGTCGACTCCGAGCACATTGACAACCACGGCACGGCCGAGCTTGAAAAAGCCGATGCGATCCTGGTGCCCGGCGGGTTCGGGGAGCGCGGCATTGAGGGCAAGATCAAAGCGGTCGAATACGCGCGCGTGAACGCTATTCCCTATCTTGGCATTTGTCTCGGCATGCAAGTTGCAGTGATTGAGTTTGCGCGTAACGTGGCTGGCCTCGAGGATGCACAAAGTACCGAGTTCGAGCGTTCGACGACTCACCCTGTGATTGCTTTAGTTACCGAGTGGACCAATACTGATGGCACGCGCGAGTCGCGCAACGTTACCAGCGATCTTGGCGGCACAATGCGCCTCGGTGGCCAAGAGTGTCTGCTTGCGACTGGTTCACGCGTGCACGCTCTCTATGGTCAAGACGTTATTGTCGAGCGTCACCGTCATCGCTATGAGTTCAATAACCAATACCGGACGCAGCTTCGAAAGGCGGGACTTCTCATTTCGGGAACTTCACATGATGACTTAGTGGAGATCGTTGAACTCCCGCAACACCCTTGGTTTGTCGGCGTGCAATTCCATCCGGAATTTACCTCCACGCCGCGAGATGGCCATCCTCTGTTTTCGGGATACATCCTGGCCGCGCGCGCCCATCGCGCAGGTTTGGTCGAAAAGCGGGTCGTTGCACGATGAAGTTGTGCGGATTCGAGGTCGGGCTGGATCGCCCGATGTTTCTCATCGCCGGACCGTGCGTGGTCGAGTCCAAAGAGCTGGCGATGGAAACGGCTGGCATCCTCAAGGAAATGACGGCGAGTCTCGATATCCCTTTTATCTACAAATCCTCTTACGATAAGGCAAACCGCAGCTCCGAAGACTCGTTCCGCGGGCTCGGCAGCGAACGCGGTTTGGCCATATTGGCGGACGTGCGCCGCGAGATCGGTGTTCCTGTGCTAACCGATGTGCACGATATCCCAGAGATCGATGCAGTTGCCGCTGTGGCCGATGTGCTGCAGACGCCCGCGTTTCTGTGCCGGCAAACTGATTTCATTCACGCTGTAGCGAGCTCGGGCAAACCGGTCAACATAAAGAAGGGGCAGTTCCTCTCGCCATGGGAAATGAAAAACGTGGTTGCCAAAGCCGAGACTGCGGGCGCCAGAGGGCGAGTTCTCGTGTGCGAACGTGGGGTGAGCTTTGGTTATAACAATCTCGTATCCGACATGCGGTCGCTGGTCATCATGCGTGAAACCGGTTGTCCAGTCGTGTTCGATGCCACTCACTCGGTGCAACTGCCCGGAGGGCAGGGCACAGCTTCCGGGGGGCAGCGCGAGTTTGTGCCCGCATTGGCACGGGCGGCTATTGCCGTCGGCGTAGCCGGTGTTTTTATGGAAACTCATCCGGATCCTGACCATGCGCTCAGCGACGGTCCTAACGCGTGGCCGCTGGGAAAAATGCGGTCACTGCTGGAAACCCTCAAGATGATGGATGAGGCGGCAAAGGCGAACGGCGTGTTCGTTTGATAACGGTGCTTTCTTAAGCACGACGCTGAGTCCCCAGAGATCATGTCCAAGATTGTCGGCGTTCATGCACGCGAGGTCCTCGACTCCCGCGGTAACCCGACCGTAGAAGTAGATGTTGAGCTCAAATCAGGCGCATTTGGACGTGCGTCTGTACCCTCCGGCGCTTCAACCGGTGCGCGTGAAGCAATAGAGCTGCGCGACGGCGATGTCGCACGATATTCGGGCAAAGGTGTGCTTAAGGCCGTTGCGCACGTCAACGAGGAGATTTGCGCGGCGCTGCTTGGGCACGAAGCTCGCGCGCAAGCGCAGATCGACCAGATCATGATTGATCTCGATAGCACCGAGAACAAGCAGCGCTTGGGGGCGAACGCTATTCTCGGTGTATCACTGGCAGTAGCGCGTGCAGCAGCAGCAGATCTCGATCAACCGTTCTATCGCTACCTAAGCCAAAGCGACGAGTATCGTATGCCGGTACCGCTGATGAACGTCCTCAACGGCGGCGCCCACGCAGACAATAATATCGACATGCAAGAGTTTATGATCGTGCCCGTCGGCGCGGAAAGCTTCGCTGAGGCACTTCGCTGGGGTGCGGAAGTATTTCACGTGCTTAAGAAAGTGTTGCGGAGTAAACGACTGAGTACAGCGGTGGGCGATGAAGGTGGTTTTGCGCCTGACCTCGCTTCTAATGAAGCAGCCATACAGGTGATCCTAGAGGCGATAGAGAAAGCAGGTTATCGTGCTGGCGAAGAAATTGCGCTTGGGCTGGACTGCGCGAGCTCCGAGTACTTCAGGAATGAACGCTATGAGCTAGCCGATGAAGGCCTGAGTCTTACGGCGGTTGAAATGACCAATTTGCTCGCTAAATGGGTGGCACAATATCCGATCGTAACGATCGAAGATGGGATGAGCGAGAACGACTGGTCTGGCTGGACCTCATTGACGCAGAGTTTAGGCAAGCAGATCCAGTTGGTCGGGGATGATCTGTTTGTGACCAATGCCCTCATCTTACAGAAGGGTATTCACACGGGGATCGCAAATTCGATCTTAATCAAGGTAAATCAGATCGGCACCTTGACAGAAACGTTGGCAGCAATCGAGATGGCGAGAGCAGCGGATTACACAGCCGTTATCTCACACCGCTCCGGCGAGACTGAGGATACCATAATCGCGGACATCGCGGTGGGCACGGGAGTGGGGCAGATCAAGACGGGATCGTTGTCTCGTTCGGATCGCGTCGCAAAGTACAATCGGCTACTGCGGATCGAAGAAGAGCTCGGATCGAGTGCAACCTATCCTGGCCGCAGCACATTCGCGCCGTTACAATTGGGGAACTAACGCCTGGCATTTGTTATTGCTTAATAATGAATATCATCCGCTACGTTTTGTTGGGAATATTGCTCGCGTTACAGTATCCGTTATGGTTTGGCGCCGGTAGCATTCCCACGGTCTGGTACCTCCGACAGCAAATAGAAACGCAGAAAATCGAGAATGGGCGCTTGAGAGAGCGGAACCAAGCGTTGGTTGCTGAGGTAATGGACCTCAAACATGGTCTTGCTGCAATCGAAGAGCGTGCTCGAGCTGAGCTTGGTATGATCAAGCGCGGCGAGACCTTCTTTCACGTGGTGGAACCTGAGGCCAAATAGTGCGCCCTTGTCCCAGCTCACCTCACGGTGGAAACTGGATAGGGCAAGTCTCTTTGGATCAGCGGGGGTCCGTGAATCCTGCCCAGGTGAAGCATGTGATCGATTGCTTCGTCGCGAACCACGGCAAGTACATCGCACCCGCTAACGGGCGAGGGCTGTGCGTCCACCACGGTACCGCTGGGTCGATTCATCTTGGAAGCAGCGAAGACGGAATACCCGGGATCGGGCGCCGCGTCTGTGTCGATATGCCAAAGATGCATTCGTTGTTTGAGTCTACCGAGGTACTGCATTCTTGCTACGATCTCTTGGCCGGCATAACAGCCCTTGTCGAAACTGACGCCGCCGATCAAATCTAAGTTGGCCATCTGAGGGACGAACATCTCCGACGTAGAGGGATAGATATTGGGTATCCCTGAGACAATGTCCATCCAGCGCCACGCCCAGCTACCCACTGGTGTTGTGTCGCCTTTAACTTGAAGCCACAGTTCTTTAATTTGGCCTAATGTGCCGACAATCTTGAACCGCGCTGTAGTCCCAGGCGTGCGAACCACCGTTAAACCGTCGTCAGTGGTCGACGCTTCCGGTTCACTCGGTACTGTAGCGATCGGTCCGCGCAAAACTGAATCCGCGTTCGGCCCCGCAATCCCAATGCACTGCAGCTCTTGATCGATACAAGGTGTTACCTTCGAGCGCAACACGTACATCTTCAATCGATCAACGATACTCGTCGTCATAGACACCGGAAGCTGCAGCACATAGTTGCCCTTTAGCATGAACACGCGAAAAAGCCCCAGGATCCGTCCCTTCGGATTGCAATACGCGCTGAGCTGGCTTCGCGCGGGCCCGACCAAGTAAATGTCATTGGTTAGCTGCCCTTGAAGAAAAGCTGCGGCGTCGTCTCCCTCGACACGGATCAAGGAAAGCGACGACAAGTCGGTAATGATGTTGCCGCTTGCGACGGCTTGTCGTTCGTGGCGCGGATCTCCGAAGTGCTCCACAATGCCGTTCAGCATCACGGCGCCCGCGTCCAGAAGAAAGGTTTTCCAGTCTGCAAGCATACAGACTATGAACAGACAGCAGGTTACATTGGGGAGATAATGATAGCCAAAATGTTATTACTGGGGAACCGCGTGCGCGGCGTCGGGGGTTTGGGTATAATTGTTTTCGTTGTTCGCGCCAAAGCCCCAAGGATGCGTAGGTAGACTAACCACCATAACCACATGGAAACAGTAAAGAAACGGCCAGTCTACTTAAACCTATTCAAGATACGACTTCCCATTGGTGGGATGGTATCGATCACTCACCGGGTCACCGGAGTGATTCTCGTTCTGTTCCTCCCCTTCCTTGTGTATTTCCTTCAGCTGTCTTTGCAAAGTGCAACGGGTTTTGAGCGCACTGTCGCCACACTTTCATCAAGCTTTGGAAAATTCGCCGTGCTGGTCATCGTGTGGATCTCCGCTCAGCATTTATTCTCAGGCATCCGACATTTACTGCTCGACATTCACGTAGCCGTAGATCGGGACGCAGCGCGACGCACCGCTTGGTTAACGTGGATAGGTTCGGTTTTTGCCGTCTTGCTGGCCGCCGGGTGGTTTCTATGAAGCTGCGCGTCGCAGGAAGTGCTCATTCCGGGTTGGGCGAGTGGATGTTGCAGCGCGTGACTGCGTTGTACATAAGTGCGTTTCTGCTTTATCTCGTGTTCCGTTTCATCTTGGCACCAATTGACCAGTATCAGGTGTGGAAACTATGGTTCGCTAGCAGTGGCGTGCGGGTCTCGTTTGCGCTGTTCTTTGCAAGCCTGTTGATCCATTCATGGATTGGCATGCGCAGCGTATTTATGGATTACGTCAAGCCCGCCTGGGTGCGTTTTCTGGTTTCGCTTTTAACGGCAGCAGGATTGTTGCTGATCGGCATGTGGGTAACTGAGGTCTTGATCAGGGGCGGAGTGTAATGCCTATCGCGCGACGGCGTTTTGATTGTCTCGTGATCGGCGCAGGCGGGGCTGGATTGAGGTGCGCATTGCAGTTAGCGCATGGTGAAGCGCACGTCGCCGTCGTTTCGAAAGTATTTCCCACACGATCCCATACCGTCGCTGCACAAGGTGGTATCAATGCCGCACTCGGTAATGTGCATACTGATAGTTGGCATTGGCATATGTACGATACAGTCAAAGGAAGCGATTATCTTGGCGATCAGGATGCCATTGAGTACATGTGCCGCGCAGCGTCCCGTGTAGTGATCGAACTAGAACATTACGGTGTGCCTTTTACGCGCCTCGAGAACGGGCGTATCTATCAACGCGCGTTTGGAGGACAGAGCCAGAACTATGGCGGTGAACAAGCGGCACGCACCTGTCCCGCGGCCGATCGGACGGGCCACGCCATGTTGCACTCACTCTATCAGCAAAATATCCGTGCGAAGACTTACTTCTTTGACGAATTCTTCGCCATTGACCTACTGATGGACGATCAAGGCTACGCGGTAGGCGCGCTTGTGTTAGAGATCGAGACCGGCGAACCGCTTGTAATCGAAGCTCGCACAACCTTACTTGCCACCGGTGGAAACGGGAGAATGTACCGCACAACCAGCAACGCCTTGATCAACACTGGAGATGGTATGGCGATGGCGTTTCGCGCCGGCGTGCCGTTGCAGGATATGGAGTTCTACCAGATTCATCCGACCGGCATTGCCGGCATTGGCATGTTGATCTCCGAGGGTGTACGCGGCGAAGGTGGCTATCTAACTAACAGCGAAGGCGAACGTTTCATGGAACGGTACGCGCCTCATGCCAAAGATCTTGCCGGTCGCGATGTTGTAAGTCGCTCGATTGTCACCGAAGTGCGCGAGCAGCGCGGTTGTGGTGCTGACAAAGACCATGTGCTGTTGAAACTCGATCACCTTGGTGCGGATGTGATCAAGAAGCGACTACCAGGCATCCGCGAGTCCGCTATGCGGTTTGCCCATGTCGATCCTATCGAGAAACCGATTCCGGTCTACCCGACGGCCCATTACGTAATGGGCGGCATTCCTACAGATCGCTATGGCCAGGTTGTAGTGCCCGTGGCCCACGGACCAGAAGAGCCTGTTCCTGGGCTGTATGCGGTCGGCGAGTGCGCGTGCGTCTCAGTACATGGGGCTAACCGGCTAGGGGGCAACTCACTCTTAGACTTGGTGGTGTTTGGACGTGCTGCCGGCAACCATATGCTGGAGTATCTGGAAGAAAACCGTTACCACCGGCCGATCCCAGACGAATCCGTTGATAAAGCGATGGCGCGGCTCACCCGTTGGGATCGCCAAGGCGATGGCGAGTCTGTGGATGAATTGCTAGAAACCCTGCGCAAGACCATGGAAGATTATTGTGGGGTTTTCCGCACCCAAGAGGTGCTCGACGAGGGCATACAGCGCGTGCTCGCGCTCGAAAAGCGTTTGCACAACGCTACCTTGGGAGACCATAGCAGGGTTTTCAATACAGCGCGGGTTGAGGCACTGGAGCTTGAGAACTTGATGGATGTATCGATCGCTACTGTGGTGTCGGCGGCGGCGCGCCGGGAAAGCCGGGGTGCGCATTCCCGTATCGACTATCCTGAACGAGACGACGAAAATTGGCTCAAGCACACATTGTGTTTCAAGGAAGAGCGGAGGCTAGACTACAAGCCCGTACGCATGAAACCTTTGACCGTGGAGCCGTTTCCTCCCAAGGAACGGGTGTATTAACAAAGGCGGAACTGAGAGGGCCGATGCGATTTTCGATCTACCGATATAACCCTGAATCCGATGCGCGACCACGCATGCAGGATTATGAGCTTCCAGATGACTGTGGCGCGATCATGCTGTTGGACGCGTTACTATTGATCAAGTACCAGGATGACAGTCTCGCGTTTCGTCGGTCATGTCAGGAGGGTGTGTGCGGGTCTGATGGTATGAATATAAATGGCCGGAACGGTTTGGCCTGCATCACACCGTTGAGAGACCTTAAGCGACCGATCGAAGTGCGCCCGTTGCCGGGTTTGCCGATCATCCGAGACTTGGTCGTTGATCTGACCCAGTTCTACAAACAGTACCGTGAAGTGAAGCCCTGGTTGATCAACGATGATCCTGAGCCCGAGATCGAGCGCTTGCAAACGCCCGAGGACCGAGACCAGCTCGACGGGCTGTATGAATGCATCCTGTGTGCATGTTGCTCGACCGCTTGCCCGTCCTTCTGGTGGAACCCGGATCGGTTTCTCGGGCCGGCCGCGCTGCTGCAGTCGTATCGTTTTCTGGTAGACAGCCGCGACCAGGCAACGGGCGAGCGCCTGGATAACCTGGAGGATCCCTATCGGTTGTTTCGCTGTCACACGATCATGAATTGCACCGAGGTTTGCCCTAAGGAGCTCAATCCAACCCGGGCAATTGGCAAGATTAAGGAAATGCTGGTACAGCGGCGGTTGTGAACGAGGAGGCTAATGAGCTTAGGCGTGTGCGCTGGCGTTGCCGTCGCGGTTTGCTCGAACTCGACCTGATTTTGCAGGCATTTGCCGATTACACTTATCCTGCGCTGGGAGCGCATGAGCGCAAGGCTTTCCGACGTTTGCTTGCAACCCCTGACGCGACCTTGCTTGAATATTTAAACGGTGCGGGCCAGCCTCAAGAAACTGAGTTAACCCAGATTGTCAATAAACTTAGACAATCGACTGATTTTTAACATAAATAATTCCTTGCTCGTGTCAGCCGTTTTAGTCGGCTTACATGCAGGCGCCTTCCTCATCGTGCTTGCATTACCGCTGGCGCACCCGTTACAGCTGCTGGTGGCAGTATTGATCATTGCCAGTCTGTGGAGCACCTTGGGTCAGCAGGGGACGCGGCGTGCTGTGGGCGCTATTCGAGGTGTGGAAATCGATGCAGATGGGGATTGGACCCTAGAGCGGCATAATCGGGACATGAAGCGCCCTTGTCGCGCCTGTGCCTACTTGGTGGCGTCGTGGATGGTGGTGGTGCAGTTGCGCTGTCCAGGCCAATGGCTACCGGTCAACCTGCTTATCGCTGCGGATGCGGTCGATCACCACGTCTTTCGGCGTCTGCGGGCCGCTTTCATGCGACCTAGAGCGGGCTGATCGCGCGGTGCTGGCGTTTTGCGTTACCCTATTGCGCACATCGACGCCCTCTTGTCGCGACCTGCTCTGGGTAAGCGGCTAGGTGGGGCAAGGGAAAAAGCGCTCTGAAGCCGTTCCAGCCGAACTTTGTCTACTTGAAACGGTCATTTAGAGGTGACGCACTGCGTTGCCCAGAAGGCGATATGGGAGTGCTCTAGTGGGCGAGCGTGGTGTTGATGACACGTTAGTCGCGCGGGTTCAGCGAGGCGAAACCAGTGCTTTCGATCTCTTAGTAAGGAAGTACCAACATAAGGTGGCGAAGCTAGTTGGCCGCTATGTGTTTGACCGAACCGAGGTGGAAGACATTACGCAGGAGGTCTTTATTAAGGCCTACCGTGCGATCACTGGATTCCGGGGCGACAGTGCATTCTATACTTGGTTGTATCGTATCGCGGTTAACACCGCCAAGAACTACCTCGAAGCTCAAGGACGTCGACCGCCCAATACAGATATCGGCGTGGAGGCCTTAGAAGTGCTCGATAGTGCCGAAAATCTGCGCGATTTGGCTACCCCCGAACGCAACGCGCTCACCGATGAGATCGCTGAGACCGTGAATCGAGCAATCACGGGGTTGCCGGCCGACTTGCGGACAGCGATCACGCTGCGAGACATCGAGGGATTAAGTTACCAAGAGATTGCTCACGTAATGGAGTGCCCTATCGGCACCGTGCGTTCGCGCATATTCCGCGCACGAGAAGCGATTGACCGGCAGCTGCGACCGCTGCTGGAAAGATGAACACCACCGAGGGATTAGTTGAGTGACTGATAAGATGAAAGAAGATATTTCTGCCCTCATCGACGCGCAGCTGAGCGAACATGAACATGCCAGAGTGCTCAAGGCTCTCGCTCAAGACCAGGAGCTGCGCAAGATATGGGAACGCTACCATATTATTCGCTCGGCATTGAGAAAAGACTTAGGACCGGTAGTGTCGTCGCGCCTGAGCGATCAGATCGGCGAACACATCGGCGAGCTACCGGCACACAGTTACTCGGCAATCGCGCGGCCACGTAACTGGAAGCCCGTTGGGCGATGGGTAGCCAGCCTAGCGCTCGCTGCGTCGGTCGCGGCCATCGCCGTTCTGGGAACACAGTGGTTTGTGCCGGCCAAGCGTTCCGACGTGCCGCAAAGGTTGACGACAGTACCTTCGCAAGGAGGGCATACGCAGGCAGGTATTCGATGGGATACCGGTGAGCCCGAGGTCGCGAAGCTGTTAAACCTGTACCTTGTTGAGCATAACGAGTTTACCCCCACCGCCGGGATGAACGGCGCAATGTCTTATGGGCGTTTTGTAAGCTACGACGACAGTCGATGAGATACGCTTTTCCCAGCACCTTGGCTGTTGTTTTAATCTTGCTAATCTTTAGCGTCGCCACGCACGCGGCGGAAACCGCTTATGCCTGGCTTATGAAGATGAATCAAGCAGCGCGACAGCTTAACTATGATGGGACCTTCGTTTATCAACACGGGGTGCAGCTTGAGGCAATGCGCATTGTTCATCGGGCAGCCGAAGGTGCGGTCAAGGAGCGACTTGTATCGTTGACTGGAAGCGCGCGAGAGGTGATCCGGGACGAGCAACAAGTAATGTGTTATCTGCCTAATCGTAATTCGGTAGTGGTCGAGCACCGCCTAACCCGAGATAAACGTTTTCCAGCTATTCTGCCCGAGCATCTGGATAGCCTGAAGAAACACTACAACATCAAGCTGGGCAGCCAGGGCCGTGTAACCGGCCGTGTTGCACAGTCGGTCATTATAAAACCACGAGACAAATATCGTTATGGCTATCATTTATGGTCCGATACAGAAACAGGTTTGTTGCTTAAGGCAGATCTCGTAGATCACATGGGTAGTACGCTTGAGCAGTTCATGTTTGCGCAGGTGAGAATTGGAGGCGTGATCAAATCGTCAGATCTTGAACCAGACATGTCAGCACAGGATATGTCTTGGTATTGGGGGAAGACTATGGATCGCGATAACGTCAAGCCGCTTAAGGATTGGTCTATTGCTAAGCTACCGACTGGTTTCGTCCTCTCCAATCACATGATGCGAAAGAATCCTACGCGCAACAATCCGGTCGAACACCTAGTCTATTCCGATGGGTTGGCTGCCGTGTCAGTATTTATCGAGAAGATCGACAGCCGCATGGGTCCAGCCATGAGAGGGACAAGCCGCATGGGCGCGGTGCACGCGTATGGCAACGTAATCAATGAGCATCAGCTTATCGTTGTCGGCGAGGTGCCAGCGGCGACCGTGGAGCTTATCGGCGAATCAGTGACTGCCAAACCCTAACCCCCTCTTCACTTGCTACTGATTCGGGATGCTGTCCTTTGCGGCGCAGCAGCGCTATTTGTACTTGCTGTACCAGGCAGTCGAGTGTTTCTAGCCGGGTGCGGAATAAGCTATGATTAAAGCTGTTGGCGACGCCGCCGGAACCGGGTCTGTGATCGAAGTAGGCGCGAAAAGCGCCTTTTTATTGTTCGTTAGTCCGATTAAATCGTGTACTACCCTGTGCCACACGGCAGCGCTGGACCCCACGAGATGAGTAGTCCTGAGCAAACCTTAGTTCGCAACTTTTCGATTATCGCGCACATCGACCACGGCAAATCAACTCTGGCAGATCGCTTTATCGAGTTGTGCGGGGGCCTGGCGGATCGAGAAATGACCGATCAGGTCCTTGACTCCATGGAACTGGAGCGCGAGCGCGGTATTACGATAAAGGCGCAGAGCGTTGCACTCGATTACAAAGCCCGCGACGGAAGAACGTATCGATTAAATATGATTGATACACCCGGGCATGCTGATTTTTCCTACGAGGTATCACGCTCACTAACAGCATGCGAAGGGGCGCTGCTGATTGTCGATGCTACGCAGGGCGTGCAGGCGCAGACAGTTGCCAATTGTTACACTGCCTCCGAGCTCCATCTTGAGATTGTGCCAGTTCTGAATAAGACCGACCTTCCGACAGCTGACCCCCAAGATGCAGTTTCGCAAGTCGAAGAGATTATCGGAATCGATGGTAGTCACGCGCTTTGCGTAAGCGCGAAAACTGGTGAAGGTGTGGCCGACGTGCTAGAAACGATCATCACTTGTGTGCCACATCCTACAGGTGATCCAAAAGCGCCGCTGCAGGCCTTGATTATTGATTCCTAGTTCGACAATTACCTGGGTACAGTATCGCTTGTACGAGTAGTGCAAGGCAGGCTTGAGGCAAAACAGCGTATCCGTCTGTTAGCCACGGGCCGAGATTATGTGACAGAAGAGATCGGAGTCTTCACGCCGAAGCGCACACAAGTACCTTGGCTGTCGGCGGGCGAGGTCGGATATGTCATCGTCGGTATTAAGGATATTCGCGGGGCTCGGGTTGGTGACACAATCACCGAAGTGGTGCGGCCAGTCGTGACAGCGCTGCCGGGTTTCAAGGAAATCAAGCCGCGAGTTTTCGCCGGCCTGTATCCGGCAGACTCCGGGGACTACGATGCTTTTCGCGACGCCTTGGAGAAGTTATGCTTCAATGACGCTTCACTGCAGTGTGAACCTGAGACCTCGAAGGCACTCGGATTCGGTTTCCGTAGCGGTTTCCTCGGTCTTCTGCATATGGAGATCGTCCAGGAGCGGTTAGAACGAGAGTATGAGCTAAAGTTGATAACGACCGCACCGACTGTAGTCTATGAGGCCGTCACCAAGAAAGGTACGATACTGTACTTGGACAACCCATCCAGAATGCCCGATTCGTCCCAGATCGCAGAGATGCGTGAACCGATAATACGCGCCACGGTGATCGTACCTCAGAACTACGTTGGCGCGGTCATGAGATTGTGTGTAGAGAAGCGCGGGCTGCAGAGAAACATGCAATATGTTCGTGGGCAGGTTGTTCTCACTTATGATCTGCCGTTGTCTGAGGTCGTGCTGGATTTCTTCGATCGTCTGAAGTCCGCGAGCCGGGGATATGCGTCGTTGGATTACGAGTTCCTCGAGTTTCGTCCCTCTAAGGTATGCAAACTTGACGTGCTTATTAACGGCGAGCGCGTGGATGCGTTATCGGCGATCGTGCATTACAACCAAGGACCGTACCGTGGCAGGGAACTCGTAAAAAGACTCAAGAAACTTATTCCGCGCCAGATGTTCGATGTTGCAATCCAGGCGGCAATAGGTTCTCGCGTGATCGCGCGCGAGATGGTAAAGGCGCTGCGCAAGAATGTGACCGCGAAATGTTATGGTGGTGATGTGACGCGTAAACGAAAGCTGCTGGAAAAACAGAAGCAAGGAAAGAAGCGGATGAAGCAACTGGGGTCTGTGGAAATTCCGCAAGAAGCGTTTCTGGCGGTACTGAGAGTCGCAGAGAAGTAAAAAATGGATTTCGCACTGGTAATGTTAGTAGCGCTTTGCGCGACGGGGCTGCTTTGGCTGCTGGATCGATTATTTTGGGCGCCAGCGAGAACGCGCGAGGCAGAAGCAATGGCACGAGCTGGTGAGTTGGAGGAAGAAGTTCAGAAAGCGCGAAGGGAACCGGCGTACGTGGAGTACGCCCGCGCCTTCTTCCCCGTTATCCTGGTTGTCTTTCTCGTTCGCTCGTTTGTTGTCGAACCTTTTCGTATCCCTTCCGGTTCCATGTTGCCGAGTCTGCTGGTAGGGGACTTCATCCTCGTAAACAAGTTCGCCTACGGTATTAGGATACCCGTTATCAACACAAAGGTTCTTGGAACTGGTACTCCAGAACGCGGCGATGTCGTGGTCTTCCGTTTTCCGAAAGATACATCTATAAATTATATAAAGCGCGTAGTAGGCCTCCCTGGAGATCGAGTGATATATCGAGATAAGAAGGTCTATGTCAATGGCCAGCTGATGGAACAGCGGGATGCCCGTCCGTATATTCTGACAGAAACGGGACATCACGTTGTTGAAGCGTTGGAGATCACTGAAAAGCTTGGGGTAGTGACCCACGATATACTTGTCACTGACAGGGCTAGCCACCGACCGACGACGTTTGTTGTACCGGAGGACCACTACTTCGTGATGGGAGACAACCGAGACCGTAGTAACGACAGTCGCTTCTGGGGCTATGTCCCCGATGCCAATCTGGTTGGCAATGCCTTTCTGGTGTGGTTTAGCATAGATACGACTGCTGACGGGAAGTGGTTCTGGAACCGTATCGTCTGGCACCGCATCGGAGATTCGATAAGGTGAGGCTCAAGACTCGAGGGCATTTGTATGAACTTTAAAGGACACCAATCCGGCATAACGATGTGGGGTATGATCAGCGTCGCTGTGCTCGTCATTTTCTTTGCGTTGTTGCTGCTAAAATTGATCCCGCCTTACCTTGACGACATGAAGGTAAGTAACGCGCTTCGGAGCGTTGAAAAACAAGCCCAGCAGAGAAAAATGAGCAATGCGGAGATCATGACTGCTCTTTACAAGCGTTTTGATATCGACAGTATTACTCATGTAAATGTGCGCGAAGATGTGATCATAGAAAGGCAGGGTCGCGCTAAAATAATTCGCATCGAATACGAGGCACAAATCCCGCTGGCATTCAATATTTCCGCGCTGCTGGATTTCAACCATGCCGTAGAGGTCCCTGCGTTTGAGTAGCGATCTCGAGAATTTGGCCCGCCGACTAAGCTACGATTTTCGTGACACAGAGCTACTAAAGCGCGCTGTCACACATTGCAGTAAAAGTGCCGATAATAATGAGCGTCTTGAGTTTCTCGGAGACAGCGTTCTAAATTTCACAATCTCAGCGCTTTTGTACGACCGTTACTCAAACCTGGAAGAGGGTGAGCTAACACGACTCCGCGCAAGCCTGGTAAAAAAGGAAGCGCTAGCCCAGCGCGCTCGCGCGCTGGGTTTGGGCGAGTTTCTGCTGCTCGGGGCTGGCGAGATGAAAAGCGGTGGATTCGACCGTGATTCGATCTTAGCCGATTCGTTAGAGGCGGTGTTTGGTGCAATCTTTATCGATGGTGGAATAGGTCAAGCACGATCGGTGATCCGTGGGGTGTATCGTGATGTGCTTGACAGTGTTACACCACATACACTGGAAAAGGATCCCAAGACACGGCTGCAGGAGTATCTACAGAAACGCGTTCTCGCCACACCGGCTTACAGTGTCGTGGAGGTAACCGGCGAAGCACACAAGCAGTCCTTCCGTGTCCAATGTGTCGTTCCCGGATTAGAGCAGCCAGTAGAAGGAATCGGTCGTAGCCGTCGACTGGCCGAACAGGAAGCAGCGTCCAAGATCTTAGAACAGCTTGACGTACCCAGCGGTGCGTAAGCATTTCCGATGCGGGTTGGTGGCGGTCGTGGGACGGCCCAACGTCGGTAAATCGACGCTCGTCAACCAACTGGTCCAACACAAAGTCAGTATCACATCTCGTCGTCCGCAAACCACACGCGTTCGGCTCTTGGGCATTAAGACCGACGAGCGGGCGCAGATCGTGTACGTTGACACGCCGGGTCTGCACATTAGTAAGAAGAACCTGCTTAATCGTTACATGAACCGGGCGGCACGCGGCAGCCTCGAGGGGGTAGATTGCGTTGTTATTGTCGTCACCGCTACTGGCTGGACGCTCGCGGATGACCGAGTGGCGAACTTGCTCCAGCAGCCACTCCCTGTGATCTTGGCGATCAACAAGATTGATACGCTCAAAGGGCGCGAGCAGTTGCTGCCGATTATTGAAGATATGTCGAAGCGGATGCAGTTCGCCGAGGTCGTTCCAGTATCGGCGCTGACAGGCGAGAACGTCGACGAATTGGAACGCAGCCTGGTCCAGTACCTTCCACACCAGCCACGACTCTTTCCTGAAGATCAAGTTACGGACCGTAATGAGCGATTCATGGCAGCCGAACTCATTCGCGAGCAAATGTCCCGTGTCTTACGCCAAGAGCTCCCATACGAGGCCGCGGTGGGTTTAGAGCATTTCAAGCACCAAGGTGAACGATTACACATTGGGGCAGTGGTCTGGGTGGAGAAAAGGGGGCAGAAGGGGATCGTCATCGGACACGGCGGCGAGCGATTGAAACAGATCGGCACACGCGCCCGGCAGGAGATGGAACGTCTGTTCGGCTGCAAGGTGTATCTGGAACTCTGGGTCAAGGTACGCGAGGGTTGGGCGGACAGCGAGGCCATGTTACGCGACCTGCAGTACAGTGACGAATAAACGGCGTAGTCCCGGCGCCAAGACGCTATGAGCAAAGGAAAGTAAAATATCCCCATGCTGGAGGATGCCCGCCGTTTGCGAAACTAGGGATGCAAAGGGCATCTTTGCGCCGTTGCGTTGGAAGTAGGAGGCCGGAGCATGCGTGTTAACAATCAACACGCGTATGTGTTACATCACTATAGTTACCGGGAGACCAGTCTAGTACTGGAACTCTTTACCCGTACACATGGGCGATTGGGTGTGTTGGCAAAGGGCGCGCGGCGCGGAGCTGTGCGACAGCGCTCATCGCTCGAGCCCTTCCAACCGCTGCTGGCGAGCTGGGGTGGGCGAGGCGATCTACCTGTCCTGTCTAGTGTCGAGGTCGCTGGCAACGCGATTCTTCTGCGAGGTGACCGGCTTTATTGCGGTCTTTACATGAATGAAGTCTTATTGCGCCTGCTCCATCGCCATGATGCGCACGAGCACCTGTTTGATGCATACTGCCTGTCTCTGAAAAACCTTGCAGCCGGCGCCTCGCTTGAGGCGACATTGCGGGTGTTCGAAAAACACTTGCTTCAAGAAGTGGGATACGGCCTAGTGCTCGATCATGAGATCAACGATGATGCACCGATCGATCCAGCTGCGACGTACGACTATATTCCCGACCGTGGCCCCGTGCGTATTAGTGACGCTGATGCAAATGCACGCGGTGTCAGGCTACACGGTTCCAGTCTTCTTGCTTTGGCCGGCGAGGTACTGACCGAAGCCCAGGCGTTACAAGAGACGAAAACGCTAATGCGAACGGTCCTGGGCCAGCGCTTAGCTGGCAAACCTCTAAACACCCGCAAGCTGTTTCATGACCTTAAGCAAGCGCCACTCGGTGCAGAATAGGAAATGAGCCGTTGATTGAACTTGGTGTCAACATCGATCATGTGGCGACTCTGCGCCAGGCGCGTGGTACGCGTTACCCTGATCCGGTACAGGCCGCGATCGATGCCGAGCAAGCGGGCGCGGACGGTATTACCTTGCACCTACGTGAAGACCGTCGGCACATCCAAGAGCGGGATGTGGAGCTCATCAAGCAAGTCTTGCAGACGCGTATGAACCTGGAGATGGCGGCCGTTGAGGAAATGATAAGTTTTGCCTTGCAGATTGCCCCGGAGCACTGTTGTCTTGTGCCGGAACGTCGCGAAGAGTTGACCACCGAGGGCGGGCTCGACGTGGTGGCGCACCAAAAGGGGCTAACAGAGGTGTGCGCGCGACTTAAGGATGCGGGCATCCAAGTGTCGCTCTTCATCGATGCTGACCATGAGCAAATAGCGGCTGCAGCCGGAACCGGGGCACCAATGATCGAGATTCATACCGGTCCTTATGCCGACGTTGAGGCTGTTGCCAACCGTAGCCAAGAGCTTGAGCGCATAAAGAACGCAGTCAAACAGGGATTGGAGCTAGGATTGCAAGTCAATGCGGGCCACGGCTTGAATTATCACAATGTCCAGGCGATAGCGGCAATACCGGGTGTCGTTGAGCTGAATATCGGCCACGCCATCGTTGCACGAGCAGTGTTCACTGGGTTTCCAGAGGCCGTGCGTGAAATGAAGCGTTTAATGGTAGAGGCACCGGCGTGATTTTTGGCATCGGCACCGATATCGTGCGGGTCGTTCGCATGGAAAAAAACTTGGAACGGTTTGGTGAGCGTTTCCCGAGGCGAATTCTCACTCCGGGCGAACTCCAAGACTATGCCGAGCAGAAAAGCCCGGCACACTTTCTTGCTCGCCGTTTCGCTGCCAAGGAGGCCGCTGTCAAGGCCATGGGCACGGGTTTTAGCGGCGGATTGGGATGGCGGCAGATCGGAATCGGACACGACAAGCGCGGCAAGCCTTTGCTCGAGTTCACCGGCTCGGCCGCGGCGTTTATTAAGGACAAAGGGATTACCGCCTCACATGTCAGTCTTGCTGACGAGGAAGAGTACGCCGTCGCTGTTGTAACCTTGTTTGCCGGCTAAGCTTGTTACGAATTCACCTTGACAATCACTTCCACGCACTAGCATAGCTTATTTCCTCGATAGCACCGCGGCCACGCCACGATTTCCGCGCGACCTCGGCTAGCCCACGCGGCCTTTTACTAAACTTGATACCGGGACCAACTAAAGGCCAGGGTAGTGGCGCGCGCATCGGCGTACCCTGGCGTACGTGTTCCTTTTTATCGCTTGGATGGATCGTTATCTCGTCACGTCACTAACTTGCCTTATTGTCGGCGCCGCCCTGTCGACAGTGTCGACCTATGGTCAGATACTGTCTATCGCGGCTGTAGACGCGGCTCGCCATGTCGGCAGTACCGCAACCGTATGCGGCAAAGTGGTCAGCGGGACGTATGCGATTCGCGAGGAACGCCAGCCAACCCTTCTTGATTTTGAGCAACCCTATCCAGATCAGGTTTTTACTGTGGTGATCTTGGGATCTGATCGTGACAAGTTTCCACGTCCACCCGAGGTCGTTTACTTAGGGCAGGACGTCTGCGTTTCGGGTCTTATTGAGGGCGAACTGGGGAAGACGCGCATGACCGTGCGACGTCCCTCCGACATAAAGACGGAAGCGTTTGGTCAGGTGGCCGCGCCCGTGGCTAAAAGAGGGGATTACTATGAGCGCTATACGGCTGCGGAGCGCAGGACCTTAAAAGCGATCCTGACTCTGCTCGGCTATAAGGTAGATTTTACAACCGGCGAATGGAACCAAGAGGCGATCAGCGCAGTACACGCCTTTCAAACGGCCCAACAGCTGACGGCAGACGGTCGCATCGGGCCGAGCACCTTACGCGCCATGGCCGACGTTGCGATGACGAAACATAATCTCACGACTGAGGAGAAAACGAAGATTTCCCATGGGCTGCGCGCGCTTGCGGCGGAACTGGAAACACCGCATCGCCGCAAAAGATAAATCGTTTTCAGTCACTAGCGCCTACATTGATAAGTCCAATCTCCGGGCGTGCGCCCAAGGTTCTGGAGGAAATCAGACCATCTGCTCTCGCCTATGAAGGTCTTTACGCATTCGCACCGAGACTCATCGGCGGCGATGTGCGAGGTCAGTTTAAAGGACAACCGCTGCGCGTTTTCGGGATCTTTAGGCACAGAATTGTTGGCGATATTGAGCAAGTCCTTGGTCAGGAAGCAAGGATCGACACCGCCGCACTTACGACGTCCCGGCGTGCGGCCACAAATGAGTGTCTTCGGTGCTGCGGCATCCAGCAGGCCGACGGCGGTCGTGACCTTCGCCACATTTGGCGTCTGCGCACTGGCATGCGTGCTCGTCAAGATTAGCAGCGGCAAAGCAAGAAATAAGGCTAGACTACGCATCTGCCCTCCTAGTGCTTTGGGGCGATCTAGTTGTAATACCACGCTCAAAGAATTTTTTTCCAGTTCGAAAACGCGGGCATCAAGAACTCAAAGTTATTATTGCGCTTCAGCATGAGCACGATGTCGGCGGAAATTGAAATACGCTCCTCTTCCGATTCACTTTGTATCGTGCCATGCAAGGCCTTCGATGGAAAGATCAACATCTGTCCCTCTTCCGTGTCGACATCAACGTGATTGGCATTGAACGGCGTCCACTGCCGTAGAAAAGCCGTACCCTCACCTTCGTCTTCCAGACCCATGCATGCCTCAAACAGGTTTGGAGCGAGTTCGTTGGGAGAGCCTTTCATGGTGAAACGGATGCCACCGGACGCTTCCGGTTTTTTCAAATAGTAGACCAGACTGATGTGGGATTGGGCGTGGTTGTGCATTGCTACCTTTTGTTCCTTACGCGTGACCACCGCCCAAGACCGTTGACAGAACAGTTCCAGGTTTTCGACCTTAACCTCTAGGGTTTCCAGATAACCTCTCAAGTGCGGCATGAAAGCATCAAACAGTGGTCTGAAGGATTCGTCTAGATGCAAGAAGCCGCGCTCATTGACGTCGCCCGTCCAGGCATACTCGCTTTCCCTTGATTCCGGGACCCAGCTCTTGATGATGGGCGCGTATCTCTCCCTGAACGCCTCGTGTCCTTCGACCCGATCGGCATATACGGTCAGAGGAAAGAAATTCATAACTTCCGGCATGTCCCGGGCTCCGTTCAGGTGATTCGTTGGGGCGTTAGGGGTTTCTTTCCGGCCCGACGTCGGACCCAGGTCGCTCATGTTGTCTCGTCCGCCCCCGGAAAGCAAGAGATGGTAGGCGGCCGAAATTCCCTACGACATCGGGAGGGGTACTGGCAGGTCGTGGTGCTTTGGCCGAAGAAGAGTTAGTTGAGCCTAGGGACTCAGTCGTTTCCGACCTGGGACGATCCTGGGAGGTTGGTGGCAGAGTTGAGGACGCGCTGACTGGCGCGATGCTTCAGATCAGTCAGGTGGTGGATTTACAATATCGAGCAGGATCTTGTAGACGTGCTCATCGAGATTGCCAAACATAAGCGCCGCGCCGTCTTTCCCAACTCGCACGACTTTGGCTGGCAGACGGCAGGCTGTGGTTTTTCCCTCGCGCAGAATCCTAAGCACTAAATCCAGCTTGGCACCCTTGGCTAGAGCGAAGTTCTTGGTTTCTATAAATGCACCGTCAAGACTGATATCGCGGAGCCTGCACTTCTTTATTTCGATCCCGTCACTTGCAAATACTTTTACGTCAGTCACGCGGCGCACGCCTAGACGACGATTAGCTGGTAACGGTTTGTTGGTCAAGACAACCTCCGTATGAATATCGATGCTCTCCTAGAATCAGTATAGACCAGTCTTTTCTCGTAATAGGAGGAGGACGCGAGATCAGGGATTTGCGCCTAGGAATAACTAGCTATCCTGCACAGTCGGACTGTGTCTATCCTAGAGCGGACGAGGAGGGTTGGTGGTGGTAATAAGGATGGGTTAGATGGGATGATGCAGATTTCACAGGTGGCGCCGAAGGCGTTTAAAAAAGGCAGTACAGGAACAGTAGAACAGTGAAGCTTGTTGTGACAGACATCATGCACCGAGCAGTTCTTCTTATCGGAATATCATCAATCATTGCACATCATCCTGCCTTGGGGCAAGAAACCAGCTCTTTGGGCAGCTGGACCGACACCGAGGGAAAAGTCACGTATACATTCTCGGAAAACGATGAATTTCTATTCCGGTATGAGAAACGAATCTGCGTGAGGAACAGCAATAAACCTACGGGTTGCGAAAAATACGAAACAAGGTCAGCAAGCCTCGAAGGTACATGGAAAGAAGGAATAGGCATATGCCGGCCTGGAGAGAAGGGCGAAGGACGAAAAGAGGATATCGTCGTTTACGTCGATGATATGTACTGCTGTCTTAGCGTACGGCGCCTTGGTAATAGTCTAGTGTTAAGTGAGACTTGGACTATAGGCTTCGCTGAAGCCAGTATCTGCATCGATCGATCCTTGCAACGTGTATCAAAGCCCGAGGGTAAATAAATGTCGAGTATTGCGAGCGAGGAGGCGAGAACTGCAGAGCATTCTGACCTTGATAGGGTAGGGAAGGCGATCATAATGCTGCGTAAGCGACCCTCGCGTGCGGAAAGGATTTGTTACTTACACGGCGGACATGAATTTGCCAACGATGCCATTCCCTGAGGCAATCCTATCCTCCGCCGTACGTTTCTGTTCCATCCGTTTTCTCTGATCCTTCGAGCTGAAAAACGACGATATATACGTGGTACATCGTCAGCGCGAGGGAATGAATGTCATCAAATTTGGTTTGTTCAATATTGCTTTCAGAATAATCTGGCTCAAACCGCACTTCCAGGCCGAACTTCGTGCATTTGTCTACAAGCATCTTGTAGCCAGCTGTGGACTTTACCTTATCCTCGTTACCGCGATGGAACAATGCAAGTTCGTCTCCTTCGCCCTCCCTGATGGGTAATCTGATGGGTTTGGGGCGCTCTTCTACCATTTTGGCCAGTGTGCGGAACCATGAACTGATCCGTTCGAGCCGGGCGTCCTCGCTTTCTGGCTGTGTTTGCGGTTCCCACTCAACCACTGCTGGGCGACGGCGCTTTTCTCTTTCTCGCTCCTCACGCTTAGCGAGCTTGAGTGCTTCGCGTGCGTTTCTAATTGATCTCAGCCACTTCTTACCGAGTAAAGACAGAATTGCGCCTGGCAACGCCAGCGCCAGGGGAATTGGTGTTGCTTTCAGTGCATTGATTGCCGGTTTATGTAGCCCCAGCCAGGACTGCGGGCTGTTTAGCCAAGCGGAGAACTCGCCACCAGCAAAGAAGGAGTGGTAAATATGCGTACCGTGTTGGAGAACGAAAGCGGGGCTCAACGGGAAATCTACGCTAGAGATCTGGGCCCAGACCTGCGGGGAGAAGTGTCTTGTGACTAATAATTGCGGGTCGAAAAACAAATAGAGTAACGGTAGTCCAACCCAATGCCCCGATTTCATCCACGCAATCACCTGCCCGGCGAAGATTAAGATACCACCGATAACGGCAAGCGCCCCAACGATCGCGACTGGTACGGCCAGCGGCCATTGCAAGAATAATCGGATCTGGGTTGCCATCAAATATCTACTCCCGCCGTCGGTCGATTTTGCTTTGTTCCAATAAACCCGACAAGAACTCTCTAAGTTATGACCAGCTTATCCTCCACTATGATGCGCTTACCTTTCACCCAATAAGTGCCCCAAATTGTTGGTGGTGGCGTGACTATAGTCCTTCCAAAAGATCCCCCATACAGGGTCTCAAATTGGAGATGCCCCTGCAGGACAAAAAAATCCCCGCCCAATAAGGACGGGGTTCGTAGGTAACGAAAATTACAGAAGCTGTCCGTCAGATTTTTTTCTGCATCGTGCTATCAAAGTCTAGAATAATCTAGACAGCGCTACTTTCATCGTATCCCACTTGTCTTCTTTGCGCCGACCAGACCGATAGCGCCGATCCCCACCATGTGGATCCCAACGTAACGTACCGCGGCGATCCGACTGGTGGCGTCTGTTTGTCAGGCGGCGGTCCGGTGCCGTACCGTCAGCGGGCGGTATATGCATGGCCGGTCCTCCTAGGGGTTCACTGATGTTCGACCTGGAAATTCCATCGGCTGTGAAATGTTGTAACTTGACTTCCAGAAAACTAAGACTGGTCGACAATGTGTCGTAAAACACGATAAGACACTGCGTCTCATCGAAATCACTTAACGTAATCATCGACGGGGCCGCATAATTCGCAAACACGCTCCTTGTAGAGTCAGCAAGTGAAACGACCGTGGCAGCTTGGACGTTCGTGCTGAAGATAGGACTGGTAACTAATGAGAAATCAGATTCAAAGCTGATGGCGTGGCCGCCGCTCTCGTTCGCTACCACGATCTCGAAGCCCGGCGAGGACTCGGCAAACGGCAACGATTCGGCAAAAGCGGACCCAACGGTCAGCGTCAAGTTCTGTGCCCTGGGGAAGGCCCAATGCGCCGGGTCAAGGTTCCTGTCTCCCCTGTTGTCATCGCAAACGAGCCAACCGGCAACGGGATCGCCAATAGAGAAGTCATGGGTGAGGGTGAAAACGCTCTCATCGGCGTCTAATAGATTTGTCACGCGCCCAGTGAAGTTAAAGCTAACGCCAGAGAAGTTGACCGTGAGGGGGATGGCGTGCGCGGCAGGGACCACGAGTGAACCGAATTGCGCACGCAATAGGTCAGCTTTTTTCTCCACCTGCCTCCCTCCTCCTAGTGGTGTCGGGCAGACTATCCCGTTAATAAGCGTGCATCACTCGTTCCATGTTTCCTATGTCAATGATTTATAGATACAAAATGTTTCCTAAGTGATGCCCAGTTACCCCTGATTGTAAAGTCTGCCGACACTTTGTTGCGGCATATCTAGATCCGGAGGATCGATCTGCTTTGCAGAATCGCTGAGATCGTGCGGGAACGCGGGCGATCCGCACGGTGTAAAGGATCCTGACGTTGAAACAACCGCCTGTAAATCGTAACTCTTTAGATTTAGCAACTCACCGCTAAGGCTTTCGTTACTGATGTTGCAGTATTCTGCACAATAAATGGGTGATCAATCCCTGTACGAGTCCCACAGAGGTGCGGCGGGTCTGGGTTGTCAACACGAGTAGCACGCGACTGACTAGGCACGTCCCGTAGCCACCAGCAGGATCTCCATAGCTACGGTACTCGAGAGCTCAGCTCTCAAGAAATTCTCGCTGCTTGAAAAGCTCCGGGTGACGGTTGGCAAAGACCTTTGGATCTGCCCAGTCCAGCGCAGTGGCATAGTCAGAATTCGCTTGTCGCAAACCCGCCTTCGCTTCTTTAATGTCTCTCAGCGTCCAATTTTTGGTGGCGATGGTTGCTTTTAATCCCTGTAACCGCCTTTTCATGAGTTGGGTTAGTAATTCGTCACTTGAAAGAACGTGAATATCGGCCGTCATCTTATCAAGGTACGTCATCATGGATTCGCGTTGCACAGAAGCTGAGACCTTGGCGGCCGTTAGCGCGGCAAGCTTGGCATCCTCTTCACCTTTGATGACATAAACCCTAACTGCATTCACGAAGTAATCGATAAATCCTTCTGCTTGGCGTGTGAACCACTGGAATGTCATTCGCCCCACCCCTGAGGTGAATTAAGTGAGTACACATTACGCCCCTTTACCATGAGATCCAATAGAGGTGGCCGTGCCCAGCCCGTATTTGATGTTGGCTGGGCCGCTATACTGAGGCTATGGACACGGCAAAAGGTCATCTCAAATGAGACGGGTAATCTTGCTTCTCGTGCTGGTTCTCTTGCCGCTTGCGGTGGGCGCAGAAAGTGGTTTAGAAGTCGATGAATACAAGGACGTGAGTGTGCTAGTTGGGGGCCTAAACCAGGCAACGCATGAAGTCGGCTTGACTGAAGATCGTTTACGTGCGCGCATTGAACCGCGGCTCCGAACGGCCGGCCTAATGCCTACCGCCGACGAGCGTTCTCAATATCTGTTGCTAGGCCTCCAGGCATCTTTCGTCAAGCTTCAGGATGGCAGCAAACTCGGCGCTTTCTACAGATTGCGGCTTCAATTCGTTCAGCCGGTTTGGTACATGGCTCATGGGAAAACGTTATATAGGTCAGCTTCGACGTGGCAGCGTTCGCGTTTCGGAATTGTCGCGGGCCCCAACGAGGCGAAAAGAATCCTCGAATCGTTGGATGGGCTCGTAGACAAGTTCCTCAATGAGTATTTGAAGGCTAACCAAAAGTAGGTATATCTATCATCCATTTCACCCTTTAGGTCGTAAATATGGGTTGGCATCCCCCAGGACAGGAAAACAGTCCTAGAGAGAATCCGGATCAGTGCGCGGATGTAGGAGAGACTATGTAAGCAAGCTCCTGAATCAAAGCACCAAACTTAGCTGTTACCCCCGCCCATTCTGCCCAATCCCCCATATGGCAGTTCTAAAAGAACCGAAACCTCGATAGCGGTTGTGTTTTCTTAACACGGAGCGCAGAATGCTTCCGTGAGGTTCCGTCGCTAGCGTGAGAGTACGCAGAAGCAATGAAAGCGCCGGAAAACACGCTCTTGGGGGGTGGCTGGCCTATAGCAGCGGTAATCCTGCTTCTGGGTCTAGCCAACAGCGACGCCCAGGCTGAAGAGAGTGCTTGTCAAGCGGCGAGGTGCTCAGCCTCAGCAACTATCCGGATCGTCATACGGATACCCGAACGAAGTCTGACTACGGACCCTGCCGAGCAGACGGGTGTTCCGCCCGTGGTCGTGAGTGACGACGGGACTACAGTAGCGAGTCCATGATTCGAGGTAATATGGGAATACTGTCCTAGGGACGCTACCCAAAAAGAATCCCTGTACGAGACAGAGTGAGTTTGTGGGCGCTGGTTCGGGCGCCAGAGAAGTCGTTGCTTATGCGTGATCAAATTATGAGAGGGAAAACACCATGAACGCGTTTAGATTGGCCGAACAATACGGGCCGCTACTTGGCCGTGTGCTGCTCATGATGCTTTTCATCATTTCTGGTGTTCATAAGATCACGGGCTTCGAAGGCACGGCCGGATACATGGCTAGCAAGGGCTTACCGATGCCTTCGGTACTACTGATAATCGCCGCTATTGTCGAGTTAGGCGGGGCGCTACTGATCGTGTTGGGCTGGCATGCCCGTTGGGGTGCACTGGCGATTTTCTTGTACGTGATCCCAGTAACGCTGGTCTTTCACCCTTTCTGGGCGGTTGAAGGCCAGTTATGGGCGTTCTGGAAGAACATCGCCCTCATGGGCGCGATGCTTTATATCATGGCTTACGGGCCGGGCCCGATCAGCGTCGATAAAGCCCGCCGCTAAGCGGAGCTGAGGGGCGCGGACCGCGCAAAAAAACCGGTTTTCATTTGTTTGTTCTAAACTTGCCCCGCCCTTTGCGGGGTTTTTTATTTGTGTGAACGCGACGCCGCCATGAGGCGGCGGCCGGTAGCAGACCACCCACGCCTTGACTAAAGACTATACTGACTGAGCAGGGTAGGAGCCTTTCCTATCGGGCTATACAGCCTCTGCAATATGAAGAAGTACGTCAAGCCAACGTTAGTCACGTTAGTTCTGATAGCAGGACTTCTTTGGATATCTGGCGCGCATGTGCCTTATATAGCGAACCATGCAAGAAACCAGCTCAAAGAAGGGCTTTTGGTGAATCAAGTTACAGAGATTGTAACAAGCTATAATACGAAGCCGAATTTCTGTATCTGGAGGCTAACAGGCACGAAAGCGCCCATATTTTCTAGAAAGCGTGAGTGCAATTTCCCAGATGAGGTGAGAGAAAACGGCAATGAATTCCAGCTTACCGTTGTATTCATGGGGCCCATCTATTTGCATAATGACTTTGACGTGCATTTTAGCGGTGGCGGAAAGGTTATTTCCGTTTCAGAGACACGGCACTGGGGCTGAAACAGAAGATCGCCGCACCAACAGGTCGCTTAAACGTCTACTATCGAGCCTTCCATCTCCACCACCATCGCAGCCGCCTTGTCGGCAAACATCGGCTCATAGCAATCAAGGTGATGTTGTGCCGAATGCGTGAACATCTCGGCGACAACTACCTCATCGGTTTCGCCCTCGGCAACAAAATTGCAATCCTGGCAACGCAAGCTTTTCATTAGCAGGTCCTCGCGAATGGGGCTAATGAACTAAACCACAGATCAATGTGGTTATCGACGCCGCCGCTGGCCACGCAGACAATAAAATCCCCGCTCAAGGCGGGCACTGAATCGAATACACGGTCATCCACTTTCCGTATTTCCTCACATGATGCGAAGGGATTTTACTGGTAGCGGCATCTTGGCCCCTTTCTCTCGTTTTATCCAGATTTGCATCTAGGGCCGCTGTCAATCTGTAAGCCATCTGTAAGCGATCTGTAACTGGTCGGTGACGGCTACACGGCTAGTATAGCCCTCGTAGCGAAAGGGTCCCCCATGGAGAGATTGACATGCGAAGACCGGTTATCACCGCTATTACCACAGCCTTCCAACGCGCCTACGAGGCCATAAACATGAAAATGTGGGGTGGGAGGATCGCCTTGTGCGCTGTCATGGTGTTTCTCCCCATGGCGGGCTGTTTGCTTGTGCCGTTGATGGCACATGAAAAGCGTCGTTCCGTCGCGAGGGATTGAAACATGGGCAGATCTAAACTTCTCCCGATTGCGCTCTTAGGGACATGGCTGCTCACTGGCTGTGGCGGCGGAGGTAACGAAACAACGGACCAGACCATGAGCCTGACCGCTTCGGGCATCTCGCCGACCGAGATCGCGCTTTCGTGGACGCCTGCTAGGGTAGGGGCCGATGTCTACCCGGTATATATGAACGGTAACTTCCTCGTCGCGGTTCCCGGAGCGAGTTTCGTTGTTACTGGCCTCACGCCAGAGACCACGTATTGTTTTCAAGTCATTACCGAAGACGCTTGTTCGACCATTCTCTGCATCATCGAGACGAGCAATGAGGCCTGTGCGACGACCTTGCCGTGACCATGGCATCGCATTGCTCGCTAAGGGAGTTGAGATGACGTATGAGAAAGAACACGATCGCCGGCACCAGAGCGGTGGCGACGTATATTGTGCATGGATAGTGTACGCTACGCTCCTAGGCGCTCTGTTTTTGTTGTCGCTGTTCTAAGAGGCCTGCCCCGTATGGGCCTTTTTTCTTTGCAATCACCCTGTGATACTCGTTTCGCCCCTTAACCATCTTTAGGGTGCGCAGAACGACTGCCCAGACCGTGAGTTATCCGCGGTCGGTGTCACAAATCTGGCACAGTCGATATAGGGAAGGAAGTTGTCGGTACGTAAGTTCTTGTTTAGATGGCTCCCCAGGACGGATTCGAACCGCCGACAAGGTAGTTAACAGGTCGCAAGGCTAAACGGGGAGATTTTGTTAAATCAATTACTTGTGCCGCTTGCCATTTCGCAAACCCTCTCTCAATTGGCTGTTTTCCTGCGCTATCCAATCTGGCTTAGTCATAAATCGGGCACACAAGTAGGGGGTGGGAAAACCTAGGCCGGAAGCTTTTCGCGATCGGGTCCCTCCATGCGACGACGCAAAGATTTTTTGAAAGGCATCCGAAGGGACTCGACCTCCGGCCCTCGCTTTAATCAACTGCCTCGAACGTCCG
>JBHICC010000008.1:0-70303 GCA_046759385.1 Acidiferrobacterales bacterium | reverse complement strand
CGGTATAGGCCATCGTGAACTTTGCCGACGCCGCGGCCACCACCACGTCGGCACTCATTGCGAGGCTCATACCCGCTCCGGCAGCCACGCCATTAACGGCGGCGATGACCGGCGCATCCATCCTCGCCAAATGGGAGATTGCCGAATGCAGATAGGTGGTAATCTCCTTTAAGGTGGTGCTGAGCTCTTCACCCAATCTAGCAAAGGTCTTCAGGTCACCACCCGCACTGAACATCTTTTCCCCTGCACCCGTAAGGAGCACGGCGCGAACATTCGGATCAGCATCGCAGCGGATTGCGGCGTCCATCAGTTCGCGCGCGACAGCTAGATTGATGCTATTAGCGGCTTCAGGTCGGCTTAAGGTAATGAAAGCAACCTGGTCTCTGACATCGAAGCGTATGGTCTGGTGGTCCATTGAGGTATCTCTCGGTTGGGTAGTGGCGCCAGCATATGGCTAGCGCGCGAGTGATGCTACGGACGCTGTAAACCCCATGCAAGCATGATTTGGTCCGAAGCGGCTCGCCGAATGCCACGGTTTCCTGCCGGATTTGCCGCCAATTACATTGATTTATGCGCGATTCACCAGGATTGAATTCATCTCTTGGCAACCTTACATTTGATGTTTGAGCCGCAACAGTGTAATTATTTATTCATGCTGATCTATGATCTGAACTGTGAGGCCGGTCATCACTTCGAGGGCTGGTTCAACCGACCAGAAGATTACGCTGAGCAGACTTCTCAAGGTCTACTCAGCTGCCCCGTATGCGGCTCAACGGAAGTCAAGAAACTGCCTACCGCCAGTCACGTTCGATCTCAGGGCCCCGCAGAGAACAACAACGGCACACAAGCCGAGGAATCAAAGAACGCCCAGATTTCCGCCAAGACGCTGCAAGCGCTACACCGATACGTAGATAAGCACTTCGATGACGTCGGCAACGATTTTCCCGATGAGGCGAGGAAAATTCACTACGGCGAGATCGAAGCACGAAACATACGCGGCCTGGCGACAGGCGATGAAGTCAAGGAATTGCGAGACGAAGGCGTACAAGTCCATTCGCTGCCGCCCAAACCTGTCGACAAGGAAAAGTTGAACTAGCACGACCACAGGCGTTGCACTAGCTGCCAGACGACTCCGCGGTGCATGGCCCCTCGAACTCACCAGAACTCGTTAATCGCCACACTGGTCGCTACCGCAGTCCTCATTGCCGGCTGTGTCACCGCCAAGGTGTACGATGGACCGGAGCGACCACCTGGCGATATCGCTACCATAAGGCTGCCGGTCTATGACTCCGGTTTCCCCGGTCTGCGTATCCACAAGGTTGATGAAACACTCATTCCCCGCCTCACGAACGAGGTAAAGGTCAGTCCGGGAATGCATAACCTTTTGATAAGCTGCAACTTCAGCGAGCAGTTGGTCACTGAGCATGCCCACGGCCGCGCCACGTTGCGCTTCATGGCGGCGAGCGGTCGCAGCTACAAAGTTCGCACAAGCGTCAGTAAAGGTCGTTGCATGCTTTGGATAGAGGATGCGGCGACGGGCGCCATCGTTAGCGAGCAGGTAGAGGGATAGCCGTCTTCTTGGCGACGACGTCAGGTGGCGCGTAACGGCGACAGCGTCTCGGGCGCAGTGGGCTCTTCGCGTTTCTCTAGCTGTGGGATCGTGACCGGTGTCCCTGGCCACAGCAGCTCGACGTCGAGGTCCGGGTTGAACTGGCGAATCAACCAGATTGGCACGTCATACTCGCGCTGTGCCAAGATCCACAGCACTTCGCCGCGGCGCATGACGTGCACGGCGGTCCCCGTAATTTGATACTGCTGGAAGAAGGCTTCCTGCAGCGCAGCGTGGTAGGCAATGCGTCGCTGCTCAAACACCTGGGGCTTCACCTGAGAGAAATCTAGTCGCAAGCGCCGGCCAATAACAACCGGTTGACGGTAGCGCATACGATTGAGCTGTCGCAGCCGGCTGGCGCGCAAGCCGAGCCACTCAGCATAATGACCCAATGTCTCGGCGGCTTGCACCTCGATAGTGCCGTCGCCCCCCACGAGGTAGTCACCCGGATCAGCCGATAGGGCGGGATGGACACCCACAGGCAAGGCACCGCCGAGGGATTCTGCCTCCTGGAGGGTGGCTGGCTCAGCCGCCTCGAGTTTAGCCATTTCAATTTGATCGATGGCCGCCTCAGCCGCCTTAGGCTTGGTGGCTTCAATTTGATCGATGGCCGCCTCAGCCGCCTTCGGCTTGGCTGTTTCCGTCTGATCGACAATCGGCGCAGTACTCGTTTTCTCACTGGCGCGATTACTTGGCTTGACACTGGCTGCCCCGGCTACAGGAGCTATGCTTGCCACCCTTAACAGCTGGCCCGCGTATATACGATTCTTGTTGCTAATATCGTTAACATCCATGAGATGTTGTTCATCGACGCCAAAACGGCGCGCAATCTCGGAAAGCGAGTCCCCGTACCGAACCCGGTAAACGCCCTCCGGCGTTTCGCGCCTTGGTATGCGAACCTTCTCCGACGCCGCGATGTTCGCTAGTGCGACCCGCGTTGAATCATCCCCCATTCCGCGCGGCACACGAAGCTTGTAGCCACGCGGGATACGCCGTGAACCATTCCACACGGACCTTCGGAGCGCGGGATTGAGCCGACGCAACGTCTGGCGCTCCAGATCGAGCGTCTTCTGCATGGCCTTGGCGCTTACGCGGGCCGGGATTTCGATGACTTCGGTGTCGCGAGCAGCATCGCGGTTTCGCTCAAGTGCACCGAAGTGCTTGTCCGCGTGGGTCTCCACCTCCAACGCGGCGAGAAACGCGACGTAAAAGTTGCGCGACGCAAACCCGAATGTTCGACTTTGGTAGCGACGAACAATGGTCACGATATCATCCGTCCCCATCTTGCGTGCGGCTCGTCTCATTCCGGCGGCCCCGTGATTGTAAGCTGTGACAGCGAGTGGCCAGCTGCCGGTAACGGCATAGTTCTGCTTTAGCAGACGCGCCGCGGCTATTGTCGACTCGAATGGATCCATTCGCTCGTCTACTGCACCATCGATACGCAAATAGCGACGCCCGGTGGAACGCGTAAACTGCCACAGCCCCGCAGCCCCGACGTGTGAGCGTGCAGCTGGATTGAAAGACGATTCGACGTGAGGTAATACGCCAAGCTCGGTAGGCAGACCCATGCTCGCAAAGGTCTTATCAATATGAGCCTTCCACGCACCCGAGCGTACCAGGCCCGCTCGAAACTTGTCCGCTTGACCTAGCTGGAATCGAAGTCGGAACGCGGCGGCATGCAGCAAGCGATTGCTCACGTCCCCGGGCCACAGCCCCAGAACCCGTTCTTCCTCGCTTGTAAGATTCTCCCGCTTACCGCGTGCGAGCGTAATTAGAATGGTTTTGTAGTGCCGTTTAGCCTGCTTGACGTGGCGCTGTCGTGCGCGGTTGCCCGCAGTTGCAGGGAAGCGAATCACTTCGTACACGACATCGAGGCGGCGCGCGTCGTGGAGCAGTCCGCCTTGGGTGTCGACCTCCGTGTATACGCGCTTCCAAAAATGAATGTCAGGCTCAAGGTCTGGCGGGTGCGGAAAAGCGGTTGGCTCACTAGCGAAAGTGGAACCAACCGCAAACCAAAGCGCGATCGCAGCGACATAATTACGCTTCATCGTTACTCCCTGATCGGCAGTCCCCCGTCGGCTCGAGCGCTGGCACTCACGCTCGCCCCCGTTCCGACTAAGGCTGCAGGCGTATCCCTTTCCCCCATCTGATCGTTTAGCACCCAGCAATAGCAGCGCCGATGCTAACAGCCTCTCCGGGTTAACATCAAACGCGCCGGCGTCCGGCAATAGCACTTTCCACGTAAAGGAAGCTCAGTACGCCGTACACACTTAGCATAGCAGCGCGTGGCCTGTTCTACAGGGTATTGTCGCCGCACGCGTGACCGCACTTACCCCACAATAACATGGGTCGCAAGCCGCTGCAGGTTGGTTCTTGAACCCCCTACCCTGTGAGGAAATATTCGTTTGAGTCGGCGAGATCTGTGAGAAACCGACAATTTCACCGGTCATTATTGAAGAGGAGTTAAGCTCGGCAGAGTCACCACATGATTTCACACTGGCAAGTGTCCTACGAACAATGATCTCAATTAGCCAAAATCGCGCCACACGCACATTTGCGGTGCTATGTGAGTTCGACACGATCGACTTCGTGCTGATGTGTACAGGTCAGGGTGAAGCATTGCGACAACGCCGACAGCCCATGCGTGCCGTGCTTCGGGCACCTGCGCATGCCGACGCCGCTAACCCGACGTCCACTAGGGCAAACAAGCCAAAGCTGCAGCTCGTGAGTAATAACTAGCACCCGCAAAGCCACGCCAGCATTGCGCCACCCAGCGCCACGATAGGCGAAGGGTCGCAGCACCGGTTGATAATCATTAGACTAGTGGCGGCCTGTCGTGCTCGGTCACACACTAGAATGATGCACAGATGACAACCCGGTGGCTTTGGACCGCGCTGTTCTTGTTCGTTAGTATGGGCGCATCGCCCCTGCTAGCCGCGGAGGCACTGCACGATGCCGCCAGGAGCGGCGATGTCGAGACTGTAAAGCAACTTGTCAACGACGGAGCCGATGTCAATGCCACTGCACGCTTTGGCGCAACAGCATTGCATTATGCAGCGGCCGCCGGCCGGGCACAGGTTGCCGACCTGCTTATCGCGCGCGGCGCAAACGTCAATGCCAGTGCCGAAGATGGGAATACGCCGCTTCACATGGCGGCGGCGGCCGGTCATCAAAACCTCGCTGTACGACTTATTGCCAACGGTGCAAACGTTAACGCCGCTAATAATGTTGGCGAGGTGCCTTTACATTTTGCAGCCGCCGGCGGCTACGCTGCGATGGCGCAATCGTTTGTCGCCCAGGGTGCGGCGGTTAACGCGAGAACTAGGAAAGGCGTAACGCCGCTGCACGAGGCCGCTGGAAATGGCCACGCTACTATGGCGAAATGGCTTCTTAGCAAGCGGGTCAACATCAATGCCAGAAGTGTGAACGGTGTGACGCCGTTGCACGAGGCCGCCTTCAGCGGTCACCTCACGGTCATCGACGTGTTGCTCGCTCGAGGTGCTGACGTGCGGGCGCGGACCCGAAACGGCCTGACGCCACTCCACATGGCGGTGGTCAATGATCATGTCGATGTGGCCGACCGGCTTGTGCGCCATGGAGCGAATGTCAACGCAGAAGACGACAAGGGGTCGACGCCACTCGATTGGGCGATTGACCTGAATAGGGCGACGATGGTAGAGCTGTTGCGACGCCATGCAGAGCGCATATAGCCGCCGGTCATAATATCAAATGGTTTTTGCCTACTACCGACGACTCTCTGCCAGCCAGAAACGTGTTTATCGACAAAGCGATGAGGTTGACTCGATTCGCCTGTTGGGTGCACCCGCCTTGCGCCCGTCTACGTCAGCACTGTTGAAGGCGCTGAACAACGGAGATCGTCGTTGGACCGAGACGATCTGTCAACGGCTCGCCGACGGGATCACGCGCGGTCTCAACGTACCGCCGGTGCGCGTTGAGGTACTCCGGGTGCGTCCTCACGATGACTGGGGCGAGCTCCACGGATTGTACTCACCTGAGGAAGGGAGGCAACGTGCTTGCGTACAGCTATGGATGCGAACAGCACACCACAAACGCATCGTTGCCTTTCGCACCTTCGTCCGCACATTGCTACATGAACTTTGTCACCATCTAGACTACGAGTTGCTAAAGCTTGCTGATTCCTTTCATACCGAAGGCTTTTATAAGCGCCTCTCAAGCCTTTTTCACCAGCTGGTAGAAAGCGAAGCGGATACGTGAAGCTTCGTTGCGATTGGATCTCCCTCTTTAATCATCGCTGCCCCCTAGCGGGATACTGCGGTAGATACGAAAGACGTCATCCGGTGGATTGTCGCGGAGTATCACGCTTACTTCATTTACCGTAAACGTCAGAGGGATCCACCCCGCCTGCAGTTGCTGGACAAGCTTCTGCAGCTTTTCCTTGCCTGTGATCTGACCGACACTTAGATGCGGCGTAAAGCCACTGTCGAATCGACATACCTCGTCGCAATCAGCAACGACCTGCTAGATGCGTTCATGCAGACGCGTGAGACGGTCGGTGAGATGCGGGGCTAACCATAATGTGTAGTGCTGGCGCCCGTGACGAAAACAGTTGAACTTCTCTAGCTTGATTTGGAAAGGCTGTACGTCCGCACCGACCTGCGCCACCGCCGGCATAATTTGGTCAAGAAGCGCGCTCGGGCGAAACGGATAGACTAGAGTCACATGCGGCATCCAGCGCCGCAATTGGCGATCGTGCTGTCGACGGATCGCCTGAATAGGTGCCCAAATATCTTCAGGGGGGATCACCACTACAGCGGTCTTGTGGCTCTTTCTATTGCCCATCACAGCAACTGTGTAATTTGGAGCCAAGTTGTCGCCAGCTCTGGTCAGCGCGTGTTCATGTACAGAAACCAAGCAAAGGACGCGCAACCGAATAGTGCCTGCCAATGTCGGCCAATTGTTGTTGATCATGCGGAAGCTCGTCAAACAGGCTCGGTACCAACCGCCCTACTACGACGCTTTGCATAAAACGGGCTCCAACGCTCCACCATCCTATTGAGCACATATAACGACGGATGATGTCGTGCTGTCCTGCCCTTTCGGGCTTTTCTTGATAGAAATCAATGAAAAATCCTGGGTCCAGACTATGTTGGCAATGTTCTGACGCGAGGCAAAGTTATGGAGCTTCTTACTACGCTTATCATAATTGGACTGCTTGCTACGACCGCTGCGCTCTTGACCGGTGTCGTTTCGATGGGCCGGGGTGGCGAGTTTGACCAGTCGCACAGTCATCAGTTGATGTTCGCGCGAGTCGGATTGCAGGCATTAACTCTGATCTGCCTGCTGATCGCGTTGTACTTGCTCGCCTAGGCCAGCGGCTTCGCAGACATTTGCGCCGCCCGAAAACGATGGGCGGGGGGGGTGTTTTTGCGTGAAGGACTTATCGATTCGAGAGCAACTGATCAAAACGCTGGCGTACCCACGCTACTTCGTACGAAACCGTTTGGACCTCGAGGATTGTCCTCACAGCGGCTTCTACGCACCCGGCACGAAAGAGTGTCTTGAGTGCGACTACGAAGAAGAATGCCGCTGGCTCTTCGAGAACGAGGAGTTCGCAGCACTAACACGTAAACCGATGAGCCAGTTATTGGAGGCAGTCGAGTTTGCCTCCGCCTACATCGATGCCCGAGCGAAAAAGTCAGGACACAGGGTACACCGCTGTCACTGCGTGACCTGCACGTGGTTGAGGGAAGCACAAGTCTTGTTTGATGCCTGCGTCGGCTGTTCCGCGCGCTTGTAAGGCGCCCGACACATTTGCTCGGAAATGGCTTCAGTGCGAGTGACTGAAGATAGACATGCTGCGAGCAAAATGTTCAATCCTATCTGCCCGTCTAGCATCAATCTGACGTTCGCAAGGCCTCATTTGATACTCGCGCAAGTACTTAGGCAATTTGGTTTCGCTATCTCCGCAGGCTTGCTTAAGTTGCGACTCGGTAAGACCCTTTGTTTTCCCAAGATCAGCGGCACTTAAATCCGCACCGTCGAGCAAGGCATCAGAAAGGTCGGCTTTGTACAGCATGGCGCCCCTCAGGTCTGCCTGCCGCAGGTTAGCCCGACGCAATTTTGCTTTACGCAGGTTAGTATTGCTGAGGTCGCTGTTGATCAGTTTGGCCGCGAAAAGATTCGTCCTTTGCAACCTCGCGCCTGTAAGTATCGCACCCTCGAGTCGAGCAAACCCGAAGATGGCCTTCTTGAGGTGGGCATCGCGAAGATCGGAATCCTGAAGCTTGGCTGCAAACAAATCAGCCTTCTTGAGATCCACCTTGACAAGGATAGCCCCTTTCAGGTTAGCCCTCATGAGATCTGCTTTGACCAACTTCGCGCGGCTGAGATTCGCCTTGTGCAAATTGGCAACGGTGAGATCGACTTTCTCTAGATTCGTCCGACGTAGGTCGGCGTCTTCAAGCTCTGCAGCTAACAACAAATCTTCTTTGCGGTTCGCCCGACGCAGGTCTAAGCGACAAAGGATCGCTCGCATCCCTGTCGCTCGGTCTTCGAGCCATTTCCTATGCTCGCCGAGAGCTGCCCGAAGCTCCTCCGCACCCAGTGCGCGGTCGCGTTTGTTTGGGCAGTTCTGATCAATCTCGTCACCCAAAGCCGTGGATGCAAGAAGCAATGAAACCCCGAGAAACAGAACGCGTTTCATGAAACGCGTGGGCCTACACATCGGTCGAGGATACACGGTAACCCACGCGTGGAAAATGCACCACCACCTCGCCTATCCTCTCTTCCTCGCGCCTGATTGCAACGCTTTCCACGGTTACCATGACAACCTCGCCAAACACGGTAGGGTCACCACCGACACCATCAGGTGTGATCCCAACGCGCATTCCCGGTGAAAGCCTTTCGGGATCGTTCGGATCCGCTTGCGGTTCGGTATCACTGCCGGCCGTGCGCGCGATGTCGAGCGCCTTCTCAGCTGAGATTTCAGATTGTCGGCCGTGGCCGATGGCCTTGACCCGCTTCTCCCAGGCAAGCAGGTGGGGAAATTGATTCAAGAACTCGGGGCCACCTGCGTAACGCCCACGAATAAACCAGACTAAGTAATAGCAGAGCGCATCGGGCAGCCCCGGCTCGGCGCCCAATATGAATGCGCGACCGCTGCTCAGCCGTTGCTCGATCCAGCTATACTGCGCGCGAAGTTGGGCGAGTGTGTGTGGAAGCTCGCGCTTTAGCGCATGCAGATCATAATTTGGCCCAAAATACAGCCGGCCCCGGTCCTCCGCGAATTCTTTGGGCAACTCGTCCGCTTGCGCGCCCAGAACCAGCGACAGCACCAGTGTGAATAGCGGTCCGTCCGTCCAGCGACTGACCGCCCAAGGCATGCCGGCACCGCCACCGGGATATAAGGTCGGCTCAGGAAATCGGCGCTCGAGTTCGCGGATGATGCACTGGCTGTCACAATAGACATCCGCACCGATCTGCATCACTGGCGTCCGCCGGTAGCCGCCGGTGAGCGGCATTAGCTCAGGTTTCGGCGGAAGACGCGGGATCTGCACGGAATGCCATGCCAAGTCTTTGATGCCCAGAACGACACGCACTTTTTCGGAAACAGGCGATTGCGGATAGTGATGCAGAATCACGTTTGCCATGCGAACCTCTGTTATCTTAATAAGAGCCTGTCATGGGCTCCTCCAAGCCGTGTTTTACGCGCCAATCTGTGCCGAAGCGCGATAGCGAGTTGGATCGGGTACACCTGCTTGCTCAAACCCTTTCTTGCGCAACAAGCAAGAATCGCACTGGCCACACGCCTCGCCTCCAGGAGAAGGATCGTAACAACTGCAAGTGAGTGCGTAGTCGACCCCAAGATTGATGCCCTTGCGGATGATCTCCGCCTTAGAAAGGAAAATGAGTGGTGCGTGTATCGCAATGCGTTGCCGCCCTTCGACACTCGCCTTGGTGGCAAGATTCGCCATGCGCGTATACGCCTCGACATACTCTGGCCGGCAATCCGGATAGCCGCTGTAATCCAACGCGTTTACACCGATATGGATGTCGTTCGCGCCCAATACCTCTGACCAGGCGAGTGCAAACGAAAGAAAAATCGTATTGCGAGCAGGAACGTAGGTGACCGGAATCCCTTTACCGATCTCCTGGTCTGATCGATTCTTTGGCACCGGGATCTCGTCTGTGAGGGCTGAGCCGCCGAAAACGCGAAGGTCGATATCGACAATAACGTGGCGCGCCACGCCCATATGATTAGCAACACGCTCCGCCGCTCTTAGCTCGACTATGTGCCTTTGTCCATAGCGGAAGGACAGTGCATAGAGCTCGAAATCGCTATCCCTAGCGATTGCCAAAACTGTGGTCGAGTCAACGCCGCCGCTCAATAACACGACAGTCTTGCGTTTCGCTTTCATTGTCTCATCCACCCCGCTGCGTGTGACGCGGATCATACTGTATCGATACGGGCCATGTAACGTCGGCGCGCGCCGGCGGAGCGGTGCTGACCTTAGCTCACGTGAAAGTGGGAACGTGGGACGACAGCGTATTTTCGCGCACAAACCACCTGCCCAGGCAGTCCTGCGCGTGCGCCGTCTACTTTATCTCGACGGTCAGTCCAGGCAAGCACCGCGGGTGGTGGTTGCCTGGCGCGGAAACTATTTGTTTGGGACGAAGTTAAATGCCTGGCCGCCGATCGACGCTTCAGCCATGAGACCCTTCTTGGTCAACGTGAACACAGCCACGCCATTGTGGTAATCGGCTGTGGTGGCGGCCCCGGTCTCTACGGCAACTGCAGAGGCCCGTGCAGAAAGCTCAAGATCGCCTTTCTTGAAGCGCTCCAATGCACTTTTGTCCTTGAAGAAGACGATCTCTCTGAAAGACTGTCCACCCCATTGGAAGCCGATTGATCCTTGTGAGACGCTGGCGCTACCGATGATAACGCCTCTTTCATAAACTAGCCCTTTGCCATGGGCGCCGCCGATAAACCAAGCGCCTTTGACGACATTGGGGAAAACCGCATACCCATACGCTTGATCGAAATAGATTTTGAGCCCGGGCCGCTTCTTGAACACCTCGATGGTCTCTTGGACTCTCTTGTCCTTGTTAGCATCCCAACCAGCCTGCGCCGGTGCAAACAGAGAACCGGCCACGCATAAAACGGTCAACGCTGTGCCGACGAGTGCCTTCATAGTTCCTCCTAGCATGTCGCGATCAATACCGAACCCAAGTCAACGAGAACGTACCGTCCTGGTGACACGAAAAGAAGGAGATCCTGGAATCTACGTTGTCATTCTCAAAAAACCGGGCGTTTGTATTGTAACCCACCTGCTCGCATCCGAGCCTGCGTAGCGGCGCTGTGCCCTACCGTTCGTCGGCCGGTTTGGCACTTTGGGGACAAATATGGTCAGTCTTGCGTAGAAGGTGCTTGCCGCTATATTAAGCGGTCGAGGAAGCAACTGGCGTGCCAAGGATTGATCCGACAGTTGGGAGCTTAGCCGTTAGCCGGCGGACAATGTTGAAATGCCTGGTCGCGCTTGCTGCCGGTCTGACCTCAGGCACGATCTCGGCCATGAGCCAAAAACGCCTCCGCACACGAACCATTCCCAAAAGCGGCGAAGCAGTGCCGGTCATAGGTTTAGGTACTTACCAGACCTTTGATGTCGGGCGCAGTCCCCGTACTCGCGAGGCCGTCAGAGAAGTGCTGCGGCAATTCGTGGCAACAGGCGGCCGCGTGATTGACTCTTCACCTATGTATGGTCACGCCGAGACCGTTGTAGGTGACCTCGCTGCCGAACTCAAGGTACAGGAACAACTCTTCTACGCAACCAAGGTTTGGACAAGCGGCCGTGAAGCCGGCGTCCGGCAGATGAAGCAGTCCATGCAACGCATGCGAACAGCGAAGATAGATCTTATGCAGATTCACAATCTTGTGGATTGGCGAGCCCACATCAAAACTTTGTACGAATGGAAGGCTGCCGGCATGTTTCGTTACATCGGGATTACGCACTATACCACCAGCGCATTCGACGACATGGCAGCGATCATGAAGCAAGAGACATTGGACTTCATTCAAGTACCGTACAACATCCTATCGCGATCAGCCGAAAAGCGCTTGCTGCCGTTAGCGACGGAACGCGGCATTGCGGTGCTGGTCAATGAACCATTCGAGCAGGGGGCATTGTTTCATCAGGTACGCGGCAGGCCATTACCAAACTGGGTCAGTGAGTTTGACTGTACGAGCTGGGCGCAATACTTCCTCAAGTTCATCATCAGCCACCCTGCCGTGACCTGTCCGATTCCAGCTACATCGAAACCGCATCACCTGGCGGATAATATGCAGGCAGGTTTCGGACGTTTGCCAAATGCGACGCAGCGCAAGCGCATGGTTCGCCACATGGAAAACCTCTAGGGTGGAATGACTAGCGGCAGATACTAAAAAAGTGCCTGCGAAAGACCTGTCGCGAAAATGATGACCAAACCTAGAACCACCATGACTAACGATACCAGCACCAACGCGTTCCGGTGAAGCATCTGGTAGATCATCATGTTGACTTCGCCAATCTGCTGGGCACGGTGGAGCAGCGGTTTGAGAAACTCCTCCATGTCGGTGGCTGAGTATAGAGCGCGACCGTTTCCGAGCTTCAGCGGTGCAGCTAGCGGCCCAAACGCGACTAGGCGACTGGTGTAGACCGCCTCCTCTGGCGGCACGGGCAATACCCTGCCGCTGTGGTCAGCTAAATACAGCCGCTCCGCGTCTGCGCCAATGCGATGCCGTAAGACGCGAAAACTCATGAACAACAATACTGAGATGGCCACCAGTAAATAGATAAGAGCAAGGCTTAACAGCTTGAGTTCCGTGAGCGCCACTTTGCACGCCATCAAGATACCTATCGCCGCGAGCGTTGCGATTGAAAGAATGGCAAGCGCCAATGACGCCTGTCGCTTTAGCTTGTGCACCGACATGGCTGCCTCGGGATCGAACCGCAACCAATACACCTCTTGAAAGCGTGACATCGGTGAGAGTGTTAAAGGCCCTTCCGGCCGATTCCGGCGCCATCGCCTTTGATTGTTAGCAACAACACGAGCGCCAAGTACGAATGCGGCCATGAGTAACCCTATTAGGGCAATCATCGCTAGGGTGGCGATGTTCTGGTAGCTATGTTTGCGCTCTCGCAATCGCTCAAGCAAACCTGTGACGGCGGCCGTACCGAAGTCGGTGACGTAGTCGCTCTGAGGATCGATCTGATACAAGCGGAACAGTCTTCGGTCGGTGACAACGAGGCGGTCCCCAAATTGCACAATAAACACGGGATCAGCGTTCGCCGGCAGGTCGACTGTCCTATGCGGACTTCCATCGGGTCCGTATACGATGAGGTCCGCATACTGAAGGTGTCCGTCCGCACTGAGGACCCACCACTTTCCCGCCGGTCCACGGGCGAACGCGATAGGCCAAGTATGTCCCGCACGAACCAGACCGCCAGTGGCCATCAATGCGAAACCGTTCTCTTCGAGCGTGTCCCGCTCGCGCCTTAAACCGACAATGCGATGATGGTTAGTATCTGTAACGTACACGACGCCATCTTCGTCGACCCAGATGTTATTGGGAAACCTTAACGCACGCGGGGCCGTAAGTTCCTCCGGCTCACCGCCCTCGAAGGATTGCACCAGCAACCGATGCCTGCGCGTATCGGCGACGTAGAGCTGACGACTGGACTCGTCCAAGTAGAACTTGAACTGCTTCTTGATCGCAATCGAGGTACCAGGAGCAATGTCACGACATACGCCCCGCGGTGTGCAGTGCCTGAGCGTGCGTCGCAAGAAATCCCCGAGCAGCAGATCGCCATTGTTGAGTACCTGGATATCCGATAGGGGTCCCTCGATCCCCAAGGAGGAAAGGCTGACTTTTTCTTGTAACTCGCCGCTCGTGTCGAGTCGGTAAAGCGTGCGGTTCACGTGAACATATAAGTAGTCTTTCGACGCGGCCACGTGGTTCGGCCCAGTCAGCCGACCTGCCTGATGAGACGCCCATAGTCGTACGCCCAGTGCGGCGATCACGCTAATGAGCAGAAAAATGGCGAAGAGATTTTGAGAGGGGCTCGCCCGCATGGCGGCTTTAAGTATAGACGCGCCATCCGAAGCAGGTTGGGTTGCCCAAGAACGATCTGAAGGCAACGTCAAGCAATACTCAACACAGCTTGAGATAAAAAAGCCCCGCACTTAGGCGGGGCTTGAAATCGACAATGAAGAGACCCTTTCTCCTCGTCTGAATCTTGTGCAATATCCGTACGCATTCGCAAAACGTATGACTGTCAACATGTTAGCTTCAGACCATGCCCTTGCGATGCTAAAGATTGTAAAGTTTCCCGACCCTCTGCACGGAACGCGTCTGGGCATGATTCACACGACGTCAAACACTTAGAGTAAAAGTGACAACACGCGACTATGTAAATTCCACCGACAGCGGCGGTTTAATGAGGGTAACAATGCCGAAGCTGTTGATTATTCTTGGTCTATTGATCAGCGCGTCGTCGGCTGCCGCTACGCTAAAGGTCGCGACCTGGAACATTGAGCATCTGCGTGACGGGATCGGCGAAGGCAAGAACCCGCGCGGTCACGCGGATTTTGAACGCCTGGCCCGATACGCCGAGATCCTAAACGCCGACGTCATCGCCTTCCAGGAGGTCGAAAACTTAAAGGCGGCCAGGAAGGTGTTTGATCCGGTGAAGTATCAGTTATTCATCGAGCACCACGACCACCCTCTGCGTACGGGCTTCGCTGTCCGAAAGGGCGTTTCCGTCGTACGCAATCCAGACTTCAGGGCGTTAAACGTGACCGGTGACATCCCGCAAGGGACAGACATTACTATCACCATCGACAAGAAACAGATTCGCTTGTTATCCATTCATCTCAAAGCCGGTTGCTGGGGGCGCCCGCTTTCTCACGGCTCGAGAGCGTGCAAGATCCTGAAGCGCCAGGCCCCCGTTCTCGAATCATGGATCGACGCGCGTGCAGCCGAAGGTGTTCCTTTTATCATTCTTGGCGATTGGAATCGTCGTTTCGATCGGTCGGGCGACGATTTCTGGACGCAGATCGATGATGGCAAACCGCAAAACGCAGATCTTTGGCGAATCACCGAAGGAGAATCCCAACTGTGCTGGGACCGCGAGTTCAAATACTTTATCGATCACATCGTTTTCGATCGCTCATCTGCGCGCTGGATCAAGCCCTACACTTTCGAACAAATTGTGTTCCAGGAAGGGACGTCTTTAAGAAAGAAGCTTTCCGATCACTGCCCGATTGCCGTTACGCTTCAGATTCCCTAGCACCTTACTCGGTCATCCGAATGAGAATGTGGCCGGTGGTACTGACCCGAGCCTCTGATAGACTAGACCAGTCAATGCAATTTGCACGTTACATAACAGCAGCGCTCGCAGCTTTCGGCATTTTTTTGGCTGCCGACGCGGCACCGCTGCACGATGCAGTCAAGAAGGGAGGCCTAAAAGATATCGAGCGCCTTATTGCCGATGGTGCGGATATCAATGCGAAAGACAGGAACGGCGCAACACCTTTGTTTACAGCGGCCGAAGATGGACGCAATGCGGCGGTTCAGTTGCTGGTCGCCAGTGGAGCCGATGTCAACGCTCCCCGGCGCGACGGCGTTACGCCGCTACACGCTGCGGTACGATCGGGACTGCTTTCGATCGTTAAGCTGTTAATCGCTGAAGGCGCCCAGGTCGACGCGCAAAGCTGGGGCGGTTGGACACCACTACACACGGCAGCGCAGGAAGGTCATAACACTATAGTCGCGACCTTGATCGCCAGCGGCGCCGGCGTCGATGCGGAGGATAAAGACGGCCTCACGCCGCTGCATCTAGCCGTATTCCACAATCATCGCGACGTCGTGATCTTTCTGATCCGCGAGGACGCGGAGGTAAACGCACCCGGAGCAAGCGGCTTTACGGCGCTGCACATGGCGGCCGGAATGGGCGAGGCGGGCCTCGTTGAGGTGTTGATCGCCAAGGGCGCCGATGTCACCGCGAAGGACCGACAGGGGCGTACGCCATTGCACGGCGCCGCCTCGTTTGGCCACAAAGACGTTGTCGAGCTCTTGCTGAAAAGTGGGGCGCCGCTTAATGCCCGTACCCGCGAAGGTCGCACGCCGCTCGGGTCAGCGACCAAAGAGGGGCACCAAGTTATTGTCGAGCTGCTAAAGCGGCGAGGCGCTATCGAATAGTCACGACCAACACCGAGCGATTCGGTGCTTGGTATGCATTTGGCGCGAGCTCGGTGCCAAATACCTGCCGCGCCATCAGCGTTGATAGCACTATGAAAACAAGTAACAGGAGGGATTCACTGGGGTTGCTTAATGCAACAGCTGCCGAGTGGGGCTAAACCTGCGTTGTTGCATGCGGCGAATGCGCCTGCCCAGTTCGCCCACGGGTATGGTAGGAACTTCACAAAACACGATCTGCCCGTCGTCCTCGTCAAAGATGTACTCGACGGCGGCGCGAACGGCGTCGCTCTCAAGCTCATGCTGAAGCTCATAAGCGGGCAGATTGAGTGCATGTCGGAGATAAGCCAGGAACTCGCCGATGTCTGAGCGCTTGTAAGCCAGCCGGGTCGCCCATGTCGCGAACAACCCAACACAGTTCACCAAAGCGACGCGCTTGTCCTCGGCGCGGAAAACGATAAGAGGCTCCGTAAGGGATTCCTCGACCATCTCCATCTCCTTTGACGGGTCATTCATGCACGTAGCATACGTACCAACGGGACCGCACGTTAGGCACGATACGCCAACATGTTATCCGTCGGCGCCGAGTGCACCAGGATAAGGAAGTAGACAGGCAGTTGTGCCATGGATCGTGACCGGTGGAATAAGCGTTATGCAGATGAGGCGTTCGTATGGACAGCGGCGGCCAACCAGTTTGTCGTTGCCGAAACCGCTCGCCTCGAGCCCGGGCGTGCATTGGATCTGGGAACTGGTGAGGGTCGAAATGCCGTGTGGCTCGCAGCACGCGGCTGGCAGGTCACAGCCGTTGACTTTTCCAATGTAGGCTTGCAGAAGGCGAGGAGACTCGCCAAGGCCCATGGGGTAAAGGTCGATTGGGTACTCGCCGACCTGACGCAGTACCCGCTTAAACGCGCGTACTACGATCTCGTGCTTATGTGCTATCTACAGTTGCCTGCAAGCACGCGCCGCCAAATTTTGGCGGGCGGGCGCGCGGCCTGCCGGCCAGGTGGCACCTTCTTATACGTCGGCCACGATCTGAGCAACCTCGAGTGTGGACACGGCGGTCCCAAGGATCCGGCCGTACTCTGTACGCCGCAGGAGATCGTCGCGGATTTGCCGGGGTTTGAGATTGTTAGGGCTGAGGTGGTTCAGCGCCCCGTGGCGCCGGAACCCGCTCACGGTGGACCGCCTGATGCCATCGCCCTGGATGCGCTGGTGCGGGCAGTCCGTCAACGGCGGGGCCATGCGCGAGAGGGGTAATGTAGAGTGGGTATCGGATTAAGGTCGACCCGTCACCATGAGTTTGGACCGGTTTGCAAGTCTCGACAAGACGAAATCCCTTTTGCTCCGCGCGATCGCAAAAAAATCGGAGCTAGACCTCCACGGGTTACCTGTAAACGTCAGCATTTGATCATCGTAGTCATACAATGCAAAATCATAGCCACGGTCTCGAAGAAACCGCGCGATATCAGACGCATTGCAACCGTACCGCTCCTCGTGTCCTCTCAACTCAATAAGCAGAACCGGCGGATTACCTCGAGATAACCCATGCCTTGCCCCATGCAGAACGTCGTACTCGGCACCCTCCACGTCAATTTTTGCGAGCGCGTATTTTCTGTGCCGAAGAAACGTTCTATCTAATGTTACGGATTGCACAAAGATTGTTCTCGTTTTGTCACATGACCGAAAATGCGGTAATTCAATGCCGTTTTGTGTATCGCCGTCCACGCGGAATGAAACCATGGCATCTTTGTTCGAAACGGCCTGCTCATGAATTTTCACGTTAGTCAAATTATTGAATGCGACGTTCTCTCTGAGCCGCCGCAGGTTCTTAGGAGTCGGTTCGAACGCGTCCACGCCACCACTGCTGCCAACACACGAAGCTAGCAAGAGTGTATACGATCCTATGTTGGCCCCCACATCCAAGGTGTGATCATGGGTGCGAAGATATCGCTTGATGAATCCCATTTCATGGTAATCGGCCCAGCCTCCATGCATGAGCATTTTCTTACCGTTTTCTGAGTCTGGATAGATCAAAAGGGTCATTCCCCCCACCAACCGTAGCGCTGTAGGGCTCTGTCGCCATCCGCACGCGAGTTGCCAGTTAACTGCGCGCAAAAGTGCACGATACTTCTGCTCGCGATTTGCGGGGTGCGAAAGTATTTGTGTGACAACGCCCGCGATGTGGCTGAGACCGAACATGCAGGTTTCTCGGACCTCCGACGTCGGCGCAGTATTGCCTGCATCTGCAGGCTTATTTTTTTCCAGCGAGTTGAACGCTAGATCGCTAACGAACCGATCCTACACGATTCGCCGAGAACATCCTAGGATTGGCGCACGGCGGTCAATTCTGTAGTCTAGAGCTTCTCCACGCAGCCCTGCACAGCTTTAGCCAACTCGGCGCCACTCTGGAAGCGCTTGCCAGGTTCTTTGCGCAATGCTTTGTTCACGATCTCCGCCACACATTGCGGGAGCTCCGGACGCACTTTGCGCACATCGCGCTGCTTCTTGTTGGCGATCTTGTTTACCAGAGCAGAGAGCGAGTCGTCGTCGAACGGCAACTGTCCCGTCACCAGCTCGTATAGGGTCACGCCAAGCGAGAATAGATCGGAGCGACCGTCAAGCTTCTTGTTGGCTAATTGCTCCGGAGACATATAAGACGGTGTTCCCATGACGATCCCGGTCTTCGTCGTCCGGGCATCGATCAAGCACGCGACCCCGAAATCGGTCACTTTAGCGATGTATTGTTCCCTGTTGTAGATGATGTTTGCCGGTTTGATATCACGATGCACGATGCGCTGATCATGCGCATAATCAAGGGCCTCCGCTACCTGGATCATGATATTCAAGACCTCGTCGAGCGGCAACAGACTCTCGGGTCCACAATATAACGATAAGTCCTCACCCTCCGTATAGTCCATCGCAATGTAGGCCAAGTCTTGCTCGTCACCGACGTCGTAGATGGTCACGATGTGCGGATGATTAAGCTGGGCAGCTGTCTTGGCTTCGCGGAAGAAGCGTTCTTTGACCTGCTGTAGTCGCTCACCTTCAAACTCTTGTGACAACGCCAAAGTTTTTATGGCAAGTACACGGCTGAGTTTCGGATCCTTGCCGAGATAGACTACACCCATGCCACCCTTCGCCAGCTCTCTTTGCAGCTCATAGCGCCCCAACATCGGCTTTTGCACGCCTTCTGCGTCGACGATTAGGCTGCCCGACGCTCCTATACCACCGCTAATGCTGAGTACACCCGTTTCCTCGATCGCCTGACTGCGGGCGAGCCGATCCTGGACATCGCGGAACCGCCGATCGTGTCCCGCTAGGTATTGGTACACGTTGCGTGCCTTGTTGTATTGGCGCTTGCGCTCGAAATCGAGAGCGAGATTGTAGAGCAACTCCATCAGGGATTTGTCGACGAGACACTTACGAAACCGGTCAAAGGCCATGTCCAGTTGCCCTTGTGACTGAAAGGAAAGACCTAGCATGCGATTAGATTCCGCAAGCGCCTGTTGAAACTGATCAGCCTTATCTTGCGCTAGGCGCTTTCCAGCAAGTACGACATGGCCACACACCAGTGCTGCTGCGGGCACCATCAACGGAATCCAAATCGCCTCCACGGCCATCAAACTGAATTGCACGACGACCAGCACCGCGAGCGTCAATCCGCTCAATGCCAAGCCTGTAGAAACGCGCAGACCCGGTAGGATAAACATTAGATAAAACGCAACTACCGTAAATCCGAACAGCCGCCCCCAGTACGAAAGTGTTTGGGCACGATACAGATCGCCGTTTAGTAGACTCGAGACCGTGTGCGCCATAAGCATCACCGGCGCCATCGGTTCACCGACCGGCGTGGCCAGGGGTTGCACAAGCCGCGGCGCAGTGGGCCCGACCAATACGATCTTGTCGCGAAACGTGCGTGTCGGGATCTTGCGACTGTGCACCTCATGGAACGCAAACACCCGAAAGGGTGTCTGGTCTTTGCGGGTTTTGTAAAAAAAGGGATACGCCCGCAACCTGCGATCAGTGGGGATCGTTGTGGTACCTAACCTTACGCCGCGACCGAGTTCGATGCGGATGTTCCTCGCTCTTACACCCAAGCCTTCGGCCGCGACTAGCAGCGGAAATGAAGGCAGATAAGTATCGCCGTATGACAGAACCAACGGGGCGACGCGGGCGACGCCATCGGCTTCACGATGTGCCATACCCAGACCGATGCCCGCGGCGGTGTGCGCTATGCCGGGTGTCGGGGCGCGAAGTCGGTCAGCAAACAAAGGTCGGTTTCGGTTCGTGAACACGGGAAGGTAGGGGATTGTCGGTCCGGGCTCCCCATTAACCTTATTAATACGGTACTTGCGCAAAACCTTCGGCAACGCACCAGTAGACTTCGGGGGTGTGCCACTCGCGTCGTAGCCCGCGCTGAGTATCACATGGCGCGCCTTCTTGAAGCTGGCGGCAAGAATGCGGTCCGTGTCCAGTTTCCCCTGTGCCCTCCTGAGTAGGGTATTCGCAGTCTTCCCCAGTTTTTTGCCCTGCGTTTTGCGCAGTTCACGCAATACCGACAGTGCCTGTTCGTTCTGCGGTGCGTCGAAGGCCAACGTGTAGCCGATCGAGGACGCGCGTGCAGCCGCCAACTGTCTGTTCACTCCAGCAAAGAGGTCGCGTGACCAAGGCCACGGCCCAAGCTTCGCTAATGACGTGTCGTCGATAGCGATCACCACGACATGGTTGTTCGCCGGACGTGCAAGCGAGTAGCGCACGCCGAGGTCGTACACGCCCCACTCCAAGCGGCCGAGGACCCCCACGCCCGCCACTAAGGCGAAAACGAGCACCACGGCCAATCCGATAAACCAATCTTTTTTCCAGAAAGTGGTCTTACCCAATCCGGTCAACAATCCTCTGCGCTGGCCACTTATTAAGGTATATACGATGCCGCGGTGTGATAGGAAGGAATGAGCGGTGCTTATTCACGCACAATCCACCCCAGATCGAGGGTGGAGTTGTCGGTAACCGCTACCGATGCAGTCCGCCAACCGGTGTTCTGGCACCTGGCGCGGTTCGATATGGGTATACGTCCTTCGGTGAGATAAGGAAGACGTTTGAGTTGCGCTTAAAACCCAGGATTAGCGCGAGCCGACGCGTCAACGCTTTTTGATTCCAGACCTTGATCCGCTCTTCGATTACCCCTTGTTGTTCACGCTCAAGTAACCGTCTATAGCGACCAAGGGCGCTTAGGGAATAAAAGTAGTCACAAGACAGGTAGCCCAGAAACACCGTACCGGCCTTGAGGAACCACCCGGGCTCAGCCAGGCTCAACCAGGTCAGCGCACCGACGGTAGTGGCGATAAAGATGAAGCAGCCGTAGCGAATCGACAGCTTGCGCGCCTGCCGATTATCCACTCGCTGCTGCCGCAGCTTTGCCTCTTCAGCCTTGGAGTTGCTGCGGTGCTCACAATAAAGCTGCCGGAGCATAGCGAGGATGCGAATGAGTCTATCCGCCTGATGCGGCCGGTCGATACCGATCGCGTCGATGTCAGCGCGGACAGCATCAGCAAAGTGTTGGTAGGGTGTTGTGGCCACCGGCGACCTGAACGCATCGACCGCAGAGTTGATCGTGTCTCGCAGTTCGATCACTTCGGCGACGTCAAGCGGAAACTGCAAGCTCATGAGCCGTCTGTGGAACGCGGGAAAGGTCGCGGTCGTCAGCGCTTGCTTAGCGAGATCGTCAGGCGCGTTGTGATTCGTTCGCCCCATCTTCGACTAGGAACTCAGCGGTCGGGGTTCTCCTAGAATTATAGCTTGAGGTGCCCATTTTCTGACCAGCCAACTCGCAGAACCGGCACGGCGAACGCCTTTGTTCTGGGCGTCTAGGGGCACGGTGTGCGCGCGTAGGAACACTAAGAATCATTCAGGCACGCACACGTGCAGCAGTAATTGAAAAAACACTCAATAATAATCAATAACTTAGTACTTTGGCGGTTGTCTCTCATGGTGACGAAGATTCCCTGGCACAGCTCTTGCAAATTCCCCAATAGCTGTGACCCAGCTCAATTCAGGAACGAGCATGAACGACATAACCCAGGACATAACCATAAGCGAGGACGCGGTCACCACACGCTTCCCTAGCGTCGTCAGCGAGAAAAAGCCCTGTCTTACGGTTCTTTATGGTGGCTCTGTCGGTACAGTGCACACACTCTCGGCGGAGTCCGCCATTTCGATTGGACGCGCCGATGATGCCGGCGTGCGTATCGAGGATCAGCGCGTCAGTCGGAGGCACGCAGAGGTCATGATCGATTCCAATGGCACAGTGGTGCTGGCGGACCTCGGCAGCAGCAACCGAACATACGTCAATGGCACTCCCATCGAAAAACAGGAACTAAGAGACGGCGACCGAATTCAGATTGGTTACAGCTGCATTATCAAGTTTTCCTACCAGGATGAACTCGAGCTCACAATACAAGAGGAACTCGCCGACGGGATGCGCAACCCGCACACGAAAATCTACACTGAGGCATACTTAATAGATCGGCTCGGGAGCGAGTTTGCTCACGCCCAACGCCATGACGAAGAACTGGGGTTACTAATCTTCGAGATCGACCACTTGCAGCGCATTATCAGCGACAATGGCAAAGTCGCCGGGGACCATCTGCTGCAGGAGGTGGCTCGTGCGACTCGACAGATATTGCGCGACCAGGATGTATTTGCTCACTATGAAGAGGAGCGTTTTGCCGTGCTAGCCCGCGATATCGGCGACGAAGGGGCAGTTGTGCTGGCACAGCGCATTCGCCGTACGCTGCAAAAACATTGTTTCTTCTTCGAGCAAACGCAGATTCCTGTCACCGTCAGCATTGGAATCGCCACGTACTCCGACAAGATTAAGAAACCCGCGAAGTTGATTAAGGCCGCGGTGAAAGGCCTCACCAAAGCGAAGAAAAAGGGCGGTCAGAATTGCATCGGCGGTGACGCCGTTAAAACTTTCCTGCGTAGCGGCGGTTCTGCAGCAACCACTCGCAACGTGACGGGGAGTACCGCGTAACCCAACGCATACCCTCCTTGCTCCACCTCGGGCTTTAGTTTCCTCGAGGGCACGCTCTCGTAACGGCAAGGCACTGCGCGAACGCAGCTAGCACCTACTACCCATCACACTACTGCCGTTCGGGTGGCTGTAGTAGTAACAACTGCCATCACTGCCAATTGTCCCGCCCGGCGTGCGCCTAATATAGCCATTACTACCTCGCTGCGCGCCCACGTTCAAGGTAAAGATCGCAGGACCCCCCTCGATCCCGCCAATGCCTCGACTATTCAGCCAGTAACGCCCCGGCACTACTCGACCGAAGCGTAATTGCAAAGCCTGCAGCTCCAACATGCGAACCTCACGTCTGTTGATGAACACGCCGGTATTGCCGTTTGATGCGTCCGCACGCAGAGGGCCGCCGATATTGAGGCCTGGTAAGGTCTGACCCGCGACCGGACCCCCCTGCATACCCCAGAGACCCGAGACCGTGTCGTACCAATAATGGCCATCAGGAATCCGGGTCTGATAGACGGACTGCAAGGCTTGGACCTGCTGCTCATTCAAACGCACCTGATTGACAAATATAGCCCTGGAGCCAGTGTCACCCAACGCGGGGCCGCTGACGGTGATTAAACAAACAAGTGTGGTAACTAGTGCTCTTTTCATGTCTCTGTCCTTAAGTAGGTGAACCCGGGGTCTCGCGACTAACACAGACCACGCGCGATCGCCCGAAACGTATCTGTCACTTCCATCAAAGCCCTCTGCACTTTCAGGATATCCCGCAAGTTTTTCAGCTTTTCAATGAACTTCTTGGCCTCTTCGGATGCAAACTCACTCTGCGCGGCGGGCTCAAGGTCTTGCAGTTTTCCCTCAATCGTGCGAATGCGCTCATCGCGCGCCACACCCGGACCGTAGTTTTCGGCCGCATCGGCCTGCTCCTGTTCGGGTAGGCCATCGATGATGTCCTGATACAGTTCAGTGGCTGCTTGACCAAGATTGCGCGCGCTGCGGTCAAACACGTCGGCGAGGTTCTCGTACATGTGTTTTAATTGCGCTTTAGTAATTGGCATGGGTTCCTCCTTCCTAACCCGCTGACGGGCTCCTATCGCTGCTCCTAATTCGAAGGCTAGGCTAGATTGGCTGGCCCATCTCGTGATTTCTGTCACCGCCAAATTGTGAAAAATTCACGGTTTCGGCCCCGTGCTCACTTGTTCCATTTTGCGCCAGACCCGATAATGCCGGCCCGTTGGTAGAATCAATCGTCGTTGGTCTTGGAAAGGAGCGGAGGCTTGGAGGCAAAAAAGCCTATTGCAGTGGTGACGGGCGCCAACCGGGGGCTCGGGCTCGAAACCTGTCGCCAGTTGGCGAAGCGAAATTACAAGGTGATTCTCACGAGCCGCGATCAACAGGCAGGAGGTGTAGCGGCTGATACCTTGAGAACGGACGGGTTGGACGTCGAATACCACCCCTTGGACGTCACCGATCCAACAAGTGTGAAACAGCTTGCGGAACACATAGAACGCGAAATCGGACACCTAGACGTGCTGGTAAACAACGCCGGTGTGTTCGTAGAGAAGACGGATCCGGTGGCGAGGACGATTACTAGCGGGCTTGAGACGGATATCGATGACGTCCGCGACACATTTGAAATTAACACCCTGGGCCCATTGATGCTTGCACAGGCGTTGATCCCGTTGATGAAAGGGAACGGGCGTATTGTCAACGTCTCTTCGGGGATGGGTCAGCTATCGGAGATGGGCAGCGGCGGGCTAGGATACCGACTTTCTAAAACCGCCCTCAATGCGGTGACCCGCACCCTTGCAAACGAGCTTGGTGGCACGCAGATCAAAATGAACTCGGTCTGCCCCGGTTGGGTGCGGACCGACATGGGCGGTCCGAGCGCGAACCGCTCTATTGACGAAGGAGTCAAAGGTATCGTTTGGGCGGCAACATTGCCCGATAACGGCCCGACCGGTGGCTTCTTCCGTGATGGACGGACGATTCCCTGGTAGGAATCTGCAGGCGGCGAGCTTACTGCGTGAAGATTTCGTTAACCGAGGAATACGATCCGCCGGGTATGGGTCCGCCTGAGATAACGAATACCCGCTCACCGATCGTTGCAGCACCTATCCGTGGCGCGCTGTCGGCATTGGCAGGAACTCGGTCCAGCTGTTGGCCCTTGGGTCGTAGGCCTCTACAGTGTCGAAAGTGCCGGATGGCGCTTCGCCGCCGAACACCAGAAGTTTACCTTTGAGAACTGCAGCAGCGATGCCACTGCGCGCCGTGGGCATCGGTGCGAGCGCGCTCCATCGGTCAGTCGTTGGATCGTACGCTTCATTCACAGCGAGGTTTCGCGCGTAGCTGCCATCGATCCGACCGCCGACAACATGAATTCGGTTACCAAGAACGCCGGCGGCCAAATGATCGCGCGGCGTTGGCAACGGGGCAAGCCTACTCCATTTGTCGGTGGCTTGATCGTAGACCTCATGTGCGGCGGTGTTGCGCCGATTCTCTCCTACGCCGCCGATTGCGTGAATCCGACCGTTCAGCACAACCGCTATAAGCGCACCTCGCGCCGTCGGCAGCCGCGCACGACTGCGCCAATCATCAGCGACCGGGTCGTACTCGAACACCCAATCCACCGGCGTCCACCCACCTGCATATCCCCCGATGACGAAAAGCTTGCCGCCTAACCCGACAGCAGACGCATGATGCACGGCCCGCGGTATGGGTGCCCCGTGGTGCCAGCGGTCTGCGCGGGGATCATAGATTTCAGTATGTCGCCATAAGCCGAAGCCGCCCACCACATATACCTTGTGATTGACAGCAGCCACGGCAACTTCCGTGCGCGCCGATGGCATCGGTGCGCCCTGCGCCCACTGCCCAGCGACCTGACCATAGGCAAGCGCTAGCCAACCCGCGCACACGACGCTGGCCAAGCTTGCTAGTCGTGTGACTGGGTTGATGCTCACTAGCAGTGAGTTTTAGCCGAGGTGAGGCTGGGTAGCCTTCACGCTGTCGCGTCCACTCAGATTGTCCCACCAACGCCGAAGGTTGCTCTTGTCAGCCAATACGTTCTCACTCTCGGGGGTCGCTGACAAGTACGCATAGATCGGTATTAAGTGGAGATCGGCGAGGCTCAAGGCACTGCCGGCAAGATAAGGCTGTCCCGCTGCTAGTCCATCCAACACCTGCATCGCGCGTGTTACCTCCGGTAGAGCCTCTTTGATCGCAGCCTCATCGGGCTCGCCGCCCAGCATCGGCACCACCAACCGCTGGATCACTACACAACCGATCGTTGGCCGATAGGTATACCAATCCAACAGACTAATGACCTGGGTCATGCGAGCGCGCTCACGAGGATCTTCCGGCTGAAGCGCTGGACCCGAAAACGCTTCGTCGACATAACGCCCGATCGCACATGTTTCGTACAGCTGAAACCCATCGTGCTCGAATGCCGGAACTTTGCCGAACGGGTGGCGTTCTAGTTGCTCCGGCGGCATCCCTCCTTCCAGAAAGTTAAACTCCTCGAGTGCGTAGGGTACGCCCTTCTCCTCCAGCGCAAGACGTGAGGTGCGCACGAACGTGCTGAACGCTGGCCCATAGACGATTGGATCAGCCATTTTGCAATCCTCCTAGTTAGTTAGTATGGTGGAATCGGCGTAGCTGGAATTCTAGTGGCCTGCCTAGCCGATGAACAAGAACTAAGAGCCGATGCAACCTTTGCCCTATTTCCGGTGTCTAAAGACTTCGACCCGCCGATTCGAGGATATATCCATGGCGTCGGAGCTATTAGCGAAAGCTGACGCCGGTAGCGAAACGGAAACGTTCGCGCGGCAGCATGTTAGTCCAAGTGCCGGCTTCACCGCCTTGCTGATAGCCCTCCTCCTGGCGCTCGTTCATGGGGACGCTCAAGGAGCTAGTACTTCCTTCGAGCGCTTCTTCGGATCCTACAAAGGCGTGTCGACTTCGATTCCGAAGGGAGAAACCGCTAAACGTGAAATCAGTGTGACTATCGGGCCGAATAAGGACGGATTTAAGGTGGACTGGGAGACAGTGATGCGGAAGGCCAACGGAGACGTTAGACGCAGACGATGGTCTGTTGATTTTAGGCCGACCCGGCGCAAGAACATCTATGCCTCGGCCATGCGGAAGAACCTCTTCGGTCACGCCGTGCCCAACGACCCATTGAAGGGCGACCCCTTGGTTTGGGCGACGGTCGCTGGGGACAGTTTCATTGTGTACGCCGCTCGGGTAATGGACAGCGGCACCCAAGATCTCGAGATCTACAAGCGAACGCTCACCTCTCAGGGCATCCACTCAGAATTCCACCGCTTTCATGACGCGCAGGAGATACGCCGAATTACTTCTGACTTGGCAAGAGTAGGCGGTGCCAAGAGGCGAGTCGAAAAAGAGGAACCTTCCCCGTTCGAACCCGAAAGTTGACCTCACATGCCGCGCCACCGCGCGAGCAGCGCCAAAACCGTTAGCAGCGGCGGCGCGGCGGCGGATCACTCCTAAGCTGTGGCCCGATTGGCCGGTTTCCTCACGGGTTGCAAATCCTATATCCGCATCAATCGCATCCGCCGCAAGATCGAGGCCGACCCCGCCAAACCTCAGGCGATCAAAACAATCCGCGTTGCGGGGTACATCTTTAAGCCGGCGGGCGAGTAATTCGACTTATTGCGCCGCTGTCCCGCTTATCGGCGCCTACTTGCAAACACGGGTCTCCGTGCTTTGCTTAGTTACGGCTATACCAGGCTTTTCAGGAGTAACGCCGTGGCTCGGTTTTTTGTCACTTGCATCTTACTCGCATGTACCACCCTCACCCATGCTTTCCAGAATGAACCGGACGGATTTCGTGGCATACAGTGGGGCGCTCCGATCGCCGAAAATCAGCGTGAGCTTGTGCTGATAGAGAACAGCCGCGATTGGAAATACTACGGGCGTAAGAAGGACCGGATGGTCTTTGAGGGCGCGGAACTCGTCGAGCTGGCTTACGGCTACTATAAGGGTCACTTCTCCGCCGTGCTGCTTGCGACCGAAGGCCTAGAAAGCAAGCGAGCGCTATTAAGCGCCATCCAGGCGAAGTTCGGCGGCGGGGTCAAACAACCCGGCAAGCTCGATCGGTACGAATGGTCCGGCGAACGAACCACGATTCAGCTTTACTGCAAGTCGCTGCACGACCGATGTAGCCTGGTGCTTCGGTCAACAGAGAGTGACCGGGCGAAAACTCAAGCGAGTAGCACTGCTGGCGCGGCACCCAACCTCTGAGCCGGCCTTATATGCCACAAAGCCGGTTATTTAGACAGTAACGATGGTGGCTAAGAGAAACGGTTTGATGATGGGACGCTGAAAGAAAAATGTACCCACAGTTACGCAAGTTGGTCGAAAAGCGCGCTGTCCGCCTTCAAGCGTTCACGCCGTTGCCTTGAAGTTCTCCCTCAACCTGGGCTACCCAGTAACGCATGTCCATTTCGCGGAAGAGCTTGGCAGCATCAGTTAGGTGCTGACTCGCTTCTTCACCGTTGCGCGTTCGGCCGTACAGTCGCCCGAGCCCAAGGTGGCATTGGGCAAGGACTGGGCGCATGCCAAGCTCGTCGGCGCGCGCGAGGCCTTGACGATAATGCTCCTCGGCTTGGGTCACGTCGGGCGGATCGCAGCGAGCGCTGATCTCGCCGAGAAGCTGGGAGATTCTCGCCTGACTCCCTCGGAACCCGCGCTCGGCGGCTATGTCGGCGAGGGACGCGGCCAGCCCACCCGCCTCCTCTATCCTTCCAGCCAGAAGATATACGAGGCTGGGGGCAGTCATCGCTGTCGGTGTATCAAAGATCTTCACCGTAGGGGCCAGAGCTTCGCTTTCCTCCACCACAAATAAGGCCTTGGCAACACGGCCGCCCAGTGCATACGCCATGTCCAGCACAGCGGCCGTCGTTGGGAGAATCGCGCGAAGGTCGGACTTCTTACAGAGTGCCACGGCATGCTCGAGTGCAGGGATCGCCTGATCGAGCTCGCCCTTGACGAGTTGGACCTGACCTGCGGCGAGATGGGCGGCAGCGATGCTGTACGGTTGACCGGCGGCGTCAGCAATCGACAGCGCTTCCTCCGCACGCGCTATCGCCTCGGCAAATTCTCCACGTTCGGCAAGCGACCAAGCGAGCCATACACGGGATAGCACGGACGGCAGCCCGGTGAGGCCAAACCGCTTGTATGCCCGTTCACCCTCGAGAACTACTACGTTGCGGCGACAGTGCTCGATCGCGCGGCGGTAGTCACCCACGTTGAAATAGCCCTGTCCTAGAAAGAAGTTTGCTACGACCTCGAGTGCGAAGTCCCCGCGCCCCGAGGCGATGGTTAGCGCACGTCGGCCCACCTCCTCGGCGCGGCGGGGATCACCCATGCGCCACAGATACTGGCTTAAATAGGCAGAGGTCCACCCCAGTCGGATTTGATCGCCGATTGCCGAAGCCAGTGTCTCCGCGTCGCGAAGATGCTTAAAAACCCGCTCGTGCTCGCCGAGCGCCTGCAGCGCACTTCGCAGTTCAAACCGAAGGTCAACCCCCTGTCGGCGTGTTTCATCGTTCTCGGGTAGATGGCGCAGCGCGGTTAGCGCCTGCTCGAGGTAAGCGGCTGCTTCACGGTAGGCACTGCGCCCAGCGGCCTTCGTGCTCGCATGACGGAGAAAAGCTACCGCCCGCTCCCATTGCTCGCCACGGAAGGCGTGGTGCGCGAGCCGTTCTACTTGTTCAACTAACCGATCACTGTAGAGTTGTTCAATCGCATCAGCAATGCGAGCGTGGAGCTCGCGGCGCTGCTCGTTGAGTAAGGTCCCGTAGGCCACCTCGTGCGTAAGCCCGTGCTTAAAGGTGTACTCTAGGTCCGGGAACAAGGCCGCCTCATAGAGGAACTCCGTGACCTGCAGATGCGCCAGGCCCTGACGGAGTGGGAGCTCGTCCTGATCTGACACGGCTTGAAGTAGTGCGAACGGCACATCCTTGCCGATAACGGCGGCCGTCGCTAGTAACCGCTTTTCTTCCGTTGGTAGCCGGTCGATTCTGGCGGCGAGCATGGCCTGTACCGTGGTCGGTACTTGGATGGCTTCGGTCGGCTTCGCTAGGCGATAAGCACCACGCTCGCCGTCCAGCACCTTGGTCTCCGCCAAGGTTTGGACACTCTCCTCCAAGAAAAACGGATTGCCTTCCGTGCGCTCGATGAGCAGGTGTTTCAGGGGTGCGAGGCTCGGATCGCTTCCCAGAAGCGCGTTGAGCAGCTCGTCCGCGCTCTCCGGTGGCAACGGGTCAAGCCGAAGCTGAGTGTAATAGGTCCTGCTGCCCCAGTGCTGTTCGTACTCGGGACGATAGTTCACCAGCAGTAGCAACTGGGCAGTCGGAACACTTTCTACCAGGCTGTCCAAGAGCGCCTGGGTTTCGCTGTCAATCCAGTGCAGATCTTCGAAGACCAAAAGTAGCGGCTGAACCTGGCTCTCGCGCAAAAGAAGCCGCTTTACAGTCTCCAGGGTTCGCTGGCGACATTCGCGTGGGTCGAGCGCCTGCCAGGAAGCGTCCCCCACGGGCACATCCATGAGAGCCAACAAGGCCGGGAGCGTTGACTCCAGCGCGCGGTCGAGGGTGAGCAGCTTCCCCGTCAGCTTTTCGCTTATTTTCCGGTGATCCTCGCGATCTTCAATCTGAAAGTACTCCTTGAGGAGATCAATCACAGGCAGGTATGGCTTTGCCTTTCCATAGGCAACTGCACTCGCTTGTAACGTCAGCCAACCCTCCGTGCGATGCGAGTGTGTCACCTCCCACACGAGCCGGGATTTCCCGACACCGGGCTCGCCAACGATTGCGACAACCTGGCCCTGCACAGAGGCAGTACGCTCCAGCGCTTGGCGAATCTGCTCGAGCTCGGTCTCGCGCCCGACGAAGCGGGTTAACCCCTTGGCAACCGCAGCATGGAGGCGAGACCGAACCGGCCTCGCTCCGCTCAGCTCATAGATATCAACCGGGGCTTCGAGACCCTTCACAGGCACCGGCCCGAGCGGCTTGACCTCGATGTATCCCTCGGCGAGCCGCATTGTGTCCGGAGTCAAGAGCGTCGTGCCCGGGTCTGCCAGCTGTTCCATGCGAGCGGCGAGATGCGTGCTCTGTCCTACTGCCGCGTAGTCCATTCGTAGATCGCTGCCGATAGCCCTAACGACCACTTCACCGGAATTGATGCCAACACGGATCTGCGCTTTGACCCCATATAAGCGCCGTACTTCCTCGGCATAGCGTCGGATTGCGGCCTGCATGTCCAGCGCCGCGTAACACGCGCGCTGGGCGTGATCTTCGTGTGCGAGCGGCGCCCCGAACAGCGCCATAATGCCATCGCCCCTCACCTCGTTAACGGTGCCCTCGTAACGGTGGACAGCGTCCATCATCAGCTGTATCACCGGGTCGAGCAAGTTATGAGCCTCTTCAGGGTCGCGGTCGGCGAGAAGTTCCATCGAGCCCTTGAGGTCGGCAAAGAGAACCGTGACCAGCTTGCGCTCGCCTTCGAGGGCGGCGCGGGAGAGCAGGATCTTCTCAGCGAGGTGCTTAGGCGTGTACGTATGGGGCGAACCAAATCTGGGTGAAGACACTGGCTCGGCTGCAGCGGACTCTGTCATTGAATGCCCGCACTTCTTGCAGAACTTCGCTCCGAGCCGATTCGACTCGCCGCAACCGGGGCAAGCGGCTTCGAGCCGAGATCCGCACTCCTCGCAGAAGGCGGCATCGGCAGGATTCTTGGCATGGCACCGCGGACACTGCATACCGGACTCCAATCAGATCAGCCGGTGAGGCTAGTCCTTGACTCGCAGCGGATCAATCGCTTCCCCAAAATGAATTACCAGTTTATCAACGATCAGAGCACAAGAGTCGCAGTACTGTGTGCAACAAAACGTTCGCGCCCTGTTCTAGATAGCCCCAGTCGGTCCACTCATCACGCCGATGAGAACGCCCCCTGGCACTCGGGACAAAGATCATGCCGCCAGGAACAATCTGCGCCATGATCTGAGCGTCGTGTGCCGCGCCTGAGGTCATATCATGGGTCTCGAGTCCAAGCGCGGCGGCACTCTCGCGGATCACATTGCGCACACGACCCGACATCGTTACCGCCCTATTTTTCCCTACAGGCTCGTGGCGTACCTTGAGCCTGTGCTTTGCGGCGACTTCGTTGGCGATATCGCTTGCGCGGGCGGTGAGACGGGCGATGACCGCGTCCGAGACGTCGCGAACTTCCTGCAGCAGCAGGACCTGATACGGGATAACGTTAGCCACTTGCGGTTTCAGATCGACTACCCCGAACGTGATACGTGCCTCTCCTTGCGTACCTTCATCTAGGACGAGCCGCCTGGCGAGATAAGCATACTCAGCAGCACCGGCGAAGGCGTCTTTGCGCAAATCCATGGGTGTCGTGCCGGCATGATCCGGCTCTCCGTAGAAGGTAACCCGGGTGTGATTGATTCCCACCATTGCCCCAACGATGCCGATGGGTACGCCGACCTGCTCAAGCACCGGGCCCTGCTCGATATGTAGCTCTACGTAGGCAGAAATACTATCGGCCGAGCGCCTGGCTTGACTGATCCGGCTGGGGTTGAAACCAACTGAGCGCATTGCAGCGGTGAGTTTATACCCGGTCGGATCGATCGCGTTTTCCACACTAGCGAGATCTAGCTCGCCGGTCATGGCTTTCGACCCAAGACGGCCTAGATAGCGGCCCTCCTCTTCGATGAACGCAACGCATTCGAAAGCAAGGGGTATCTCTATACTAACCTCTCTTATGACACGTGCGACTTCGAGGGCAGCCAATACGCCGAGAGCACCGTCTAGCGGACCGCCATCTGTTACTGTGTCGATGTGTGATCCTGCCATCACGCATGCCGCATCGTCGTGCCCAATTCGACCGATAATGTTGCCAACCGCATCGTCTCGCACAGTCATGCCGGCTTCATGCATGCGATCCTTCAGCCATTTTCGCGCTTGTTCATAAGCGGGAGAAAATGCATGACGCGTGAGGGCGCCTTCAGGCGTACGCCCAATGCACGCTAGCTCCTGAATATCGGCACGCAGGCGGGCCCCGTTAGTTCGCAATTCTTTCAAGGTGAATTTGCCATTCGTATCTGCCCGAGGTTGTAGCTGGGGTGCTGATATGCCCTGCTTTTTTTGTTTGACTGGTTTCATATTGTTTTTCCGAATACGGAGTGAGTTTCCTTGAGAACTTTACTGTACTGTGCACCGCGCAGTGATCGACGATGTGGCATGAGTTGTGACATTTGTCACAGACAGGGCGACAAAGCCCCGTCCGCTGGGCGGCGCGTGACTTCGGTCCTCGGTGGGGTAGGCGTTATTTCTTTTCGGCCACCGCTTGGATCACCACAATGCGCTGTTCCTGAAGATTGCGGACCTGGTTCTGAAACTTGACCTTGGCCGTATCGCCCATCAAAAGATGAGTGCCCAGCAGCGGAGGACCGGACTCCTTGATCTTTTCGACAATGGCGGCGAACCACTCCAAGGAATGTTGACTCTTGTCTGCCCAGTCGCGGATCCGAAAGCCGGACTGCTCGAGCGTCCGTTGCAAGGTATCAGGGGAAGCCAAAAAGCTGATCGCACTATTTTCTGCCCATGGCGCTGGATAGTGTGGATCACTGCCATCGCCTTGAAAGATGTCATGAAACACCAGCCGGCCGCCTGGCCGCAGCACTCGCGCAATCTCCGTATAAAACGCGTCTTTGTTCTCTATGTTCATCTGCACGTGCTCGGTCCAGACCACGTCGAAGATGCTGCCGTCAAAAGGTAGCTCGAGGGCACTGCCCAGATGGAAGTCGACTCTTCCTTCAAGACCAACAAGCCTAGCAAGCGCAGATGCGACTTCGACGTATTCTTTCGTCAAATCGATGCCGGTGGCGAGGCATTCACGCTCCGCAGCAAGATATCTCACAGAACCTCCGAGCCCACTGCCCACATCCAGCACTCGAAGGCCGGGAGTTATGCCTGCCCGGTCAGCGAGCTCGATGGTGGCTTCGCGGCCCCGTATGTGGAACTCATCCACCGGCGCTAAATCCGAGGGCATGAGATTCTCGATGTCCTTGCCCATGGCGATCAGGCCACCGCGTATCGCATCAAGAACGCCGCCAACACCATAGTGCTCGTCGACCGAGTACTGCGTCTCAGACATGGTCTTCTCCTATGCAGCGCTGACGAGCGGCGACAGCTCATCGAGCCTACGTGTCTCGGCTGAAAAGTGCCAGTCTCAACGCCCCCAACAAGGGTCTGAAACAATTGAAACAAAAAAGTCGCGGGCGCGAAATCAGCCAAAAAACTCCACCCCCTAACCTTCTCACAATCTCGGATACGGCCTAGCGCACCACAGGTCTCTTAACAGCATCAGGTTTTCAGGGGCGCGAACGCACGCGATACTTCGCTGCATAATGCTTGCCTAGAACCTTTCGCGTTTGCGTGGTTAGTCGCTTGTTGCGTTTCGCAGGATCCGCGTTCTTGGATTCCGATAGCGCTCTACCTCGTTTTTGACTGTGCTTCTTCATCACGGTACGCCCCGGCGTCTAGCCCAGGCCGAGTTCCCCTTTGTAGCGTTTGATCTTATCGACATAATGTTGGGCGATCTCGCGAAGTCCCGCGATTTCCTCATCGTTAAGCTCGCGCTTTACCCGGGCCGGTGAACCCAGTACTAGCGAACCCGGCGGAATGGTCTTCCCTTCGGGTATTAGTGTATTCGCTCCGATCAGGCAGTTCTCACCGATTACCGCGTCGTTGAGTGTTACGCTATTGATACCGACCAATGTATTATCCCCAATGGTGCAACCGTGCAGCATCACCATATGACCCACGCTCACGTCTCGACCCAATGTCAGCTTATAGCCCGGGTCGGTGTGTAAAACAGAGCCGTCCTGAACATTGGAGCGCTCGCCGAGCGTAATTACATCATTGTCTCCTCGGATCACGGTGTTGAACCAGATACTCACTTCGTTCTCAACGATAACCGAGCCAATTACCGTTGCGTTGGGAGCGATGTAGTAGTCTTTTCCGCGAAACTCCACACGCTGTTGCCCGAGAGCATAGTGCACCGCTGACCTCCTCCAATGTAGGGACTTTATGACATTACGATTGTAACCGCATTGTCTCGATGCCTGCGCAACTCGGTGGACACGGCCATCCGTGCGGGACGATTTCGCGATGCCCGGCCCAGTGCAGGGCAGGGACGTGGACGCAGACGGTCGCATTGGGACCAACGGCGCACCTTAGCAACCTAGCTGAGAGCTGATACGAAGAGAGGAGCATCCACCGCAACGGCGGCAAAAAACGAAGCAGGCCAAGATGTTACGACCTGTGCCCGCCAATCAGGAGGTTCCCGTCGGCCGTGGCATAGGTCTTGCACCCAATCCTGCTAACCCCTTTGTAGTTCGGAAAGAAGCTTAGACAGCCATGAACGACCGCCACGACGAGCGCACGATTCGCGGGGCCCGCGAGGTGTCAATCCAGCCCGCCGCGGATATCCCCCAAAAACCGTGTTTGACTTTGCTCCAGGGCGGTCCTGTAGGGATGGTCCACACCTTGCCCGCGGGCGCAGCAACCCTCATCGGTCGTGGAGACGACGCCGACCTACGGCTTGAGGGACAAAGCGTCAGCCGTAAGCATGCCCAAGTTAGCGTCACCTCGCAGGGTCAGGTCATCATCGCAGACTTAGGCAGTAGCAACGGCACATTCGTGAACGGCGTTCAAGTTCACAGACAAGAGTTGAAGGATGGTGACCAAGTTCAGGTCGGTCACACCTGTACCATCAAATTCTCCTATCAAGACGATCCCGAATACCAGCTGCAGCATGACCTCGCTATCGGCATCAAAGATGTACTCACCAATCTTTATACCAAGAAGTACTTCGAAGATCGGGTCGACACCGAGGTCGCACACGCACGTCGACATGACGAACGTTTGGGCGTGCTGGTCTTTGAGGTCGATCATTATAAGAGCATCTGTCGTGACTACGGCGAACTGATGGGCGAGACAGTCCTCAAGGAGGTTGCCGGTGCAGTGAACCAAATTCTGCGTGCCGGCGATGTTTTTGTCCGTCTACATACGGAACGGTTCGCTGTGCTCGCACGAGATATCGGTGATGACGGCGCAGCTATTCTTGCACAGCGAATCCGCAAAAGCGTCAAGAGTGCTAATATTGAAAGCGACGGTGCCACGACTGCCGTAACCGTCAGTATCGGTATCGCAACGCTCTCTGAGAACATCAAGAAACCGGCAAAGTTCATTAGGGCGGCCGAGAAAGCCCTTGCCAAGATCAAGAAAAAAGAGGGTGAGGACTGCATCGGCGGTGAGACCGTAGACGCCTTTCTCGAAGACAGTGACAGCGTCCCGACACTCTATTACGTATCAAATAAACGCGCCTAACAGGCTCTCATGTCTATCCCAGTGGTCTATTGGCGCTGACCACGCCAACACGCGGCCGTCCCGTCCCGAAACAATCGAAACAATAGAACCGGTTCCCCGAAATCAGATAGAAACCAAACGGTTCTAGTATTTCACCCTGAAAGAGAGCGTTAAAACAGAGGACTGAATGGGGACCTAATGATGATCCAGATTAATCCGACAATGGAACGCGCGTGCCAGGTTGCGGCGGCGCTCTCCCTCCAGGAAAAGGCTGAGGTTACCAATCCTTGGGCATCCGAAGAGGTTCCCGACGCGCCGGATAGCTGGACGCTTCAAGACTTCGAAGATCTCTTGCCTGACTGATAAAGCGCGATTGGCAAATCCTTGACTAGCGCCAGGATTTCGCGAAAGTAGAACCAACCCCAACGTAACGGGCCTTCGGCTTCCAAGCCGCTAACCAGCGGCGCCCGACGCGTTCGCACACCGAGAATATACAACAGTAGCCGGCACCGGAGCTCATGGTACGTGTCGGTAATCACATAAACTGGCTGGTCCGCAAGTGATTGCTCCTCGATGATGCGAGCGACTTGGATCGCCGACTGTATGGTGTTCTTGGCCGTATCCTCGATGTAGATGTCTGACTCCGCCACACCTCCGGCGACGAGTTGCTGCTTCATCACCTCGGCCTCTGGGGGCGGGTAGCGGCGGATACCGCCGGTGACGATGAAACGTCGATCCGAGACGTGTCTAGCTACCGCCATGGCGCACTCAATGCGACGCAGCAGTGCGACGCTTGGCGTGCCGCCTCGGCGAAGCGCGGCGCCAAAGATAACGAACGTCGGGTTGGGATCCTGCACGTCCTTGATATGCCAGTGCAGAAAACTGTAAGTCCGACCTACAAGGTAGCGCCCCGCTCGTCCAACGCGTAGCGGGTCAATCGATTAATAACAAACGCGCACGCGTCGTCGACGGAATCCGTGTAATAGAGAAGGTTCAGGTCCTCCGCATCAATGCTGCCATGGTTAATTAGCGCATCGAAGTTGATCACCTGATCCCAGTATTTTTTCCCGAAAAGCACGACTGGTAAATGCTTGCGTATCTTGCGCGTTTGCAACAACGTGAGGATTTCGAACAGCTCGTCCAACGTACCGAAACCTCCGGGAAAAAAGATAATCGCCTTCGCCAGGTACGCAAACCAATATTTGCGCATGAAGAAGTAATGGAAATGGAAGGAAAGCTCCCTGGTTATATAGGGATTGTCGATCTCCTCCGCCGGCAGTGAGATCGTCAGTCCGACATTCACTCCCTTGGCCTCGGACGCACCCCGGTTGGCCGCCTCCATAATTCCCGGCCCGCCTCCGGTACAGACCACGAATCGCCGTTCCTCATCGACCAACTGTTTGGACCAGTTGGTCAGGCGCCGCGCAAGCTCCCTGGCCGCTTCGTAGTACTGTGACATTTCCAGGCGAACCTTTGCCAACTTAGAATCCCCTTTACCTCGTTTGGCTGCCTCGAGTTCTCGCTCCGCCTGCTCGCGCGAGACAAGGCGCGCCGAACCCATAAACACGATCGTGTCGTCCACCTGATAGTGCTTAAACCGACGCTCCGGTTCTAGATATTCGGAAAGGATACGCAACTCACGCGCGTCGCTGCTGTTTAAAAAGGCGTTGTTCTGATATGCCTTGATGAAACGTCCGGATTTCTTGGCCATGCTCGCTCCCTGCCAGGTGCAGAAGGGTTAGGTTGGAATAGATGGACGGGTAAGTCGCGATCCGTTTGGCACCCCTATGATATCGAAAATGAGGCTGGACTGAATCGATAAGGGTAAATTACAGTCATCAGACACTCCACCCCGATTGGCACAGGAGACACGAGCGATACTGTGGCAGGAGTACTGCGCTTAACCTTGGCCTGCGGCGACTATGAGATCGTACGCGCGCTCAAGGAAAATACGGTCAGACCAGAAGGCATAGAGCTGAGTCTCGTCACCGATATGGATGCGATGACGCGCCATAGCAAGATGATCCGCGAAAGCGCGTTTGATGTCTGCGAGCTGTCCATGTCGTCTTATTTGATGGCACGGGCCCGAGGCCAAGCGCTCAGTGCTATTCCGGTGTTCCTGCATCGACGGTTTCGTCACGGCTTCATCTTCGTGAGCGCCTCGAGCGACGTCAGCCAGCCTAGGGATCTCATTGGAAAGAAGGTCGGGGTCAACAGCTTTCAGGCGACAGCAAACGTGTGGATACGCGGGATTCTTGAGCACGAGTTCGAAGTCCCCCACAAACAGCTACACTGGGTAGTCGAAGGTAGGGAAGCGGTCGCGTTCAATGTGCCCGAGGGCTTGACGTGGACGCGATCGCCACCCGGCGAGCGCGTCGAAACGATGCTCGTAGACGGTGAGCTGGACGCCGTACTCCATACAGACGTGATTACGCCCATGCGGCAGAGAGATCCGAGGGTACGACGATTGTTCGAGAACTATAAGAAGTTGGAGATCGATTACTACAAGAAAACGGCAATATTTCCCATCATGCACACGACCGCAATCAAGCAAGAAATCGTCGATCGCTGCCCCTGGGTTCCTGTCAGCTTGCTAAAGGCGTTTGAGCGGGCCAAGGCAATGGCCTATCAAAGATTGCAGGATCCCCGCATTGTGCCACTAGCATGGTTTCGCACAAGCTTGGAAGAACAGGAACAGATTCTGGGCGAGGATCCCTGGATGTATGGACTCGGTGCAACGAACCGGAAGAATCTCCGGACTTTGGTGCAGTACGCGCACGAGCAAGGTCTTATCGGCCAACCGGTCTCGTTGGACGAGTTGTTTGTCGATGCAAACCAATGACAACCGCAAAGGTGGTATATGGTATGCCTATGAATCCCCACCTGTCTTGCTTGTTTGGTGTAATGTGACTGTGAGTGAAAGTATGTCTTCATCGATTCAAATCGATCTGCAAGAGCAAACATCTGGTTCAGTATACTGGTTGACGGTCTCACGGCCTGAACGGCTCAACGCTATCGATTCAAATCTCGTGAATGAGTTGGCGACAGCGTTAGGCGAAGTGGCCATAGACGAACGCGCTAGGGTAGTCGTGCTCTCCAGCGCGGGCACTAAGGCGTGGATTGCAGGGGCTGATTTGCGCGAGATGGTAGATCTTAATCCGCAGAGCGCGCTTGATTTCATCCAGGGCCTTCATCGCGTATGTACCGAAATTCGAGAGCTTCCAGTGCCGGTGTTAGCGCGCATCGACGGATTCTGTCTCGGGGCAGGTCTGGAGCTTGCCGTGAGTTGCGACCTGCGCGTCGCGTCGGATGACAGTCGCTTCGGCATGCCGGAGGTTCAGGTCGGGCTGCCATCGGTAATCGAAGCAGCGTTGCTACCGCGCCTGGTCGGTGTGGGGCGCGCACGCGATTTAGTCTTAACCGGGAGACTGGTGAACGCGCAGGAGGCGCTGACTTGGGGCCTGGTAGAAACCGTGGTTCCACGCGAAAGCTTGGACGCACTCGTGGATGAGCGCGTCGCTCAGATTCTTGGTGCCGCACCTGGTGCAATACGAAGCCAAAAGCGGCTTTGCCGGCAATGGGAAAAACTGCCGCTTGATGAAGCGATCGAGGCAAGCATCGACGTATTCACCCGCGCGTACGAGACTGATGAGCCACGGACGTTTATGCAGCGGTTCTTGAACCGACCCAGGAGAGAGCGCTGCCGCAGGAAATGAGGGGTCTACCATGAAGATGACGCCGACAATTGACGAAGCCCCTTATCTAACGACAGAGCAAATGGTCGAGGTCGACCGGGCTATGATCGAAGACTTTCGCATTGAGTTGATTCAGATGATGGAGAATGCCGGCCGCAACCTGGCGCATTTGTCACGTGTACGCTTTCTTGGCGGCAACCCGACCGGGAAACACGTCGTGATCATGGCTGGCAGCGGTGGTAACGGAGGCGGCGCATTAGTGGCCGCAAGGCGCTTACACAGTTGGGGGGCAGATGTGCGGCTACTGCTCGCTCAGCCGGCGGAGAAAATGACACCTGTTCCACGCCATCAGCTCGACATTTTGCAGCGCATGCGTGTTCCCGGTTCTGACGGACCTGCGCGGCTCGCCGACGTTGAACGTACCGCTGATTTGATTGTCGACGGGTTGATCGGCTATAGCCTGCGCGGAGCACCGCACGGCCTGATCGCCGATCTCATTCGTTGGGCGAACAGGACCGGCGCACCTATTTTGTCATTGGACGCACCTTCGGGCATCGACACAACGACCGGTACCATGTTCGACCCTGCGATCAGCGCCACCGCAACGATGACCGTGGCTTTACCCAAGGAAGGGTTACGCGCCCGCGGTGTTGAGGCCCATGTCGGTCAGCTGTATCTGGCGGATATTAGCGTACCCCCGGCGCTTTATGCCGAACCGGCACTTAACCTGACAGTTGGTCCTCTGTTTGCCCACGACGATATCGTGCGCTTGCGTTGAACCTAATGATGCTTGACCAACTGCCGGCAAGATAGTATTGACGCCCTTCCGCTTTTTTCGACGTTACGAGGTTCCATGTCGCCGGCCGGAAAAATCATCGAGATCAAAGACGCCACAGTCTTTCGTGGTAATACGAAGGTATTCGAGAACTTCTCCTTGGAGATCGATCGTGGCAGCAATACCGCTATTATTGGCCCTAACGGAGCTGGAAAGACCACCTTGCTGAAGCTCTTGTCACGCGACCTTTATCCGGTGCACCGCGATGGCTCCTACGTCCGAATCCTCGGACGAGGCGGTTGGAATGTTTGGGACCTGCGCTCGCAGCTCGGTATCGTCAGTCATGACCTACAACACGATTATGCCGGTTACGTGCGCGGAATCGACGTGGTGCTGTCCGGTTACTACGCCAGTATCGGCACGTACGATTATCAAGAGTTCACTCCGCAGCAGCTGCAGCGCGCGGAACAAATCCTGGCGACCTTGGGTATCGTGCACCTTAAGGAAAAAGGATTCGCCGCCATGTCGACTGGGGAGCAGCGACGGTTTCTCCTCGGCAGAGCACTGATCAACGAGCCGCACACCTTGGTGCTCGATGAGCCAACCACCAGTCTGGACCTTAAGGCCACGTTCAAATACCTCACCATTATCCGCAAGCTGATGCAGGAGGGTAGAACCGTCGTTCTGATCACCCATCATCTTCACGACATCCCACCGGAAGTCACGCGCGTGATATTGCTGAAAGACGGAAGCGTGGTCGCCCAGGGCGAGAAAGAACAGGTGTTGACTGACAATAACCTCAGTCATCTGTTTGATACGCCGATCAAGCTCGTGAGGGAAAACGGCTTCTATCAGGCGATCCCTGCTGGTGTGTAAGCCAGTGCCCAGGCCCATGATAGGAAAATCACCACGAGCGCGCTGAGTCCGAGAGCCCATTGAACTCGAGGGGCGGGTCGGCGCGGCAGCGCGTACGCAACACCCAGTCCCAACACACCACCAACCAGGAAACCGAAGAGGTGTCCTAATAGGTCGACCCGTTCCCCGGCCGTCCCTAGCATCGCGAGCAGGGCAAGGCCGGCCGCAATCGGTACCCAAACGTGCCTCCCGTGCATACCGCTCCGGCGCCGGCGCACCGCTCCTACACCCCCTAGCACCCCTAAGGCACCGAACACGGCTGTTGATGCCCCAATCGCAACGTGATAGGAACCGTAAAACAGCGCATTGACGAGATTGCCGCCCGCGCCTGCGAGTAACACAATTGCGAAACCGAACCCAGAACCGAGCGAACGACAGACGGCACCAACAAAAAGGGCGCCGGCGATAGCATTGGCCAGTGCATGCTTGAGATCCGCATGCAATGTAAGCGCCGTGACGATACGCCATAGCTCGCCACCGACAATGCGCTTGGCATCGGCACCCCCTCGGTCGACCCATGGGAGGGCCTCGCTCCATACATCGGTGATGAAAAAGAAATCCAGCAGCGCGATCGAGAAAAAGAGCGCCGTATAGATATGTGCACGTCCTTTTGGCTCGTCATCGACCGGAGGCCGAGGCGGATTTTCGCTGTCATAGGACGACAGCACGCTCGTCGCACTTTCGACCTGATCGCCCGGCACGCCGAGCATAAACCCCTCGGCCGCGTGCCACACGCTCGGGGACAGTCCCTCGGCGACAAGGACCAATGCCCACTCCTCGGCTAACTCTCGCCGGGGTGCGATTCGAATCGGAATGTCAGACCCTGCGTTCATTGATCCGATGTACCCGGGGGAAATCGTGCTATACGGTTTTGTCAGAAACGCCGATGACCGGTTTTGCGATAGCGCTTGGCAAGTTATCGCAAGACTTACGTGCGCGAAAGCGCCAAAATAGCCACCAAGGCGAGAATCATGACACGACCACAGGTTAATTTCCTTTTTCTCAACGTCGGCCACTTTTTTGATCACTTCTTCGTGCTGATCTTCGCAACTGTGGCAGCACTGGTGTTGGCCCATGAATGGGACATGAGCTATGCGGAACTCATTGTTTACGCTACCCCAGGTTTCGTCGCCTTCGGTGTTTTCGCGATACCAGCCGGTTGGTTCGCTGATAAGTGGAGCCGGTCAGGCATGATGGTCATCTTCTTCATCGGCATCGGTCTGAGCTCGCTTGTTACAGCACTGGCACAGACGCCGTTACAGATCGGAATCGGCCTCTTCGTGATTGGCGCGTTCGGTGCGATTTATCACCCAGTCGGGATCGCGATGGTTGTGCAGGGACGGCGGAAGACGGGAGTGCCGCTAGCGATAAATGGCGTCTTCGGCAATATGGGCGTTGCTTGTGCTGCGCTACTGACAGGTTTCCTGATCGATTTTTCCGGCTGGCGGGTCGCGTTTGCTTTGCCCGGCGCCTTCGCCGTAGCCACGGGCCTTGCTTATGCGGCTTTCGTTTACATTGGCCGCAGCGCCGAAGAAGCAAAAACCGACAGCACTACGACAACGCAAACACTGTCTACCTTGAAGCTCGAGAAGGCGATCCTCGTTCGCCTATTCCTGATCATTTTCTTTTCAACGGCCGTTGGCAGCCTAATTTTCCAAAGTACCACCTTCGCGCTTCCCAAAGTCTTCGATGAAAGATTACAGGACTTGGCTAGCAGCGCCACTCTGATCGGTTGGTACGCGTTTGTCGTCTTTGCCATTGCGGCCTTTGCACAGCTTGCGGTGGGCTATCTGGTAGATCACTACTCAATTCGCACGATCTTCGCTTTTGTCGCCGGGTCGCAGGCTGCATTTTTCGCGTTCATGCCCGAGCTCACGGGTCCGGCAGCGTTGATCGTCTCCATGGGTTTCATGCTCGTGGTATTCGGGCAGATTCCGATCAATGACGTACTCGTCGGCCGCATTACTCGCAGCGAGTGGCGTAGTCGCGTTTACGCGTTTCGCTTCATCATTACCTTCACAGTGATGGCCTCCGCACTGCCATTGATTGCGTGGATTCATGCGAGCTGGGGGTTTGGTGCCCTGTTTATTCTGATGGCGGTCGCGTCGGCGTGTATTTTTGTGGCCGTGCTGGGGCTGCCCCGCATAGCGGTTGTGGTGGGGCACCACAGGTTCGACGCCGCGGCGGCAGAATAACTCGGCATCAGCTGCTCGGAAAGAACGAAGCGGCCAGTTAACGGTAGACCACGATCAGAAAGCCGGCGATCGCGGCGAACAACAGTATCCAGGTGAGCGGAAGACTAAAGGCGCGCTTATCGGGATCTTCTTCGACAGAGTCGGCGCGGATGTACTTGTATAAGCGACCCTTTGGACTCTCGGTGAAGCCTTCGGCCACATAGGCATTCGCAAGAACGGCGTCATTGACGATTTCCATCGCTTCATCTAATGACACCGCCTTTCCTTCCAAAGTCAGGTCCTTGGGGATCCAAAGTTCCAGCGGCTCACTGGAGTCTTTCGACACCATCAAGGTAGCGACTTGTTCGAGCAAATCTTCTACCGTACCGCTGTCTGCAGCCTGCGTTCCTTTGCTTTCATCCATTCTGAATGAAACCTATTCTAACCACCCTTTGATAACTATAACACACCGCAGCAGCGCCCTTTCGGGCGCGCTCGATGCAGAAACACAAAAAAAGCCCGCCAAAAAGGGGGAACTGGCCTTAAAGATGGCGGGCACAAATGGGAACATCCCTGTCCTCAAATCGGAGACATTGCTACGATAGCGACAGCCGCATTACCGGACGCTGACCGACATATTAACTTTTGGTTAATCTCGGGCGTTTTTTAACCGATTGAATGTCTCGACACGGCTTGTTCGCTCTGTTCAGCACAGTTGCGCTGTTAATCGCTCAGCCGTCGGTGTACGCCGCGCTTTTTTGCGCAACACAAGAAACGTTATCGCAGGGAGAAAAGTACGCGGACCAGATTCTGCGAAGCGGGGCTGTGCGAAAGGTCGAAGGTCGCGCTGGCTATTACATGGACAGGCTCCAGAACGACCTGCAATTTTCGCCAGCAGTCACGAGGCGACCTAGTGATGACACGATCCTCCTGTGCTTCGACACTGGCTACTTGTTTAGCAAGAAGTCGATCCGGACCCACCAGAAAGGCCGGTCCGCGCTGGCTGATCTAGCGCGCCTGCTCCGAACCTTCAAAGGAACGGCGGTCGTTGTCCAGGTATTTACGGATTCGCCCAGCGAGGAGAAATTGGCCCAACGCCGGGCGAAATCAGTAAAGAACCGTCTCCAGACCGACGGCATAGCCAAGGCGCGTATTGCCGCTGCTGGCGCTCTCGCGAACTCGAAGCACATCGAGATCTTGCTCAAGGTCCGGATACGTTGATCCGCTTCCGAATCGGCTGCCGGTGAGCGACTTAGCTAGGCGTTTTGGGGAAATCGGTCGGCGGCAGCTGCAGGTAGTAACCCTGCTTGTTCAGCTGGCGCCGCACATCCTCGGGATCAGCCTGAGCCAGGGTGCGCTCCGGTGTCAGTTCTAAGGTCATTACAAGCTCAAGTCGTCCCAGCAGCTCCATAAGAGCCGCTGGCACGCGCGTAAAGTTTTCCTCCTCTTGAATGTACAGGTAGGTATCCGCCTTTTGGTGCGACTTGTAGACAGCGCAGTTCATCGTCTGGGAAAACTCAAGTGACAACGTTGAGCTTAAGGCTCCCGCGGTTCACGTTGCAAGTGTACGCTATCAAAGTCCGGTGGTATCACCGAGTCGGTTCAGTAGCCTGGGATCGAGTTTGCGCAAGAAGGCACGCGCCTTTCTGTCGCCGTTCTTTGCTGCTATGCGCATCCACCGTAGACCTTTCATCCCGTCCCAGGGAATCTCTTCGCCGCGCAAATACAACAGACCAAGGTTGTACTGTGCGCGTGTTGACCCGGCGAGCGCAGCGCGCTCGTACCACTGAAGGGCGTTTTCTATCTGTCCCCGTACTGCTTGTTGCTGGCGCATAATTGCTATCCTCATTAAGAGGTGGGAGAGCTCGCTAGGCCATACTCTCGCGCTCTCCTCCCTACACAAATAGGTCAGAACTGAACAGGGATCCTGTGAAGTTTGCTACCACCGGATTGTGAAAAATGTCACGAACCAGGACGGCCCAGGCGGGAGCGTGCAAGCGTTAGACTAGCTCAACCTATGCTTGATGATGCGCTCGTACTCGGGGAAATATTCGCCGATAACTGGGAGATCGAAACGGCGAAGAATGCTCGTATTGGACTCGCGTTGCAGTAAGAATTCAAACGATCGCTCAATCAGCACCTCAGCGCTAGACCGACCGCCCGTTAGCTTCGTACAGTAATCCGCGCTGACGGTCACCGTATGTGTCGTGGTCGCAGCACCCTCAACGACAACCCTGAACCTATCGGCACCGATCGGCTCAACGGTGATCATGCTGAGAGACGCTTAGGCAGTGCGGAATGGCGGCTATGCTTAATCGCTCTTGAGAATCCCCAGGACACCAACAACGATCAGGGGAACCACCGCCGTGTAGACACCCCATTTCATGATGGTCGTGTCGTCAGTAACGACACCCCAGGCGCAAAAGCCGAGCCCCACCAGGAAAACGCTGATTACGAACTGGGCCCATTTTGTGCTCACAATTACTTCTCCTCGCCCCAAACGGTGGTTATGCACAATCGTTGCGCATTTTACCACAAACAATAAGGGGGGTTCTTGCCGCCGTGCGCACAGCCAACCCAGATATGAATTGCGTCACGCCCCCTAACACATTGATTTCATTGCCTAGCAAGTGCGTCCTAGCACCGAAACCGTTTGGCAAACCTCGGAGTTCGAGATCCGTGCTATCCAACCAGTTTCCCAGAGACAGTGACTCGAGCGCCTCCCTACTTGCAAAGCCCGGATACTACGTGCCTACCCTGCGCGATCGCGACGAACGGCTAACGTGTTCCCGATCGCCACTGAGACCATACCTGTAGCAGGTATGACAGTGCCTGCTTTACCTAACGATTGAGCCGTTTTTATCTCACAACGATAGGAATCCCGCCCGGCATAGGCAACTGTGCAGGTTATTAGCAGGATAGAAATCAAAATCGTTCTCATTGCGTGCTCCCAAATGATGGCTAGTCTTTCTTTTTTTTGCCTGACCTAAAAAGTTGCTCCAACTCCTGGCGAGCCTGATCGTCTTGCGGGCTTGTGTCGGTGTTTTGCGAGCCGGCGTCGAACAGGCCATCCAGCTCAGCCTTCGCCGCCTGGGCCTTGGAATCATCCCGCTGCACATAGGCATTCGGCTTCGGCTTAAAATAATCGCAAAAATTGGCGCGTTCTTTCTCCCTAACTTCCTCGGCCCGGTCCTCGGTGCACTGATCGCTGACCCGCGGGTCGTAGAACTGACACATCTTGCACACGTGCAGCTCCGCCTCGCACTCTGGACATTCGGCTCGCCGGGACAAAGGTAAAGGCCAATCGTCTGTTGATGCACCGCACTTCCAACAAACCAGCTCTGCTGACATGATTGCTGTGCTCCAAGCGATACTGATCAAGTCGCAGCAATATATTATGATGCAATGGGCGCGGCGTACATCCAAAGGCACGTCCGTTTTCGTCCCACCTTGCCGAGAGAGCGCTGACAGCGAGCCGATGCCATGCCAGCCAACCTGACACCGGAATATAAAGCGGCGGAAGCCTCGTTCAGACGCGCGCGCGACGCTAAGGAGCGGCTGACTTGCTTACGCGAAATGCTGCGCACGATACCAAAGCACAAGGGAACTGAGCACCTGCAGGCGGATATCAAGACACGCATCAAACAGCTCACCGAGGAATTGGCGGGTCCAAAAAAAGGAGGTGCGCGCGGAGGACCGCCCACTGTCATCCGCCCGGAAGGCGCGGCGCAGATTGCCCTTATCGGTCCACCTAACTCGGGGAAATCGACCTTACACGAGAGGCTGACCGGCTCTCACGCGCAGGCCGGTCCCTATCCGTTCACGACACAGTTTCCGCAGCCGGGCATGCTGCCGCATGAAGACATCCATTTTCAGCTCGTGGACCTACCACCGGTGTCCCCTGAGCACCCGGTGCCGTGGCTCCCCAATGCCCTACAACCGGCCGATGCATGTTTGCTGGTTGTCGATCTCAGCGACCCGGACTGCGTCGACCAAGTCAACGCAGTCCACGAAATGCTCGCGCCAAAGCGTGTGACCCTGACCGACTATTGGGGAAAGACGTCAGTCGCTGCTGGAAACGACGAGCTTCCGGACCCGTTCGCCATTCGCTTGCCCACCTTGATGATCGCGACCAAAGTCGATCAGATCCCTCGCTTGCACGAGGAGCTTAAGGTGTTCCAGGAACTCGCCGGTTTGCGTTATCCGGTCATCGCGGTTTCGGCCACGAACGGCGCCGGATTAGATGAGATCGCCCCGTGGCTGTTTCACCGACTCGGAATTGTACGGGTTTACACCAAGGCGCCCGGGCGACCGCCGGATAAGGACAAACCCTTCACCGTCCGCCGCGGGCAAACGGTACACGAGGTGGCAATGCTCGTGCATAAGGAGCTCGGCGAGTCGCTTCGGTACGCACGGTTATGGGGCGGCGCGGAGTTCGACGGTCAACAGGTTGGACGGGACCACCTCGTCACTGACGGCGATGTCCTTGAACTGCATGGATGAAAACTAAGCGGCAGTCGATTTGCCGGATGGGACCTGCCAACCGCGCGTCTCGTCGATCAATTGGCGAAGCCACCGCATGTACGGTGTGCCACCGGTGCCTCGAGGATCGTCGGCCCAGCGGTTAATGTATTGCTGCGCCCACCCGTAGTGTATTTCCCGAAAGCTCGCGACCGCGTCGAGCAATCCGTTGAAAGCGTCTGCGCCGGCAAGATCACGCACGGATGACATTCCTTGGATCTCCTCGATTAACGCTCGGTGGGCGGGCGGCATATAGTTGGACATGTCAGCAAGATGATTCGTCAATACCGACGGCCGATGTGGAATCTTCAAGAATGCGACAAGTGCCGGCATTAGGCTGCTCTGTGCACCGGTCTCGCCGCGAAAGCTGACGGGTTCGTGATCGACACCTTCGTACAGAACGTTTTCGAAGAAACGAATGTAAGGTCGGAAGGTTTTATAGTAAAGCGCATGATCCATGTGCTCTGGTATACGCCGGAGCACGTTGGCCTTTTGGCGGACCGCATATTCGATTTCGGACAGGCAGCTATTTATCGCTTCTGAATCTTCGTTCCCGACAGCATCGGCCGCACGGGCAATAGCCCGCAAGACTGTCGCTCCGATCGCTTCAATCTCGATGTGCACGAGGATGAACCAATGCTCATCGTATTGGTGAACAAAGTTCTGGATGGTATCGATATTGCCAAGCGTGATTGGGTCGTGCGCTCTGAAACGCTTCCAGTTGTATAGTGCATAACCGTCGTAGCCTAGGATCGGCGGGCGGCCCAATAGCCGACACGCCCGACACAATGGCACCGCGATATTGCGTGGCAACAATGTGGCCACTGGCTGGCCAACCTGGTTGATATAGGCCGAGGCGAGAAAGCCAACGCGCACGTAGTACAGACGCAGTTCCTGCAAATCACCCGGTTTATTCCGCGATTCCGGCCACCGCGGGATTTCCAGCTCGCGCGCATACTGCCGAAAGCCCGGGTCGTAAAGCAGACTGGGTAAATCGCGCCCGAGCTCGTCGAGAATCGAGAATTCCGAGTCGGTGGGGAAGGCGCCGAGGGGATCCGACTCGGGGAGAAAACCACGCCGTTTGAAGACACTGTCCATGAGCGATTGTTGGCCTCGCTGCTGCGTCCTTGGCCAAAAAAGTATGCACGCTCCGTGCCAAACTCCTACCGAAGCATTATCCGCTCGCTAAGTAAATTATAGACTTCCCGTGTCGATGCGATACTAGTACGCGACTGCGACGGCAGAGAAATGCGAACGGTCGCGCCCTCACCGGCGAGCTGTAACCAGGTGGCGCGAAGCGAGATCGGGCACTGGGAGCGCCCGACGTGCTATTGCGCAAACGCGATCCGGGCGGCGTTGCGACCTCGCTTCCTGTCCAACTTGGCGGGGAGTGCCCGGCCATGCAAGATCTTACGGGCGAAGCCGTTGCTGGGGTCGAGCCCCTTCAGGATCTCCTTATTCACGGTGCCCTCACCTCTGTTGTACATAAGCAACGCAAGCTTTACATTGCCATCTGCGCGATCGAGGTAGTGCCTCAAGACATGAGCACCCGCATGGATGTTCAAGTAGGGATCCATCAGGTCCTTATCATCCGCGATAAAGTCGATGTTCTCCAGCCAGACTTTGGGCATGACCTGCATCATGCCAAGTGCGCCTTTATGCGACTTCGCATGCGCGTCGAAGCTGCTTTCCACTAAAGCCAAGAACAGCAGCAGACGTGCGTCAAGATGATATTCGTTCGCAGCATCGATGTACGTCTGCGCATAATGCCGCGCTTTGAACTCATTCTCGATGCCGGCAACGTTCCTTACCTGCCCAATCATCATCTGCAGGTATTCTTCTTCCACATCCATCAAATGGTGAGCAGAGCGCACGTCATACTCGCTCTGATGGACCTGCCGCTCCAACTGTTGCGTCTTCTGGTACTGGAGCAGGTTAATGCCGAGACTTATGACAAGTCCTCCAACGAGTGTAGGAATAATTAACGGTTTCATGTACAGCCTCCGATGAATGCCAGTGGTACTACCACCCCATGCGCATCCTTCATCGGGGTTCTCCTCCTGATTGGGTGGTTAAACAGAATGCTCCACAATCTGTATGCGGCATTCATTGCCGCTATTTTAAGTGTTTGACGAGTAGAAGTGGAGGTTGTTCCCGCGTAGGAATTGTAAAAAGTTTCGACACTCGTTCGATCACGTTGAAACGCTACAGATTATAGGGTTCTTCGACGTCCGTATTTCTCGATTTGCAGCGATAGATAATTGCCGTCCGGCTATCTGCATTGGCTATGCGGTCAATTCCTCGATGATCCTGCACTGATGGCGAATCAATGTTGTCGTCAAAAATCGAACCGGTCGACCGAAACGACGGCCTCCGGCAACCAGGTCTCGTGTACGTGCACCCATAGAAAGCCGTTTGGCACGCTAGGGTCTCGTCTGAAAAGGGCGCTCGACAAACGCGCATTGTTGGCTGGCTTCGAATTGAGCGCGTTTTTCTGCCACTCCTCATAGGTTGCCAGCATCAACACGCCAATCTTGTCGAGACGTCGCCCGACGACGTTGCGGATTTCGATCTTGAACTGCGGATTGGTGCCGTAGGCCTTGCGTATATCCCCAAGCAAGCTCTTGCCACTCATTAGTTTCCCACCGGGCATGACGATGTGGAAATCCGGCGCGATCCGACTCAATAGATGTTTACTGAAATAGGCGTCGCCGCCTTCGCATTGGCCCGAAAACCACGCTTCGAAGAAGCGATGGCTATTGATGATTTCCTGTAATACGGCACGATTCAACTCTGAATCCGAATAGGTCATGACCACACAGCCTCGTTAGCGTATACAAGTTATGTTCACATGCGCGGCAGAGGACAAACCGCCCCATCGGGCGAAGTGCGCCCGGAGGCTTCCGGAGCGAACTGGCAGCTGCGGAAAGACGGGTGATTAACGCCGCAGTTCAGGCTGGTAGAAGATAGCTGTGTTGGCCGGAACGGCCTTTGGCGGCCGCTTCGGTTGCGGCACCGCGTAAAACATGCGCCTATCGGCCTCGCTTTTCGCAAAGGGAAACTTGATACGGACTGGCGTCCCGTTGCCCTCTGCGTCCTGCTGCGCCCGGTGGAGATTCTGCGCAAGCTTTCGATCCCAAGGAAGGGCATAGGCACGCGGTTCGACGACCCCCGGCACTGCAAGCCATAAGTAAATCGCTTTGCCTTCATCCAGGCTCGAGCTGAGTACGGTCGCCTCATTTACTTCAATCCGCCGCCACTCGAGACCGATGGGTTTTGGCTGACTCAAGAGTTCAATCAAACTGACGTATATAGTCGGCAGGAACACCGCGGCGACGGCCAAAGCCGCGAGCTTGGTCCGTAATGCTCTCGGCGACCAGATGGTGATGGCGGCGAGGACCGCTGCCACTATCGCCGAGGCACCGAACGTATAGAGTACCTGACTCATAATACGTGCGCCGAGCGTATCGGCCGCGGAAGATTGTGGACGCTGTCTTTGACTAACCGTCCTTTGTCGTTGAGCTTGAAACGAAAGGCGGTGACTTCTTGGCCTTCCCGCTTAAGGTCCAGTTTCGTTGACAAAATCTGCTGCGCAGACGCTTCCACTGACGCCTTAACGCTGACCACAATGGTCGCGGGGACAGGGTATTTCTGCTCCTGGTTCTGGTAAAGATGCACGTTCACCGTGTATTCGCCCGACGGTACACCTCGACTGTAAGTGAATTCGTAGTTCAGGCCGGTTAGGTCTGCAGTGTAGCCCAAGTCATCACGCAAAAGATTGAACACTGCTCCACCTTTGTTCGAGTAACCTACTGGCACATCACCTGGCGCCTGCACCCATAGATCCACATCAGCATCGAAGTCGTCAGGCCAACGCAGTTCAACGATTACATTTCCAGGACTGCGCACTGTGTCTTCGGCAACGCCGGGTGGGTTTAGATGGGGCAAAAGCAAAAGCACCAGCATGACGAAGCCAGCCAAAGCGAGCATGATGACATCGCGGAACACCGTGGCGCCGCTTTCGTCATCAAAGAGATCAATCTCGCGCATTTTCCTCTGACAAATCGATCAGCGCGGCGATCAGTTTAACCGTGCCGCCTGCCAGCAGCTGGTGATTTGCCATCAACCAAACATTGAGCACGGCGCCGACCAGGGTGGTATACAACGCGGTCGACATCCCGCTGATCAGCGTTGACACCATGGGCGAGATAGAGCTGATGTCGGTAGCGTTCTCGGGATCCACGCCAGAGAGTGCAATGATGAAACCGAGCACGGTACCAATCAGGCCGAGCAGCACTAAGCTGTTCGCGATGTGACGCACGATGGCGATGCGGTGCGATAGTTTCAAGCGCACCCCGCCGGAGACTTTTGGTCGGTTTTCAAGATCTTGGCCGACCTGACGCGCAAGATCTTCGGCAACGACAGATCCCGGGCCTGTCTTAAATTCGCGCGCGTGATTGAGCTCGGCGCTCGTTTGCCAAACCTTCCGTGCACTGATTCCAAGTCCGACTAGGAAGACGAGAAAGATTAGCACTGAAAGATAAGTGCGGTCGGCAGCGATCACGATGTCGACCAAGCCCTGCATATAAGCTGCGCCAAGTAGTGCAAACGCTACCAGATTGAGCAGCACAAACCGCAAAACCAGGACATAGCGATAAGGGTCTTGGTCGGCCGCTCTCGCCGGGTCAAAGAATAACTGGGCTACGCGCTGGGCGACGCTTGGGGTGGGCTCGACCGCGTCGGCTGTCGCCGGTGCGGAAAGCGAAGCGGCGCTGTTGTCTTCGGTAAGGTCGGCCGGGGCACGGTCCTTGAAAGTCCCCGTCGGCCTTTCGACCACCGTGGATTCCTTGGGCCTCCGCGTATCGTCCCGGACAAGGACGCTCTTCATATCGAGGCACCTCTATTTAGCTAATTGCTTAAAGTGTAGTGCAATTCGCATGCCATGGGCTCACAGGCGAGTATGATTGTGGCAAGAAAACAACACGTTAGGAGGTGGGAAAAGTGCCACCCGGGAGCCCGACAGCCATTCGGCGCCGTCATTTCCTTAAGGTGTTAATAGTGCGATTCACAAGTAGTCTGACGTGACTATGCCCAGTTCTTCGAACACGTCTCGGCCAGCGTGATCAGACACGATTAGCCATAGGGTTTGCAGATGCGCAATCTTGCCTTGCGCTAGGGAATCCTTGAGCAATACTGCAAACCGGCGCTCGTCGAACCGACCATGCACGCTGCCGAGGGCGGGTAGTGCAATCGAGCGAAGCGCTCGCCTTTCGGCTTCACGTAGGACATTACGAAGAGCAGTGGCAATCCACGCTTCACTCCAGGAAGGTTCTTGCCCCAAGTCATGGATAATGGCGAGAAAGCGGATTGGCGAATCGTCTTTCACCACCACCGAGCCTAGTGCCTTGGGTTGAGAGTCAAGCGCTTGTTGGATCAGCTTCTCGTGTGGCTCGCCAACCTGCTTCACTCTGGGTTCGGCACTTAGCGTAAGTGAAGTATCTTCCTCCTCGACGATCGCGTCGACGGTCGTATCAATGAATTCGCGCGCCACCGCGACGATTCGCACACTACTACGCTTCGAGGTATTCAGAACTCTTTCAGTGCTGCGGGCCTTCGGGCCCATGCACATGGCCGTGCGCCAGCTCTTCCTCAGTCGCATCGCGCACACCCCGCACAGCGACGGCAAAGTTGAGCGTTACTCCCGCCAACGGATGATTACCGTCGACGGTGACGTCGTCATCGTCGATCTTCGTAATGGTCACGACTCGCGTCTCACCCGCATTCGTACTCGCCCGAAACTGCATGCCCACTTCGAGCTCCCCTTCAGCTTCAAACCGGTCTTTGGCTATCACCTGAACAAGAGACTCATCTCGCTCACCATATGCCTGACCAGGTGTCAGGGATACAGCCAACTCCTCACCGATCGATTTGCCTTCCAACGCGGCTTCGAGCCCTGGAATCGCAGCACCGATACCATGAATATAAGAAAACGGGTCACCGCCCTCTGAGCTATCAATCACGGTTCCGTTGTTATCCTCAAGTGTGTAATCAATGGTGACAACCTTGTCTTTATTTACTTGCATGTCATGATCTCTCTGGCGTATGCGATAAGTGAATTGTACGCGTGCATACTAGTAAGGGTGAAATAACGGGAAGACCTTGACGACGTTTCCGAAATAATCAGCGGTTATAATCTGCAATAATCCCAGTATAACGACTGCCTAATCAGAAAGCTATGGCGCGCTGAGCACTAGCGCCGTCGCACGAGTCAAAAGTAACTGGTACCCTCTGCTGCATCACCACGCCGCAATGAATAAAGGATGGATGTAGAAACAAGCGTTCACAGACCGATACGCAGTGCAAAGGTCGTCAGCCTTATTAGTACGGCCCATTTTGTTAGCCACTTCTATTTGTTATTGCTGCCGCCGCTGTTCCCCATGTTGCGTGAGGTCTACGCTGTTGGGTTTACCGAACTCGGGTTTGCCATCGCTACGTTTAGTGTGACGACCGGTTTAACCCAGGCACCAGTGGGATTTCTCGTCGACCGGTACGGTGCTCGCAGCATCCTTATAGCGGGACTGATTCTGGAATCATTGGCGTTTGGTTTGATCGGCGTGTTTCCCTTTTATGGTGCATTGCTTGCGTTGATGGTCCTCGGCGGTCTTGCCAACGCCGTCTATCACCCTGCCAACTACGCTATCCTCACCGCATCCATCGACAAGGCACGCATGGGCAGAGCGTTTTCCATCCACACGTTCGCCGGATATCTTGGTGCGGCGGTGGCTCCAGTGACGATGATTTTTCTCATCACCTTCACCGACTGGCGTACGGCATTGATCCTTTGCGCACTAGGTGGCGGCGCTATGGCTGTTTTGCTCGCGTTTAATTCCGACGCATTGCTCGATGCCACCGACACGTGGCGTGCGGAAGCGCCATCGACCGAAAACCAAACGCGCGGCGGGTTCCGGCTTCTTTTCAGTCTTCCGATCCTCATGGGCCTACTGTTCTTCACCGGCCTGTCAGTTTCTAATCACGGCCTCACCAGCTTTAGCGTGTCGGCCCTTAATTTGATCTACAACGCGCCGCTAGCGGAAGCAGGCGCGGTGTTGAGCGCCTACCTTTTTGCATCTCCCGTGGGGGTATTGATCGGTGGATGGATCGCTGACCGCAAGGCCCGACATGATCTGATCGTTGCGCTTTGCTTGGTCGCTATGGCCGTCGCGGTCTTTATCATCGCGGCGGTCGCATTGCCGTTCAAGGCGATTGCGCTCATGTTCCTTGTTATCGGTTTTCTGAACGGCATCGTCGCCCCGTCGCGCGATATGATGATCCGTGCGGTCACGCCTATCGGAGAAATAGGCAAGGTGTTCGGCTTCGTGTCGACGGGCTATAACATCGGTGGGATCGCTGCACCGATCGCTTTTGGCTATTTGCTCGATAATGCCAATCCAGCACTGCTGTTTTGGGCAGTAGGTATGGTGGGTCTGATCACGGTGGCGACGGTTCTTATTACTGGTCGAACGGGCAGACACAGCCGCAGACCTATCTGAAGTAACAGCTTCGACCATCGGGCGGCACCGGCCTCGCGGCGAAGCCGACACTGTGCCAGCCGTCGGGTGGCCAGCGCTTTTGATCACGAACGGTAGTGCGATGTTGTTTTGCCTGTGCTATTAGTGAACGGGATTTCTTCTAGATGAGACCATAGCGATGAACAGGGATAGTAAGCGAAGATCTGAAAGGATAGGCGTGAAGCCGGGCCAGGAGGCGATGTGGGGCATGCACCGCCGGCGAAGGACTGCCGCTGGAAAGTGGCCGCAGAAGGGTACTCCTGCTCGCAACGGTCATAGTCTCAGCTGGCAGCTCCGCGCGGATGGCGCCCGCATAGTCATCAACATGGCTGAGGAGATCGCCTCGAGAACCAATAAACAGTTCGATGGGATTCATTGGTTATCCGATCCTGCTGAAGAAGTGACGCACGGCGGCGGCGATACCTACACATTGGTCGCCCAAACCGGAGAGCGATTTGAACGCCAGGTATTCCTGCGAGAAGATCTTGAGCAAGCGCCGGACAACGAATTTGCCAGGGAACGAATCAGGACCGTACTCAAGGCTTTCTTAACCGCGCCCCCTGGTTGACAACACCCTGCGCACGCCACCTGCGAGCTGGTGTCAGGCAAACAACTACGGCGAATGGCTTTCCCGCAACTCGATGACATTGCAGTCCGGGTCGCGGATGAAGAGCGACACGCCGTTCCCGAGCTTCGCTGGCCCACCCGTGATGTCAATATCGTTTTCCCCAAGGAGCCTGATGGTTTCGTCGATCGATGAAACCGCGAGGGCAACGTGCGTGTAGCCTGGGTATTTCGGGCTAACATCCATCAGAATGTTCTCGCCACTATTGTTGTCGCTGGCATTGACAATGAGATTAATCTCGATGCGATGTTTGTTCTTTAGAATGGCGACGTAGTGGTCCTCGCCCTGCGCCACCAACTCGAACCCGAGGCGGCGATAAAACGCAAGCGACCGTTCTAGGTTCGTCACCCTGATGCCAATATGACTGACCTTCGACACTTCGATCACTAGCATTAACCCTTCCTATGAGACGACAAGATTATACGCGATTGGCATCTGGGCAACCTTCATTTTCTGCGAAAAGAAAGTGGGGCAATCGGGTACGCAAATGGACCGCGATGTTCGCCTTTATCCGATTTGTAGCCGACGCCGGTGACCACCGGGGTAAGAAACATGCCGACATTCTTTGATCTGTCGCGCTGTTCTGACTAAGATTCAGGATAGAAAGAACCGACGACTGATGGAATGCAGCCAGAACAACAACGAAAACCACATGGGGTGGTGATAACGGTCGCGCTCATCGCTATGGGCTTTGCCCAGCTAGCCATAGCCGTCCTCCAGCAAGGTCCCGATTCCGATGGCTACGAGGCGTCCACAACGCTCGTGCCAGCTTCGCAGATTGTCCGCCAAGGTAAACCGCACCAGCTTTTTCTACGTTCCTCGGTAGCGCTGGTTGTGGACGAGCGCGAAGGCGTAATCCTTCTCGACCGCAACAGCGACGAACAGCGTTCGATCGCCTCGCTCACGAAGCTTATGACCGCGCTTGTCATCATCGAGGCGGATCTGCCGTTCGACGAGTTGATCGACATTAGCTGGGATGATCGAGATTATCTTAGAGGTAGCAGGTCCAGACTCAGAATTGGAACCGTGCTGACGCGCTACGACATGCTGCTCGTCGCGCTGGCGGCGTCCGATAATCGCGCAGCGGCCGCACTGGCTCGCACTTATCCCGGTGGTGAGGACGCTATCATTGCTGCCATGAACAGGAGGGCATGGGAGCTCGGGATGATCTACACACGATTTGTCGAGCCCACCGGTTTGAGCTATGACAACGTGTCGACTGCGCGCGATCTCGCGAAGCTTATTGCAGCCACGCGCGAGTATCCGCTGATTCATCATTTTTCCACGCGGCGCGAATTTCTTGTCGACGACTGGGGCGTAGACAGAGTCATCGTGTTTCGCAACACGAACGCACTTGTGCATAAAAACTCATGGGACGTCGTGTTGAGCAAGACTGGGTTCACTGCCGCGGCTGGGCGTTGCCTGCTAATGCGTACAAGGATAGCGAACCGGCCGCTCGCCATTATCCTACTCAACTCTTGGGGTCGGCTCAGCAAGTATGGTGACGCCAATCGCATCCGCAAGTGGTTACTCACGACGGAACGAAAAATCAAAACCCTCGCCCCTACGTTCGCTAGCTTCTAGGCTCCCGAATCGGAAGTCGGCCACTCTTGCGTAGTTGGGAAACCGTTTGACTTAGTCTCATCGCCCCTTGCTTGGCCCCGTGATGTTGCTGTGAACTGTCGGCAGATTACCTCAGCGCGAGCGCTAACACGTCCGCTTGCGTATAATCCGGGCCAACCGTCAAGCACGACCATCCAGGAGATAACGCGTGAGTAACGAGTCGATCCACGATTATCTGTCCGGCCACGAGTTCTTTTCTGGCCTGAACGAGGAATTCACGAAATTCCTGGCGCAGTGCGCGAAGGAACTGCGCATGCAGAAAGGGGCGGCTTTGTTTCGGCAGGGCGAACCTGCCGAAAAATTCTATCTGCTCCGTGAAGGTCGTGTCTCCGTGCAGATTCCGGCGCTGATGGGTCCACCGATTGAGATTCAGAACTTGGGTGAAGGTGAGGTACTCGGGTGGTCGTGGCTAATACCGCCTTATCGTTGGAACTTTCAGGCTAGGGCGGAAGAAGACTCGGTCGTGCTAGAGTTTAACGGCCGCGCCATCCTGGAGCAATGCGAGCAACACCCGAAGTTCGGCTACGAGTTGCTAAAACGTTTCGCAGCACTGATGTCCGAGCGCCTGGACGCCGCCCGCCGGAAGATGATGGACGAATGGAACCCGTCCGGGTTCGCATGATGGACACTCAGCAAGCACCCCATATCTGGTACCCGTTCCCGTTAGCGTCTAAGTTTTAGTAAACAGCGAGGCAAATGTAATCATGGCGTCCGACGACAAGACTGCAACACCGCAGATGAATGCCGCGGATCTGTACCGTGAGGAGGTCTTTACTGACCGCCGGGTGGGAACGATCCGCCAGCTAACGCCCGTCAAACGCGACGGCTCTGTGGACAGCAAGCGAAAGACGGTCTATGTAGGCCAAGCGCAGCTTCTTACCGCAGTCGGTGCGGTGCCACTGTCCTTCGAGATCGACGCAAGATCGATGGAGGAGGCGGTAGCGAATTTTTCCGATGCCGCCAAGGAAGCTGTCGCTCGCGCCGTCAAAGAAATCCAGGAACTTCGTCGCGAAGCCTCCTCTTCGATCGTCATCCCCGAACCCGGCGGCGGCGGGCTCGGTGGGCCTGGTGGCGGAATGCCCGGGGGCGGCACAATTCAACGCCCCTGAATGCCTCTTTCTCATCACGCCTTGATGTCTGAGCGGTTCGATGCTTGCCGTTGACCAGCGATGTACATCGATTTAAGCAAGCTCTCGACGACTCAGATCTATTTCAACCTGATTCAGACGACCATACCTCGTCCGGTAGCCTGGGTGCTCTCGCAGAACAGCGGCGGCGGCTATAACCTGGCTCCTTTTTCCTACTTCAACGCGGTCTGCAGCGATCCGCCATTGATAATGATCTCAGTGGGCAAGAAACCCGATGGCACCTTCAAAGACACACGCGTGAATATAGAGATGCGTCGCGACTTTGTTGTACACATTGCACATTTGGAGTTATTAGACGCGCTCAATGAAAGCTCCGCCACGCTGCCTGCTGAAGTGTCGGAAATCGAGCAGCTCGGGCTTACACTTACACCGTTTCCTGGCTCACAGCTCCCCCGGCTCAAGGATTGCCGTGTCGCGTATGCGTGCGAGCTGTATCAGCTAAACGAAATAGGTGGTATACCGCAAGCACTAATTCTCGGCCGCGTGAAGCACATCTATGTGGATGACGGTGTTTGCAGTCGCGATGCGAAAGGCCGGCTTAAGATACACGCTGAGCGGATCAACCCGATTGGGCGCTTAGGAGGCGGTGAGTATGTGACTTTCGGAAAGATTCGACATCTTGTTCGTCCTAAATGAACACCGTTTTATGGGTGTGAAAGACCTACGCCAATGCTCGAAGCTTGCCGTCAGTGACCTGAAACGCACCGCCGTTGATTTGAACCCTTTGGCCCGGTTTAGCTGAAACGATCACAAGTCGTTCGAGGAGATCGTCTGTAGAAACTTCATTGCAGGTTATCGATTCGGTCGCGTCAGTAACGTCCAGAAGAGCGTTCTGTTCTAAAGCTTCCCTCAAAGAACGATAAGGGCCATTCAAACCGAGATCACTGGTCATCCCCCAATAAAGACCACGCCACTGGAAGATAGTCTCATTGCCTGCCCCAATGCCGTTGTCGCCACTATCCCAATAGTGGATAAAAACCGCGACTCCTTCATGGGCTACCCAATCGGAAAGTAAGTCGACGATATGATCGTAATTCGGTTCTGCCATAGCTGTTCATATAAACGTTTGCTTACACCGTTCTCAATCCGCTTCCACCACAAGGGCTATGTGCGCAAAATCCAAGGAGGACTGAGCACGCGAGTGAAAAGCGTCGACCGCGTCGCTAACGGCTACCATCACCAGCAGGTAATCCGTCCGCGTGAGTTCGCCACGTTGGTGCTTTCGAGCCGCTATCTTCGGGACGCGGTGGAGCCGATGCCACATCTCAGCGGCGCCAACACCGGGGACTTCCCATGCGTTGGCGGTCCAGAACTGACACCAGGCGCTAACTACGAACGCCGCAACGCGTTCCTCATTGATCTCCGGGTGAGCGCAGAAGGAATCGTTGGCGGCTTCGATCAGGATCTTCCTGAGTTTCCCACTCGCGACGACGCCATAGTCGCCGCGGGCCCGCCTATAAGCCGCCTTAGCTCTGTTGCCTCTGAAGGTCACTGCGCATCTGGGTTGTCTAGATGCGCCAATGGTGCCAGCTGTAGGCTAGGACGACGACGGCGCAGCGCGCCAAGCTGCTATCTCGATGCGCCAGCGCCTCGGCCGTTGCCGAAAAAAGACGCCATGGATCAGTTGGGAAATTCCGCTGTTACGAATGTTCGCCGAGATTAGCACGCGGACAGAACGAGTTGGGTTCAGGACCTAGTCGTTCGGACACATTTTCCTGCGGCCGTCAGTACGCTTAGATATAAGGGTGGTTGTCGGGGGATCACATGCCTTCACTGGGAATTGCTTGCGGCACTCAGGGCATGAGTAGTTTTCGGGCCCTTCCCGGCCTAGCTGTCCTGGTACGTCGACCCGAAATACGCACCCGCAAAAACCGCACGTTTGCTGGAAGCTTCCCCGTAGGTAGCGAGGTGCGCCTTGTCCAATACTCATTTAATAAGTCCAAGGGTCGTTAAGACGGAATGCAAGAGCGGCGGCTCGGCGAACTTCGCCTGCCGGTCGCGAGCCATGCTTGACCCCAGTCGTACTAACGCTTGACGGTGACGTCAACCGCCTGTGGGCCTTTTGGCCCTTCCTTCACGTCGAACGTCACCTGTTGGCCCTCGGCCAGGGACTTGAAGCCCGTGCCGGCAATGCCGGAATGATGTACGAACACATCTTTCCCGCCATCCTGTGGAGTGATGAATCCATAACCTTTGCTTTCGTTGAACCACTTTACAGTTCCAGTACGCATGAGTGGAGATCCTCGGAATTAATTAGTGCCTCAGAACCAATTGGTAGAGTGCAGATTAAAAGGAAATGAGAACGAACCTTTGGGAGGGACTTTCGAATTTACCGATATTATTAACCTATAAGGAGCGGCAGTATAACCCATCCCTGGGCACGACGCTAATGGGCGACCTTGAGCAGGCAAGTGGCAGATAGTCGGGGAGCCCTAGAGGTTTCGGCTCTAAAACGCGGGTAATCTTAGCTGATAATCTTGCGCTCGATGTTGGAAAATGCGCTTTCGGCGCCGCTGACACTAACCGCCGTGATCGCGAAATAGTGGGTTCCTGCTGGAAGCTGCTCGACTACTGCGGTGGTATCGAGAGCGCCGACCATGCGCACCGCGCTGAGCGCGTTCGGCGACGCGCCATGGTAAACGACAAAGCCCATGAGTGAAAGCGGAGAACCGTCGGTGTTCGTGCTTGGGGGAGTCCAGGTGAGCACCGCGGTGCCGGTGCCGATAGGGTGAGTCGTCTGACCGACAGACAGCATACCCACCCTCGATTCGTCGTCGTCCTCGCAAGCGCCGAGTACGAGCAAGCAAATCAAGACAGCCAGCAGTCGCCAGCAGACACTCCCTGTCGTTTTATCCAATCGGTGGCCTCACGCAAGCGCACTTAAGGACGCAGTAATAAATATTAAGCGCTTGATTCTCAATACGGAATCGAAAGACGATGGGCGGTAGCGGCATCCGGACGCACGCGTGCTTGCCGCTCGCCACGCTTCGTCCTTTGCACCACTGTTGCTGTAGTCATTGCGGGCAACCATCATGATGTGATCAACTGATTCTGTAACAACAGGCGTTGGGGCCAAACGATGCTCAAGTTTTTGCGTAAGCTTGCGTTCGGGAAAGGGCACGGCGATGCGGCGGCGAACCAGGAGCCGGTACTTTATAACGGGTACACCATTGTACCGACCCCGCAAGAGGGCCAGGCTGGATGGACCACCGAGGGAATTATCTCCAAGGAGATCGATGGTGTTCGCAAGTCGCAACGCTTCATCAGAGCGGACACCTCTAGTGTAAGGGAGCAGGCCGTTAGCTACTCCATCCTCAAAGCCCAGAAAATCATCGACGAGCAAGGCGACGCGCTATTCGGGCCTGATTAAGACTCAGGTCAGTGACGTGAGCGATGCGGTTCTGGGTCACCGTAGAGCGGTGCCTGCAGCAATTCACTATCCTAGTTAATTAGTCGTTTCCGAAAGACCCAAAAGACCGGAGCGGCAGCATTCGATTACACAACCGCGGCGATGGTATCTCGCGGCAAATCGAGGAAACTTGTTCGAACAAGTACAGCTCAAGCGAAGTCTGTCCCTGCCGCTGATCACCTTTATGGGCTCGGTACGATCATCAGTGCTGGGATCTATGTGCTGATCGGTGAGGTTGCCGCTCGAGCCGCGCTGTTCGCGCCGGTCGCCTTCTTGTCGGCGGCTGTGGTCGCCGCATTTACCGCCTTCTCCTACGCAGAACTATGCGCACGTCATCCCCGAAGTGCAGGCGAGGCCGTTTACGTGGAAGAGGTGTTTCATCAACCGTGGCTGTCGGGTTTGGTTGGCTGGGCCGTGGTTTTGATCGGTACCGCTTCCGCGGCGACGCTCGCTAACGGCTTCGTCGGATACCTCAAGCTCTTCTTGTCCATGCCTGATTGGCTGGTAATCGGCACAGTGGTTATCGCACTCTGGTCATTAGCGGCGTGGGGCATCAGCCAATCCGTGATCAGCCTGATTGCAGTTCTCAATGGCGCGCTGATTCAGATCATCATGGCGTCCCGAGTCACGTACGGAATGAGTCAGCAACGTATCGCCCCTAGCGTGTTTGCCCGCGTCAATCCGCACACGCGGACACCCGTTCGTGCAACATTAGTGATTACGGTTATGGTGTTGATACTCGCACTATGGTTGCCGCTCGTTGCACTCGCGCAGGCCACGAGCTTCATCACCCTAATCGTGTTCGCATTGGTCAATCTCTCCCTCTGGCGACTGAAATTGCGGGGGGCGCCACCGGAAGGTGTAGGTGTCTACCCCTTGTGGGTGCCTATTACGGGATTTACCTTGTGTATTGGCTTGGTGATCGCACAGATTAGCTAAGAGGGTCCGCTCGGATGCGCTTATACCCGGGACTTGAGGACGTCTCTGTGCCCTCTTGGGACGTTTCGCGGGCAACATCCTGCGCCTCGCGGCCTAACGCCTCGCCAGAATAGCCCCTTCTCACACGGCACAGTCCTTGCATTGGTCTTGGGGTCGGCTCTATCGAGCCGAATCGCGGCCAATGGCCCTGTCAGGCAACGCCCGCTAGTCGGTGGCCTGACAATGAGCGGCACTAAGCCGTAACTATTTGATTAATCAGAAAAACTTTGTGAGTCAGCGGGAAACGGCATCGGAAAAGCCAATGTTTCGAGGAAAAAACCTGACGCGGTATCTGGCGAAATTCCTCGCCACAAGCATTCTGACGGCGCTTGTGCCTGTTACCGCCTTTGCACTCGACCTTGGGACGCTGCACGTCTATTCCGGCATCAACGCGCCCCTGGACGCCGAGATTGGGCTCGCCTCGGCTACGGAAGAAGAGGTCAACAGCCTCGTCGCCCGGATTGCCCCACCGCAAGACTTTGCTGACGCCGGGATCGAGCTAAAACCGCTGGTCTCCAAAATAAAAGTAACCGTGGTAAAACGGGCCGGGGAGCAATATCTCCTACAACTGCGTTCCGAGCAACCGCTCGGGGAACCGTTTCTTCAGTTCGTGTTAGAGGCAACATGGTCAGGGGGTCGTGTGGTCCGAGAATACGCGGCTCTTCTCGATCCGACCGATGTGGCCGAGACCACTGCGGAAGAGGTGCCCAGCGAAGAGGCTGTAGTCGCCAAACCCAAGGCTATTCCAGTCGCGAAATCCGAAACTACGCCGGTTGCGCACCGCGACACCAAACCCATACGGCTGCCCCAGCAACCCGCAACCCCGACGCCAGTGTCAACAGCAAAACAAACGCCGACGCCGACGAAGCTCGAGCCGCATCACTTTGCGACTGCCGCGTGGCTACCGCACGCGATCACGGGGATCAATGCGCCTGGGCAGAAACGGGCCGAACAACACGCTAGCAAGCAAGGGAAACAAACGGTGGCCGGTGATGACGGCCGCGCTGCCAATATGGGGGCAAACACACCAAAACAAACGCCCACACAAAAACAATCCGAAGCGCCTACCAGCGAATCGGAAGTAGCGGCTCCCGAGTCTAAACCTACAATCCGGGACGCCTCACCAGTACGTTCGGAGCGCCGCACAGCCACCCGATCAAAGACCGATACAGCTGCTAACATCGCGCAGCGGGCAACGTCACCGGCACCCCAAGGCGAACAGGATATGATGCGTCAGCTAACCGAAATTGTCCGTCAAAACCCACAGGGCGCAATGCTGCTCTTTGCCTCCCTAAGCGCCTTCTTCCTTATATTCGCTGGCGGGCTAGTTCTATTCGCGGTCAAATTCCGGCGGCGCGAAACGTACGTCGCGCCCGAAAGCAATACGACTATCCCCACAACCACGACGACTGCAGTTACCACTACGCGAGCGACAACACAGACCCAGACACAAGGGCGCGACCGGCGAGCGGGTAAATCCCGACGCCGTGAGGAAAGACGCACGGCGTCCGACCTCCGCCGCGAGGGAGACAGGCGTGAGCGCCGTGAGCGCAGAAAGCAGCATGTTCCGGTTCCGTTTGAAAGACGCAGCGGCTTAGCTCGCCGCCGCAGTGACCTCGTCGACGGCGGTGTTGCCACGGTCGCGTCCGATGCCTTGGACCCGATCGCCGAGGCCGATGTTTACCTTGCATGTGGTCGTTATGACCATGCGGAGGGAACACTAAAAGAGGCCATTGCCAGCAATCCTTCCCGCCACGAGATAAAGATTAAGCTGCTGCAGATCTACCACCAACGTGGAAAGATCACCGCGTTCAACACACTTGCTGAGGAGTTGCATAGCTTGACGAATGGCGAAAGCGCCGAGCTGTTGGACAAGCTAGAGGCGAATGGCTGGGAACTGGACGAGCAAACCGTATCGTCCAATGTTTTCACCGCCGGCGCGGCGTCAGAGCCCGAGACGATTCCCTGGGATCCCCCCGCTAAGAAGCGCTTCGACCGAAGCCCGCCACCAGATCTGGATTCCGAATCGGCCGTTCCCGGAGCAACAAGCGATACATTGAAAGAGACATTCGCCGATTACTTGGTGGAGCGTGGGATCAAAAGCCGCACCGCTGACGATTATGCCAGAATAATGGCAACGGCCTTCGAAGACTGGCAGGATGCATCGCTTCAAGATATTTCCGCACGGATGGTGGCCAAACGCTACGAAGAACTGAATGAAGAGCGCGGCAAAGCCTACGCTACCCGCACCATGCGCTTCCTGCGAGCGCTCTACAACTTTGCCGAAGCCCGATACAAAGACAACCTTGAAAACCCGGTCAAATCACTGACAGAAATCTGAAGCCTACGGGCTGAATAGAGAAACGCCCGGCTTGCCCGGGCGTTTCAGTATGGTAAAGCAAGTTCGACAGCGAAGCGGGGGACGGTCGATCCTGCAGCAGTTACGGTTTAGTAAAAATGGGAACGCGTCGGTAGACACAAGTCAAAGAAACAGAACGCCCTGGAGTTGGTCGGAGTGGTACGCAGGGTCATCCCGGTGGGTGGAGGAGAGACCGCCTTCGGGGCGTTCGCTTTTATAGGAAAAGCCTAGGTCGATAGTCCAAGCAAGACCTGCAAGCTTCTTTTGCCGCTGGTGGTCACGGTAACAACCCGGCTGTTGGGCACCTGACGCAACCACTTTAGCTTCACCAGACGCTCTGTAAGCGCTGCACCGAGTGCGCCTGCAATATGATGACGGCGCTCGCTCCAGTCCAAACATTTACGTGCGAAAGCACGACGCTCTCTGCGCACCGCTTTCAAATCGATACCGAGTTCCGTCAAAAAGTGCGCGCCTGACGCAGTCACCTCGAAGTCGTTTCGTTTAGCCATTAAATAGCGCTTCTTGAGCAGGGCATCCGTAATACTCACGCCCACGCGACCTGCGAGATGATCGTAGCACGTGCGCGCTTCACGCAACGGATCATCGCACAAAGGCCGCACGCCTGGCCGCGACTGGCGTTGCGTCGATAGATTCATGAGCGACTCAAGCGCTTGCGCAACTTGCGGTGTCGCCAATTGGTAGTACCGATGCCGGCCTTGGGACTCAAGTGACAGAAGACGCGCACTGACCAGCTTTGATAGGTGAGTGCTGGCCGTCTGCGGGGTAACACCGGCTGATCGCGCGAGTTCGCTGGCCGTCAGTGCTCTACCATCGAGCAGCGTAGTTAACATCACTGCGCGCGTCGAATCACCAATCAATGCACCGATGGCCGCTATGTTAGGGGCTGCATCCATAATTCGATGATAACCGAAACATTCATTGAAGGAAATCCCTATACTTGCCGACATCAAATCGCGTCCATTTAGGAGGGCAAAATGGAGTTCAGTACCTGGCTCAGTTTCACATCCCGCGCCACCGGCCCTGCGGTCAGGTCGTTCTGGAACGCACCGCGTTTGGCGCTGTCGCGCACCGCGAAGACCTTCTTCTGCTGGCAGGAGCGCGCGCGGCAACGCCATGCCCTGAGCGAGCTCGATGATCGCCTGTTGAAAGACGTCGGGATTAGCCGCGCCGAAGCCGAGCGCGAGGGACGCAAGCCGTTTTGGCGCCAGTAACTATCCCGAAAAACGCTGGCACGGCGTCCCCTTAGGGTCTAAGTTCTTAGACAGGGAGCCAATCGAAGCATCCCAGGGCCGGGAAAATGCCAAGGTATTATCTAGGTCTTCTTTTCGTAATCGCCGTACTACTATTGCCACCGCAGTCTATAGCCAGAGAGTACGACTGTACGGTTACGGCGAAGGCTACCTTCGGTCGGTCATACAGTCCTGAGCAAGTAGAATCGGGACAGTTCTCGGCACAGCTAGAGGAAACCTCGGCCGGGGTGTTTATATCTCGCTGTGGTTTTTCAGCCAGCGCAGGGGAGATCACGTGCGATCGGCAAAGAATGGACCGGGTCGTCCGTAATGAGCTGGTTCTCATCAAGAAATACTACCACTTCGCTTCGCAGTCCAGCTTTCAGCTTTTTCCTAGCTTGAAGTTCATCGACGATAACGGCCGCGACGGAATTCAATACGGCAAATGTCGACCGGTCTCGCCTTAGAATAAACATCACGACACTAAGCGCTCGAGATCGCATGCTTCCGGCGCACGCCTTGTTTGAGCCTTCGCTCTTCGGGGTAAACGTGTAAACGCGGCACTTTCCCCTCCCTGAGTGCATCCTGGATACCTTCCCAATAGCTTGTGGTCAGTAGATCCGCGTGCATTTCCCGAAAAAGCTTCCGCAAAGATCTATCGGTAATCCCCAACCCGCCCTCAATCTCCTCCGGGAGCAACACGACACCCTCTTCAAAATACCAGTCTGGCGGATCCTCTTCGCCGTCGATTCTGTCCTGATTGCTTCGGATCCTAACTTCCATCAACGGTTCCAAGGCATCGTAATCAAATAAATAGACGCGCAGGAACCTACTTACGCCATAGTTTCTGGCATCGAGATCCTTGTTGCAGATGTTAGCTGCCATATTGTTCTTGATGCTGTAACCCAAATTGGCAATCGCCCTCGTCGCATCGTCAGGCGATGCTGTCTCCAAGAATACAGGCAGGGGGATGATTCTGCGCTGGACAATAAGATGTTTGAAAATGACACTCCCGCCCTCCAATGAAACGCTCTGCTCTGCCTGTTGTAAGAGCTCTTCCAACAAAGATGGGTCGAAAGCCGCTTTATCAAGCTTGAGATTGTAATAGATGATATTGTCTAGCATGCTCCCGGCGCGATTGATTTCATGTACTCTCTTGTACTTGTGCAGAACCGCGGCAAGACCTTGAAATTTTCCCCATTTGTATTGCGATGTCGGTTTGTCGCGAATTACTTTGAGATTGTAAGAAGAAGATGGGGCGGCAAAACCAATCGTAACGGTCCCTGGAAAGCCGATAGCCGTCTTGAATACCTCCCCTTTAGCCGCGAGTTCGCTTTTTAACTCATTCATCACGGCAACCTTCCCAACATGATTAAAACCGATGGTTGAGTAATGAAGGCCTAAGGGCCTTAGAGGCATGATGGTATGGAGAAAAGCGGCTAGCTCATGATAGTGCTCATTGGTTACATGAAAGTTCGCCAGCGTTGAGCTAAAAAGGTTGTGCGTGTCTTTCTCCGAATTCAAGACCGCATCGACGTAAATGCCGTGTTCCTCGTTAAGTAGCGCGATAATAAGGGGAACTTCGGACGCGTCGTCCAAAACAAGCCGTCCTACGAGGTAAGCGCCCCGGTTTCGATAGAAGCCTGCATCGATGATGTCGATCTCTTCGATCCGACGCGGTTGTCGGCCATCAAAAGCGAGATCGTGATTGACTCGTTCCGCAACCAGAGCTGCATCCTCGGCCAAGGCCCTATAAGGAGTTGAAAACCCGGGGATTTTCAGAATTTCAGCGATCGTCTGCGCGGAGACTCGAGCGCCTCCGGGGAAGGTACGGTAGACAACCGGACTGATGTCAGCCCGCGTTGCTAGACCTTCACTGAAAGAATACTCCACCGGTTTCCACTCATCTTGAAAGATCTTCCGTCTTACCGAATGAATGTAAGCAAAAGCGAGATCGGCTTCGTACCTACCTTCAATGAGGGGCAAGTACTGTGTTTCCACGTTTTCCCAAAGGGATTCGGTTTCGGCCAAATCAGGAAACACATCGTTAAGTCGGGGAGCGAGTTCGCTAATGCTTTCGCTGTACATCGAAAGCCTTTTCTTGCTTAGTGCCAGCGATGTCTTCGGCTCCCGTTTTTCGAATGCGTCTTGGGCGAGTTGAGGAATGCGCCGTGACTGAAAATAATAGGCGCCAAATTCTTCCAATATCCACCGGGCTGTAAGCTCTGTTTTTTCCGTCTCTGTTTCGGCCTGCGCGATGGGTATTGACAGATCCACACGCTCGGCAGGTCGAGTATTGGCTTGCAATTCAGAACGTTCAGTCATGACTGGCTTCGGCATCTGGCCTGCAGTTACGCCGGGCGAATCCAAATAGCGGTGTCATGAAAAACGGCACCGCCGTCAGGCGGTCCTGGATCGGCGCTCACCAGGGCATTGATGCCGATACCTTCCTCGAACGCGCGATTGGGCCAAACGCTTTCCACTACGACGACGCCCGGTTGAACACCGTCGAAGGGTTCAGCGTGCACCACGACCGTTGCAAGGCGATTACCGAGTCGCACGCGATCGCCCGCGCTGATGCCCAGGGTTTCACAATCGCGAGGATGGACCAGAACCGTAGGCTGGTCCTCATATCGGATAGACGTCGGCGTTTCCGTGAAGGTTGTGTTCAAATAGTTGCGTGCGGGCGCCGCGACGAGACGAAATGGATGTTCCTCATTAGATTCATCGATGCTCAAAACGTGATCGGGTAAGGATGGCATTACCGTGTGGTCTTTCCCCACACGTGCCCAGTCGGGTTTGAAATGAAAACGCTTGTCTGGCGTCTCGAAACCGTTCAGGAAATGGGCGGATTCGAAATCCAGGGCGCAATCGTGCCAATGATTCCGGTACATGGTCTCGGCATTGGGCCAACCGGAGCGCTTGAGGGTCTCGTCGATGAGCTCCCACGCGGTCATTTCGAACCCCGGGTGTGTCGCGCCCAGGCGTTTTGTGAGCTCGCAAATGACC